>JAKSDA010000407.1 GCA_022360315.1 Pseudomonadota bacterium
GGGCCACCCCGATCCGATCGAAGTAGTGCACCAGCCGAGCCTGCCCTTCCGTATCGAGAACGAATTCTTCCATGGGCTGTAGAGGATCACCGCTGATCGCACTAGCCAAGCCCTTGAAAAGGAAATCGCGTAACCGATCGATTTGATCTGACTTTTTGTGCGGCCTGAGTTCCGGTCCCATGACACAGTACTGTTAGAGGCACCGCGATGCCAGGGCAAACCGTCTCAATCTGGACGTTCATTGCGATCGTGCAGCAATCGAGAAGATCAGCCAGACAGTTTTGTCCACATTGGGACAATCATCTCGATCGAGGAATCGGTCATCGACGTTGGGCATGCCGGAGCGGTCTCGGACATGTCTTTGCGTTCGGACAGCAAAGAGCGATGTTCAGGGTTGGAGTCAAAATTCTGGCCCAATGAATTCAACGCCGAGAGAACCGGTTCATTCTCCGAGCTCAGGGTTCGGGAGAATCATGCGAAGGAAGTGAGAATCGAGCGGAGCAGGGGGCATGCTGACGGGGAGAGAGCTCAGCGGTCGAACCGAAAGCGCCAGGCGCCGACTGTGGCAAAGACGACGGCAAAGCCCGATAGTGCTGCGATCGAGCCGGCGACCTGGGCCAGGGTAGTTCCCGGGCGATTGAGCAGATCGAAGTATCCTTCCAGGGCCCAGGCGTGTGGTGTGGCCAGACTGATTGTCTGCATGGTCTCGGGCATGAGCTGGCGCGGTATCATGGCGCCGCCCACAGCTGCCATGACAAGCAGGCAGATCGAGCCCACTGCGCCGACTTGCTTTTCGCTGCCGCCCATCGAGGCAATAAACAGGCCTAGCGCGGTGGCGCAGACCACCACAGCGGCGGTCAACGCGCACAGACTGGCCACGCTGCCCGCGACTTGCATGCCAAAGGCCAGGGCGCCGGTGCCAAACAAAAAGGCCATCTGGACCAGCCCGACCAGCGCCCAGGGAACCAGTTTGGCCAGGAGCACGACTGGCCGCGATACCGGAGCGGCGAGCAGACGGCGCCAGGTACCCGATGTGCGTTCTTCGCCGAACGAGAGCGCCACGGTGAGGGCGAGAAAAAAGCCAAAGAGCATGGCGTTGCCCGGCACGGCGTGTTGAAAGCCACCAGCTCCAGCCAGCGGCCTGTCCAGGCCGGGCGGCGTGCGCGGGTCCAACACGGAGAACTCTTCGGCGCGCGGGCCGGCGACATAGGCCGCGGTCAGAACGCCGGAGATCGCGCCCTCGACTGGGCCGCGGACCTGCATCGGGGCTCCTTCGTCAATGGCCAGTTCGGCCGGTTTTCCAGCCCGGGGATCGAACTCGGGCGGGATGATGAGGCCGGCCAGAACGTCTCCCTCGGCGACCAGCTGGCGCACTTTTTCGGCGCGCTCGTACCGGGTGGTGTGAAATGCCCCGGATGCTTCGAGCGCGGCGACCAGCGCAGCTGCGCGCCGGTCGCCTGGCTCGTGGTAGACCGGCAGCTGCCGCATCTCCTCGCCTCTGCTGGTGAAGATAGAGCCGAAAACCGCGACGAAGATGACCGGCAAGAGAAACAGGGTGGCCAGCCGGGCACGGTCGCGGAGGAGAAGCTGGGTGTCTTTGATGATGGCAGCGCCTAGCATGGTCAGTCGTCCCGCAAGCGGTGTCCGGTCAGGGCGAGGAATACCGATTCAAGATCGGCCGCCTGGGTGTGTACCGAGCGCAGACGGGTGCCCTCGCGCTCAAGGGCCGAGAATGCAGCGCCCAGGCGGTGGCCGTGGGGAAATTGCGCTGTGCCGTCGGCGACGGTCACGCCCGGGCCGGCGATGCCGACTGCAGCGAGGGCTTGCTCGACAGTATTCGCGTCGCCTTCGAACCCGATTTCAACCATGGGCGCGGCATGGGTTGCGATCAGGTGATCGACTGAATCGAGCGCGACGATGCGACCGTGGTCCATGATGGCCACACGGTCGCACAGCGACTGCACTTCTTCCATGTAGTGGCTGGTGTAGATCACCGTCATACCGTGGTCGCGATTGAGGGCCCGAATGGTCTCGAAAATGTGATTCCTGCTCTGCGGGTCGACCCCCACAGTGGGTTCGTCTAGGATCAGAAGTCGGGGTTTGTGGAGCAGTGCGGCGACCAGGTTGAGTCGCCGTTTCATGCCGCCGGAAAACCGGCTGACCGCGCTATCCGCCCGGCCGGTCAAGCCGGCGACTTCGAGCGCCCAGGCGATGCGCTGCCTGGCCAGGGTACCCGACAGGCCGTAGAGACGGCCGAAGAAGGTGAGGTTTTGCCGTGCGGTGAGTTCGTCGTAGAGGGCCAGATCCTGGGGCACCAGGCCGAGCGCTCGCCGGGCTGCAAACGGCTCGGTCGCGATGTCGTGGCCGGCCACACAGACGTTGCCTCGTGTTGCCGGAACGATCCCGCATATCATTGAAATTGCGGTGGTTTTCCCCGCGCCATTGGGGCCGAGCAGGGCCGTTAGCTGGCCTGCCTCGACGGTGAGATCGAGCGCCTCGACAGCGACCACATCGCCGTAATCCTTGCCCAGACCGACTGTTTGCAGGATCGCCATGCGGGGCGATTCTAGCAGCGTTCGGCAAGGTCCGGCTCTCGGTCGGGTCGCGCCACTGGCGGGAAAACCCCTCGTTTGAACCACGACCGAGGGGTTTCTGTTGAGTTTCCCACACGCTGCTGGCCCGGATTATTCACCACACCATCTGCTGCGGTATAAACGGCCGATGTCGATCCATCTCACCACGTTTCAGGGTTCGATCAATCAGGCGATCGAGAAGGCCATCAAAGACGCCATAGCAGATGCCGACGTCGAGGTTCAGGGCAGCGGTGGTCATTTCAGCATTGTGGTGCGCTCGTCGGTGTTTATGGGCCAGAGCAAGCTGCAAAACCACCGTCTGGTGCTCCGAGCCATCAAACACTTGATGGCCGGGGACAACGCTCCGGTCCACGCCGTGGACAGCTTGCGCACGATCGCGCCGTGATCGCCGTCGCATACCCGGCCCGATGTAGAGTCGCATCGATATGAGCTGGTATCCCCGGTTGGGACAGTAATTGTCTATTATCGAGTCTAATAGTTAGTTTGGGCATCAGATAGATGGGTGAAAAACCACCCAACGAAAAGAGCTTTCTCGTTTATTGTATAGAATGGGTTAGAATTGTTAGCCATGCGATCGGTGTCGGAGCTCATGGAAGCGGGCCTGGTCTATGTCGCGTTTCAACCCCTTATCGACCTCGCCGAGCGAACCACATTCGGGTACGAGTCGTTGGCTCGCAGTGGCAGCACCGATTATCGGAATCCGTTGCATTTGCTGAAAGCGGCCAAGGAACACTCTGTACTGGGCGAATTGGGCCGAGAGTTGCGTCGCCTGTCGGTCGATGGGTGTCCGGACTACCCGCTCTTTTTGAATATTCATCCCGACGAATTCGACGAGGGCTGGTTGGTTCGGCCCGACGATCCTCTATCGCAACACGATAAAGGAATTTTTCTCGAGATCACTGAATCAGTGCCTTTATCGCATTATCGTTTTTGTCACTCGGTGCTCAAAGAGATACGGGGTAAAGGAATCAAGATTGCGGTCGATGATCTGGGAGCGGGGTATTCCAACCTGAAATACATCGCCGATCTCGAACCCGAGGTGGTCAAATTGGATCGCGAGCTGGTCGCCGGTCTCACTACGGGCAGCAGGTTGTTCGAACTGGTCAAGTCGATCGTTGCGCTGTGTCGAGTTCAGGGCGCCAAGGTCGTGGCCGAGGGAATCGAGACCGCCAGCGAACTGCGCGCTGTCCTGGCCACAGGGGCGCATTACGGCCAGGGCTACTACTTTGCCCGGCCGTCGCGCGAGCCGACCAATGAAGACTGGACGCGCTGGTTCGACCGTCTGTAAAAGGCGCGTCTCGCGCTGCGCCTGCTCATGGGCGCCATGGACGCCCATGACGAGGCCTGGACACCGGGCCCATGGATGAATGGAGTCGGTAGATGGCGTCGGTGGACGGCGCCTCCCGCTGGCCATGGCCGTGCGACAGCGCCACCTCCAGCGCCCCTGCACCGGGATGAGGTTATCAGCGAGTGGTGCGCAGTTTGCGACAAAAGGCGTGCATGAACGGCGCGGACAGGATCCACAGCACGGTCGCCGGGATCAGCATGGACAGCGCGATGTGGACATCGGTTGCGGTGGTGGCGGATTGAAAGCCATCAATGTAGCCTCCCGAGGGCACATACGATGTCCACGACACCGAGAGAGGGATGACGGCAAGGGCAACTGCCGAGCCGATTCCGCACAGTAGACCCCACGAGCGCAATCCGTAGATGCCTCGAGTTGCCAGCGCAGCCAGCACCACCGCGGCGAGTGCACCGATATACGCAGTCCAGCTTTCCAGCTGGTAGGAGTGGTCCATGAATTCAGTGGCAGCAAAGCCGATCCAACCGCAAACGATGGCAAAGCCGAGTAGCCGGCTCGGATGGGCGCAGTTCCAGTCGGCCAGCGGCCGGCCGGGCCGGGCGAGCAGCCAGGTGGGCAGGGCGCATACGGCGAACGCCAGCATCACCGCTTCGGCCAGCCCCTGTCCCTGGTGCCAATCGACCAGAAACTCGGTGTACCACAACACCTGCGGGAACAGGACGCCCCACAGGGTGATCAGCGAGAGAGTTCGGGCCCGGGGCCGGCTGTGCCACAGAGACACCGCCGATACGCCGAGAAGGGCCACTGCCAGCGCAGCTCCCACGATGCGCCAGGGCGATAGAATCGTCCACAAGTAGTGGTAATAGCCGTCCGCAGCCCACGCATCGACGAGCACGTGCCAGCCGGTGCGCTCGGTCGTCATCAGCGAATTACCCCCCAGGTATTTAAAAAAGTCCTCGTAGAAGTAGAAGACACTGAGTAACGAGTAGGCGATGGCAAGTCCTGCCATCGAGAGCGCAGCCACCTGGGTGCGCGCAGACGAGTCGGGAAGGCCGGGCCGGGTATGGAACATCATCTCTCCTTGCAGGTTTCCCTATTCATTCTGCTCTATTGACAAGGTCGCGCAAGGGTTGTGTTGGGTCGGTCGAAGAATCCCCGCCACAGGCGAGGTCAACAGCAGAGCCGGCCGGTAGTCCGGCCGTCCGGGGCTTTGCCCGACCAGTGGTCGCGCGAGCGCAAAGCGGTCGGGCCAGGCGCAGTAGGTTGCCTCCTTTCCAGCGTGATCGTGTGTAGTTGGCCGGACGATCTCGATGCGGCTATCGAATAGCCAGCCGCTCGCACCGCCGGGACTGGCCGCTCCGCTCGGTGTTGACTGGTCGGCGTTCCCTGCCGACACGTCTGGCCGGGGCAGAAGCGTTGCACACGGGAGCCTGGCGACTGACCCGGGCAGCGTGGTATGACCGCCGGGTGAGGAGTATGACCGGTTATGGGCGAGGTGCGGCCGAGACCGTGGGACGGCGCGTGGTGGTCGAGATCCGCGCGGTCAACCACCGTTTTATCGACATCAAGCTGCGCGGCAGCCCGCTCGAGCCCTCGGTCGAGGACAGAGTGACCAGCCGGCTGCGCCGGGTGTGCTCACGCGGCATGCTCACCGTGAATGTTCGGCTCGCCGAGCGGGGCGCTGTGGCCGGCGCAAAAGTCGATGTCGACGCCGCTCGACGTGTTCACGCCGAGCTCTCGGAGCTGGCCAATGCGCTCGGTATCGACGAGCCAGTCGGTCTGGCGCTGATCTGTGCCCAACCCGGAGTCCTTGTGCCAGTGCAGGACGAGCCCGATGTCGCGGCCATCTGGCAATCTGTCGAGGCAGCGCTCGAGCCGGCTGTGGCGCAGCTCGTCGCCATGCGCGAGGCAGAAGGCGCGACTCTGGCCCGGGATCTCGACCGCCGCGCAACCCGGCTCGACGGGTTGATCCAGCGCATCGCAAGCGAGGCCGAAGCCGCACCTGAGCAGGCCATGAAGCGTCTCGACGAGCGCCTCGCCCGGCTGCTCGAAAACAGCTCGGTCGACCTCGACGACAGCCGCCGGGTCCAGGAAATCGCCCTTCTGGCCGATCGTGTGGATGTGACCGAGGAGATCGTCCGGCTGCGCAGCCACCTCGAGCAGCTGGGCCGTATCATGGCCGACGCCACCGCCCCCATCGGCCGCCAGCTCGAATTTCTGGTCCAGGAAATCGGCCGCGAGTTCAACACGGTGGCAGCCAAATCGCAATCCGGCGACATCGCGCGGGCGGTGGTCGAGGCCAAGGCCGAGCTGGAGAAAATCCGCGAACAGGTTCAGAACATCGAGTGAGGTTTCTCGCCCAGGAGCCGGTGTCAAAGCGACCGTTTGGTTTCAATCATGTCTGACATCACCCACTCATCGCCCCGGGCCGCAGCCGCGCGGCGAGGCATCCTGGTCATCATTTCGTCGCCATCCGGGGCCGGCAAAACCACCCTGGCCCGGCGTCTTCTGGCCGAGTTCGACGACCTCGAGTTCTCGATCTCGGTCACCACGCGCGCGCCGCGCAAAAGCGAGCGCGACGGTGTCGATTACCGATTTGTGTCGGCCGGGGAATTCGACCGCATGATCGCTGCCGGCGAGTTTGCCGAATGGGCCCAGGTACACGGCAATCGCTATGGCACTCTGCGCCAGACTGTCGAGCGTGCCCTGTCCGGGGGTCGCGACGTGTTGTTCGACATCGATTGGCAGGGCGGCAAGGCACTGGCTCAAAGATGGTTCGACGACGCGCTCAAGATCTTTGTCTTGCCGCCCGATCTGGCGACGCTCGAAGCCAGGCTTCGCGGCCGCGGAACCGACAGTGACGCGGTGATCAGAAAGCGTCTCGACAAGGCCATCGCGGAGATTCGGCATTACCGCGAGTACCAGCACGTCATTGTCAACGACGACCTCGAGGAAGCGTATAGCGCACTTCGCGCGGTCTACCTGATCCGGCGTTACGGCTCCTCGCCGCGCGACGACGTCGTCTATCCGCTGGCCCGGCTGGCCGAAATCGTGCGCCAGCACAAAGAGCGTGGTCCCGCCGAGTACGCAGAGTCCCTGATCGCCGGCGCGGCTCGGTCGCGGTGAGACAAGGTGAATGGCCGGTTTCAGCGCCGGCGTTGACACCCTTTGAGGACTACCTCATCATATGAGCATGGATAGGTCCTATCGTTCGATCGGGTTGTTTCTGGTTATGCTCATCCCGCTCTGGACGATGGGATGCAGTAGGACGTTTCGCGGCAATGTAGTGCAACCCAATCCGCTCGTAGCGCCCAATGATACTCTGCGCGACTCCGAGGAGATTCTCATCGTCACCGGGGACATGGAGCTCAACCTGCCTACGATCACGCGCAGCTGGGATGGTGGCGAGATTCATCAGAGCAAGCGGTATCCCCTGCACAATGCGGCCAGTTTCACCGTAGTATCGCGCGATCGGTTGCGTTTTCACGTCCAGATCGAGCACAAATGGCTCGAATGGGCCGACCTGTCCACCTGGGAAGCGCACCTGGTCGACGATACCGGTCGGCGCTACCAACCCGAAGCGCTCGAGCGCGTCCAGCCCAGGCACGTGGTGCAAATGTGGGACTACGAGACGCGCACCGCGATACGCGACCGCTTTGGTGACATTGTCTACGTGGTCAGGGACGGCCACCGGCGGCGCGCCCCACTGGGCAGTCTGTCGGTGTTTCGGGGCAAGGGCGACTTCGTATTCTATTCTCGCGACATTTTCACCCCGCGCATCAAGCGCCTTACCCTGATCCTTGAGCGGCCCACCACGGCGTTTGCATTTACCTGGAGCTTTGCCGACGAATCCAGCGGCGATCGGGTTGTCCCGACAATTCGCCGCATCGACCTGGCCTCGGTCCCAGCAGCCAGTCGCCAGCTCTGAAGCGCGGCCAGTCGGGCCAGCTGGCCAGGGCATTCTGGCACGCCGCCGGGGAATGGTGGTAGACTTCCAGTACGATAGTACTCGAAGGCCGACCCGGCGTATGATTCGGCTCAACCAGGTTCTCGACAACATCCGAACGTACCATCCGAGCGCCGATCTCGACACGGTTCGGCGTGCGTACGAATTTGCCGCCGAAGCTCATGCGGGCCAGACCCGCCGTTCAGGCGACCCCTATGTGACTCATCCCCTGTCTGTGGCCGGGATCATCACCGAGCTGAAACTCGACGTACCCAGCGTGTGCGCCGGCCTTCTCCACGACGCGGTCGAGGACACCAGTGCCACGGTCGAAGAGCTGACCGATCAATTCGGCAACGAAGTCGCCTTCTTGGTCGATGGGGTTACCAAGCTGGGCAAGTTGCCCTATGCCAGCCGCGAGGACCGCCAGGCCGAGAATTTTCGCAAAATGCTCCTGGCCATGGCCCGGGATATCCGGGTCGTGTTGCTCAAGCTCTGTGATCGGCTGGACAACATGCGCACCCTGGCCCATCTGCCCGACGAGAAGCAGGAGCGCATCGCTACCGAGACCCTGCAGATCTACGCTCCGCTGGCCCATCGTCTGGGCATTCAGTGGATCAAAACCGAGCTCGAAGACCTGTCGTTTAAGTATCTCTATCGAGAGGAATACGACGCGCTCAAACGCGAGGTAGCCAAGACGCGCAAGGAGCGGATGCGGTACATCCACGACGTTGAAAGGCTGATTCTCAAGGAGATGAACCGGGCCAGCATTCGGTGCCGGGTGACTGGCCGGGCCAAGCACTTGTGGTCGATTCGGCAAAAGATGAAGCGGACCGAGCGGCCGTTTTCCGAGATCCACGACGCGATTGGATTTCGCATTGTCACGGGCAGCAAGAAAGCCTGTTACGAGGCGCTGGGTGTGGCTCATTCGGCGTGGAAGCCGATTCCCGGCCGGTTCAAGGACTACATTGCACTGCCCAAGCCCAACATGTACCGGTCACTGCACTCCGCGGTGATCGGGCCGAGGGGACAGCGCATCGAGATTCAGATCCGGACTGAAGAGATGCACCTGATTGCCGAGCAGGGCATCGCAGCGCATTGGAAGTACAAGGAGGGCAAGCCCGGGGTCGCCGACAGCGATGATGAGAAATTCGCCTGGCTGCGCCAGCTCATGGAGGCACAAAACGATCTCAAGGATCCGACCGAATTTATCGAGTCGGTCAAGATCGATCTGTTCGATGGCGACGAGGTGTATGTATTCACTCCGCGCGGCGAGGTCAAAGCTCTGCCCAAAGGGGCCTGCCCGATCGATTTTGCCTACACCATTCACAGCAAGGTCGGCGACCACTGCTCGGGTGCCCGGGTCAACGGGATGATCGTGCCGCTGCGTTATCAGCTGCGCAACGGCGATACCATCGAGATCATCACCTCGCCCCATCAGAAGCCCAACAAGGACTGGCTCAAGCTGATCAGGACCAGTCGGGCTCGCACCAAGATACGCTACTGGCTGCGCCGCGAGGAGCGCGAGCGAGCCCTGGCGCTGGGCAAGGACCTCATCGAGAAAGCGCTGCGCAAGCATTCGGTGTCCTATTCCCGGGCGCTCAAAAGCGGTGCCCTGAGCCGGGCTGCTGCCGAGCTCAAGTGCCATGGTATAGACGAGTTGACCGCGCAGATCGGCTACGGCCGACTCATGCCCGCTCAGGTCGTGGAACTCGTGGTTCCGGACAACAAGCGCAAGAAAAACGGCGCCGAGAGCGCCGAGGAAGACGGCAAAAACCCCATCAAGCAGATCTTGCGCAAGGTGACCCAGCGCAAGACGAACTCGGGCATCAAAGTGCAGGGCCAGGAAGACATCCTGGTCCGTCATGCCCGCTGTTGCAGTCCGTTGCCCGGCGATCCGATCGTCGGTTTCATCACCCGAGGACGCGGTGTCACCGTGCATCGCCGCGGCTGCCCCAAGTCGCTCGACCTCGACCCCGAGCGCCGAATCGAGGTCGAATGGGGCGACAAGGCGCATGTCGAGCATCAGGTAGCGATCAAGGTGCTGTGTGCCAACAAGCCCGGTTTGCTGGCCAATCTATCGCAGTCGTTTTCCGATTCGGGGGTAAATATCACCCAGGCTCACTGCCGAGCTACCGACGACGGCCGGGCGATCAACACGTTTCACGCCAACGTACGCGATCTCGAGCAGCTCAAAGCAGTAATGCGCTCCCTCATCCGCATCAAAGATGTCTACAGGGTCGATCGCGTGGTGGCCGAGGCGTAGAGTAGTAAACAGAAACACATTGATTGTGGATCAAACGAGGTGTTTCTGTTGCGAGGCCAACGGCCGAGACGGCCGGGAGTCCGGCCGTCCGGGGGCTTTGCCCAAAAAATGATAGGCCGACCACGAAGCGGTCGGGCCGCGCACGATCACGTTGGAGCCTTCCAACGTGATCGTGTGTAGCCCGCTCAACGGGCCGAAAATCAGGCTGAGGTAACGAGCAGGTGTCGTGGTCAATGACCCTGGGCTGGCCCCAACTGTGTGCTAACCTGCGGTGCACGCAACTCGGCTGCGATATCTTCGCCTGTCGAGTGCTATCCCGCTCGCACAGGAGGAACCATGGATCTCGAAAATAATGTTGCAGTCATCACGGGCGGCAATAGCGGAATCGGACTCGCCACGGCCCAGCGCTTTCACGAACTCGGAGCACGTGTGGCGATCATGGCCCGAAGTCGAGAGAAAGCCGCTACCGCCGTGGCGTCAATCGGCGAAAACGCTATTGGCGTGGTCGGCGATGTCACAAAGACCCGCGATATCGAACAGCTCTATGCCACCGTGGCCGACACCTGGGGACAGGTGGACTATGTCATTGCCAACGCAGCTGTGGCCGATCCTCGACCGCTGATCGCGTGCGACGAGGAATACTTCGACGGCATGACCGGAGTGAATTTTCGCGGCGTGTTTTTCACCGTGCAAAAATCACTCGGCCATCTCCGGGATGGCGGCGCCATCGTGCTGGTATCGTCGTCAATGCACTACAAGGGCCAAGTCGGATTCTCGGTCTACGCCGCGACCAAGAGCGCAATCCGCTCGCTGGCGCGCAGTTTTGCCCGCGAACTGGCGCCCCGCGGCATTCGGGTGAACTGCCTCAGCCCCGGGGCCACTCAAACCCCGATGTTTCAAAAGCTCGGCCTGACCGATGAGCAGATGGATCAGTTCCACCAGTTCATCCACGATACGACCCCCCTGATGCGGATCAGCCAGCCGGAAGAAGTCGCCCGGGCCATCGTCTTTCTGTGCACAGAGGCAACGTACATGACCGCCGCCGATCTGGTGTTCGACGGCGGTTATTCCCAGGTTTAGCGCAGAAATGGCTGGCCGAATTGGCTGTCGAGGTGCCCGGCTCTAAGAGCCGGTCCAAAAACTCTCCGCGTCGCCAGAGCGGCGATCCATCACCGCCAGCGGGCTTGCTCGTCGGTCAACCCAGTATTGTCCACTCCTCGCCCACCCACTGGCGGCGCGCCTCGTCGCTCTGGCTCGGTCCGAGGTTTTTGGACCGGCTCTAAGGCGCCGATGAGCAACACAGCCAGGCGGGATGGATCGGTGTGCAAAACGGGAGGTTGTTTTTTGCGTGGGCCGTCAGCGTTGAAACATGGTTTCTACCGGCACCACCCGGACATTCTCGGCTCTTATGTCGAGAGGCTCGACCACGATGGTCTTGTCTTGCGCAAGGACACGGTCGGGTTTGGGCACGTCGTATTGGATCTGCGATGGCGCCCCGCTGACCAGGGCCTTGCGGATCGACTCGGCCTCGCCGGTCACCATGGCGATTTTTAAATCTCGGTATTGCAAATGGGTTTTGATCGCCCGGTTGACGTCAGCCAGGGTGAGCTCGTCCATCATGCGGAGAAACCGGCTGAAATGGCCTTCTTCGATGCCGTAGAAGCGATCGTCGAGGGCATAGCCGAGTTGGGCCTGGGTAGTGGGGGCAAAATGGCGGATGTATTTGCGCAGAAACGTCCGGGTCAGTTCGAACTGCTGCTCGGTCATGCCGTTATCCACCAGCAGACGGAGCTCGCGAAGCGCTGCGCGCAGGGCAAATACCGCCTTGTCATTGGGCAGGGTGCGGATCCAGACCTCGAATAGCTGCTGCCGTCGCGCCACATTGGTGGGCGGCATCTGCCGAAAACCGCCCTCGGGGAAGGCCTCGATATAGGCGTAATCCCCGTAGTTGAGGCCGCGCGCAGCGCGGATGATCTGGTACAGATGACTCGATGAATTGCGGTGTTCGCCGAGCCATGAGGTCGCGATCCACAAGGCGTAGAAATCCTTTTGCCCCCGCCTTACATCGATGGGAAAGCCAAACGAGATCGAGGCATCCGAATTGGCCTTGGCCACGAGCATGACGTGGCGCCCGGTAAAGGGTGCCGGCTTTGGTGCCGGTGTTTGCTGCGCCGCGCTTCCGGCCGGCAGCTCGCCACGGGTCGCACTGAGTGCCTCGGCCGTATCGGGCCCGTAGCCGCCGCCCAGCCCGAAAACCACCCGGTCGCGGGTGTAATGTCTGTGGTAGAACGCCTTGACGTCCTCCACGGTGATCGCCTTGAGCCCCGCCACCGTGCCAGCTGTCGGGTGGCGGTAGCGCGTGTCGGCAAAAACGAAGTCGTAGAGCGCAGCCTTGCCCAGTTCTTCGTCCGAGGCGTAGCGCAGCGTCTTTTCCAGATAGCTGAGCCCGCGGTTGCGAATGCGCTCGAGATCGTCCGCGGCAAAGGCCGGCCTCAGATAGGCGTCGGCAAATAGACGGTGAAACGCCGCGCCATGGTCGCGGTGAGCCCGCCCCCTCAACGTGGTCATTTCGCGATCGACGCGAATGTCATACGAGGCCGCCATGGGGAACAATTTGGCAATAATGTCTCTGAAGGAATGCTCGGTCGTGCTTCCCTCGGCGAGAAGTTGTCCGGTGAGCCAGGCCAAACCCTCTTTGCCTGCCGGATCGTCTTGCGAACCGACCTGAAACCAGACTCGATAGCTCACCGTGGGGTCGCTGGACACCGGCAGGTATACCGGATTGGACACTGGTTGGGTCGCCGCCGGAGGCGGCGCCACTGGGGCCGGACTGGGTGATTGGCCGCACCCGCCCGCGGTGGCAAACATCAGTACCAGCGAGAAAAGCACACTCGACGTGACAGCAGCGGTTTTCATACACCCATCATATTTCGTATTACATCCAGTTTTGAGACGATTCATCGCTCTACTCCTTGCCCCTGAGAATGGCCACAGTCCGGCGCTCGGCGACCAGGTATTTTTTTGCCGCGGCCTGAATATCGGCGGGTGTCACCGCATCCAGTGTCCGATACATCTGCTCGATCGCCTCGACGCTGCCAGCGGTTCCGACCAGGCGGGCAATCCGACCGGCCACGTGCGGCGGCGAGTCCAGTCGCATGACAAACGAATAGCGCATATGCGATTTGACTGCGGCGACTCGTTCGGCCTCGGGCGGCATGTCGCGGTAGCGAACCACAGTGCGATCGATCTCTGCCATGACCGAGTCGATCTTGGCCGAGTCCTTGACCACGGCTCTTACCAGCCACAGACCGGGATCGCGCGAATCGGCCGGATCGGCATCGATGCTCTGCAAGACTTGCTCCTCGAGTACGAGGCGGCGATAGATATCGCTCGTCTCGCCAAACGCAAGTTCGGCCAGGACAAACGAAGCGGCGTAGATCCGGTCACCGGGATCGAAGCGGCCGCACTTGTAGCCGGCCCAGATCATCGGCAGTGAACGGCCCGGATAGGCGACGTCGACGCGCCGCTCGGCGGTCTGTTCGGGCTCGGGCTCGACCTTGGGCGGCACATAGCCCGGCTTCCAGTCCCCGTAGTGTTTTTCGGCCTGGGCGAACACCCGATCTGCGGCGATGTCACCAGCAACGACCAGAATCGCATTGTCGGGCCGATAGTATCGGGCGAAGAATGTGCGTGAATAGTCGAACATCGTAGGCATTGCCTTGATGTCTTTCTCGAATCCGATGACTGTATGCCCGTAGGTGTGGCGCTGGAATGCTGTGGTGGACATGGCCTCGTACAGGGCGAAGAACGGACTGGTACGGCTCTTTCGGTACTCGCCATACACGGCCCCGGCTTCGGTTTGAAATCCCTGTTGGGAGTACGACAGATTTTTGAATCGATCGCTCTCGATCGCCATGACCTGATCGAGATCTTCTGTAGCGACATTCAGGAAATAGACGGTGATGTCGTTCGAGGTGAACGCATTGGAATCGGCCCCCATACGGGTGACCAGCTCTTCGTAGGTGCTTCGCGGGTACTTTTTGGTACCGTAGAACATCATGTGTTCAAAAAAATGGGCAAATCCGGTGCGACCCGGCTCATACTCGTCGCGCGAGCCTGTGCGAACAACGATCCAATGGGCGGCCAGGCCATTCGACTGCATGGGCACGACCACTACTTGAAGGCCGTTCGGCAGCCGCTTTTGGTGGACTGGAAACGGAATGATCGAGTCGCTTGACACCGGGTCGGCCGCTGCAGAATGGCTGGCGAGCGCGCCGGTGAACGCGAGCAGTAATGTGAGAGAGATGCGCGGAATCTTGACCATTGATGCCTCCTTGGCTGGGCGGCAGCATACTCCACCCGAGCGCGGTTGCGCGGCGATAGTATCGCTCTCGGAGACCCGCTCGCGGCATCTCCCGGCCTGCCGCCTGGTCGACGGCGTGGGGTGTTCTTCTCTCTCGCCGGCCAGTCTGTCGTGAAGCCACAACCGGGTCGATCGGGTTCAAAACCGCCGGAGTAATTCGTGGCATTAGCTGACAAGACCGTAGCCATGCCGTAAGGTGACCTGACGTGGACCCTGGCACGGTCATCGCTGGACGTTATGTCATCGATCGGCTCGCCGGTTTTGGCGGCATGGCCTCTGTGTACAAAGCGCGCGATGAGGAGGAGAGCCGCTGGGTTGCCCTCAAAGTGCTGCGTCCCCAGGTGGCCCACCTGGAGCAGCGCTTTGTCCGCGAGAGCAAGATGCTTCGCGAACTGCGTCACCCAGCCATCGTCCGCTATTACGATAGCGGTGTGACACTGGCCCACCAGCGCTTTCTGGTCATGGAGTGGCTGGACGGCATCGACCTGGCGGCGCGGCTGCAGAACGAGCCGCTCAGCGTCGCCGAGGCGCTCGCCGTCATGGGCCGAATCGGCGCAGCGCTCGCATTTGCCCACGAACACCACATCGTGCACCGCGACATCAAGCCGAGTAATATCTTTCTCTCCAATGGAGAGGTCGATACGGCCAAATTGCTCGACTTCGGAGTTGCCGGTCGATCCACCCATGCGACCCGATCGGGAAGCGGTTCGGGCACGCGTTTTGGGACTCCCGCCTACATGTCTCCCGAGCAGGTGCGGGGGGGACGGCATCTGAATCCCCGTACCGATGTGTTTTCGCTCGGCTGCGTTCTTTTCGAATGCCTGACCGGTGAGCCGGCATTCGCAGCTCACGACATGATGGCGGTATTCTGCAAGATCCTCATGGATCGTCCCCCGGCAGTCCGGGAACTCGCCCCCCAGGTTCCCGCGGCAATTGACGCGCTGGTTCGCCGCATGCTGTCCAAGCGACCCACCGGGCGGCCCCGGAGCAGCGATGTCGTGTGCGAGATCCGCGACATCTCGGCGTCCCTGCCGCCGCCACAACTCGACCACAAACCGCTCGCTCAGCCCGGACGCACCGCTATCACGCAGTCCGAGCAACGGGTTGTCCATGTTGTCGTGGCAGCGGCCAGTGCCAATTTGCTCGAATCGGGCGGCGTCCAGGTTCTCAACCAACAGCAGTTCGAAACCGAGACCATGGGCCCGCCAACCGATTCCGCAGAATCCGACGAGCTGATTTCCAAGCTCGCCGATTCCGCATTCGGCGAGCTGCCCGAGCATCTGCGCCAGTTCAAGAACAAGACCCGCGATCCCCTGGTCACCACGACGCAACTCGAGCGCATTACGATCAAGATGGCGCTTCTGGGGGCCAGGTTCAACGTCATGGGCGATGGCTCTGTGATCGCTCTACTCGACAGCCGGGACACCGGTGGTCCAGTCGCGCGCGCCGTGGTAGTCGATCAGGCGGCGAGCGCCGCTCGCTGTGCTCTTGTGCTGCGCGAGGAAGTGCCCGGGGCCATCGTGGCGCTCGCCGGTGGCCGCGCGGTCATCGAAAAGCGGCGACTGATCGGCGACGTCATCGACCGCGCGTTCCAGCTCCTCCGAGCCGCCGAGCAGGTCCACACGACCAGCGCGCACCAGGGCGGGACCATTCGCATCGACCAGCTGACCGCCGCGCTGCTCGGTCCGCGGTTCTACGTCGACGGCGATGCGACGCGCGGCTTTTGCTTGCTCAGCGAGCAGCGCAGCCTGTCCGGCGAAACGGTTTCACCGGTGGCGATACCGTTCATCGGCCGAGCCCGCGATCTCAGAAAACTGGCCCGAGTCCTCGATGAGTGTATCGAGGACGAAGTGGCTCAAACCGTTCTGGTCACCGGGCCGCCCGGATTCGGCAAGTCTCGCCTGTGTCGCGAGTTTTTGGCTCAGCTGGAACAGGACGAACACGAAGTCGATATATGGCTGGCCCAGGCCGATCCACTGCGGGCCCGCGCACCGCTACACGTCATTGCCGACGCCGTACGCTATGTCACCGGAATCCACGAAAGCCGACCGCCCGCCGTTTGTCGCTACGAGCTGCGCGAACGGATCGACCAGTACTTCGACGTCGACCGAGCAATTCGCGCCAGCAGTGCCGAGAGCGCCGAGCGGGTTACCGCGTTTCTCGGTGAGCTCATCAATCTGGCTCCGCCGCTGGCCCGCATCGAAGAACCGCTGCAGTTGAGTGCTGCGCGCCGCGATCCCAAGCTCATGGGGGATCAGATACGCCGTGCGTTTATCGACCTGATCGGCGCTGCTACCCGACGCCGGCCGCTACTCCTGGTCATCGATGACCTGCAGTGGGCCGACCGTGCCACAGTGAGCCTTCTCGACCGAGCTCTGCGCCACCTGGCCGAGCGCCCCCTGATGATCCTAGCCCTGAGCCGACCCGAAATTCGCGACAGCTTTCCCGGTCTGTGGAGCGAGCATGGGGTTACCGAGTTTCGCCTCGGCCGACTGCCCCGGCGCGCTGCCGAAGAGGCGATCCGTACCGTTTTGGGCCAGGATATCGCGTCCGAGCGCGTTGTCGCGCTGGTCGAGCACGCCGATGGCAACGCGTTTTACCTCGAAGAACTGGTGCGCAATGCAGCTGCGGGAGAGTCTTCTCTGCCCGAGACCGTGGTGGCCATGGCCCAGTCCCGGCTGGTCGAGCTCGATCCCCAGGCCCGGCAGATTCTGCGCGCAGCCAGCGTATTCGGCGATGTGTTCTGGCTGAGTGGCGTCGTCGATCTGGTCGGCGAGGACATCGACGTCGAGGAGTGGCTGCACAACCTGGTCGCCAGCGAATTCATCGTCCGTGCCTCGGCATCGCGTTTTTCGGGCGAACCGCAGTATTCCTTCCGCCACGCCCTGATTCGCGAAGCGGTCTACGAGATGCTCCCGGACGAAGAGCGCCAGCTCGGCCATTGCCTGGCCGCGGCCTGGCTCGACAAGGCCGGTGAGACCGAAGGCGGCGTCATCGCCGACCATTTTGAGCGCGGCGGAACACCCGACCGGGCCCTGCCGTTTTACGTTCGCGCTGCCGAGGACGCGCTCAATCGCAGTGATTTCGATGCGGCGCACGCAGTGGCCAGTCGCGGTGTGGCGTGTGGCGCGGCGGGAACCGATCTCGGGCGGCTCCTGCGCATTCAAGTCCACGAGCAAATCTGGCGGGGCAGCCTGACCGAAATCGTCCGGCTGGGCAACCAGGCCATGGCCCTGGTCCCCCGGGGTAGCCGGATCTGGTACGAGTTGGCCGGTGAAGTGGGTATGGCCCTGGGTAAGCTCGGCCAGGTGAGCCAGATCAAGGCCCTGGCCCGCCATCTGTTGCGCGGCGTCGAAGAGCAAGGCGACTGTCTGGGCTGGTGTGTCGCCGGGGCGACCCTCGCTCAACAGCTTTACGTCTCAGGACACAGCGATGCAGCTGATTCACTGCTCATTCGAGTTGAAGAAGAGATCGGAGATCTCGATGGCGCCGATCCCTGGGCTGCCGCCGCCGTCCACTTTGCAAGAGCGGTACGCGCGGATACGATCATCAACGATCCGGCCGCTGTTCTACAAGAGGTCAAGAAATGCGTGGCGTGTTATGAATCGATCGGCGATGCGCGGCAGGCCTGTCTGCACCGGGGCAACGCCGGATACGCCATGGCCGAACTCGGGCTCTACGAGCAGGCCGAGGTTGAATTGCGGTATGCCGCGCAGATCGCCGACGAGCTGAAGCTAGAGAACGCCGCGCAGGGTGTCCGGCGGCAACTGGCCCTGGTACTTGCCCACCGCGGAGCCAACCGAGAAGCACAGGACATCGGACGGCGGGCCCGCGAGTGGTTCACTGGCCAGGACACAAGAGCAAACGCCCTGGCCAGATTGGACCTGGCCGACATACTGATGCTCGGCGGCGACCTCCACAATACCGAGCGCGAAGCGCGCTCGGCGTTGGCCCTTCTCGGCTCATCTGCCCCACTGCGGCCCCGGGCTCTGGTCTCTCTGGCCCGCGTTTATCTGCGGCTTGGCAACACCGAGCAAGCGCTCGCCGCTGCGACCGAGGCGATGGAGCTGCTCGACACTCTGGAATCGGTCGAGGCCAGTAATGTGGTGGTCCGACTGGTGCACGCCGAGGCGCTTCACGCTGCGGGCAAGCAAAAAGACGCCTACAGGGCCATCGCGGCTGCGCGCGAATACTTGCTCATCAGTGCCGACCGGATCAGCCAGGGCGAGTGGCGGAAGAGTTATCTCGAAAACATTCCGGATCACGCGCGCACCATGCACCTGGCCCAGCGGTGGGCGGCTGCCGGCTTCCCGGCCCACTGACCTGAATTACTCACCACGACACCTGGGGTGAGAGCCGGACCAGTCGAGGCGCCCGGCGCGGCGAGATCATGCGGGAATAAAAACCAATCACTTGCGAGAGATATTGGGGTCAGTCGCTATGGTGCGGCGGAAATTTTTCGTATTTCCAATGACGACTTCCAAGTCGTAGTTGCATGCTGTAAAAGTTTCTAATTGATTCTTACTATTGGTTTCGATAATTTTACATCCTGTTTAAACATAGAATCTCAAGAGTGGTTTTTTCGACTCGACGGCGATTTCTCCGCGCTCGACGCGCGAGTAGCTCGTCCTGCGTTTGTCGCGGTCGTTATCACCTGGAGTCTACAATGTATCGAATTTGGGAAATCGTACTTTGGCCTGTTATCATTTTTGTATTGAGCTTGGTTTTGACCTCGTGTCTCTTTTTGCAACCTCTCGATGGAGGGGGGGCGAGCGATGTATCAGGTGACGTGCCGAACGATCGCATCTCTGTGGCTCAAACAATAAACAATGGTACGGTCTTTAACGGGCTCGGGCCCAACGGCCTGAATCTCAACGGCCTGAATCTTAACGGCATTGAGCAAAACGGCCTGAATCTCAACGGCCTGAATCTCAACGGCCTGAATCTCAACGGTCTCAATCTCAATGGAATTCCGCTCGACTCCCAGCAGCGGGAGGACTTCAAAGAGGTCTACCAATACCTGGTCGAATGCGCCCTTGAAGACGGCCAATCGGCAACTCTTCATCAGGATGGCGGGCCCGATCTCATCTACTACGGCTCACTCGGTGTGGCGCCGGAATGGCGCAGCGGAGAGCTCAGCGAGGTCGGCGAACACTGTGTTTCGGCCTGTCTGGCCGGGCGGGCCAACGGCCTGGGGCGGACCGTGTTGCTCTCGCTGCGCGGCTGCAATATTGCCACCACCCCGCAGGAAGAAGATCTCTTTACCAGCAACGAGGGTATCTTTTGGGGCAACCTCTTCAATGACACTGCCTATATCAAGGCCTGTATGGTGGATGGAGGCGGTATCTCGGGTCGGGTCTGCGCCGAATCCGACGGCTGCGGATTCGATTTCAGGGGGGTTTGTGGCGATGTTTGTGTATACGACTATGGGACCGGTAGCTACACCAGTTGCGACGGTGAGAGCAACTTAATACACACCTGGCTCAATCTGAGCAATCGGTTGCACTTTGGGGATACCAATGCGGTCAGGCGCGACAACAACTACAATGCGATTGCCTGGGGCGAAAACCAATACGGCCAGGTGGTCGAGGATCCCGCTCAGCAGCCCTACCTCGAGCAGCCGACTGTGCTCGGTGTTCTGTCCAACGACAACGCCGAACTCATCATTCACCATCACGGCTGTGCCCGCAAAAAAGACGGTCAGCTGTGGTGCTGGGGCCGCAATGACCAGGGCCAGGTCGGCAATGACACGCGTGACCAGGACCCGCCGCATGCTCATCCAACCCCCGAAAAAATATCGAGCAATGTCGCGCAGGTCACCATCGGTAAATTTCACAGCTGTCTACTCAAAACCTCCGGCAAGGCCAAATGCTGGGGCAAGAACAGCAACGGTCAGCTCGGCATCGACGACAAGGGTGTCGTGCGCGAGACCAGTCCCCACACAGTGAGCGGGATGAGTCAAGGAGTGGTAAGGTTGTCGGCCGGATCTACTACAGGACGCCATGTATGTGCCATCAAAGCCGATGACACGGTGTGGTGTTGGGGCGATAACCGATACGGCCAGCTCGGCAATGGCAAGACCAAGGACAAATACGCTCCCAAGCACGTGGACGTGGACGAAGAGGGCAACTCATTTGCCGGAGTCACCGATATATGCGCGTCCAAAACACTGACCTGTGCCAGAAAAATCGACGGCACTGCGTGGTGTTGGGGGGGTGAAAGCAATGCCCCCTATCACTCGAAAAAACCGCGACAGTATGTTCTCGACGATCCCGGTCAACCCGCTGTGAGGGCCGCCCCGGGCGGATTGGCCTGTGGAACCGACTGGGTGTGCTTTGTCGCGACCGATTCGAGAGTCTGGTGCATGGGCGACAATGAGTGGGGCCAGCTCGGCTACAACACCGGCGGCGCTGATTCGGCCAGGTTAGAGCCAGTGCCCGGCCTGACCGGGGTCATGAGCGTGAATGCGGCGCGTACGCAGACCTGCGCCACCCGGTCCGACAACACGGTGTGGTGCTGGGGCACCGATCCCGGCGAAGCCGACCAAGGCCCTGCCATGTTCTCGCCGCAGTTAAACATCTCCCCACAAGAAATCGATCTCGGCGTGCCGTGACGCGTCTTGCGGTCCTCCGGCTATCCGCTTCGGCGATCGACCGAGACCGATAGCCGAGACCTTTGAGTGCGGGAAATTCGCGGGGGCATGGGCCGGCGGATGATACCTGCACACGGGATACGAGGATCGCGCTTGCTGCGATCCTCGTATCCTGGCCCGGTGTCACGCCGTTAAACAAGTTAGATTTAGCTTATGACAATATAATTATTAATATATGGAAAAACTAATACTTCGTATAAACCAGTCTAAATCTACAACACAATGGTAGCGGTCGAATTGTCGGAGTTGCTGTCCGATGCGACGACCACTGGGAGTGCAACACACGGTCACATTGCAGGGGATGCAACATGACGGTGCGCGGCCCGAGAGCTCTTCAAAGTCCAGTTTCTGTTTTTAGGGCGGCGAGTTGCCCGCGCAACGCAAAGGCTTTTCGGTAGATGCAATTGGCCACTTCGACAGCTCTGGCCGGCAACTCAGAGGTGTTGTCGAGCAGCTCCGCGACGTGGTTCATGATGACGTCGGCGGCACCGGGCAGGTCGGGACCCGCGTCTGTAGCGGTGCCGTCATCGCCGGGGTTGATCAACTTCTCGAGGTCGTACTTGTCGCCGAGGGCGAGAGCCGCCTGTTGAATCTCGACGCTGGAGAACGGCTTCTGGACCACGAGCAGTCGGCTTGTGGCGCCGAGTTGGTCGAGAATATCCTGCCACGAGTGATCGGTATACGCAGTGCAGATGACGATATGCAGGTCGGGAGACACACTCCAGATCTCCTTGATGGTTCGCAACCCGGACCAGCCCGGAGGCATCCTCATATCGACAAATGCAGCCGCGTAGGGGCGCCCTTCCGCCCGCGCCGCGACCACCCGGGCAAGGGCTTCCTGGCCTTGAAACGCCGAATCTATCTCATGGACGGGGAGCGCGACCGGTGGGTTGCTATCGTCATCATCACCGTCAATGTCATCGAAGAGATCGGCAGCAGCTGCACTCAACTCGTCATCGTCTTCATTCAGCCGCAGGACTTTGATAAAGTCGCGATGTATATCGGGATTGTCATCGACGAGAAGAATACGCCTATGCTTGCGCATCCCGTGGCTGGCAGTCGTCGTCATGATGTGCAGTGGCCTTTCTATCGCTGTCTAGCGCGGGTAATTTCGGTGCGACCGAGATCGCCGAGGCTCGGTTTGTCGAACCACTACCACAACGTTGTCTATTTCTGAGATTCACGTACAAGAACGCCTCCGCGGCGAGTTGTACCTTTTATCGGCGCATATACGGATAACTTGTGGCAAATGGCGCGGGGCTGGCAGGCCCGCGGCCGGCTTTGGGTCCGGGCCGGCTTGACTGCTGGCCCACGCCATCGGCCCTCGGCGCAGAGGTCAATGCCGCTGGCGGTATTCGGGAAAAATTGTTTTTCCCGAATCTGCGTGCGCCCCGGCCGAGAGCGATCAGGCGATTTTGGGCACATGGGGCGCCCGGCGGCAGTCCGCCGGAGGGCTTTGCCCAATAATGGTAGCGGCGTTCGGGATTTTCCCGAACGCCGCTAGACCCGATTCAATTGGCCGAGGGACGGCGGATGATCAATATGGTGATATCGTCAAACTGCTGGTCCATGAACGCCCTGACTTCCTGCAAGATGGCTTCTTTCATGGCGTTGGGCGACAGATCGGCGTGGCGCTGGATGCTGGCGACCAGCGCTTCGCTGCCCCACATCGAACCATCGGCCGCAGTCGCCTCGATCACTCCGTCGGTGTAAAGCACCAGGGTATCGCCCGGATCGAGGTGAAAGTGGGTTTCTTCGCTCATGCCAGCGATGTCGGGCATGAGGCCAAGCCATACTCCAGGCATTGGGATGAGTTCGCATTGTCCGGTTGCCTGGCGATACACAACGGCGTCTTCGTGGGCACCTGCAGCGAGATAATCACCGTTACCAAGGCTTTTTAGCACAGCAAACGTGACGTGGTAATGCTCGCCGAGATGATCGATATCCTCGCACAGCACTCGATTCAAACTGGTCAGAATGCTGTCCATTGATGCGTCGGGATCGGTCCGTATGAGGGTGCGGACCACCGAATGCGTCATCAGCATGACCAGGCCCGATGTCACACCGTGGCCCGACACGTCGCCGATGGCGTACCATACATAGCCGTTGTCGTCGGTGATGACGTCGTAATAGTCGCCGCCGACTTCTTCGGCCGGGATCATGGTGGCGGCCAGAGTTTCGTGCTGGTCTGCCTCGATATCGGGCAGCATGGCGACCTGGATGCGCTGCGCGACCTCCATCTCCTGACGGATACGCAGGCGCTCCTCTTCCTTGGAGTGGTCGGTGAAAATGCAGACATAGCCGACGACGCTGCGGTTTTCGTTGATCGCCGGGGTGGCGGTGAGAAATACCCGGCGGACCGCCTCGCCCGATACCGGTACGTTGAATACCCCGGTAAACATGCCCTGTTCGTCAGTTGCCCTGGCTGCCCGTTGCCAGGCCAGTTGGTTGTCGTCGTCGAATAGAATTTGATCGAGCGGGACGTCGCTGTCGTGACCCATCACATTGCGGTACCCGCTGTTCACAAATAGAACTCGTCCGGTGTGGGTGATGCCGAGAATCGCCACCTGTTGGGTCGAGCGCAGCACATTGTCGAGGTTGGTCGCCGATGTGACCTGTTCGACCAGGGTGCGGAGCATCTCGTCGGCCTGGATTTTCCAGCGGATTTCCTGCAATTCGATATTGCGCCACAGCGCGCCCAGAACCGGCTCCTCGTACGGTTTGGGCTCGGGATTGTACAGAATACCCGGATAGGTAGTCGCGTCGAGCAAACGCTGGAGCTCTGGCTGCTCGGGCTCTACCCTGGTCTGGTTCGGCTCGCCCTCTCCCTCGCTCTCCGAGTCGTCCACTCGAATACGCCACAAATTGTCGAAGTTGAAGTGGCCACTGATGCTGATCGGTATGTCGTACCCCTTGCGCATGCAGCAGTAGACCTGCTGCCTGATGGTGAACAACATCAGCGCTTCATCGTGGGCATAGCGGTCGAGAGCGCGGACCGCTGCCTCCATGTCCTGAGTATCGACTTTTGTCGCCGCGTCGATGAAACGCTGGTCGTATTGTGGAGATTCGAGCAGGGAACAGATACCTTTGCTGAACAGAAAGGCCGAGTGGTGAAACAGGCCGTGCAGGGTGAAATTGTCGGCGTTGGTGAGGGCGAAATCGCCGTCGAACGGTTTTCCCTCCATCAGGCGCATGGTGACAATCTGATGTAGCCAGGTCGGGCGCGGAACGATCTCGGCTTCGAGGCGGACATTGATGCGCTCGAGGAACACGCGGATCAGCTGGTACACCGAACACGACGACTCGCTGACCAGTCCGCGCAGGGTGAAACCGTCGGAATAGCCGGCCTCGTCCAAAAGTTGGACCGCGTAATCCGGGTCGTAGGGATAGGGCGGAATTTCCCTGTCGTAACCGACCTGTCCCGGTGTGAGCAACGAGGTCTGCGGCGACGCCCAGCCGTGATTGGCGATATTGCACAAAAGATGGCGGTGTACCGCATAGTTGAGCGCCAACCGCACCCGGCGATCGGCGAGCGGCCCCTCGTGTTTGAACACGAACCAATGCGAGATAGCGGCCTCGCGACGCCGCATGACCAGCGACTCGCTGTCCATGATGCGCACGGCGTCATGAGGGTCGAGGTTCAGAGCAATATCGAGTTGACGGCTCAATAGGGCGTCGACCCAATCCTTCTGGTCGATAATGGGAAAACGTAGCTCGTCGATGTCGATCAACCCGGACCAGTGGTCGGGATTGCGCGATAACACGATTTCCTGACCACGGGTCCATCGCTCGAAAACGTAGCCACCCGTGCCGATGGGATGCTGGTGGAAATAATGAACTCCCTTGCTCTCGATGATCGACTCTGGGTACACCGCGCTGGCAATGTGTAGTCGATACAGCAACATACCGTCGGGTACATGGGTCGTGAGACGGACCTTGTAGTCATTAATCGCAGTACAATCTCTGATAACCGACAGGATTCCCTGTCCGTTGGGAGCGCGGTTTTTGGGGTCGAGCTGGGCGCGAATCGTGGCCACGACGTCGGCTGCGGTAAACCGGTCGTCATTGTGGAAACAGACACCTTCTCGCAGGTCGAACTCCATGGTAAGCGGATCGATACGGCGCCACGCAGTGGCCAACCCGGGCTGCACGACTCCTTCGCTATCGATGTACACCAGAGAGTCGTTGATGGCCGCGTAGACGATTCCGCATTCTGGATCCATGCCGTGGAATGCATCGCATGCCGCAGGATCAGAGGAGAACGCGCCAATACGCACAGCCCGTACTGTCCCCCTGTGGCCGGCCTGCTCTGACGCTTGTTGACGAGTAGGGACGTTTTGGTCGGACATGTAGCCTCCCGTTTGCCCGTATCGTACACGAGGCCAAAGCGATTGGGAGGCCGTTAACTAAAATCGATCTCTAAATCTTTGACAAAATGATTCAGGTTGCCGAGAACCTTCTTCTGCCATGGAAAAGATTCGGAGCCGTACACGACCAATTTGGTGCCGCCTTTGCGCGACAAGTTGAGGGCAAACTTGTAGAGCATGTTGATACCAGCGCTGTTCAAAAACTGCAGCTTGCGCATATCCAGGGTCACGATGTCGGTGCCATCCTCACCTACTGTCTGCAAAAGCTGAGCGATCGGCTTATATGCTTTGGTACCCGACAATCGCAGTGTTCCCTCGAAGATCACCTTCGCGCTATCCCGTGCGCGGTGCACTCGGTATTCGTTTCCGGCGATCTCCATTAGGTTCCGCTCCTGAGCACGGGAAAGCACGTGATAATGGTGAGTCGTACATGATCGGGATGGGCGTCTTCGTCGAAGCTCCATGCCAGGCTGGCGCCGTAGTCGTTCATGATGGTCAAGAAACCGAGGCCAGAGCGGTAGCTATCGGGGTCTGCGGCGTTTTCCTCGATGCGGCGGATCAACAGTTCGCCGGGATCTTCTGTCAATAGCTCCTGAAATACCGCTTCCACATCTGGGACATCCTCGGGCCGTATCTGGTTACCGACATGGAAACGCAACTCGCCTTCGTGAATTTCAATTTTGGCCTCGATGTCGCCTGCGGTGTTGAACTTGAGCGCATTCTGCATCAGCTCGAGGAGGATGTAATTGATGGCATCCTCCACTTCGCTGCGGTGCAGAGTTTCCGCTTCGTTCGCAGGACGAGTCTGGCCATCGAAAAAGAGGCCAGTGTAGTGGCTGATAAACTCGGCCAGCTGGCCACAAGACTCCCAGTGGAGCGGGTAGGAGTCGGGATGGAATGTCACCATCATGGACGACTGCTCTGCCAACGATTCGCCGCTCTCTGTCGTCATCTGGTGGCTAACGCGTATGCGGTGCTCAGACATAGATATTCCGGGACCTTATGCTTATCATACCAGAACTACACAGAAACGGTCACGGCTCGACAGGGAAAGGTAACTCCAGCCGTACCGAGTTGCCGTCGCCAACATCGATGACGCCCAAAATTGCCTCGTAGACAGTGGCAAGTTGGAGCAAGCTCAAAGAAAGGTTGTGCTCTTCCGCCTGGGGCTCGGCCAGCTGCTGGGTGTGAAGCTCGTCTCGGTCTTGACGTCGAACCAGTTGCGCCATCTCGGTATAGAACTCGCGGTCCGCTTCGCCAACCGGGACCAAAATCTCTACCACCAGCTGCTTTTTATCACCGCTCAAGGTGATTCCAATCTCACCTGCCCCGCTATTGCGTCGAAAGACGACCTCGAGCAGCTCATTCAATACTGTCGAGACCAGATTTTCTTGAGATTCTGATTTGTTAAGTAGCTCACTGGTAAAAGTTGCCAAGTAATTGGCGACCAGATCACAATGCTTCCAGTGTTGACCAAACCCCGCTGCGCCGAGCCGCAATGTGATGAGTTGTTTCATTGAGTCTCGTGTGGACGATTGAGGCATGTCTGTTGTGCTCCCAGTAGTCAGCCCCTTTGTTTCTTCCTATCACGAATTGCGCTTGAGTCGCTGCCGGTGCGAAACGTGATCTCTATATGCCTCTACTTATGGTGCCAGATGCACGTTCCCCCGAATAGAGTCGCAGGCATTCCCACGGCGAGACCTTGCCGGGTACGTAGGATGTGCTCTTTCTTGGCCCGGGTTGATCCGCGCACAGCTGTCCCACAGAAAAAGCGCTGCGGTCGCAAAAATCCCACACTTCGTCCGTTCAGGTCGCATATGGTGGGTCCATGACTCGAATTGCAAAATGGCCCGACCAACCCAACCGGGTCCTAACCGGCTCCTGGGTCTGACGAGGTTCGTACAATACTGCTGACCAGACGTATGATACGACTCCGATGTTCGATCTGAAAACGCCAACCGATGACCGGTGGATCGACGCTGTCCTCGCCGATTTCGACACATTTTTGATCGATCACGCAGCGTGTGAGCGCAAAGCATCGGCTACCGGTATGTCGTTCGTGGTACGGTACCCGGATCGCCGCGAGCTTCTCGACCCACTGATCGAGTTTGCCCGCGAGGAATTGGAGCATTTCCACCGGGTCTACCGCCTGTGTGCCGAGCGCGATTTGACCCTGGCAGGCGACGACAAGGACCCATATGTCAGCGCGCTTCTCTCCTCGGTGCGCACCGGGCGCGACCACCGCCTGCTCGATCGCCTGCTGGTTTCCGGCATTGTCGAAGCGCGCGGCTGCGAGCGGTTTGGCCTCGTGGCCGATGCTGTCGGCGACCGCGAATTGCAGTGGTTCTACCGCGATATCGCTCGATCGGAGGCGCGACATCGCGGCTTGTTTTTGCGCCTGGCCCGCTTTTACTTCGGTGACGCCGAGGTTGCGGCGCGGGCCGATCAGCTGCTCGAGCGCGAAGCCGAAATCGTGCGCAACTTGCCGCTTCGGGCTGCCCTGCACTGACCGGTCGGGCGACTCTTGATTCGGCTTGCTGACGTGAACTCGGTCGTCGACAAATACCTCAAACGCTACGCGTGTCGGGAGGCCGAACTGGTCCGGCCCTGGGCCGCAGCCAACTGCGGCGCCTACGGCCACTCGTGCGTGATCCCGGTATTTAATGAATCGGCACATTTTGTCGGTGGATTGGCTGAGGCGGCAATGGCCGGCGCGCCGGCTCTGTTCATCGTTGTGCTCAATGCGACCGAGGCCGCGGCAGACGCTGCCCACCGGGCCAATACAGCGCTGGCTCGGGCGCTTGGCGAGCGGGCCAGGGCGGCGTTGCGCGTGGCGGACGAGCCCGCCATCACGCTGCTCTCCGGCGTGGTCTTGGATTCGGGCCGGGCCGGTCGCGACCTGGTTGGCGACGTTTTGCTCATCGATCGCGCCACACCGGGGATGCGTCTGCCTGCGGGGCAAGGAGTCGGCCTGGCCCGGCGCATCGGTTGCGACGTGGCTCTCTGTCTGCATCGGGCCGGGGTTGTGACCTCTCGCTGGATCCACACCACCGACGCCGACGTCATCCTGCCGGCGCGGTATTTTCCCGCGGCCGTCGAGGTGCCGCCGGACAGTGTGGCACTCACCTACCCGTTCTGGCATCAGGCGCGGGACAGCCGTGCACTCGGCCTCTACGAGCTATCGCTGCGCTACTACGTGCTCGGTCTGGCCTGGGCCGGCTCGCCCTATGCGCGGCACACGATCGGGAGTACCCTGGCGGTCGATTGCCAGGCCTATGGAGCGGTGCGTGGAGTGCCCAGGCGGCAGGCTGGCGAGGACTTTTACCTGATCAACAAGCTTACCAAGCTGGGACCGATTTCCCGGCCCCGGGTCGAGCCCATTCAGATCCGGGCCCGTCACTCGACTCGCGTGCCGTTTGGCACAGGACCCGCCACCCGGCGGATCGCGCGCGATCTCGCCGCCGGGAGCGGCTTCCATCTCTATCATCCCCACAGCTTTGTCGCGCTGAGGTGCTGGCTCGAGGCCGTGGCTGCATTTGCCCGGTGTCCTGACAGCGATCCGCGGTCGCTGGTCGCCAGCAGGTTGGCGGCGGCACATGCGGACCGGGTGTTGGATCTGGCGCCGGCTGTGCTCGAGGGGTTGGCGGCGTTCGAGGCGCTGCGCGAGGCGAGCCGGCGGACCCGCAGTCGACTCGCCTTGACCCGGCGATTGCACGGCTGGTTCGACGCATTTCGCACCCTCAAGCTCATTCACCGGCTGCGCGACGCCGGGCTGGCCGATCGGCCCTGGCGCGACGCGTGGCGTCGAGCTCCGTTTGCCGCCGGAATGGACCTAGACCGTGGTCTGGACCGTAGTCTGGACCCACAACGTGGTATAGACCGTGGTCTGGACGACTTGCGTGGTCTGGACGACTTGCGCCGCCATGCGTTTGATCTCGAGATCGGATGCCGAGCGGCCGGGCGGCCGGTGATTCGATGACCCATTCAGGGAATCCACAGATCAAACGATGAACCGACTCGATGACGCTGTCGGGCCGCGGGGTGCTATACTCGGTTCGGTGCAGCCAAAGGGCCAGAAACTCAGTTTCTACGCACGGGTTCGCGACGTACTCGACACGTTTCAGCAACGTGAGGAGGGCGAGAGCGAGCGCGCTCTGGTCATGATCGTGGACGACGAGGAGTTCATGCGCACAGCGCTTGAGTTGGCGTTCCAGGACCACTACGATCTCATTTTGGCGGCATCGGCCGATGAGGCTTTGCGCCATCTTACCGATGAGGTCCGGGTTGTCGTCCTCGACGTCAAGATGCGCGACAAGGACGGCTTCTGGACCTACGAGGCGATCCGTGCCCGGCGCCCTTATTTGCCGATGATCTTCTACTCGGCCTACGAAGACCTCAAGGAGCCGTACGACATCATCAATCGATATCGCCCGTACGGCTATTTCTTCAAGGGCCGGGATTTTCAGCAGCTGCTCGAGGGAGTTTCCAGCGCTGTGGCCGATTACCGGGAAATCCTGCGCACAATCGACGAGTCCCGCGTACTGCGTGAGATCCAGGGGCTCATGCGGGACCTGAATCGTCGTGAATTGTAAGTAGTTCCATGCGATTGCATACGCGGGCATACCGGCGCGATCGGCCGGGCCGGCAAGCAGTCGCAAACCCCACACGATCGCGTTGGAAAGGAGCCAACGCGATCGTGCGCCGCCCGACTGCTTCGCGCTGGCTATCGTTTTTGGGCAAAGGCCCCGGCCGGCCCGGCCGCTGGCTTCGCAACACAAACACCTCGTTCAATCCGCAATCAACGTGTTTCTGGATAGTATCGGCCGGGCGATTTGCTGTCCGTTGCGGGGTGACATTAAGCGCAGAATGTGTACGCTCCCGTTGTCGCGCGAACCAGGTTCCGCCAGTATCGCAGTGATTGGACCGGGAAATAGAGACGTCTTCGAATTGCCGGATGGACTCTGGCTCAACTCTGCAAGGCGGACCCATCATGGACCCATCATGGCCGGACTGGATCCTCAGCGGGGCTGAGTTGAACCGGAGACACGTATGAAGCTGCAAGGGCTCATCCCGATCGTCAAACTGCCAGCGCAGCCGGCGACGGGCCGGATCGGGCGATCGTCGCCAGTTGTATCGGCAGTGGCGTTAGCGCTTTTGTTCGCGGCCGGGTGCAAGGAAGACGTGCCCACTGCTGCGTCGAGCGGCGACAAAAACCGGCCGGCTGCTGCGGCCGCCACCGGTGCGCCCGATGTCGTCGAGCTTTTTTTCGTCTACGGCAGCGAGAAAAAGGCCTGGCTAAAGGAAGCCATTGCCGCGTTCAACAAGAGCCCCGAGGCCAGGACCGATTCGTTTCAGATCCGCATCAAGGGCCAGGCCATGGGCAGTGGATCGTCACTCACCGACATCGCGGAGCAGGCCATCAAACCGCATTTGTGGAGCCCGTCCTCGGACGTCTATCGCCGGCTGCTCAGCCGGGATTGGACGACCAGGGAAGGAACAGTAGGGGGAACTCGTGAGATCGCCGGCGACAGCAAGCCGCTGGTGCTCAGCCCGGTCGTCATTGCCATGTGGAAACCGATGGCCGAAGTCCTGGGCTGGCCGGACAAATCGATCGGCTGGTCGGACATTCTCGCCCTGGCGACTGATTCGAAGGGCTGGGCCAGCCGCGGTCAGCCCGACTGGGGCCTTTTTAAGTTGGGCCACACCCATCCCGAGTTCAGCAACTCGGGTCTGCTCGCCGTGCTGGCCGAGGTCTATGCGGCGACCGGCAAGACCACTGGCCTCGACAGGGACGAACTCGGCGACAAGAAGGTCCACGCGTACGTGCAGGAGATCGAGAGTTCGATCGTTCACTACGGCAAGTCGACCGGGTTTTTCGCCGACAAAATGCTCACCCGCGGGCCGAGCTATTTGTCCGCGGCAGTGGTCTATGAAAACCTGATCATCGATTCGTACAAGCGTCCGCAGTACCGGGACCGCGAGATGGACCTGGTCGCCGTGTACCCCAAAGAGGGGACCTTCTGGATCGACAACCCGCTGGTCATTCTGGATGCCCCCTGGGTTGCCGACCGGCAAAAACAGGCCGGCCGGATTTTTCGCGACTACTTGCTCAGCAAGCCGGTCCAGTCTCGAGCCATGAGCGAGTACGGTTTTCGACCGAGCGACCCGTCGATTTCCATCGAAGCGCCCATCGACCGAGCCCATGGAGTCGATCCCAAACAGCCCAAGACCCTGCTCGATGTCCCCGAGCCCGCGGTCATCGACGCCGCTCTCGAGGTGTGGAAGAAGAGCAAGAAGACCGTGGACATCATGTTTGTTTTCGACCGCTCGGGATCGATGAAGGGAAAACCGCTCCGCGAGGCCAAGCAGGGAGCCAGCGATTTTCTCGACCATCTGGACGACCGCGATCGCGTCTCGATCGTGATGTTCAACCACCGCGTGCCCGACCGGATTGCAACGCCAAGTGGGGTCGGCAAGAATCGAAAGGCGCTCAAGAAACAGATCCAGAACACCTTTGCCGAGGGGGGCACGGCACTGTACGACGCGGTCGCCGCGGCGTACAAAAAACTGGACAAAGAGGCCAAAACCGATCCCAGGCGCATTTTTGCCCTGGTTGTGCTCACCGACGGAGTCGACGAGCACAGTGCTATGTCCTATCAGCAGCTCACCGCTCGGATCCGCCCCCCGGCCGAGCAGGCAGTGGCGGTCAAGCTGTTCACCATCGCCTACGGCAAACGGGCCGACCAAAAGCTGCTCGACAGCATTGCCGAAGCTGGCCGGGGAGCTTTTAAGTCCGGCAATACCGACAACATTCGCCAGATCTACCGCGACCTCGCCGCATTCTTCTGATCCATGTCGTCAGGTCCTCTCATCGAGCGTCCCCGCGCTGACGTACGCAAAGTGGCTGTCGCATCGGCCGCCAGCCCGATCAACCTCGGCGTCCTGGGTACCAGCACCCTGGCAACACTCGGCCTGGTCCTGGCCGGACACCCACTGGTCGGGGTCGCTGTGCTCGGTATTGGCGTCCTGGCCTACGGTGCGCTCATCGGCCTGGATCTATTCAATCCGAAATTTATCCGCAAGGTGTACGAGCTGCCCGAGCCTGGCGCAGAGTCCGATGCGGATCGACTCGCTTGCGCTACGGGTTTCGCCCTGCGGACCCTTCGATCCCGATTCTCGGGCAGGACCCTGACAATCCCTTTCGCACCGCCAAGGCCTACGGCATCCAGGTCGACGTACCAACCGCCGTCGAGCCGCCGCCCGGGCCTGTCATCAACAACTTGATGGAGATGTGGATCCGTCTCATCGGTCGCTGAGTCGGGCCGCATCTTCATGTTTGCTTCGCTCCAAGCCTTTCCATGCGGTATAAGTGGGCAGGAGGAGTCCATGCCTGTCACCACAGTCGCCGATCTGATGTCACACGAGGTGGTCGCGCTCGGGCCGCGTCACCACCTCAAGCGGGTGGCTGAGGAGATGCGGCTCAGTCGAATTCGGCACCTTCCCATCGTCGATAAGGATAATCGACTGATCGGTTTGATCACGCAACGAGACCTTCTGGCTGCTGGTGACGATCTATCCCGCCCGGCTGCCGAGGTGATGCAGCGCGACGTCAAGAGTGTACAGGCGTCGACACCGGCCTACGAGGCTGCATATTTGATATTGCGCTACGAAATCGGCTGTGTGCCTGTCACCGCTCCCAATGGTGAGCTGATTGGAATCGTGACCGATACCGACTTTGTCCGCGTGGCATATTCATCGCTGGGCGGCAGAGTACCCGCGGATGAACTCGAAGCCGAGGAACGCGAGGCCGACAACGCGTGAGGCGTGGGCCTTGGCATTGCGCAAAACGCGGCGGTGAATATCCAATCACGGCCACGGTCCAGTGGTTATCACGGTGACCAGGAGTGCCATGAAGAGGGCCACCTCGGCGGTTTCTCGGGCGGCGATACATGTGATGCGATGTTTGCCGATGCCCCGGATGGCGCGCCAGGCGCCGTGGGCGATTCGCGGCGCGAACGCGAGTGATACTGCGGGCAGAAATACCGCGGTGAGCGCTGCGCCCAGGCCCAGGACAAACACCCCCAGCCAGGATTGGCGGGCGCGCGCGGTGGGCGCGAGATCGCGCACTTCAGCGCGGACCGTGGGAACCGCTGCCGCCGCATAACTCGCCATGGCCAGGCCGATGAGGGCCGACATCGGGATGGTGGCGCCGCCCGCGTACATCGCCATGCCGGCGGTTCCGCCGATACTGCCCATCGCGGCGAGTTCGACGGCAAACCAGCGATGGATCCGCGCTGTGGTCACCAGTGCGCCGACCGCCGGTATGAGCAGTGCGCTGGCCATGACCACCAGCGCTGCGGTTGGGTTCGAGGAGGCGATATGCAACCCGGCCAGGGCGGCGCATGCGGCGTAGAGGCCCAGTGCCGGCAGGTCCCAGGAGTGGAGCCGAAAGTGGCGCGCTTTGCGCTCGATCGGGCCTCGGGCCAGATAGGCGACCAGGTAGACCACGCCGGCGGCCAAGGCGGCGAGCGGCTCGGGAGTGACCACAAGAGCGAGCACTGTGTTGCCGGTCAGAGTCACCAGACCGCCGTGCTCGCCCGGCTTGCTCAGCTTCACCTGTCGACGTCCCATACTGCGATGATCCGTTTCGGGGGATGGACGTGCAAGTATTGAAGTCCAACCTGTCTTCGAGCGGACTCGCAGCCTACCAAAAGGACGGTCCCTCGCCGGCATAGAGCGACCGAATGGCAATGCGATCCGGATTTGCGGGGCCGGGCCTCACATCGCGAGGCTCGGCCTCACGCCTCCTTGGCGAACAGACCAGCAAGGAGCATCGCCATGGGCGCGACTGAACTGAACGACCAACCGGTCAAAACATTCTTGAAAGACTCCCAACCAGAGATCGTGATGCCCGCGAGTGTGGATGCACAACACTGCATTGTGCTGCACATTGAAGACCGCGGCGCGATGCACACGCTCGGCCCAAAGGATGTGATCATCGACGAAGTCGATGCACAGAAATACCCGGGCGAGCATGTCATCTTGAGAGTCATGGACATCGGGGAGCCCGGGCAAGCGCGTTATCGGGTGTGGGGAATGCTCGAGTTTGCCGGTGTGTGCACAGAATGGCAGCGGACGGAGGATGACGGCGGCGTGTTCTGTCGGCTCCCGGTGCCCAGTGTCCATGGGATCGACAATTCGGCCAAATTCACCATCGGCGCACATCCCGTCGCTGGTGATGTGCCGACCCCGCAAGCGCTCGATCCGATCGCCATCATCAGAAAGGGCGGACAAGACATCCCAGAGTGACGCTATCATGCGATTGCTGCTAACCCAGGTCCCATTCGACCGAGGTTTCCGGCGCATAGACGCAAAACGTTCCGGTCCGGACCGCGTGGCGCAGATGGCGCCCGAGGTCGGGACAGACCTTGCCGATTCGCTTGATCGCGGCCCGCAGACGCCACGTGACCGCACTGCGCGCACGTTCGGCACTCGCCGACACGCGACGGTCGCGGCCGCCCACACCGAACGCCTTACCGAGTTCGGCGACCAAGTAGTCGAGCTCTTCCCGGCTGCGCTCGGCACGGCCGAGATCGCAGGCGGCCTCGGCCTCGTCGAGGTCCTCCTGCAAGGCCCGGATACGGTCCTCGAGTTCGCGCCGCGCACGCGCATCGAGGGTCGGCCCGAGGTCGCTCTGCTCGACGTATGCCCCCATCAAGGTGAGGCAGTGGATTTCCTGGCCCGGCTGTGCGAGCAGCGAGTAGAGGTCGTGCAGGCCCTTGGCATCGCGTAGTTGGCAGACCTGATCGCCGAAGCGCAGTGCCCATACCTCGCCTTCGCGTCGCATGGCGCCGTGCGTCCGAGCGACCGGTCCGGTGGCCCTGGGCTCGGCCGACAGGGACGCGTCGAGTAGATGGAATGCGCGGTCCACGACCAATGTGGGGGTAGAAACCGGCGCGCTGGCCAGCGCTCCGTCGCCGCCGACGCGTGCGATTGCGTCGGCCAGATCGTCCTCCTCCAAACGGGTCACCGCCGGTGTTGCCGGGTGGCTGCGAGCCGCTGCCAGGACAGAGCGCGCGGCCTCTACATGACCGTTTCGGGCCAGCCACACGCCGGTCCAGCGGAGTGTCTGCCAGAGCTCGATCTGGTCTCCGACCAGGCGGAAATGCAGCAGGGCTTCCCGCAGCCAGCCCGCTGCCTGCGCAGCTCCGGCCGTGCGGAGCGCCGCGATGGCCAGGGATTGACGGATCAGACCCGCGCTATCGGCGGTGTAGCGATTGTGAAGACGGAGGTGGAGATCGAGACCTTCGTCGAGGTAGTGCCGCGCGGCGATCGGATCCTCTTCGAGCAGGAGGCGGCCGGTGACCGAGGCGGCCCAGGGGTGAATCAGGACCGAGTCCTCGGCGGCGCTCTCGGCATGAGCCTGGCGAGCGCATGCAATGGCGTCGGCGCGCCTGCCGAGCTGGCCGAGGATCAGGCCACGATGGGCGCGCAGCTCGGCGGCAAAAGGCGTGAGCCCGAGCTCATCGCACAGCTCGAGTCCCTGGTCGGCCCACTCGAGTGCCTGCTTCAAGGCGCCCTTGTGCTGTTCGATGAGCGCCAGCAGTCGGCGGCCGGCAACCGGGGCAATGAGGCCCGGATCCGCGGCCGCCATGGCTGCGCGAGCGAGCTGCTCGGCGCGGTCGCGTCGGCCCAGACGCAGATGAGCGGTGGCACAGACCACGGCGGCGTCGGTCGCACCGGCGTGGCTGCCGAGCGGCCATCGCGACAGGAGCTCTTCCCCGATGCTCGCGAACAGTGCCGCATGAGTGTGGTGCACGATTCCCCAGGCCGGACGATAGAGCGCGAACGCCCGTGACGGCTCGTCGTCCATCGCGAGGCACTGGCCGACCGCCCAGTACAGATCGTCGGCCGTGTCGAAGAGCCGGTCTATCAGCGCGGCGTCCCATGTGCGCACAGCCTGCTCCACTATGTATCGGGCGACAGCGTGCAGATGATCGAGCAGGCGATCGTGTATTTGCTGCATTTCGCCGGACGCTCGCAGCTGCTCGCGCGCGAACTCACGCAGTGTGTAGAGCAGTCGGAAGCGGACCGTGCTGCGCTCGCGCGTGGTCACCACCATGGACTGGGCGACCAGTCGATCGAGGATCGCGATCACGTCGAACTCCCTGTCGTCGTCCTCGCCGCACACCGAGCGAGCATCGTCCAGGGTAAAGAAACCGGCGAAGATGCCCATACGGGTGAAGAAACGGCGCTCGTCGTGGTCGAGAAGATCGTATGATCGGGCGATGGTCGCCCGAAGGCTGCGATGGTGGTCCGGACCGAGTCGTCCGCCGGTGAGCAGATCCAGTCGCCGGTCGAGGTGGGCGTCGAGCTCGTCTGGCGCCATGACGCGCAATCGTGCGGCGGTGAGTTCGATTGCGAGCGGCAGGTTGTCGAGGTTGTGACAGAGGGACGCGAGAGTGTGGTCGCCGACGTCGTGGAGAGATGCGCCGACCTGGTCTGCTCGCGTCCGCAGGAGTTCGACGGCCAGATTCGAGGCGAGGGGTCCGAGGACGACGACGTGTTCCACGTCCAGGGTCAGCGGCTCGCGGCTGGTGGCGAGGACGCGAACACCGGACGCAGCGTCGACTAGGCGCCGGGCGGTGGCGGCGGCGGACTCGATCACATGCTCGCAGTTGTCGAGAACGATCAATCTATTTCCATCGTCGAGTCCGGCGGTGGCAGCTTCGAGCGAGGGAAAACCCAACCATGCGGCCAGCGATTCACCGATCGGGCGACCTGCCGGGAGCCGGGCCAGGTCGCACCAGGTCACCGCATCGTTGAACTCATTGTCGAGCCGGCGCGTGACATGTGCCGCCAGGGCGGTCTTGCCCACCCCGCCGGGACCGGTGATGGTCACGACCGGCCAGGTATCCAACAACTCACCAACGCGCCTGGCGTCGTCCTGACGGCCCAGGAAGACGCGACCTCGAGTATCGGGCACTGTGGTGGGGCTCGTACTCATGCTCGTAGAGTTGCAACCGTGGATGCCTTCGCAACAACAACGGGCGCTGCGGAACGGGTTATCAGGTCGAGGACCACGTTTTATTGTCTGTCATCTGCTACGGCTCGTGGGCATCGCGATGGCCGGAATGAAGATGTTTGACTACTGCTTGCCGATGCATCACGCATTCGCGGTCTTGCACGGTGCCAACCCGGCCGAGATCTATCAAACTGCGCAGCTCGTTCGGTCAATGGTCTGCGTTCTTGTATTCGAAGAATTACAATAGTGAGCTATTCAAAACAGAATTTGGCGCGATCATCGACTAACTAACTCTCACAGGAAGCTGGGTGAGGTCTTCGTCGGTGGCTCCAATACCCGAGTCCTCCGCTGTGGTTTTCTGTGCCGTTTTCGTCCGGTTTATTCTGGTATCGAAAAAGCGTATAGCCGCCATCGGCCTCGCGTTACCACCAGTCGAACATCGACGGCACGGGGGCTCACGTAGTCGAAGCGGTTGTGAGGGTCGAGATCGCGAATCAGCAGCTGAGTCCAGCCCGGGCCGTGACGGCTCATATCAAAACTGCGGGGAAATCCCATCGGTGGGGCTGCTGGTACTCGAGGACTCTCGCGCTTTCTCTGTACCGGGACGAGCATGCCAGCATTGCCGGCCCGCGATTCTGTAAATGGCAGGCCCGAGACAAACCCGTGCCGCTCGACCAGAAGATAGGCAGCAGCGTTGCGCCACGGACTGGGCGGCTTGCGATCGATCGTCCGGCGCTGTTCGATGAGAGCCAGGGTGCGACTGCGCGGCGCCGCGCGAGTGATGACAGCGCGAAAATCGGCTGCTTCATCGGCAAACGGCACAAAGGTACCTGCCATGAGCACAATGAGAGCAAGGACCGATACCGTCATCGACCCGGCCCACACCGATCGGATCGCCGGCCGGCCACCCGCTCCCCGGCCCAGTCCAATGGCGGTCCGGGGAACCACCTCGATCGCGGCCAGCAGAACGACCCACAAAAGCGGCAATAGCCTGGGCTGGGCGGCATACCAAAAACGGGGCCATTCGAAGGTGAACGGAGTGACCAGATAAAATGCCGCCAGCGCGGCCGCCAGCCAGATCAGTGCACGAGATCGCGCCCCTGTCACATCCCGGGCTGAAGCGTTCGCGACCGACATACCAAGGATTCTGGTCAAGACCGCCGCGCAAAGTCCCAGGAGCAAAATAGCTGCGGCCCAGCCCGATCCGAGATAGCCGAAAAGACGCCCGGGCAAGGCCGAAAGCGACTCGGACAACGCAGTGAATTGCTGGTCCATGGGACCCGCGGGAAGTCCGCCCAGGATTGCCGATGGATCCCCGCTCAACGCGGCCACTGCCCACATTGCCGGCGCCATGGCTGCGAGCACGACCAGCCCTGCCACTGCGCCACGCCTCACCCGGCCGGAGTCGAGATGGGTTCCGAGCACGATCAGGACCCCGGCCACAGCGATCGCCGCGGCAAAGGGATGGGTCATGGCAATCAGACCCGCGAGCAAAAACCCAACACACAGCGCGATCCAGCCGCCGTGCCGGTCGCGATCGCTGGCCCGGCCGACCGAATAGCCGGCCATGTAGCGACGCAAGACCGCCCACAGGGCCAGGGTCATTGGATAGGTCAGAGCGTAGGTCACAAAGCCGAACTCCAGGACCAGCGAATAGGCCGCCGGTGCGGCCAGCACCGCAGTACTGCCGCGGCCGCCAAATGACCGCATCAGATAATACGCAGCCAGCACGAACGCGACCACGTACACCGCAATGACCAGCTGAATCGCGATGACCGTGTCGCCGACCAGGGCGGCCAGCCCGAGCGCTGTTACATACAGCGTCAAGTACGACGAAAACTGCCCATCGACGGTGAAATACCCCAGGAACTCGCGCTCCGGCGCCGGCGAGCGCATGATTTCGACAATGGCGGCGTGCCAGGGCAGGTCCGAACCGGGAAAGTAGCGGGTGAGCGTGAGCGGCACGACATACAAGAACGCCATGACCCCGCACAACACAAACTCTGCACGCCTGGCCACAGCCCAACTATACTCCGAAGCGCTGGCCCCAGCATGTTCCATGCTACCCTTGCCGGGAGTAATTCACCAAATCCACTACAGGATTCCGGTAAAGGTCGCGACAACCATCCAAGGAGGAGCCATGGGCATCATCAGCTTTGTCACGGGCGGCGCCAAAGAACTCTCGATCGCGCGCGCCGATGAAAACAAAGATCTCTGGGTGTATAAACACCCCGATCAGACCATACCCAACGGAGCGCAGCTCACAGTCGATGCGGACGAGACGGCCCTGTTTTTCCGCGATGGTCAATTCGTCGGGCAGTTCGCTGCCGGGGCCCACAAACTGGCGACCGAAAACGTCCCCTGGCTCAACATGCTGATCGACAAATTCACCGGGGGCGACCGCTTCATCGCCGAGGTGTTCTTTGTCAATACCCGCGAACATCCCGGGATCAAGTTCGGCTCCAGTGTGGGCGATGTGCCCGACCCGCAGACTGGCCTGCGCGTGCGCTTGATGGTGCACGGTTCGTTTTCAGCCAAAGTCTACGACCCGGTGCGTTTTGTGACCGGTCTGGTCGGCCAGCGCAGAACCGATAACACCGAGTTCCTGGCCTGGTTCAGAAGCCAGGTCGCCAAGACGATCAAAGAAAACATCGCCGAACTGGTGGTCAAGAAGAACTGGCCGCTCATGAAGGTTACCTCGGGCGCATATGCCTCGGAGCTGGAGGCCGAGACGATCCAGGAGGTACGGCCTCACATCGACCCCTACGGGGTAGAGATCATCCGTTTTGGCGACTTTTCCATCGGCATGGACAGCAAGGACCGCGACCGTCTCGACAAGCTGATCGAACGCGCTGCGTACATCAACATGGCCGGCGGGATGCACGGCTACCAGCAATTCGCTCAGGCCGAGATGATGATGGGCGCGGGCGAGGGTATGAAACGACACGGCGGCGGCGCTGCCGGCAATGCCATGGCCGGAGCGGGCATTGGTCTGGGGTTCGGCATGGCCAATCAGATGATGGGCGGCATGACGCAGCCGCAGCAACCCGCGGGCCAAAAGCAGCCTCCGGTTAACAGCCCGATTCAGTCTCAGATCGGCCAGGCCGCCAAGATCACCTGTGGTAGTTGCAGGCAGCAAGTCAACCCCGGCAAGTTCTGCGCCGAGTGCGGAAAACCCCTAGCACCATCCGGCGGACCGCAATACTGCACGAACTGCGGCAATCCAGTCTCGGGCAAATTCTGCGGTGAATGCGGCACAGCGGTACCCGGGTAGCAGGGTTCGGGAAAACAGATTTCCCGGTCCTGGGCGCGAATCGACAGAGAGCGGCTTCTGGCCGCTCTCTGTCCCTGTCGGGGTGCCCTGGTGAGACTCCGCCAGATGGCCTTGCCCGATAATGGCAGGGCATCGGCACACGCGGCCTGCACCCGTCGCGATAGATCGAATAATGCGCCTTGCAGCCATCTCGAGCCCCCGCGATACTGCGACACAGTGTGGGCGAAAACGGTCATTGCTAATCGCTTTCAAATCACCCGGCTTGCTGGAGCGGGTGGCATGGGGTCGGTGTATCACGCCCTCGATCACGAACGCGGTCGGTCGGTCGCGGTCAAGATTGTCGACCGACACGACGACTCTGACCTGAGCGCCCGTTTCGCGCGCGAGATCGAAGTTCTCGCCGATCTGCGCCACCCGGGCATTGTCGAGTACATCGCCCACGGGTTCACCGTCACCGGCGAGCCATACCTGGTCATGGAATGGCTCGATGGCCGGAATCTCAAGCAACGCCTGGGCAAGAACATACTCAGCGAGGTCGAGACCGTGTCAGTGGGGATACAGGTGGCCAGCGCTCTGTCGGTCGCTCACCGGCGTGGTATCATTCACCGCGATATCAAGCCCGAGAATTTGTTTCTGACCGGCAATGACCTCAACCGGGTCAAGCTCATCGACTTTGGCATTGCCCATCTGGACGCGACCAGGACCGCGTTGACCACCAAGGGGCTGGTCATGGGCACGCCGAGTTTCATGGCCCCCGAGCAGGCGCGCAGCGAGCGTCCCATCGACCAGCGTGCCGACCTGTATTCCCTGGGCGCGGTTCTGTTCACCTGTCTGGCCGGTCGGCCGCCATTTGTGGCAGACCACGTCATGGCCATTCTGGCCAAGATGCATTTCGAAGAGGCGCCCCGGGTATCTTCGCTGCGCCAGGGGACTTCGCCCGATCTCGACGATCTCATCGACCGACTCCTGGCCAAGGATCCGCACGCTCGGCCCGGTAGTGCCGACGAAGTCGCCTCTCTGCTTTGCGGCATTGCGCGAGCTCCCCGCGCCAGCGCAGTGCGGTCCACGCCCGCGGTGGCGGTGTCGAGCGGCGAGCAGCGCTATGTCTCGATCCTGCTCGTGGGCCGAACCGGCATGGATGACCGATCCAGCGCGTGGGCGAGCATCGGTGCGCTGACCGCGAATCACGGCGCCAGGCTGGAGCGATTGACCGACGATATGCTGTTTGCGGCTTTTACCGACCAGGACGACGCCGGCGAAACCGCGCGACGAGCGGCTCGCCTCGCCCTGTCCCTGCGCCCGCTGCAGGTCTCGGCGCCGATCGTTTTGGCCACCGGGCGAGGGCTGGTCAGCGAGCGTCTGCCTGTGGGCGAAGCGATCGACCGCGCCGTGGACTTGCTCGTGCAGAGCGACACGGTAGTTGTCGACGGCGGCGGACTCGTGGCGGCGGCGAGCCCGCAGCAGGTGGTCATCGACGAGCTCACTGCATCTCTGCTCGACCGGCGGTTCCACACCATGCGGCGCGGTGACGGCAAATATCTGCTGGTCGGCGAGAGTGAAAAACCGCGCCCGGGTCGCAAACTGCTCGGCAAGCGCATTCCCTGTGTTGGCCGTGATCGCGAAATTGCCACGGTGGTTGCCATTGCCCGGGAATGCATAGAAGACTCGGTGGCCACAGCAGTGCTGGTGACCGGCCAGGCCGGCTCGGGCAAATCCCGACTTGGCTACGAAATCGCCGCACAGCTGAGCTCGTGCCAGCCGGCCCCACGCATCTTTGCCGCCTATGGCGATTCGATGCGCACAGGCTCGGCATTGGGGCTGGTCGGCCAGCTGATCAGGCACGCCATGGCCATCGAGTCCAGCGCCTCGCCCTCGGCGCAGAAAGCCGCGATCCGGACCTACACCAGCCAGCTCGCGGCCGGCCGCACCCGGACCGGGTCGAGCTCCGACAACGCCGGGCGCATGGCCGCGTTTCTGGGCGAAATCGCCGGTCTGCCATTTCTCGCCGACGGGCTTTTGCAGCTCAGCGAGGCCCGGCGCGATGCTCGACTGATGCACGATCAGATGCTCCTGACCTGGGAGGATTGGCTCGACGGCGAAACCGCGCGCAACCCAGTGGTGCTTTTGATCGACGACCTGCAGTGGAGCGATGTCCCCAGCATACGCTTTATCAACGCCGCGCTCCGCGATCTCGAAGACCGACCGCTCCTGGTTCTGGCCATGGCCCGGTCTGAGGTCGACCAGGTGTTTCCCGACTTATGGGCTTCTCGCCAGCTCGATCGGCTCGCTCTGCGCCCCCTGTCCAAACGCGCCTGCGCGACCATCGTTGAGCAGGCCATGCCCGAAGGAGTGGGGGAAGCCACAGTCAAACGACTGGTCGAGCGCTCGGGCGGCAATCCGTTCTACCTCGAGGAGCTGCTTCGCAGCGCGGCCGATAGTGAACTCGACGAGTTGCCCGATACTGTGTTGGCCATCGTGGCGGCCAGGCTGCGCGCTCTGCCGCCGAGCGAGCGGCGGGTTCTGCGCGCGGCCAGTGTTTTTGGTCGCACCTTCTGGCTCGGTGGCCTGGCCGAGTTGCTCGGCGATCATGTCCGGGTGATCGAGTCGTTTGTCAATCGCCTGGCCGAGCGCGAACTCATCGTGGCGCGGCGGAGTTCGCGCTTCGCGAAAGAGCGCGAGTACAGCTTTGCCCACGACCTCACCCACGAGGCTGCCTACGCCACCTTACCGGCCCGCGACCGCCAAAACGCCCATCTGAGTGCGGGCCTGTGGCTGGACTCGGCGGGCGAGACCGACGCCATCACACTGGCCGAGCACTACCATCGGGGCGGTGATCGGGAGCGTGCCGTGCCCGGCTTCCAGCGCGTTGCCGAGCAGGCCTTGGCAGCCGACCACCTCAAGGCGGCTATCGACTATGCCGAGCGTGCAGTGGACTGCGGTGCCCACGGAGAGACGCTCGGCGCTTTGCGCCTGATACAGGCCGAGGCCAGCAACTGGAAAAACGACTCGACTACTGCGCAGCAATGCGGTCACGAGGCGTTTGAGCTCTTGACCCGCGGCAGCACTCTGTGGGCCCATGCCGCTCATCAGCTGGCCTGGGCAAGCGGCGACCGCGGTGACATCGACACCCTCGTGAAACTCGCCCGCGAGCTGGAGAGCTGGGCACCGGAACACCTTGACGGCCTCTATCTCGCCGCCGTGGTACATTGCGCTACCCATCTCATGAGGCATAACCGCGACGGGGACGTGACCCAGCTCGAGCAATTGGTCCGCGACCGCACCGACCCGGACACTGCGAGCCCGGCGTCGGCAGCGAGCATCGCGGTGCTGAATCTGGCCAAGGCCTATCATCAGGGCAACGCCTACGTCGCGGTTCAGTGGTCCGAGAAAGCCCTCAGTCATTTTGAAGATCTCGGCTATCAGCGCAACTCCTGTTTGCAGCTTTTGCAGCTGGGCACATTTCTGCGCGAGCTCGGGCACTACGAACGGTCGATCAGCGCACTCAGGTCTGGGCTTGAAAAAGCAGATCGCCTCGAGCTCGAACAAATTGCCCGTGGATGCCGCGCCGAGCTTGCTGTGACATTCATGCGGGTCGGGCGTATTGACGAGGCTGAAGCACTTCTCCTGTCTGTGCCTGTGGAGTCGTCGGACCGGCACAGCGTGTCCCGCCTCCAGCTGTTCAAGGCGCAGCTCCAGCTATTGACCGGCTCGTTGGCCGATGCCACGCGAGAGCTCGACCACGCTCTCGAGCTGGTCAACGACTCCGAGTTTCCGGCCTTGTACTCATTTGCCCAGGCGCTTCAGTCGCAGGCGCTCTTGGTCCTGGGCAGGCCGCGGGAAGCGCTCGCCGCGGCTCGTGCTGCGATGCAGATCATCGAAACCGTCGGCCCGCTGGATCAGGGCGAATCGCTGGTCCGCCTGGCCTATGCCGAGGCGCTCGATGCGTGCGGTCAGCGCGAGCAGGCCCGGCAGGTGCTCGCGACAGCGCGTTCGCGCCTTTTGGATCACGCTGCGCAGATCGAGGATCCGGCGTGGAGAAAGGCCTTTCTCGACAATATCGCCGAGCATCGGCGTACCCTCAAGCTGTGGCGCACGTGGAATGCTGACGAGCCGGCGGGTGAATTGAGCTGAACCGCCGAGGCGGGTACTGATATGACCCTTCGGATGGACAACCGCACCTATTACGACGATTTCGCCGGCTGGTACGAGCGTGAGCGCGGTCGCGGTTACCACCAGATGATCGACGATCTCGAGGTTTCTCTGGTCGAGCGTTACGCGGTTGGTGGCCGGGTTCTCGAGGTCGGATGTGGGACCGGACTTTTGCTCGACCGGGTGCGTTTATTCGCCTCGTATGCGACCGGCATGGATCTATCATCTAGAATGCTGGCCCGAGCACGCCAGCGCGATCTACCGGTGATCTCAGCTGACGCGACGCTTCTGCCCTTTCCCGACAATTGTTTTGATGTGGTGTACTCGTTCAAGGTTCTCCCCCACGTGGCCGATATTCGGGCAGCGCTATCCGAGATGTCCCGAGTGACCCGGCCTGGCGGGTATGTACTGGCCGAATTCTACAATGTCCATTCTCTGCGCTACCTGGTCAAGCGACTCAAGCCACCCAGCGCGATCTCGGAGCACACCACCGATCGACAGGTATACACGCGCTACGACACGTTTGCCCGCATTGTCAACTATCTACCGCCAGGCCTGGAACTCGACACCGTGCGCGGGATCCGCATTGTCACGCCATTGTCACACGTCCACCGTGTGCCCGGACTGAGCTGGCTTTTTCGCGCGGCCGAGGAGCATCTGGCAGACGCACCGGTCGTGCGCAACTTCGGCGGCTTTTTGGTTGCGGTGTCCCGCAAACAGGATCCTCAGGATCCCGACCGAAGGCAATGCCAGGAAGGGACCAGAATAGAGCCCAAATTGCGGCTATGAGAAGGGATAAGCAGCGAAACTGAGAGTTAGGTGAGCACGATGCGGCGCTGGCGCAGATGGGTGACGATTCGTTCGACCGATTCTCCGACCGTTTCATCGGCCGGCCGAATGTGGATTTCGGGCTCGATGGGCCTTTCATAGGGCGACGAAATGCCGGTGAAATGGCGGATCTCGCCGCGGCTTGCCCGGGCGTAGAGTCCCTTGGTATCGCGCGTGCTGCACACCTCGAGCGGGGTATCGACAAAAATTTCGATGAACTCGTCGACCTCGACCAGGTTGCGGACCATGGCGCGATCTTTGCGAAACGGCGAGATGAAGGCCGCGAGCACGATTACTCCGGCGTCGACAAAGAGCTTGGCTGTCTCGCCGACGCGGCGGATATTTTCGACTCGATCGCGAGCGGAAAACCCCAGGTCGCGGTTGAGCCCGTGCCGGATGTTGTCTCCATCGAGTCGGTAGGTGTGGCATCCGAGGGCAAAAAGGCGCTGGTCCAGGGCGTTGGACAGGGTCGATTTACCGCTGCCAGAAAAACCGGTAAACCACAAAATCGCCGGCGTTTGCACTTTCTGATTGGCCCGCTCGGCCTTGCTGATCTTGCTCTCGTTCCACACCACATTGCGGGTTTCAACCGAAGTCGGCTGAGTGCGGGCGATCATGCCGGCGCCGACCGTGACGTTGGTCAGACGGTCGATGATAATAAAACTCCCGGTCGCTTGAACAATGTCGTACCCGTCGTAGACCAGCGGTTCGGTCAATTCTACCTCGCACCTGGCAATTTCATTGAGCTCCAGGGTTTTGGCCGGCACATGAGCGAGTGTGTTGATATCGATTTTGTGGGCGATGGCGCGCACGACACCATGGGTCATTTTGGCGCCGAACTTAAAATCGTATTGCCGTCCGGGCAGCATGGCAGTCTCGTGCATCCATACCACAGTGGCCTCGACAAAACGGCCGACAGTGGGCGCGGCGGTGGGATGGACGATCATATCGCCGCGGCTGATGTCGATCTCGTCGGCCAGGGTCAAGGTGACCGAGAGCGGTGCGCTGGCCTGGTCGAGATCGCCCTCGTAGGTGACAATGCGCTCGACCGAACTGCGCTTGCCCACCGGCAGCACCATGATCTCGTCACCGCGCCTTACCGTGCCAGATGCAATCGTGCCACAATAGCCGCGAAAATCGCGATTGGGCCGATTGACATACTGAACCGGGAAACGCAGGTCGCCCCGATTATCAGTCCGGTCGATGTCGACCGTCTCGAGAAATGCCATCAGCGTGGGCCCGCCGTACCACGGCATATGTTCACTGGTGTGGACGACATTGTCGCCGTTCAGGGCTGAAATCGGGATCACGCGCACATCGGCCACACCCAACCCGGCGATGAACGAGCGCACATCACCGGCGATATGCTCGAACGATTCGCGCCGGTAGTCGATCAAATCCATTTTGTTGACCGCGATGAGGAAATGGCGAATACCGAGTAGCGAGGTGATATAGGCGTGGCGCCGGGTCTGGGTGAGAACGCCGCGGCGGGCGTCGATCAGGATGACGGCCAGCTCGGCGGTGGACGCGCCAGTGGCCATGTTGCGGGTGTACTGCTCGTGGCCGGGCGTATCGGCGATGATGTATTTGCGCTTTTCGGTCGAGAAATAGCGATAGGCCACGTCGATGGTGATGCCTTGTTCTCGTTCGGATTGTAGACCATCGACCAGAAGGGCCAGATCGATGCCGTCCTCGGTGGTGCCAAAGCGGCTGCTGTCGGTGCGAATGGCGGCGAGCTGATCGTCGTAGATGAGCTCCGAATCGTGGAGCAGGCGCCCGATCAGCGTACTCTTGCCGTCGTCGACCGAGCCGCAGGTGATGAAGCGCAAGAGATCTTTTTGCTCGTGCTCTTGTAGGTAAGCGATGATGTCGCTGGCGATGAGGGCAGACTGGTGAGACATTCAAAATACCCCTGGCGTCAGAAATATCCCTGGCGTTTTTTCTCTTCCATGGATCCGGCCTGGTCGTGATCGATGACTCGCCCCTGTCGCTCGCTGCTCCGGGTCAGCAGCATTTCTCGAATCACTTCGGGCAGTGTGGTCGCCTTCGAGCGGACCGCGCCGGTGAGAGGGTAGCAGCCCAGGGTGCGGAAGCGAACCATTTCCAGACTCGGCTGCTCGCCCGCAGCCAGCTCCATGCGGTCGTCATCGACCATGATCAGGTTGCCGTCGCGCTCGACCACCGGCCGCTGCGCGGCCAGATAGAGCGGGACAATGGCGATGTTTTCGAGATAGATGTATTGCCAGATGTCGAGTTCGGTCCAGTTGGACAGAGGAAAGACGCGGATGCTCTCGTTTTGTTTGATCCGGCCGTTGTAGATACTCCACAGCTCGGGGCGCTGGTTTTTGGGATCCCAGCGGTGGTGTGAATCGCGAAACGAATACACTCGTTCTTTGGCTCGACTTTTCTCCTCGTCGCGCCGTGCTCCGCCAAAGGCGGCATCGAACCTGTACTTGTCGAGGGCCTGTTTGAGCGCCTGGGTCTTCATGACATCGGTGTAGATCCGGCTGCCGTGGGTAAACGGCGTGACCGGCTGGTCGCGGCCTTCGATGTTGGTGTGAACGATCAGGTCCATGCCAACCTCGGCGGCGCGCCGGTCGCGAAAGGTGATCATGTCGCGAAACTTCCAGGTGGTATCGATGTGCAGGAGCGGAAACGGCGGTCTGCCGGGATAAAACGCCTTGAGCGCCAGGTGCAGCATGACCGACGAATCCTTGCCGATCGAGTAGAGCATGACCGGGTTGTCGAACTCTGCGGCCACCTCGCGCATGATGTGGATGCTCTCGGCTTCGAGCAACCGCAAATGGGTCAGCGGCTTGGACGTGGCCGACCCGGAGGCTTTGAGCCGGGTATCGGGCGGAGAGTTTGCAGCGTCTGGTTGTCTGGTTGCCATCACAGGTCTTCCAGGGTATCGAGAAATGGAGCGGTGGCAGTGGCGGCGACAGCAAAGTGAGGATTGCGCAGGTTTTCTTTGTTGTAGCGCAGGGGTTGGCGTTCGGGCAGGGCCACAAGGACTCCTCCGGCCGCATCGATCACCGCGTGCGCCGCGGCAGTATCCCATTCCATGGTTGGACCCAGGCGCGGATAAAAATCGGCCTCGCCTTCGGCGACCAGACAGATTTTCAGTGCGCTGCCCCGGGCAACGCTCTCCACGTCGTACTGGCCGCGCAGGCGTTCGAGCAGACGGGTGGTGCTGTCGCCGGCGTGCGACCGGCTGACCACCACGCGCAGCGCGGTGCCGCCGGGCGGGGTTGCCCGCAAGGCGACCTGGTCGCCGCCGCGGTGGCGGAACGCACCTTCGGCCAACGAGGCGCTGTACGAGGTCATCAGTGCGGGCACGTGGACCACGCCGAGCACCGGCTGGCCGTTTTCGACCAGGGCGATATTGACCGTGAACTCGTCATTGCGTTTGATGAACTCCTTGGTGCCGTCGAGCGGGTCGACCAGCCACAGCCTGGTCCAGTCCCGGCGTTCGGCGTAGCCCGCCTGGGCCGATTCTTCGGCCAGGATCGGAATGTTGGGGGTCAGCTCGCGCAGTGCCTCGGTGATCAGGCGATTGGACGCCACATCGGCCCGGGTGAGCGGTGAGTCGTCGTCTTTGGTCTGGACAGCGAAGTCGTCTTTGCCATAAATGTCCATGATGACGTCGCCGGCGCGGCGGGCGACGTCGAGGACGCTTTGTCTGAGCTCGGCCATGTTCATGGGGTGCTTCCTGGTCGGGGGTGACACGTTATGGATAAAGTTGCCATACCAAGGGAATCCACAGTGCAGCGATCACTGCCGACACCGCGGTGAGCGGGAGGCCAATGCGCAGGTAGTCGCGAAAGTGATAGCCACCAGGTCCGTATACCATCAAGTTGGTCTGGTAGCCGATCGGTGTGGCAAAACTCGCCGACGCAGCCACCATGATGGCGATGGCAAAGGGCATGAAGCTGGTCCCCAGTTCGTCGGCAGTTGCCCAGGCGACCGGAAACATGAGGACCGCGGCGGCATTATTGGTCACCACTGCACTGATCAGGGCGGTGGTGAGATAGAGAATGAACAGAGTCAGGGTCGGTCGATTGCCGGCCAGGCCGAGCAGCGCCTCGGCCATGGTGTGGGCGACGCCGGTCTGCTCGAGGGCGCGGCCCAGGCCCAGGGCTGCTGCGATGGTGATGAGAACCATCCAGTCGATGCTGCGCCGCGCGGCCCGCACCGAGGTGCAGCGCAGAACCACCAGCAATCCGGCAGTGAGCAGAGTTGCGCGCAGCATGTCGAGCCAGCCCAGTGCGACCGAGGCGACCATGGCGGCGAGCAATCCGACTGTGATCCAGGCCCGGTCGAAACGGGGTGGATGGGAGTCTTCGATGCGGCTGACCAGGTAGAAGTCGCGCGAATTGCGCAATCTTTCAGCGAAACTGGGCCGGGCTTCGAGAACCAGCGTATCGCCGGGGTGAAGCACGATATCGCCGAGCTTTTGCTTGATCCGCTCGCCGTTGCGGGCCAGGGCGATGACCACGGCGTCGTAGTGGTTGCGAAAGCGTCCCTTGCGAATGCTGCGCCCGATCAGTGGATTGTTGTTGGATACCACGGCTTCGAAAAGCAGCCGCTGGGAGCGCGGTCCATCCAGTTTGAAGACCTGGTCGGTGGCCGGGAGCAAGCCGTGAATGCGCTGCAGATCGACCACCGAGTCGACCACGCCGACAAAGACCAGGCGATCGCCACTTTCGAGCACATCGGTGGGCGAGACCGCGGGCAGGATCTGACCGCGGCGGTCGATCTCGACCAGGTATACGCTGCCCAGCTGGCGCAAGCCCGCCTGTGCAATGGTTTGACCGACCAGCGGGCCGTTTGGCGACACGGTCATCTCGATGCTGTACTCGCGGGGATCGTCGAGCTGGCCGGTCAATGTCTGGCGGTCGGGGAGGAGAAATCGGCTGGTGAGGAGGATGAAGCCGATGACGGTTGCGGCGATCGGCACGCCGATCCAGGCCGGTTCGAGCATGCCCAGGGCAGGCCGGTCATGTTCGATCAGCATACCGTTGACGACCAGGTTGGTGCTGGTGCCGATCAGAGTACACATGCCTCCGGCGATGGCGGCATACGACAATGGGATCATCAATTTGGACGGAGCCATGCCCAATCGGCGCGCCCAGTCGCGAACTGCCGGGATCAGCATGGCGACCACGGGAGTATTGTTGAGAAAGGCTGAAAACAGGGTCACTGGAGCCATCAGGCGCAGCTGGGCGCCAGCTGCCGAGCGCGGCCGGCCGAGCAGTCGCGCACTGACCCAGTAGACTGCACCGGTCTCCTGCAGGGCGGTGGCCACGACGTAGAGCACGCCAATGGTGGCCACGGCCGGATTGGCGAATCCGGCCAGGGCATCCTCGACCGTGAGTACGCCGCCCATCAAAAGTCCGATCAGGCCGAGCACAAAGATGGCGTCGGCAGCCAGACTGGTGAAGCAGAGCAGCGCTGCCACGAGCAGCGTCACAGCCGCGGTGATCCAGGCGTCGATCCCGTCCATGGCCCATTTTGATGGGGACGGTAGCAACTTTTCAACTCGGCGCCCAGGTCGGCGACAATGGGCAACAATCGTCGCCAGTTGTCGCGTCGATCATCGAGTGAATGCGGGCCGGCGCCCTACCGGGTAGCCGACACAACCAGCGTTTCGTGCCTGCAGGGCAAGGCCGACACGGTCATCGAACGGCTCGATGACCGGCACAAACGCCAGGCCCGGCAGTGCTCGCCAGGGTGACCGGTAACAGGGCCTGTTGTTGCAATTGGCAACATCTCTCAGTTGCGTTTGCCGCCGAGCGTTGCATTGCGCAACACTGGCCAGCCCGGCCACTCGTTTGGGCCCGGTCGGGTAGAAAGGGCTTGCCAAGGTAAATGCATGTAGGATAAATGCCTATACAGTGTATATCACTCGGTATGCAATCCACATCAAGCGGTATTGACGGCCATGAAAATCAATTTGCTTGCCATAGTTATTCTACGTCTCGCAGTGCTTCCAGGATGTGCCGACAACGAGCACATCGGCGGTGATGACGAGTCGGCCACCGCCAACCCATTGCAGCTGGGTGCCATGTTCGATTGTGCCCGCGAACAGGTCACGTTCCGGGTCTACTCGGCGCGAGCCACCCGGATTGAGGTCTATCTGTACGCCCAGCCGTTTGGCGCCGATGAAGTGGCTCATTTCCCGGCAGTTGTCGATCCGGCCACCGATATCTGGTCGGTCACAGTGGCGATGAGCGATCTGGCACCCCATGGCATCACCGATCATGTGTATTACGGATATCGCGCCTGGGGGCCCAACTTTGGTTATCACCCCGGCTGGACCAAAGGCTCGATTCTCGGCTTTACGAGCGACGTCGATAGTCAGGGCAATCGATTTAATCCCAACAAACTACTGCTCGATCCCTACGCCCTCGAGATCAGTCACGACCCGACCAATACCGCCAATACCGACGGAACTGTATTCGCGACCGGTAGCCAGTATCGCGCCATCGACAGCGGGCCTCATGCGCCCAAGGGCATTGTCTTTTCGCCTCGACCGGCCGACCTGGGCGTGAAGCCGACCGGTGCCTTCAAGGACGATATTGTCTACGAAGTTCACGTCCGCGGTTTGACCATGAACGATGCCAGCATCCCGCCCGAGTATCGCGGCACCTACCGGGGCGCGGGCATGAAAGCCGCAGCACTGGCCCAGCTCGGCGTCACGGCAGTGGAGTTCTTGCCGGTCCACGAAACCCTCAACGATGTGAACGACGCCAACCCGACCGACACGACCGGCGACAATTACTGGGGCTACATGACGATCAACTATTTTGCCCCTGACCGCCGCTACGCCCATGACCAGTCTCCGGGCGGTCCGACGAGCGAATTCAAAGAAATGGTCAAGGCGTTTCACGACGTCGGTCTCAAGGTCTATATCGACGTGGTCTACAACCACACAGCCGAGGAAGGCCCGCTCTATAGCGACGATGTGCAGACGTACAAATTGATCTCGTACCGCGGCCTGGACAATCCCACGTACTACAGCCTGACCGCCGATCGCCAGCGCAACTACGACAACACCGGCGTGGGGGGCAATTTTAATACCTACAATCCAGTCGCGCAAAACCTCATCGTGGATTCGCTCTTGTACTGGCGCGATCAGATGGGCGTGGACGGCTACCGCTTTGACCTGGCCTCGGTGCTGGGCAACCGCTGCGAGCACGGCTGTTTTCAGTACGACAAGATGGACCCCCGGACCGCGCTCAACCGCATCTGGCGCGATCTCTCACCCAGGCCCGGGCACGGCGGTACCGGTGTTGATCTGATCGCCGAACCGTGGGCCATCGGCGACAATTCATACCAGGTCGGCAATTTCCCGTCGGGCTGGATCGAGTGGAATGGCCTGTTTCGCGACACTCTGCGCGCCGACCAGAACCTGATGGGAATCGAATCGATCACCCCCGGCCAGCTGGCCACGCGGCTCGCCGGATCGTCGGATCTGTACGGTGACGACGGCCGAAAACCGTGGAATTCGGTCAATTTCATGGTCGCCCACGACGGTTTTACTCTGCGCGATCTGTACGCCTGCAATCACAAACAAAATGACCAACCCTGGCCCTACGGCCCGTCCGACGGCGGCGAAGACCACAATCGCAGCTGGGATCAAGGCGGCGATGCGGCCCAGCAGCGCCGGGCGACACGAAACGGCCTGGCCTTTCTCATGCTCGGCGCCGGTACTCCCATGATCACCGGCGGAGACCAGTTCTTGCGCACCCAGTACTGCAACAACAACGCCTATAATCTGGACTCGCACAAAAACTGGCTCGATTACGCGCTCGACTCGGATCAGAGCACGTTCGCCACCTATGCCGGGCGCCTCATCGCGTTTCGCCGAGATCACCCCGCTCTCCGGCCGGCTGATTTCTACTCCAGCGCCGACCACAACGGCAATGTCATGGAGCAACTGCGCTGGTTCAAACCCGACGGCAGCGCGATCGACGACGGGTATTTTCAAAATCCCCACATGCACGCTCTGGCCTGGCGCATTGACGGCAGCGAGTTTGGCGATCCCGCGGCCGCCATCTATGTCGCGTACAACGGCTGGTCCGGCTATGTCGATTTCACCCTGCCATGGCCGGGCTCCGGTCGCACTTGGTACCGGGTGACCGATACTTGCAACTGGGCCGAGGGCCCAGACCAGGTCGCCGAGCCGGGCAGCGAGGATTTCATCGGCGGAGAGTGGACCACCTACTCGCTCTGCGACCGAGGACTTCTCGTGCTCATCGCCCGATGACCGGCTGGACGTCCCGGCAGGCAATGCGAAGCGCGGCTCATATCGAGCAGAGCCGCGCGGGGGGATCGGCGGGCTCGTGTCCCGGCTCTGTTACCAGCATTTCATCGTCGAGAAACCGCGTGGAAACAACAATTCGCTACAATTGATCATCATGAGCGAAGAAAAAGTTGTTCGAGAAAAAGGCGTCGAAGTCATTGCCAAGTCGCTCTACAGAGAGCTGGCGCGGCAGGGGTATGACATGCGCCACGTCGTTGCAGTGGCCACTGCGCTCCTCGATGCTGCCATTTCTGCTCATGCCGAGGCCCGATAGCGTCGGTGAAACGCGGTAGTATTGTCAGCCAGTGCGCGCCATGGGACTCGACGTGGGAATGAAGACCATCGGAGTGGCCATCTCTGACGAACTCGGTTTGGCTGCCCATCCGACCACGACGATCTCGCGCCAGGGCATGGCCAGGGATGCCGACCAGATCGCTGTCATGGCCCGCGAGCGCGGCGTCACCGACATCGTCATCGGCTTGCCGCTCGAACTTTCAGGCGCGGTTGGCCGGCGCGCCACGCGGGTGCGAATGTTTGCCGACGCGCTTGGCAAGAGCGTGGGGCCGGGCGTCGCACTCCACGAATGGGATGAACGATTCTCGACAGTTGCCGTGGAACGCATCCTGATTCAGGCCGATCTGTCGCGGCGCCAGCGCAAGCGGATCATCGACAAACAGGCCGCTGCGTACATCCTGCAGGGATGGCTCGACGCCCGCCGTCAGGCGCTGTAAGTTCGGGGCCCATGTCCAAGCGGTCATTTCGGATCGCCCTTGTCGTCGTCATATCGAGTCTGCTCTTGGTCGGTGCGATCGCTGCCTATATGGTCGGCGCAGCGCTCAGCTATCCGACCACCAAGCGCCCGGGCGACGGCCGGGCCATCGCGGTGAACATCGAGCGCGGAATGAACTTTCCGAAAATCGCCCGATTGCTCGACCGGCAAGGTGTCATCGACAAGCCGTGGTGGTTCCGGCTCTACGCCATGTACCGGGGCGTCACCACGCGGGTCCGAAGCGGTCAGTACACACTGCGCGACGATATGTCTCCCGAGCAAGTGCTCGACAACCTGCTCGCCGGGGTCGCCGACGTCTCGGCCCGGGTCACCATCCCCGAGGGCCTGAATATGCTCGAGGTGTTTGCACTCATCGACCAGGCCGGAGTGGCCAGGGCAGGCGACCTCGAGGCCCTGGCCCGCGATGGCGAATTTCTGTCCGGACACGGAATCGACGGTGACAGCGCCGAGGGGTATCTGTTTCCCGAGACCTACCGCTTTCGCGTCCCGTCGTCGCCAGTCGTCGTGCTCGAGACAATGATCAAACAGCATCGGGTGGTCTGGGACCGAGTGCGACGCCAACACGGCCAGGCCATTGCCAGGCTGAAAAAGAAGCTCGACTGGTCCGATCGCGATGTTTTGATCATGGCGTCCATTGTCGAAAAAGAGGCCGTGGTTGCAAACGAACGGCCTCGTATCGCTCAGGTGTTCATCAATCGCCTGGTCTTTCCTTGGTTTAAACCGCACAAGCTCGACACCGACCCCACCATTCGATACGGCTGCACAGTCCCGCTGCGCAAATCGGCGGCCTGTCAAAAATGGCATCCCAGCCGGCGCCTGCGCCGCGCCCAGCTCGACGACCAGGACAACCCGTACAACACCTATCAGCACGAGGGACTGCCGCCCGGCCCGATCTGCAACCCCGGCGAGGCGTCGCTGGTCGCCACGGTCAATCCAGACCGCTCCCACTACCTCTACTTCGTATCCAGGAACGACGGAACCCACGTTTTTTCGCGCACCCGCAAACAACACCAGCGCGCAGTGAACAAGTACCAGCGCTGAGCAGCCGCACTGCAGCCAGCGCCGATGGATTGCCGGCCCTGGCGACGAGGGATGGTCGAGCTGGGCGCTAACTCACCCAATCCATGGCCAGGGCGACCAGGTAGAGCACCGTGCGCATCTCGGCCCGCTCGACATTGCTGTTGATGTACTCGCAGACTGACGGCTGGAGACTCTCGAGTCGTTCGGCGACGTCGTCACCGGCGACGTGGTCCAGATCCTCGTAGCTCATCTGCGGCACGCTGCGGTTGTTGGCGCGCTGATAACCGAGCGCGATCAAGGCGGCGTGGAATATGGCGTTGACCACCTGCTCGGCACCGCCCATCTCGTCTGCATGGGCGCTGATGTACTGGGCCGTCGGGTTCTGGCTCTGTACAAAGCCGCCCACCATGACGGCCGAGTAGTTGGGATCCGACATCTTGGCCGAGGCCTCGGCCACGACCTCGGCGATGACCTCCTTGCGAACTCTCACAGCGTGTCCTTTCGCTTGCTGCCGCACAGCACAAACGCCTCGACAAGCGCGGATGCAATTACGGCTCGCTCGCGCTCCCGTAACTCGTCCATGGTCACGATGCTACTGCGTTGCCGCAGCCGGGCCAAGATGATCCAACCAGACGACTGGCCCGGATTCGGTCTGGGGTAGCCCGACAGGCCAGCCAGCCTCCTCTCGCTCACCCTGTCCTGTCCGCTCACCCTGGAGAGTGAGTCGCGAAGGTGTCATGGTACGCGTGAACTGTGCCGGTTTCGCTCGACAGAGACGTTCGACATTCGCTCACCACAGGGCCGATCGACCGGCCAACGCTGGTCGTCGGGATCGCGGTATCTGTCGCGCTACACGCCCTGGCCGGCGGGCTCCTGGCCTCGGCCGCGCCCGAAAACGGCCCGGGCGACGAGTCAGAACCCATGGTCCTTTTCGACGTCGACGTGGCCCCGCCCCCGCCCGAGGCCGAAATGCCACCCGACGAAGAGCGCCAGCTCGTGGAAAGGGCGGGCGAGATCGAGGCCGACCGGCCCGACCAGAGTGCCGAAGAGACTCCACAGCCGGCAAAGGCCGAGACCCTCACAGTCGATTTGCCACCGCCGCCACCCGCGCAGACCGAGGAAGAGCCCCCGGCGGAGCCGATCATCGCGGATGCGGGTGCATTGCCTGCTGAGACGGTTGTCGATATGCCCGACGCCGGGGTCGATGCCGCGAGCGCTGTGGTCACTGTCGAGGTGCCCGACGCCAGCCCGCAAGCCATGGCCAATGACGCTGCCAGCAGTCGCGCGGCCGATTCTCTGTCCGATGCCCGACCCGACTCGGGCGACCTGGCCGACATCGACTGGCTGGCTGTAGCCGAGCTGGCCGACGCCGGGATCCCCGGCCAACCGGCCAGTTCCGACTCGACCGAGCCCTCCACCACCGGCTTCAACGCCAACCTGCTGTCCTATTTTCCCGGCGGCGAACTGGTCACTGTGTTGATCCGCTTGGACCGGCTGCGCCAACCACCATGGTCCCGGCTCACCGAAGCTGTGCTGCGGCCCATGCCCGACTATCGAACCCTGATCGGCAGCCGTGACCTGTCGATCACCCAGCTCTTCGACACCTTGGTCATCTCGTCGAACCGACCCCGTGCCATAACCGCAACTACCCTGGTCGCCCGTACTAGGATGGTGGGACGCGAACTGCGGGCATTTCTCGATCACCCCGAGTCGCCTGTGGTTTGGCGAACCGCGCGGGGCGGTCCGCTCGGCCGCACATCGCGATCCCGGCAAGCTGCGCTCGCTGCTGTCGACCCGCGCGTCTTCTTGATGCCGTTTCCCGGCTGGGTTTTGCTCGGTCATCCCAGGCGCTTTGGCCGCCTGGTCGAGCCGGTCGCCGGCGACATCGACATGGCCATGGCGCGAACCGCCGACTTGCCGCAGTGGCTCAGGCAAATCTCCTCGATCGAGCGAGAAAGCGGCCAGGACAGCGGTCCAGCCCTGATCCTGACCGTCGCTGGCGCACTCTTTCCCCCCGACTACCGGATTCCCTACCTGGGCAAGATCGACACCCCAGAGCAAATCACTCTGGCACTCGAATTGACCCGCGGCGGTTTGTACGCGCGCGGCACATTGATCTTTCTCAACCCGGCCCGAGCTTCTCGCTTCGTATCAGCAGCAGGCAAGTCAAAGCGTGAGTTTGTCGACACCCGGCTCGGCAAGCTCGCCCTGTCTCGCTTTCATATCTACAATGCGCTCAGCGGCCTGTCACTCAAACAGAACGGCCGCAAGGTCGGCTTCGCCACATCACTCAGCGTGTCCGATTCTCGCGCCATGCTCGAGTTTGCCGCGCGCTTTACGCAGGACTACTTCAGCCGGGCACGAGCCCGCGTGCAACCGGTCGAGCAACCGATCGAGCAACCCCTCAATCGACCGCAAAAAGGCTCGCCGAAATCACCGGCCGGGCCGCCACAGGACAGACCCCGAAGTGACAACCCTCAATGACCGAGACGAGGGCCACACGATGATTGCTCTCGGCTCGTGGGCAGGGCACACTGATTGCGAGTGGGTGTCAAGGTCATCGTCTGTGCAGCTGTGCTGGCCGCGTTTGCCGCGCTCATCGGCTTTGCCTGTGGTTCTTCGGGTTCTCAGCCCGGCCCGGCCTCTCTGCCGGCCGCCGGCACGTCTGGAGACGATGGCGAGGGCCTTCTCGCCCGCGCCTCGGCTCCAACCTCGAGTTCGCTCCGACTGTCGAGCGTGGGCGAACCGTCCCGTGGTACAGAATCGGCAACCAGATCGCCGCGATCGGGCGGGGACCGGGATGCCGGTACGCAAGCCAGTGACGCGGGACATGGTGGCACCTCATACCGCAACTACAAGTTCAACTGGGCCGGGCTTTACCTGAGACGCCTGCGTGCCGCGCGGGGGCGACGCCACGCCAGAGACTATCGGGCGATGCATCTCAAAGCGGCAGGTGGCATCGCCGGCCGGGTCACCTGGCGCCGTGCCCCAACTGCCGCAGTCGAGCTTCGCACTCGAGCGGCAGGCTGTCCCACCCGCGTGGCCAACGACACTCTCACCCGCGACGCCAGGGGCAATGTGTCCGGCGCTGTGGTCTACCTCGAGGGAATCGGCAAGGGCCGCCATGGTCTCCTGCATCCCTCCCTCGGTGTCCTCGATGTTCAGCTGGGCGGAGTATTGCAACAATATCAGTGCCGATTCATCCCTCACGTGCAGATCGTCTCGCCGATCGGCGCCATGCTGACCCTGGTTGCCGGCGATGCACCGGTCGGGCAATGGACCGGCATGCTGGAAAGGAGCGTGGCTTTTCGCGCCCGCCTGTCGAGTGGATCGGTGCGCCGCATCGCCTTGAACCGGGCCGGCTTCATCGAAGTTCGCGACGACCAGACCTCGGCGAGCGCCTGGATTGTGGTGGCCAGACATCCCTACTACACGCTCACTGACGACAGGGGGCGATTTCGCCTCGACGACGTGCCACCCGGGACCTACAAACTGGTCGTATGGCACCCGCCAGTCGCGCGCGTGTCTTCGCCACCTGCCAGGGTTTTCACGCCAGCGGCGGTACGCACACGCACTGTCGAGGTGCGGCGGCACAAGACCGCCACGGTCACGATTCGCCTTCCGGCCATGCGGTCTCAGACCAGGCAGAACGCCCGGTAGTTGTCGCGCCTCTCGATGCGGTTGATGAACGCCTTGATCCCCTCCTTGCCCTCGACGGCGGCGGCGGCTTCTGGAAACCTGGTCACTGTCGCGAGCACCGGCCCCAGGAACAGATCGGCGAGGCTGAGCGACTTGCTGGCGATCCAGTCGCGACCGGCATACGCGGCGTCAATGAGCTCGAGATCGCGACCGACATGGTCGAGCCCGGCATTGATGGCGTCGCGGTTGGGGGGTTGGTTGTGCAATGACGGGATGATGTACTGGAGCGCATAGTTGCGTATCAGATGGTCGTAGACATAGCAGTTGAGCACGCTGACCCACTGCTCCATCACTGCGCGCTCGGTGGCTGTGGCAGGAAGCAAGCTCGGGCCGTCGAATACCTCATCGATGTAGCGGACAATCGCACTGGTCTCGTAGAGTTGGACGTCGCCGTGTCGCGTGGCTGGCACCTTGCACTACGGGTGCAGGCGTCGGTGGTCATCGGAGCCGAGCTCTACTGGACGAAGCTCGTGGTCGACGCCCTTCTCGGCGCAGGCCCAGCGCGCAGTGCGGACGTAGCTCGACTGCGGGGGGCCGAACAAGATCAACTGGCTCATCGGGACCACCACCCCACCCGCTGGGCGCCCCGGGCGGTTGCTTGCGCTGCCCCCGAGGCGCCCAGTTTGATCCCCCCATTGACCCACGCATCCCGGACCCACAACGCCCTCACCCACGCCCGAACACGCCCTGGCATTTCCGACTCGACGCCCAGCCCCCCAGTACTGCCCAACCTCACCAACCATCACTACCCATCTGCCAGCGCCGCACCTTCCTTGATAACCAACCCCCGTCCACCCCATTCGAGCCGCCCGTACCCGCGTGAGCCCTTCCACAACACCCTCCTCGTCCTCCAACCCGGTTAAAACGCGTGAGCAGATACCACCAGAAGCCGTCCGGTCCGCATGGATCGGCCGCGGGCCTGGCGATGGGACATGGTTGAAACCAGCTCTGCACACAGCGCACCGATTCTGCAGGTTCCGGGCCACACTCTGTTTGGCTGCCAAGTGCCTGATTTGCCGTTGTGAGGTTTGCGCGTTGCGTCCATGATTCAAGACACTCATCAGCATCCTCCGACCACGATCGTGGACGTTCCCACCTCCGCAGCAGATGGCGTGGTGAGTATTCCGGGCCCTTGACTCGACTCGATCACACCCGATTCAGTGAGTGATCGCGGACCTGGTGAGGGGACTGTTCTCGCCATCGGCCGGGCCCGGCAACTCGGCATCGATTTGCACGATGCTGTCCGGGTATCCGGACAGTCCGGTGTCCGGATACCGGACAGCTGTCCGGGGGCCCGGACAGCTGGTACGGAGTTTCGGGTGCTTACGGGTGGTACCGAAATTGCGATTGTCGGGACTCAGATACGGATTGCAACTAGCAGGAGAACGCCAATGGAACTGAAATCGAAGATGTTGAAAGTGCTCAGCCCGGTAGAAAACAGAAATGGAAAGACCTATTGGATGCGTGTTGGAAATGCGTTTATCAATCGAGACGGCTCGACCAATGTTTATCTGAATGCCTATCCGACCAGCGGCAAACTACATATTCGCGAGTTCGACGAACGCGACAGGAGTGGCGAGGCCCGGGACATGGTCGTGGCGACGGGTACCCTGTCGGCGGGCGCTGTCGGGCAGGATGAACTTCCCTTTTGAATCCACAACACGCCTACAGCGTGTTGCCAGAGAGATTGGCAAACCAGAGAGATTTTACTGAAACCAAGGAAAGAAAAACACGATGCAAGAGACTACCCAATCCGAAGAAATCCAATCCTGGTCAGATAAACTGGGCGTACTGCGCCGTTTCTCGGTCGCTGCGGCGCTTTGCGTGGTTGCTGCCACAGGCCTCTTATGGTGGACGAGCGGGTCGGTCCGGGCCGGGGGGCACGACGTTTTATCGCGCGATGCTTTGTCCGACGATCGAAACGCGTCACGGGCGCTCGCAGCGACCGGCGGCGTATCGATGCGCGGTCCGACTCATGGCGCGGATGGGGTCGGGCCGATCCGGGCCAGCCACGTGTCTGATTTGCCTGCTGGCCGGCCTGTGCGGGTCGCCCAGCGGTCTTCGACCAGGCCACTCAAGGTCAAGGGCAAGGTCTTGCGTGGCAAGCTGAATGTGAACAAGGCCACCGAAGAACAGTTTCGCATGCTGCCCGGCATCGGGGCGTCCAAGGCGCGACGCATCGTGCAATACCGGCAAAAGCGGGGCATGTTCCGCCGCGTGCGCGACCTTCGGCAAGTGCAGGGGATCGGCGCCAATACCCTCGACAGGCTGGCACCGTATCTCTCGGTCCAGGGCGAGACAACACTCAAGCTCGAGTAATGGTCGGCCTGGCGGGCAAAAGCCAATCGGCGGCCACGCCGCGAAGACATGCCGGACGCCGAAGGGCTGGCCTTTCTGTCGGCTCTTCAGCGTTCTTTCAGCCACGTTGCCGCCGCCGTCGAGCAACCGCTTTGAGTTGCTCGAAGCCAAATCAGCGACAACTGGCCGCACACAAACAGTGCTGTGCTGGGCCGATCGCGGTCATACCGGCAGGGTGTGCAGCGGAAATGATGGCGGTACGTGGGCAGAGAAGCGCTTGCGCAGCGAGCGGGCATCGGCACGGCTGCCATCGGGCAGGACGACAAAATCGTCGGCGGTCTCGACTGCTGTGCGTTCGATATGCACGTCGGTCACTCGAGCTCGCTCGGGACCTCGATAGCACCAGTTGACAAACTGCACCAGCTGAAACTCTTCGCCCTGGACAACGATTTCGACCGTGGCATCGGGCAAGTTTCGCGTCCAGCCGCGAAGAGTCAATGCTCGGGCACGAGCCTGGGCGGTCTTGCGATAGTGCACGGCTTGCACCCGACCGCGAATGACCAAGCGCAACGCGATGATATCGGTCATCGTCCCCATGCTAAGAGCCGGTCCAAAAACTCTCCGCGTCGCCAGAGCGCCGATCCATCACCGCCAGCGGGCTTGCTCGTCGGTCGAATACACCGGGTATTCTCCACTCCTCGAGCACCCACTGGCGGCGCGCCTCGTCGCTCTGGCTCGGTCCGAGGTTTTTGGACCGGCTCTAAACAGAAACGCATTTGTTGTGGAGCTTCTCCGATGGGACTGTGTGCAGGTGCGGATCCGAGAAGGCGTTTCTGTTGCAGCGATGTCAGCCACTGGCTGGGTTGGTGGCCGGGGGGCGACTGGCCGGGTTGCGTTCTACTGTGAATGAAACGCCGTCGGACAGGGTGCTGATGTGACCGAAGGACTGGTCGGTCCTGGCCACGAACATGACCCGCGTCAGCTCGCCGCGCCGCATAGCGGAAACCGCGTGACCGAGATAGGGCAGGGCCAGTGCAATATGGCCCTGGTTCGGGGCGAATCCGGGCATGCTCACCCGGGCGATGAAATCGCTGATCGCACTCGTGGCAACGCCTCTGTGCAACACGGCCGTGGCGGCAATGGCGCGGTAACTCTCGCTCGCCACGTCGCCTGCACCGGCTAACACCATGAGCTCGGAATCGGGCAACGCGGGCGCAAACTTGTCGATGTCGGCAAAGGACAGACCCAGTGCGCGCACAGGATCGACGATCAGATGGCGGTAGATCGCCCGATCCGACGTGCTCGAGCCGATCGGTACGTCGCCCACCGCACCTGGATCGAGCCGCAGGATCGGACTCTCTCGATCGTCCGCTGTGACCAGAAACGCCATCGACCCCAGACAGTCGTCGACAATGGGCATCTCGGCCCCGAGCGAGGTTTGCAACGCCATTCCCAGTCTGGCCAGCGAGCCGCCCGCCACCACCGCGACGTTGTCGTAGAGCCCGGCCTGGACAAGGGCTGCGGCAGTGACCAGAGCACGGGCCGGAGCAGCGCAAAAACTGTTGATGTCCATGCCCGATGCGTTGACACAACCGCACATCTCGCCGGTCGCCCGGGCCATGCCGCCGCCGCTTCGCCGATACCGGTCACCGACCGCTTGCTCGCCACAACTCACGATGAAGTCGATCGCTTGCGGTGGAGTGTCGCTGCGCTCGAGCAGCCGATATAACGCCAACGTGCCCGACGCCTTGGTACATAGATTCTCCAGCAGTCGCTGTGTCATCAGATTCTTGTCTTCACCACCCCTGGCGCGATGGTCGCAGTGGAGCCGGCCAATCACCCGCTCGCCGTGGCAAAGCTCGACGGCACGGCCGCGCTCGGCAGCTGTGGCCATCGCCTCATTGCCCACCGCGCGGTGGCGTGCGGAAAATCCGACCAGTCTGGAAAACCTCTCGGCAATACGGCGGTGCAGCAAATCCCGGCTGTCGGGCGCTACCTCGAAACCAGGCGGCTCGAGGATGTCTGCCTCGAGCAACAAGCCGTAAAATGTCTCCTGATCGACGATTTCACCCATCGGCCCCTGACTCGACATAGCAAGGCTGTCGGGCCGACCCGATCGAATCACCGGCCGCCCGGCCGCTTTGCTGGGCGAAAATTCCGCCTCCCATTGCTTGCCAGGACTTCCGGCCGACCAGGGCCGCGCCATCACCGCCAGGTCATCGGGCGAAAGATTGCCGATAAAGGTCTGGTTGGGCGGGTATGCCACCGCCTGGGCATGGCCGCGCAACAACGCTGCAATCCGATCGGCCAGGGACGGCTCGCCGACCATTGCCCGACTCGGCTCGGAACCGTATCGGACCAGATCCGGTACATGAGCCAGACCATAAAACGCATGCTTGATGACAGGCTGGGACATGCTGAGCTCAAGACCCCGGGTCTGCCCCGGCCATCGAGAAGTAACTGGCCAATTCAAAACGCTTTTTCACGTCCTTGCCAGGTTTTGCTCACGACTAAATAGACCGATCATTATGTTTGTTTATGACTTTGATACTATCAGAATCATTAGCACTTTCTCGCGGTCGCCGGCTGCACAATCGCGGTACTAAGTACCGCGACCCGCAAGTAAGTACCCATTACGGCCGACCAGCCCGCCGATGGCTGTGTTGCTCATCGGTCACGTAGGCCCACTATGCTCCCTCTTCGCGCCTTGCCCTCGACGCGCTGGACCGACCCTACTGGGCA
>JAKSDA010000506.1 GCA_022360315.1 Pseudomonadota bacterium
AGGCGAAAAATACGCGCTTCGTCGGTGTCAAACCCTTCATAGGCGTCTTCGAGTTCGCGAATGGCGATGCGATAGCTGTTGCCCGATGCGTAGTCATCCACCTCGGCGAGCTCCGCTTGATTCAAATACACCCATACGTGGTCGAGGTCGGGATCCTGGCGAAGCCGACTGCGCATGTCCGCGTTGGCCTGCGCTTGCAGCTGGCGTAGCTCAGCCGGCGTTAGATCCGACACTGTCCGACCCTCGGGAACGGTAATGGGGGCGCGCAGATCCCGAAACGCGTGATGGATGGCTTCCTCGTCATCGTTGATGATACCAACGGCATCGAGGATCTGTTGTTTGGCTACGTCATAGGGAGTGACTCCCATCGACTCGCCGTACGTGGCAAATTCATCGCTGCCGACGTCACCATGTAGCCGGCCGAGAAAGCTCGTCTCGTCGAGCGCACCTTCTTCACCGCGATCCGTGCGGAGGAGAGTTTCCCGCACTCCACCGAGCTCTTGCTGCCTGGCCAGAAGCTCGGCGCGCTGCTGTGCCGTGAGCTCGCGCCCATCCGGCGCTTGCCCGGTCTCGAGAGTGTGGGCAATCTGATCCTCCTCGCGGACAAGCGTTCCAGCACGCTCGACGGCCTTGGCTACACCTTCGTCGTCGGTACCCAGGCCACTGGTAGCCAGCTCCATGCGCACGTCGAGAGCCTGTGCTTCATCGACCACTTGGCCCTGGTCACCGATACACATGCGACGCAGACTCGTTTGCTCGGCGTCGCTCAAGAACGACAGCAGAGAGCCACGATTCTGCCATAGTTCGCGCCGCTGGCTCGGCGACAGGTCGAGAACCGCATTATATACCGAGCTCTCGTCATCATTGAGCCAGCCACGAGCGTTGCGAATGCGCCAGACCACGTGGTCCATCATGTCCCCGGGCCAAGACCTTACCATGTATGATCGCCGCTAGAAGCCGAAACAGGCGGCAATGAGCCACTTCTCGAGCGCTGGCATGCGAGAGATCTTTTCCCTTGAGGTTCGCAACTTGCAGGTCCTGAGCTCTTGGAGGGACAGAAACGCGGAATCGAGCAAGCATTACAGAAAGCCCGACCCGAGCTCGAAAAGCTGCAACGCCAGGTCAAACGCGGCCACATCAAGCGCAGTGACCTCGAACGACGGGTCGCCAAGCCTTGAAGCGCGAGCACCTCTCGACGTTCGTGGTCACCAGCATTGGTGGTAGCCAAGACAAGCCTACCTTGCGGTGGCGTATCGACTCCGCTCTTCGCAAGGAGCTGGAGGATAGTGCTGGACCTGTTCGTCACGCACTGGACGCAATACGATCCGCAACGTCGCGATGGTCGCGTCGTGCAGAAGGTTCCAGTGTCTTGCATTCAACTGGAGGAGGATATCGCCAGGTTTCTGAATCGAAAGCGGTTTCGTCGAATTCCGGACCGGATCTATGATACTCATGTTCCAAATGTGACACTGGAGCTTAGCGAACCTAGCGACGTAACCGTGGGTAAATGCCTGTTTGACGACTATGATGGATAGGGCCAGCATTCAGTCGGTTCTGTCTATAATGAGCGTAACATGAGCCTCTAACGTTTGTGTTACACTAGCGACTATGAAGCGTTGGCTCCTCTTGGCATTCGGCTTATTGGGCGTGTCTGTAGCTGCCTGCGGATCGATGGTGGCGTACAAGAGCACTCGTGTTGCCGCTTCGGAGGATCCAGATAAGCTGTATGCTGCAACAGTGCGAGTGTTTTTACGGCGTGGATGGGGCTTTCAAGCACGTGACCCCGACGCGCAAGCAGTCGAGACGGACTGGGTCGAGCAAGAAGGCTTCTATGGCGCAGCTGGTGCGAAAGTCTGGCTCTCATATCGCGTACTATTCACGACAACAGCTGCACCTGCCAAATACCGTTGACAATGCTACGTCGGCGTGAACGTGCCAGGTGAGCGCGGACGAGCGGCGTGGGATGTATTTTATACACCGCCCAGTGCTGATAGCCAGTTTTCTCTCGACCCTGCTCTGCTTCAGTGGCCAGAAAATGCGCAACCAGCCGCGGGGGGCGAACGGAATGCCCGCGTGCGATACTATTTCATCGTCGGCATACTGTACTCGCTACCGGCGCGAACGGTGGTCGGCCAGCGCGAGGTAATGGTCTTGAGTCGGGTGTAGAAATGGACTCCCTCGGTACCATGCATATAGGTGTCGCCAAATAGCGAACGCTTCCAGCCGCCGAAGCTGTGAAACGCCATGGGCACTGGGATGGCGACGTTGATACCAACCATGCCGGCCCTGACCCGAGAGGCAAAACCGCGGGCCCAGCCGCCGTCACGGGTGAAAATCGCAGTGCCATTGCCGAATTCGTGATTGTTGACCAGTTCGAGAGCACTGTCGAGGTCAGCAACCCGCACCACACACAACACCGGTCCGAAGATCTCCTCCTTGTAGATCCGCATCTCGGCAGTTACCCGGTCGAATAAACACCCGCCGAGAAAATGACCGCCCGGGTATCCAGACACAGTCAGGCCGCGCCCGTCCACGACCAGGGCCGCTCCTTCCTCGACGCCGCGATCGACGTAGCTCGCGACCTTGGCCCGATGTTCAGCGGTAATGAGTGGACCCATCTCGGAACTGTCGTCACTACCAGGGCCAACTTTTAAGCTCTTGACACGAGACTCGAGGCCCTCGACCAGCCGGTCGGCGATGTCTCCAACCGCAACCGCGACCGAAATGGCCATGCAGCGCTCGCCAGCTGAACCATACCCGGCCCCCATCAGGGCGTCGATGGCCTGGCCGAGGTCTGCATCCGGCATGACGACCATGTGATTCTTGGCGCCACCCAGAGCTTGCGCACGCTTGCCGTGGCGACTCGCTGTCTCATATACATATTCGGCAACAGGCGTGGACCCGACAAAACTCACGGCTGCCACATCCGGATGAGTCAGCAGCGTATCAACGGCTTCTCTGTCACCGTGAACCACGTTGAATACCCCGTCGGGTAAACCGGCCTCGTGGAGCAGTTCGGCCAGCCGCAGCGACGGCGATGGGTCTTTCTCCGAGGGTTTCAAAACAAATGTATTGCCGCAGGCAATGGCCACCGGGAACATCCACATCGGTACCATGACCGGGAAGTTAAACGGAGTGATACCGACGCATACCCCCAGTGGCTGCCGGATGGTATGGCAGTCGATATCCCGGCCCACATCGCCAGAAAATGAGCCCTTGAGCAGATGAGGCGCTCCACACACGAATTCGACCACCTCGAGACCGCGCGTGAGCGAGCCCCGTGCGTCGTCGCGCACCTTGCCGTGCTCGACAGTGATCATGTCGACTAGCTCGTCGGCATGGCGCTCGATGAGCTCTTTGAACTTGAAGAACACCCGCGCTCGCCGAAGAGCCGGTGTGGCTGCCCACGCGGGAAACGCAGCCCGCGCCGCAGCGATGGCCCGAGCGCATTCCTCTCCATTGGCCATCGGCACCTCGGTGGCAACCTCACCGGTCGCCGAGTTGGTCACCTCGAACCAACGGCCACTCTGCCCGGGAACATTTTTGCCGTTTACGAAATGGGTCAGTTTGTTTGTCATGGTTGCCTCGATACGTGCTGCAAATGTCGATATCCCATGGTGGCATAGGTAAGTGGATGGGCCTGGGCGGGATCTTGCTCGGCCTCGACCACGAGCCAGCCACTGTATCCCGCGTCCCGGAGTATGGGAAGCAGACTTGCATAGTCGATACAGCCGTCGCCGGGAACCGTGAATACGCCGGCCAGCACCGAGTCCAGGAAGCTGCGGTCGCGCTTTCGCGATTCGTCGAGGACCCGAGGACGCACATCCTTGCAGTGGACATGTGCGATCCGGGTACCATATCGCCTGGCCACTGCCACAGGGTCTCCACCAGCATAGAAGATATGCCCGGTGTCGAGGACAAGAAAAACACTGTCGCCGGAGTGAGCCATGAGCGCGTCGACCTCGGACTCGGTCTCGACCACCGTGCCCATATGATGATGATAGGACAGGCGCAAGCCGCGGCTGCCACAGTGCTGGGCGATCCGGGTCAACCGCTCGCCCAGGTCCTTGTACTCATCGAGTGAAAGCCGGGGCCGCCGGGACAGCGGAGTCTGTCGCTTTCCGTGCACGCAACCGGTGATCTCGGCAAACACCACGACCTCGCAGCCCATGGCACAGAGTAAATCGAGATGCGGGGTCATTGCGGCGATCTCCTGCTCGACCGTGCGGTCCAGCAGACGTCCGCTGTACCAGCCAGAAATCAGCGACAGCTGGTAGGTCCGCAAGAGCGGCTCGAGACGCTCGGGGTCGCGGGGAAATTTGTGGCCCAGCTCGATGCCTTGATAGCCGGCCTGGCGAGCCTCGCTCAGACATTGCTCGAGCGAGATATCGCCGCCCAGCTCGGGCATGTCGTCATTGGTCCACGTTAAGGGGTTGATTCCAATTCTGAACTGCACGTCATTCTCCCGGTCAAATCACCGCATGCGGTGGCTCCGGTACGATCGAATCGCCGGCCACCCGCTCCCGCCAAACTCCGCCTTGTATTCCTTGCAAGGGGCCAGGTTAGTGGCCCTCAGCGAATCCGCTGCTTGATGATTGCTTTTTCATAGGCCTTACGCGCCTCGTTGACCTGGCGCCGCGGCGACACTTCGGCCACGGGCACATCCCACCACGCGCCGCCCTCATACGGCTCGGGCAGCGGGTCGGTGTCGATGACGATCGCATACGTGCGATCGGATGCCCGGGCCCGCTGCAAAGCTGCATCGAGCTGGGATAGAGCGGAGACTTTTTCCGACCTGGCGCCCAGCGCAGCGGCGTGAGCGGCAAAATCGATCCTGGTGACGCCATGCTCACCGGTCGCGACGTGCTCGAAGAGATTGTTGAACGACTCGCCGCCGCACTCGCGCTGTAGGCGATTGATGCAGCCAAAACCCCGATTGTCGAGAATCACGATGATCAGCTTGTGGCCCAGCATTACCGATGTGGCAATTTCGGAATTGAGCATCAAATAGCTGCCATCGCCCACGAGCACATAAACCTCGCTGTCCGGCCGGGCCATCTTGACCCCCATGCCACCAGCGATCTCGTATCCCATACACGAATAACCATATTCGAGGTGATAGCCGCCCGGTCGCGGAGTCCGCCACAATTTGTGCAGCTCTCCAGGCAAACCGCCGGCCGCGCAGACCACGATCGACGATGGGCCGGCGCGCCGATTGACGGCGCCCAGCACTTGTGCGTCTGAAGGCAACTCCCGCGCAACTGTATTGTCCGGGTCGCCGGTGGTTCGCTCCTCATCGGGGGCTGCAGTAACCCGGTCGACCACCTGATTCCACTGTTCCATGCCACGACTCAGACTGTCCTGCCAAACAGCAGGCGAGCGATAATCGCCCAGCTGGGTCGAAAGCATGTCCAGCCCCCGCTCGGCGTCGCATACCAGGGCCGCCGAGCCGTGTTTGCCGGCGTCGAAAGCGGCGACATTGAGGCCGATCAATGCGACCTCCGGGTGCTGGAAGAGACTGCGCGACGCCGTCGTGAAATCGGACAGCCGACTGCCCACCGCGAGTACGACATCGGCCCGGGCAGCCAGCTGGTTGGCCGCAGTCCCCCCGGTCACGCCGATGGCGCCGGCTGCCATGGGATGGTTCCAGGGCAGGGCGCCCTTGCCGGCCTGGGTTTCAGCCACTGGAATTGCGTGTTTGTGGGCAAAGCGGAGCAGTGCCTCGCAGGCCAGTGAATAGTGGACTCCACCGCCGGCAATGATGAGTGGCTGTTTGGCCCCGGCAAGAAGGTCTGCGGCAATGCGCAACTCATCCCGGTCGGGACCTGGACGCCGCCAGCGATGCACGCGCGGACTAAAAAAGTCGACCGGATAATCGTAAGCCTCGGCCTGGACGTCCTGGGGCAGAGCCAGGGTTACCGGGCCACACTCGGCCGGATCGGTCAACACTCGCATGGCCGCGGGCAGAGAACTCAAGAGCTGCTCCGGACGGGTGATGCGGTCCCAGTAGCGCGATACTGGCCGCAAACAGTCGTTGGCCGTTACGTTGGGGTCGCCGAAATCCTCGATCTGTTGCAGCACCGGGTCGGGGCGACGGTTGGCAAACGCATCACCGGGCAAGAGCAGGACCGGCAGCCGGTTGACGTGGGCCAGAGCCGCAGCGGTGACCAGATTGGTCGCACCCGGGCCGATTGACGTAGTGCACGCCATCATGCGCCGGCGGTTGGATGCCTTGGCAAAGGCGATCGCCGCATGGGCCATGGCCTGTTCGTTGTGAGCTCTGAGGGTCGGCAGCTGTTCTCTGGCCCCGGCCAGAGCCTGGCCCAGACCGGCCACGTTGCCGTGGCCAAATATGGCAAATATGCCGGCAAAGAGCGAGTCCTCTCGACCCTCGACGATCGTCTTCTGAACGCCGAGATATCCGACCAGCGCTCGAGCCATTGTCATTCGGATCGTGTCCTTCACGTCGTTGTCCTCCGATCAGGGGTTTTGGCTGCTGGTCCATACTCCGATGAGCCGGCGGTAATTGGTGGCGATTTCGCTAATTGCCTCGTCGTCACCGATCGCACCGGCGAGCCAATTGCGCGCCGCATTGGAGAATATGCTGCGTCCCACGGCAAACCCCTTGCCGAAGTGCTGCTTGCCAGCCAGGGCAAACTGAGCCTCGAGTTCGGGCAATGGTGCGTCCAGTCCGAGCAACACAATGCCCCGGCAATACGAATCGCGGGTGCGGATGGCGTCCTCGATATGGGTCCAGGTGTCCTGGTCGCGCGGCGGCGGCAGTTTCCACCAGTCGGGAAAAATCTCTGCCGCGTACATGTCGAGCATCACCCGGCTCACCGTGGTCGCGTCGGTCGGCATGGAGGCCGGGGGAATGATCTCGACCAAGAGCTCGTGCTCGGTGGCAACACACGCGCCGTAGAGCAGCTTGACCTGTTTGATCTGTTGCTCGCGCAGTTCGGCCGGATCGTCGGGATGATAGAAAACCAGGCATTTGACGACGTGTTCGGCCGGCCACGAGCGAATCGCGGCCGCGATATTGTCGCCGGCCTCGAACCGCACTGGTCGCGAGCCGGGCACCTCGACCGGACGGGCGATCCACAGAGAGCCTCCGGTCACCATTTCGAGCGCCTCGGTGCCGAAGCGGTCATCGATGAGGACTCCTGCCCGTCCGGCCATTCCGTCGCGTTCGACAACCTGCTGAACAGCCGTGGCGACCAGCTTCTTGAACGGTGGTATGCGGCCGAGGTCGACGTCCAGTTCGTTGGCCATGTCGACCAGCTGGCGGCGGTGATCAAAGGCCAGAATGCACAGCTGGGGCCAATCTGTGCTGCGCGTGGTTACTCGGTGCAACCGGTTGATGTACGGATCGAGCTCGGGTCGGGGCAGGTCGCCAGCGCGCTCGAGATACGCCTCGAGCTCGATCGCGGTCGGCATCGCCGGTGCGCAACCGTGACGAGATACTACCAATGCACCGCATCCGTTGCCGTAGCGGCAACTGATCTCGAGCGATTCACCGCGCAACCAGCCGCTGAGAAATCCCGCCATGAACGCATCACCGGCGCCGAGAACATTGAGCACCTGAACACCGAATCCCGGTGCGGACAGGCCATCGTCCAGAGAATCGGGTATGTCACCGGCAAATACAGTGCAGCCGAGTGGGCCCCGCTTCACCACCAGAGTGGCGCGGCTGAGCTCGCGCAGCCGCCGCAGCGCAGCCAGGGTATCCCGGCTACCACCGGCAATATGGATTTCTTCTTCGGTGCCGACGATCAGATCGCAATCCGACACGATCGATTGCAGTCGCTCGGTCACCTCGGCCGAATCCACGTAGCGCTCCTGGCCCGCCCCACGGCCGGTCAATCCCCATAACACGGGCCGGTAATCAATATCCAGAATCACCCTGGTGCCAGCCTCGACCGCACAGCGCATGGCTTTGCGAGACGCCGCATCAGTGCCCGGGGTCGAAAAATGGGTCCCGGTGACGAGCAGTGCCCTGGCCGAACCGATAAACGCCGGATCCACATCGTCCTCGCCGAGCGCCATGTCGGCACAGTTCTCTCGATAAAAGATCAGTGGAAAGGTGTCTCGATCTTTGACGCCGAGGATCACCAAACCGGTCAATCGCTGTGGGTCGGTCTTGACTCCACTCACATCGACACCACCGCGGGCCAGTTCGTCGCGAACAAATCGACCCATGTGCTCGTCACCAACCCGGGTGAGCATGGCCGTTGACAGGCCCAAACGCGCCGCTCCAAACGCGATGTTTGCCGCACAACCACCCAGATACTTGGCGAAACTGCTCATGTCCTCGAGCCGACTGCCGATCTGCTCGCCGTACAGATCGACCGCAGCGCGGCCCATGCAGATGAGGTGCAACGGTCGCTCAGCCATTCTGCCCTCCATCGCCTTGTGGGCTCCAGTACTCGGCGTCGGGTTTCATGATCCAGGCGTGCTCCTCGGTAAATTCGGGCACCGTATACGGATTGCCGGGCAGATGGCGGATCACCCACGAGTAATACATCCCGTAACCCGGCGCGGCGGCTTGCGCATGATCCCTGCCGCCGATGATCTTCACCGTATCGTACTGCTTGATCTGCAGCGCATCGTCGCCCAGCTGGGAGAATCCAAATCCCTGTGCTCTGGTGAATCGATAGTGATAGATTTCTGGCTGCGCATGGTGGTGCGGGGGGTAACTCGACCACTTCCCCTGCATGGTAACCACTTCGCCGAGGACCAATTCGGCTCTGCGGTCACTGCTAGTGCGGTCGAATATGGTCCGCACATAGCGGTAGCAGGTGTCATCCACCTGGCCCTTGCCCCGGTGCTCGTCGGGCACGTCGCCGGGACTATAGAGCTTCGCCGCAAAACGCTCACGGTTGCCGGTCCGGTACACCGTGAGCTCGACATCGCTCTCGGCGGTCAGGCGAACTTCGGTTTCCGCCGAGACGTGAACACAGCTGGCCGATTCGTCGAACAGCGAGGTGCGCGAAAACCTCGCCGACTCCCCGGCTACCTCGACGTGTACCGCGCCGCTCATCAGCAGCCACGCTGTCTCGCTCGGCGTGCTCTCGCGGTGAGTTGTGCCCGCTGCCAGCTTCAGTACCCCAAAGGCAATGCCGGTGCTGTCTTCCGTCTCGTCGAGCCGGGTCACCGCCGTGAAGCCGTTCGCAAACCCATTGCGGTGCTCGCGAATGTGAATTGTCATGTCTCAAACCTTTCATCACTCTGTGACGAGTTCGAGTGCATCGTGTGAAACCCTGATGGAATTTAGCTTCTACTAAGGGAAGATTTTGGAAGAAATATTCTAAGGAGTAAAGTAAATTCGTCGTATGAATGGCCAGGCGGCTTCCGAGCTCGCCCAGTTGAAGCTCGAGATAATCAATAAATACAATGCATTAAGTAAGAGGCTGCAGGAGATTGCGGATTATGTTCTGGAGCATCCCGAGGACGTGGGCATGGAGACTGCGGCGACGATTGCCGAGCGGGTTGCGGTTCCTCCGTCGGCGCTGATCCGTTTTGCCAAGGCGTTTGCGTTTGACGGATTTCGCGACATGCAGAAGCTATTCCGCGCGAGTGTCGCGGCGGCTCGTCGATTCGACTACAGAGAGCGAGCAGCGGCGCACCACGCGCCCAAGGACGGGTCGCTGGGCGTTCTGGATTGGTTTGTTGCGGGTAATATCGAGGCGCTCGAGCGGCTTCGCGGGCAGTTTTCAGAACCGGAGATCGACCGCGCCTTGCAGTTATTGCTGAAAGCGACCGGGACGATCTTTGTCATCGGCTTTCGCCGTGCGTTTCCCGTGGCTGCGTATATGGGATATGCCATGGGTCGTTTGCGTTTGCGTGCACGGCTGGTCGACGGTGTGGCGGGGATGACGCAGGAAGCCACTCAGGACTTGAGATCGGGCGATGTTCTGGTGGCGATCAGTTTTCGCCCCTATGCTCCGGAGGTGGTCGAGGTGGTACAGCGAGCCAGGGCGCAAGACGCCCGTGTGATCGCGTTGAGCGACAGTCCGGTCAGCCCCATTGCGCAGCAAGCAGACGTGGTTTTCGCCATTCGCGAGGCCGAGGTACAGGGATTTCGCTCGCTGGTTGTGTCTCATTGTCTGGTGCAAACTCTGGTTGTATCTCTGGCCAATTGTCTGCAGAGTGATTGAGTCCATGGCAATGGCAAATACCGAACTATTGAGGCCGAATGATGAAGCGCTTTCAACTGGGCATTATCGGCATAGGTCGTATTGGTGCCATGCACACCGAAAACATCGTGCGCAATGTACCGGGGTTCGAGGTACGGGCAGTTGCCAGTCCCAAGATCGATCAAGCGTGGGCCAAAGCGCTCGGAATTGCTCACGTGCACCATGATGCGGGCAACATTTTCGACGACGACGAGATCGGCGCAGTTGCGATTTGCACCAATACTCATATGCATGTCGAGCTGGTCGAGCGAGCGATTGCGGCTGGAAAGCATATATTTTGCGAAAAGCCGATCGCGCTGGACGGGGACGTACTGGCGAGACTGGGGGCAGCCGCAAGGGAAGCGTCTGTGCGGCTCATGGTTGGTTTGAACCGCCGTTTCGATGGCAATTTTGTCCGCATCAGAGATGTCGTTGCCCGTGGTGATATCGGCACGCCGCACCTCGTGCGCATTACCAACCGCGATCCACGGCGACCTGATCTCGAATTTGTCGAAACCTCGGGTGGTCTATTCATGGATTTTACCGTTCACGACTTTGACATGGCGCGCTACGTGACGGGTTGCGAAGTGGTAGAAGTATTTGCTGTGGGTGCGGCGCTGGTCGATCCGGCAATTGGTGCATTGGGAGACATCGACACTGCACTGGTGACTCTGGTTTTTGACAGCGGCGCATTGGGTGTGATCGACAACAGCCGCGAGGCTGTCTACGGCTACGACCAGCGGGTCGAGGTATTCGGGACAAAAGGCGGTATCGAAGCTCGCAACACCACACCGACAGCGACGGTTCTGCGCACTGCTGACCGGGTGATATCGGATGCGCCCTGGCCGAATTATATGACTCGGTACAAAGAAACGTACATTGCGGAGATGACCGCATTTGCCCGATGTCTGGCCGGCGACACCGAACCTCCGGTGGGCATCGACGACATTCGCAAGGCTGTGCTCATCGCCCAGGCAGCACAGCATTCGCTGGCCAAGAAGCGCCCGGTTGCCGTGGCTTCGTGAGGCTGGCGAAGCTGCTATCGGTGCTCTGGCCGCTGGTCGCGAGGTAAACCTGGCGTCGTTATGGCAGCAGCACGGTTGAACCGGTCGTCTTGCGGCTTTCCAGATCTCGATGCGCCGCTGCGGCATCCCGCAGCGGATAGCGCTGATTGATGCTGATTTTGACCACACCGTTACCCATAACCTCGAACAGCTCGGCGCATGCCGCCAGCAGTCGATCGCGGGTATCGATGAAATCGAACAGGACCGGCCGGGTAACGAACAACGAATGACGCTTTGCCAGCTCAGCCGGTGCGAACGGTTGCACCGGCCCCGACGCATTTCCGAACGTCACCATGACGCCATGCGGGCGCAGCGAGTCCAGTGAAGTGAAGAACGTATCCTTGCCGATAGAGTCATAGGCCGCGGCTACACCCTTGCCGCCGGTCAGCTCGCGGACTGCGCCCGGGATGTCAGCGTGATTGGCCATGATGACGTGGTCGCAGCCCTGGGCTTTGGCAAGGCCAGCTTTTGCCTCGGTGCTGACCACGCCAATGACGATTGCTCCCAGATGCTTGGCCCACTGACTGACAATCGAACCGACGCCGCCGGCGGCGGCATAGAGCAAGATCGGATCACCGCGTTTTACCGGATAACTGTGACGCAGCAGGTACCAGGCGGTGAGCCCTTTCAACAGGCAGGCCGCGGCCTGCTCATCGCTGATATTGGCGGGGATGGGCACGAGCTGGGCGGCCGGAAAGTTGCGCTGTTCAGAGTACGAATCGGCCGGCCTGCCGGTGTAAACGACGCGATCGCCGGGCGCCACCTCGGTGACGCCATCACCGACGGCTTCGACCACACCGGCCGCCTCACTGCCCAATCCGGTTGGTAGCTCGAGAGGATAGAGTCCGGTCCGGTGATAGGTATCGATGAAGTTGAGGCCGATTGCAGTATGCCGAATCCGGGCTTGTCCCGGCGCTGGATCGTTCAGCTCGACCTCGACCAACTCCATCACTTCGGGACCACCAAATTCACGTATTCGGATCGCGTTTGTTTTCACTGTCGATTTCCCCTTGCGGTTGGCCGCCCAGCATAGCGAACGCGATCAAAAAAGTCGATGGCATGTGCGCTGCCGCAGGCATAGGCTCCAGGAGGGGAGCATAGCGGGCCTCTTCCTGTCCCAACGTTGCGGCAATTTTTTGACCCAGTACGGCGCCCTTCAACAGGTTGTCAATCTATCCGACTACCACCTCGAGGCCAGCCCGAGCTAGACTCGCGAAGCTCCACCGCTGCGCTACTTGTTCGGGCAACTTCTCGACGACTGCCACCCGTCCGGGCTCAGTCAGGCCAGATTTCGCGGCCAGTGCGAGTGTGGTAAAACAGTTCCATCGGCTGCAAGGGAGTGGCGAGAGGGTGGCTCTTTAATAGGATATTCGGTTGCCTACGATAGGCAATCACTGCTCGCACCAGTGACTGCGCCGTTTGATCAATACCTCGCGTTCACCCTCGAATACGATGGTGTCGTCGTGCTTGACACCCCAGTGCTTGAAGCGAACGATACCGGCATCCTCGCGCTCGGCGCTGCGCTTTTCGAGAACCTCGGTATAGGCGTAAATAGTATCGCCGTGAAAAACTGGGGCGCGAAAACGAAATTTGTCGAACCGGAGTTCGGCCAGGGCGTTTTCAGCAGTATCCTGGCTAGCCAGACCGATCACCATCGAGCCGGTGACCAGGCCGAAAACCAGGCGCTGGCCAAAGGGCGAGCGGTTCATCTTGTGTTCGTTAAAGTGGGCATCGGCGGTGTTCATGACCAGCTTAGTGAGCAGCTGGTTTTCGACTTCGCCGATCGTGGTACCCCGAGCATGGCGCATTTTCGCGCCGACCTCGAAATCTTCGAAGTAATTAACCTGGCCAGTGAGATGCGAAATTTTGCCAGACGGTTTTTCCGCCATCGTCTCCGGCAATTTTTCCGTCATGGGCGCACCCGCAAAAGCTGGTCGCAGATGATCGTGCGCTGAATCTCCGAGGTTGCCATCTCGCCGTACTGCTCGGCGATGGTGATGCCGAAATAACCCAATTCGGCGAGGCGACACAAAAACTCGTCCGGGATGTCCTGCTCTCTGGCATCGAGCTGGTTGGCCACGGGAAGAACCTCTTGCATGGCAAATTGGTGCACCGTAGCCTGGATCTCCAGATGTTGGCCGGTCAAATACGGATGTGCAGTGCTCATCGCTCACTCCGGTCGCCCGGCCGAGCATTTTTTGCCGCTGCGTCCGTGACGGAAGATCCGACTCGTCTGGCAACTAGGTTCGAACGCTGGTAGCCGACCACGAGTTCACTGCGCTGATTGTATCCTTCAGTACGCCAGGAGACGATGCCGAATCCCTTTTTCGATTTTGACTCGCGCCTGGCCACGACTCTGCTACGCGCAGTCAGTGTGTCGCCCGGATACACCGGCTGATGAAATACCACGTCTTCGATGCCGAGAAATACACCGCCAGCTTCGCTGAGATCCTCGACACTGAGCCCAACTACAGTACACAAAACCAACATCGGGTTGACCACAACGTCGCGATGGCCGTGTCTGGCAGCATAGTCGGCATTAAAATAAAGCGGTACGAACGCCAGCGATACCGTGGTGAAGAGCGAATTGTCGCCCTGATTGATGGTCCGGCCCCAGTGGTGTTCAAATACCTGACCCTCTTCGAAGTCCTCGAAGAATCGTCCTTTTGGACTCAGCGCAAAGTCAGAAAAATCAGATTCTACCACGATTCCTCGCAGGTCGAGAGCCAATGCTGCGGCAATGTAGCGTTGGCCTGTGCCGCTAGCCGATAATACTACCAGGCAGCGGCTTCTCGAACAGCTGGTCAGCCACATCACCGGGAGATTCTCGCAGGATCAGATTCTGCCACAGTGGCTGCCCGGTCGCCTGGGCCACCTGAATTCACTTTATTTCGCCGATACGTGCCACTGCTCATGCGTTTGACGGGGGTTCACCCGGATTCGGCGATTGGTCCCCCAGGCTTGACTTGACGCCGCCAACGATCAAATGTCCGGCCACTCGGCTCGGAATGGCTACAAAGTCGCCAACCATCGCTGCTAGCAAGGCGAAAAAACTGCCCGAGACCCACTTTCCTATTGCTTGTTTGTTTGTGTAGGCGTATGTAGGAAACTGGGCAATTTGAAGATGTCTGGCCCATATATCGGTCTGTCTTGCCGCGATTGCGGTTGCCGACAGTCAGATCGCATCTCTGTATCTAGATTTTAAATTGCTCCAAGAGCACTGCTATTATTGATTTTAGATTATACGGAATAATATTATGAAGAAAAAACGCCCTAGCTTGGTTGAGAAAGCGGGAAAATTTTTGCAAGACAAGGCGATCAGTCGCAAAGAATTCGGTCGCTGGTTGCTCGGTGCTGCCGGAGGTGCTGCCGCTGCGAGCACGTTGGGTTGCTCACCACCGAATAGTGGGACTAGAGACGATAACCTCGAGCCCGACGTTTCTCATGACTTCGAGGCTGTGATTGTGGGTTCTGGTTTTGGCGGATCGGTCGCAGCAGCCCGATTGAGTAAAAAGTGGCCGAATCAGGTCATGATGATAGAGCGCGGTCGCCGTTATCCCCGCGGTTCTTTTCCGCGTGACGCGGCATCCCTGGTCGAGGCCATACGTCGCGATCCCGGCGACCACACGCCGCGCCCGCTGCCGCTCCCCGGCAAGAGCAACGGGCTTTTCGACGTGCGCAGCTACAGCGGTATGGACGTGCTGGTAGCAAACGGCTACGGCGGCGGTTCGTTGATCTACGGCGCGGCGTTGATCGAGCCCTCGCATCCCGACTTCGACCGCAACTGGCCTGCCACGATCAAAAAAGACCAGCTCGCGCCCTACTACGACATTTTTAAGACGGTGGTCACGGCGGGAAAGATTCCCATCACCGACGAGCCCGAGCGCAGGCTGCCCCGGCTCGACTACTACGAGCGCGTTGCACAACAAACCGGCGGCGAATCGAAGCTACTGCCGCTCGGGGTTTTTTTTGGCAACGACCCCGAGCGACCGACGCCGATGGGCGAGAGCGAGGTCAATCGGCACGGGGTCGAGCAGACCTCATGCGTGTACTGCGCAGAGTGCGTGCTCGGTTGCAACTATCACGCAAAATCGTCGACGGACCTTAATTATTTGCACGTCGCCGAGCATCGATACGGCATGCATGTCCGCACCGAGCAGAAAGTCGACCGCATCGTACCGCTGGACAGCTTCGGAGACGACGATCCAGGCCAGGATGGCCGGTACGGCTACCGCGTGTATATGCGAGATGCGGACGCCAGCACCGGCCAGCCGAGCGAATCGAGCGCCACTACCAGGCGCGTTGTGCTCTCTGCTGGCGTCCTGGGCACGACAGAGATTCTTCTGCGCAACAAGAAGAAACACCGTACTCTGCCGCGGGTCAGCCGGCAGTTGGGCCGGCATTTTTCGGGCAATGGCGATTTCCTGGGTCTGGTCGTCGGCAGTGATATACCAGATGGCAATGCCCATGGACCCACGGTCGTCCAGTCGATTCTATACAACGACCCAAATCGGCCCGAAGTCAGCCACGTCCTCGAAGACATGTCACTGCCTCACCTGTTTAAGGTGCTCGACTGGCTACTGGATGCCTGCGAGTTCAACGGGCCGATGTACGGTTTCTGGAAGCGGATCAAAGACATTATCACCGCCGACGGAGACGACATCAACTCGGGTTTTGCGACGCAGGTTTTTGTTGGACTGGACAATAGCGACGGCGAATTCTCGCTGGGCTGGCACGGCGAGCTGCGGTTGAATTGGTCCTACTGGGGCAGCCGACAACTGTATCAGGCGATCATCCGGCGTATCGAGGATGTCAAGCGCGCCGTGGCCGGATGGGCAGAGTTTTACTTGCCGACCTACACCTGGCCCTTGCGCCGCAACTTGACCGTACACCCGCTGGGCGGCTGCGCTCTGGCCGACCATCGCTATCGCGGAGTCACCTCGGCTCACCGCAACAACTTCGGCGAAGTCTTCGGCTACACCAATCTATACGTCGCCGATGGCTCTCTGGTCCCGTCGGCCATCGGTGCCAATCCTTCGCTCACCATCTCAGCATTCGCCGAAATGGTCGCTGAAGGCATCACCGGCATACCCGCCACCGTCGACCTGTAGAACCGGCTGCTGTGGCAATCAGCCCGAGTAGCCTCGTGGCCCGAGCAGTGTCTTGATGTATGCGTCCATATGGACGACAGTGTGCGATAGTTCAAGATTCGAAATCGCATAGATTCCAGAATGTTGAAGCCGACAGGCACGAGCATCCAGCAAGGTGTAACAGACCGGTCTTAGCGGGTTCGTCGGTCTGTGATCATTTTGACCACCTTGCCTCATCATCCTCTGGTTGGTAGTCAAAAGAAGACTCAGGTCTTTCCCCGTCTCACCGAGTACTTTGATAAGTTTTGAGGTCCGAAAAAACCGGAGGAAACTATGAGCGACCGGACAGTCGTCTTTGCTGGGATTTTGTTGTGCTTACAGTCAAGCTGCAGCGACGATGGGGACCCCTCGGGGGCGGACGCCATTTGCGGCAACGGAGTTCGGGAGTCGGCAGAGATTTGTGATGACGGCAACACTGATAGCGGTGACGCCTGTAGTGCGGACTGCGCCGCCGCCAATTGCCTGGTGTCGGTGACCTATTCGACCATTCAGGCTGGCGTCGACGATGGCGCGTGTTCGAAACTCTACGTGTATTCGGGACAATATGCCGAGAACATAACCGTTTCGCGAAACCTCGAGATCGAGGGAGTTGGAGCCGGCGACATAACGATCAGCGCGGCCTCCGAGGGCAGCGTATTCACCATCGAGGCCGGTGCTGTCGCGCTCCGGCAGCTGGTCATTCGCGACGGCCGGAGCAGCCGCGGTGCGGGCATCTACAGCTATGGAACCAAGTTGACCCTGAGCGGTGTGAGCGTTCGCGACAACACGGCGATCGCAGAGACCGATGCAGCTGGAGGTGGAATCTACAACGACGGTGGCCTTCTGACCCTGATCGACTCCACTGTGGTCGGCAATCGAGCAACCAGTAGCGGGATCGTCGAGGCCCAGCCGCAGACCGGTCCAATGGCGTTTGGTGGGGGCATTTTTTCCTACGGCGGTGTCGTGGAGTTGCGCAACAGTTCGATCGAGAGCAATGAAGTTACCCTGCCTTTCGGCCATGCTGTGGGCAAGGGAGGAGGAATTGCCGTCAAGGGCACATACGTGACTCTTACTGCCTCGAGTGCGGTCCGCGATAACGTGGTCGAGGTCGAGGCCGTGTCTCAGCCAGCGACAGCGCAAGCCGGCGGCATTGACGTGAACGATGGCACTCTGGTCATCGATGCCGCAAGTTCGGTCGAGCGCAATACGGTCCGTGCGCGCGGTGACGCCGTCCAGCCCATAGACCCCGTGAACCCCACCGGTGCTACAGCGCAGGGGGGCGGTATCGCAGTCGTGGCCGGCACGGTAACCCTGGCCGGGAATAGCCGAATCGCCGATAATCGGGTCGAGACCGTGAGTTCGGATCGGGCCCTCAGTACCGCGGGAGCCGCATACCTCGACCGATCGAATATGGCGATGACTGCCAGCATCATCAGTGGCAACGAAGCGGTCGCCGGGTCTGGCGACCCCAGCGACCAAACGCGTAAATCGGTGGCCAGCGCTCAGGGCGGGGCAGTGCACGCAACAGGCAGTGATCCGCCCAATTCGATCGCGATCACCGAGAGTTCGTTAGTGAACAACCGGGCCGATGCCGGGACCATATCACCTGACGACGTGGGCAGCGCCAAGGGCGGAGCCATCTATGCCCATGTCATCGCGAGTGAGTCGTCTGTCCGCGTTGTCTTCGACCGGAGCACGATCTCGAACAACGTCGCGATCGCCGACGGTGCGGTCAACGGAGGAGGCTGCTACGGCAAGGCAGTGCTCGGCGAAACGCTCTTTGTCGCCAATCGGAGCACGCTGAGCGGAAACCAGGCCCAGTCGCGGGAAAGCGGCGTCGCCCTCGCTGGCGCACTCTATGCCGAGGCGCGGATCAGCGATGCCGCCGTCACCGTGCGGTTGAACAACACCACTTTGAGTGGCAATCAAGCCCTGTCGGCGAGCGGCGTTGGTTGGGGAGGAGCGATTTACGCGAGCGCTGGCCCCGGATCGGCCGAGACCAGCATGGATTTGAGCAATGTGACGATCGTGGCAAACTCGGCGTCGTCGGCTGGCGGAGGAGCGTATTTGAATGAGGGGATAAACCTGTCGGCCACATCGGCAATCATGCGAAATACGCTAGTGGCCAACAACGTCGCCGACAGCGGGCCCGACTGCTATACAGGCACCACGGGCACCATGTCGGTCGATTCAGCTGGCTACAACCTGCTCTCGAACAGCGCCGAATGTAGCATTGCTGGCGATGATACCGGTAACTTGATCGGCGTCGACGCCATGCTCAAGCCGCTCGCCGACAATGGCGGTGTCACGTCTACTCACGCACTCGCCGGGAACAGTCCGGCAGTCGACGCCGGAAATCCGGCCGGCTGTACGGACCACGAAGGCATGGTCTTGGCGACCGACCAGCGCGGCCAGAGCCGTTCTGCACACGGTCGCTGCGATATTGGTGCGTTTGAATTCGTTCCCTGAACGGTATCGTCGCGAAGCTGTAGCTGGCTGCGACGATCTGGCCAGAGGTTCCAGCAGATATGACCGCAGCAGATGGCGTGGTGAATTAGCTGGTTCCCGTCCCTAATTGTGGCGCCAATCAAATAATCGTTTGATTTCAGTTGGTTGAACAGAGATGGCGGACGCGCTGTGTCACCTTTGTGTCATGTTGTTCGCTCTTACAAGGAGGATGATTGACAACCGCGGCCCGCAGGAGCGAGTGAGAGTGAGCAGGATAATTGATGGAGAACGCTCATGAGGAGGATAAGTGAGCACCGCCAACATCGAGCGAGCTATGGACATCGCGATGGCAGCGTCTCCGTGGTCGTTTGACTCGACAGGCGAACGTCGCGCTTATCCGGTGATTTCATCCTCCATCATCGCGACTTCGAGGTCGTCTGGAAAAATGGTTTTCATACGCTCCAGCGTAGTCAATGCATCGTCCTGACGCCCCAACTCCATCTGACACTTCATTAGGCCAATCAGAGCAGCTTTGAGTCCGCTCTCTGCATGACCAGTAGCCTTCTCAAAACAATCTAGTGCTGCTCGGAGATCATCGGCCACTGCATACTCGAAGTTCCCAAGTTCGATATACGCTGCACTAGAGTCTGGCTCGAGTTGGATAGCACGTTTGAGGCTTTCGCGACACTCTCCCAGTGGCGGCAGATCAACGTCATCATTCTGAAGTTGGATCAGCATTGCCCATTTGATCCACAATGCAACAGAGCCGGGGCTTGTCTCGAGCAGCTGGTCGACTTGCCCTAGAGCCTCGGCAAATCGTTTCTCCTTGAGCATGAAATTCAGTTGCCGTACAGCGGCCTCATAGCTTTCCCAGTTCATCGCTCAAAGCTTACCCATCAGACGGTGTTGCTGTTCGATGAGTTTCTTCATTTTGGAGGCACGGGGGTCACTTGGCGCGAAGCTGGTAAGTTCGGCGTAACTCTTTTTGGCGAGCTCCTCGACGTAGCTGTCGCTTGCGTTGTAACCGTTCAGGGGTGGGTTTGACGATGGGATCGTAGGGTGGGATTGAGGGGGCATGATAGCGAATGCAAGCAGCCAGGATTTGGCAACGAAAATTGAACAATTGGTGCGAGAGCACATCGCAGCGAGTCGAGAGGTGGC
>JAKSDA010000549.1 GCA_022360315.1 Pseudomonadota bacterium
CGCATCGCCAGAGCGCCGATCCATCACCGCCAGCGGGCTTGCTCGTCGGTCAAATACAACGAGTATTCTCCACTCCTCGCGCACCCACTGGCGGCGCGCCTCGTCGCTCTGGCTCGGTCCGAGGTTTTTGGACCGGCTCTTATCCGGAAGGTAAGTCCTGCTCGTACAGAGCGCCGCCAGTACGGCGTGTTCCTGCGGTTGCCGGCGCTAGACGGTTGCTCTGGCAACCGAGCTGATCTCAGGAACGTGCTTTCGTTCCGGGTAGTTGTGCTAGTCGTGGCGGATTAATATCTTCGCGGGCATGCCCGATGGGCAAGTCGCGACCACAGTAGCGTTAGCTCTTGAGTTGACAGATGGCCATTTAGATGGCCATCTTATGAGCGTGGCCCGGAGTTATTCGATCGCCCAGGCGAAAGATCAATTAGCTCGCCTCGTACGTGAAGCCGAGACCGGCAAGCCTGTCGAGCTGACTCGGCGAGGAAAACCGGTGGCAGTTGTAGTGTCCTTTGCCGACTATGCTCGAATGCAGGGTCGTGTTCCGAGTTTGTGGGAACGTCTGTCGGACTTCCGCGAAACCGAGGGACTCGAGGATTTGGAGAACGTCTTTGGCGATGTTCGAGACACAAGCGCGGGTCGTGATGTCGAGGTCGATTGATGACGCTCCGTTTCGCCTTGGACACGAACGTGTTGGCCGAGCCGTTGAAGGCCACGCCAAACGCCGGAGTCATGCGAAAGTTACAGAAGCATGACGGACAGCTTTGCATTCCCACGCCGGTTTGGCACGAGATGTGGTTCGGTTGTCTGCGTTTGCCTTCCGGGAAACGACGCCGAGTTATTGCGAAGTATCTAGTCGACGTATTGCAGCCTGCGGTTCCTCTGTTGCCTTATTCGGCGGAAGCAGCCAAGTGGCACGCGGCGCAAAGGGCCCGCTTGATCAAGACGGGCCGCACGCCAACATTTGTGGATGGCCAGATCGCCGCCGTCGCCGTAGAACACAAACTTACGCTAGTGACAGCCAATTTGGGGGATTTCAAAGCGTACAGCGATATAAAGGTTGTGGACTGGCGATCGAGATGATCTGGATATCCCCAGGATTATGGACTCAGGATCCGGTCAGGCATCGCGGGCTGGTGGCGGCAACGCTATTTCGTTCCGCCTGGTTGCATCGGCAGCGTCGAGCGCCAAGTGTCCGATGATGTAACGCGGTATACTCATCCGAGGTTCCCATGAACGAGTCGAAGGGGCATAAACGCGCGTCCACCGAAGAGCGCCGCCGTCGTCGCCAGCTGACGGCGACGACACGACTCGTCGCAACATCCGAGGCCAATGGCGAGCCCGACTGGGGAGGCGAGCCGTCAACCATGAGTGAACGGATGGCCGCAGTGTGGCAGTTGACTCTGCAATGCCTGGCATGGAGCGACCGCGATGAAGGAGAACCCCGACTTCAGAGATTTGTTGTACGAGTTCAACGCGGGCGGCGTTGACTATCTGATCGTCGGTGCTCATGCTCTCGCGGCTCACGGCGTAAGAGCCGGTCCAAAAACTCTCCGCGTCGCCAGAGCGGCGATCCATCACCGTCAGCGGGCTTGCTCGTCGGTCAAATACACCCAGTATTCTCCGCTCCTCGCGCACCCACTGGCGGCGCGCCTCGCCGCTCTGGCTCGGTCCGAGGTTTTGGACCGGCTCTAATACAGGAGGCAGTTGGATTCCGACAGTGTTCCCCATTCTTACCGTCCTTGCCGGCGCGGGCGGTACAGATTGACAACCGCAACGTCACGATCAAGAGCGTGACGTTTCAGTTGGTTGCATGGCGCACGCCACGGTCCGGGATACGGCCGCCGGACTAGGAAATCTGGTCGGGGTCGAGGCCCAGCTCTCGCAGCTTGTTGGCGAGCAACTCGGCGCACCTGGTTTGCTCATCGGCGCGCCTGGTCTGCTCGTCGGCGCGCTCGGTTTCCTCGGTGAGCAAGAGGTCGCCCTCCGGTGTGTACCAGCGTAGCCAGACCGCGTCGACGCCCTCGTAGCGGCCTTTCCAGGTGCCCAGTCGCAGGCCGAGAATCTCACTCGTGATCCGCCCCTCGTCATCTGGTGCGAGGTTTGGCTCGGGGGCTGGGCTGGAGGAACCGAGCGACGCTCGCTCACCCGAGGGAAACGCGAAGCCGGCAAAATCTTCGGGATGGAAGGGATCGAACCAGAAATACTCCCGTACGCCGACCTCGTCGCGATAGACCCGCGGCTTGATTTCCTTGTCCGTCTTCCGGGTGCTCTCGGACAGGAACTCGATCACCACGTCCGGCCCTTTGCCTTCCTGCCAGGCCACCCAGCTCTTGCGCTCACCGGGGGCGACCCCGAGCGCGACCAGGACATCCGGACCGCGGAAGTGTCGGTTCTTGACCTGCTCTGGGCTGAAGTACAGGAACATATTGCCACCGACATAGCCCCCTTCTCCCGTATCCCGGTAGCGCCGACGAAGCCAGGGTTTCAGACTGCTGATGAGCAGCAGCATGGCCAGCACATGTCGCTCGCTCTCCAACTTATCTCCATCACTGTAGGGTAGCTCGTCCTGTGTGGGGAGGCGGGACTCTTGCGTGGGCGGGCGTGCCGGCGTGCTCACATCCTCGGATACGGGAGCATCTGAGCGCGGGCGGGTCGAGACGTCTGTTTGTGGCTTGGCCAGGCTCACGACTACGGGCAGTGTAGCGTGCGGGCCGCGGATTGTCAGCCGGGTCCGACCTCATGAGAAAGGGGATGCTACACAGACCATCAGGTCGGGGCAAGCAACCGGCGTGGACCGGCGAACGTGCGGCGCGAGGCCGCTGCTGGCGACGCACCGAGCAGACCACGTCGACCCGGTGGCGTTGAAACAGTCGTTGATACCATCACCGAACCGCAGATTCTGCGAGAGACCCTTGCAGTACAGTCCAATTCCACCGCACCACATCGCAAAGAACTCGCCACCGACCACCAGGTGCTCGAAAGCAACCGCGACGCAGCCCCGAGAGTAACTCGCAACAAACCTACGGTTGCCAATACACCCACCAGCGCAAACGGGTTGGTTTGGCAACCGCAGCGGTGGTCGAAAATTTCTGTTGTTTCATCTCATTGCGCGTTCAGTCTACGGCCCGAGATACCTCGGCAGCCGATACTAAAGACGAGATAGAGTACCGATCCTTACAATAGCTGGGAGTCGGAGCTGAGCCCAGCAACCACGGCAGCTGGTCGCGATCTCCGTGGTATCTTCTATCAGTTGTCCGCAAAGAAGGAACAAGACCGCGTCGACGAGCGCAGAACGTGGCCCGTCCGAGCATATCGCCTTGGCGAAGAGCCCGACGATGATTTTTCTTGTCTCGATCCGATCGAACGAGTCCGCATAATGTGGCAGCTCGCGTGCGACGCTTGGGCCATCTCCGGCAAACCGATGCCCTCGTATCGCCGTGACGACATTCCGACCAAACTGATCCGGCCGAAGGCTCACAGTAGCGGTGGCTGAAGACCTTAACCCGGACTTTGCCGACGTTATCCGTGCACTGTGCGCCGAGAAAGCGGACTTTCTCATCGTTGGTGCCTATGCAGTAGCGTTTCACGGCACCCCCCGTGCGACAGGAGACCTGGATCTCCTGGTTCGACCCAGCCACGAGAATGCTGAACGAGTATGGAGGGCTCTTGCCCGGTTTGGTGCTCCGATGGACGCTGCTGGCGTCACTCGAGAAGACTTCGCGCAACCAGGCATGGTTTACCAGATCGGCCTCGTTCCCCGCCGCATCGACATTCTCACTCAGATCAGCGGTGTGGACTTCGAGGATGCGTGGTCCTCACGTGTCGAGACGGAGCTGGTCGGTGAAACAGTCCACTTTATTGGGCGCAAGGCACTAATGAAGAACAAAAGCGCTACGGGTCGGGACAAGGATCTACTGGATTTGCGCCGCCTGGAAGCATTAGAACACGATTACGAGTCTTGACTGTCCTCAACAATGGCCGTAGTGAGCTTTGGGCAAGCATACTTGCCGGCCGACGCCACAGAGTGGCTAACCTAACTAGTTCCCGTCCCTAATTGTGGCGCCAATCAAATAATCTTTTGATTTCAGTTGGTTGAACAGAGATGGCGGGCGCGCTGTGTCACCTTTGTGTCATGTTGTTCGTTCTGACAAGGAGGGTGAGTGACAATTGTTTTGGCAAGAATCGATCGAGACCGACGCAAATTGTGCCTGCCTACTCTTCCGCCGAGCGTAATTCAGTAGATTGCGGCGGTACAGCTACTTCGCTGGGGGCTGTTTCGGGAGAGTCCGGCATTTGCGGCTGTATCGGTTCCAGATGGCAGTCCCAGCCTGTACCAACCATGTACCTGCGTGGCCCCGCGCTTCTTGACGTTAATCCAGCACATGCCACGGATAAACTCACGCCAGCCAAGAATCTGCCGGATAGTCCTTCCGCCTGGGCGATGCTGATTTCAGGATCCGCGTGATACGCCGCAACTGCCGCCTCTATTACCTCTCGCGGTGACAACATCTTGGTATGCATCGCAAAAGACAGGCGGGAATGAGGATGACGTGGATTGCGGGGACTGGACACTCATTGCCGAGCTATCCATACTGAGAACGACTCTATGCGCGTCATTGCACACAGCCCCCCGAAGCCACTCGGGGCATGGATCTCGTCGATCTGGTACTTCGAATTCGAAGGGCTCGAGGTTTCACACGAGATGGAGCGCATTCTGCCTAACGGGGCGATGCAGCTGTTAGTCAACCTGCACGACGACGAGCTCCGATGGTGGGATGGCAACCGCCAAAGCTGCGCGCGTCGTCTCCCTGGCGCAGCTCTCGCGGGCGCTTTTGCTCGTCCCTTCGTGATCGACACAGCGCAGCAACGGGCGATCACGGGCGTTAGCTTCGCTCCGGGCGGGGCAGCGGCGTTCTTTCGCGGTTCGATGCGGGAGTTCGCGAACGACCATGTCGCCTTGTCCGATTTGCCGGGATGTGGATCGATTCGGGATGAACTACTCGAAGCCCATAGTCGAAGCGTGGGCGAGGTTGTGAAAACCTGGGTACGATTCCTCAGGGCACGGTGGAGCCTTGAGCGTCGCTGCGATATTCGGAACGCACGTGCTCAACTTGAAGCAGGGGTCTCCGTTCAGCAGGTTGCCGACCTCATGTCGGTATCGGTTCGGAAGTTTCGTCAAGACTTCGCAGGATCGGTGGGGCTAACCCCCAAGGCGTACGCGCGCGTATATCGTCTCGGGCGACTAGCTGGTTCAGCCGCAGCCGCCGATGGCGAACGGGATTGGGCGGCGCTAGCTCTGCAGCACGGCTACTTCGACCAGTCGCATATGATCCACGAGTTTCGGGCGCTGACCGGGGTAACGCCGATGGACTATTCTCCCCGCAGCGCAGTCGACTGGAACCACTCGGTTCTCGCCGATGCCGATTCTTACAATACGAATTCCCGGGCCGATGCTAGGACTGGTTGATGCCTGACGATTCTCCCATTCTTACGCCCCGCCTCGTCGTTTCGAGTTCGGCAGACGCAATCCGGTTCTACGAGGCGGTATTCGGCGCGAAGGAACTAGAGCGCTACACAAACCCCGAAGGATTGGTTGTCCACGCGGCGATCTCGATTCGCGGTGCGATCGTTTCCCTCACAGATGCGCACGAGGACTGGTACCCGGCTGAGCGTCCTGAGGGGTCGCCGGTGCTGATGACGCTGACGTGTGACGATCCAGACGCCGTTGCACAGCGAGCCGAGGAACACGGAGCCACGATTCTCATCCCGGTCGCGGATCGGTTCTATGGACAACGCGAGGGACGGATTCGCGACCCTTTCGGCCATCTGTGGATCTTGTCTAGAACCATCAAGAAGATGTCCCCCGAGGACATTCGACGTGGTGTCGACCAGTTCGGAAAGCACAAGCAGTGAAGTGACTCAAGCCAACGAGAGCGTTCCAGTGGCGTACTATTGGGAACAAGATATGGGTGGATATGCGTATCGAGAGTCGGACTCCGCACACATTAGTCTGGTCTGGTGGGCCGAGATAGATGGGGACGCTTGCTATGTTGATGCGGCCAACGAGTTATGGGGGCTAGCTTTCGGCATCAACGCTGCCGGCGAAGCGTCGGCGATGCTGATTGGCCCGAGTTTCGAACCGCGCCGGTTGCAGCTGCGCTATGGGGATCGCTGGTGGGGGGTTGAGTTGCCGGCCCATGTATTCGTGCGAGGACGCAGCAAGGCCCAACTTCTTGGCGAGATGCATCCCCTTGAAACCGATGGCCGTTGGTTCGAGTTTGGCGGCGTTCGCCTCGCCGTGCCCGAACGAGGCAAGCTGGAAGACATAGTCCACACGATGATTCGTGAAGGTGTCCTCGGGGTCGACGACGGTGTTGCTGCCGCTCTGGCGGGACAATCTGTCGCATGCTCGCGGCGAAGCTTGCACCGACACACCGTCCACGCCGCCGGGATGGGAATGAAGAAGATCGAACAACTTCGGCGGGTGCGAGCCGCCTACTCACTCCTACTCAACGGTATGGACCTGGCGTCGGCCGCTTATGAGGCCGGTTTCGCCGACCAGGCCCACATGACCCGTGAATTCACGCGTCTTGCCGGCAGCAGTCCTACCCGAATCCTGGCAGCATCTGCACCGCCGTTCGCCAGCCGTCCGTAGCACCCATTTGGCTATTTTCTTCAATCCAGAACCGAGGGTTGTGGAAGAGGCTTGGTCGAGAACCTACCCACGGAAAGGAGCACTGAAAATGGCCACCCCCATACCCATAAGCGAAGCAGCAATCGACGACCTGCACCGACGACTCGACCAGTTCGTCTGGCCACATCGAGCGACTGGTGCTGCCCGACCGGGCTTCGACACCGCGCAGCTCCGACCGTTGGTCGAACACTGGAGGAACAACTTCGACTGGCGTGTTGTGGAAGCACAGCTTGGTCAGAGAATCACAACAACTGACGGCGGTCGCCGGATCCACGCCATCCACGCCCAGAGCGATGGTCAGCGCTTGCCGGTCCTCTTGGTCCATGGGTGGCCCGACTCTCCCCTCCGTTTTGTCGACCTGATTCCGCGATTGACTGCTGCTGGACACGATGTGGTTGCACCGGCGATCCCAGGGTTCGGCTTCAGCGACGAGCCTGCGGAGGAGATCTCGTTCGAGCTCATCGCAGAAGACTTCCACAGCTCAATGGCCGAACTAGGCTACGGTCGCTATGCAGTCCACGGCGGCGACCTGGGAAGCGGGGTCGCCACGACACTGGCCACGGCCCACCCCGAGGCAGTGGCTGCGCTACATCTTACCGATGTGCCGTTCGACCGGGCGTTCACGCTCGACAGAAACATCGCCTCAGAGGCGGAGGGGTACTACCTGGACACCCTCGAGCGCTTTGGCGAAGGCCAGCTGTACCTGAAGGCAAACATGCAGCAGCCTGATGTTCTTGCGCTCGCGCTGGCCGACTCTCCCGTCGGGCTGCTCGCGTGGCTTGCCCATCTCTATGATCAGTGGACCGACGGGAAGCTCGGGCATGATCATCTGCTGGCCAATGCATCGCTGCTTTGGTTGACCGGAACGGTGCGCTCGTCGATGCGCCTCTACTCCGAACCCGCAGGTCCATGGGACAGCACGTCATGGGAAGGGCAAGAGGCAGGCGCGGACTCGGGCGACGGTGCGGCAGAAAGCAAGCATGCGGCTGAGGAGAACACCCAGAACCGGGCACCGTGCAGGATTGAGGTGCCCACCGCGTTCGCGCTGTTCCCACACGACATCGCGATGGCACCTCGTGAGTTCGCTGAACGGCACTACCGTGTCAACAGGTTCACCGTGATGCCACAGGGCGGCCACTTCGCAGCGCTCGAGCAACCAGACCTGCTCGCCAGCGACCTCGTTGCCTTCTTGGAAGAGCTGCCGATGCAGCGTTGAGCGGCTTCCAAATTCTCCAAATTCCGGACCACCAAATTCCCAAATTCCAAATTCCGGACCAAGGGTCTTTTGGCGGCAGTGGAAACAGGTGTTGAGAACGAGGGATTTATCGAATTATCGGCGCAAGCCATAGTCCGGGATCTGGGTTTCGCGCGACGACCCCAGCGCATTCTCGTACCTCACACGCCTCAGCCCTCCGCGGCTGCCCGAGCCCTCCGCGATATTCAGCACGATCGGCATACTCGAGCGCCTCAATTGTCGCGCGTGATCCTTATCGTGGTTGGCAATTCGAGCAGCCAGCAGTTTGTAGTTTCAGTCACGCTTACGGCCCCGCCTCACCGCCGGGGCTGTGCAGCACGTATGCGCTATAGTCGCCGCCGCTCCTGGCGCTCTTCAGCTCGAAATCCAAGTAGCGCAGAAAGCTCACCGCCCGGCCTTTCCACGCCATCATATCGCTGGGTACAAAGCGCGGCAAGCCAGGTCATGATGTCCTCTGGAGCGGATACAGCGAGAGGCGCCAGAGCGACCGAGTCAACCTCAGGGCCTGAACAGCAGGCATTCAGAGCCGGGGCCTTTGCGGGAATGATTGCCCTGGCAGCGAGAAAATTGGACGTACCAATCCATCCCTGTAGACTGAATCTGATCGACTTATCGCGCTGGCGAGCTGCGAGCATTGCTCAGTACACCGCCCCGCAACAGAGCGACCACCCTCTGCCCGGTTCGTCGTCCTCCATCGCGCAAGCTAAGGTCGAGTAGGCAGGGAGTTACCTCCCGTGCCCCTCTCAAATCC
>JAKSDA010000190.1 GCA_022360315.1 Pseudomonadota bacterium
TCGGCTCCACTCATCGCCAGGAACACTGCACTGCAAATTGACCCATCCCCGCCCAACCCCGTCACCACTCAAAGTGACTGGAACTGTGAAAAATCAGCCTCCCCCATCACCGGGACCGCACAGAATTTCGCCGAATTTCCCCTCAAATGCTGAATTCTGCTGTTCTCGGCCAAATCACACTGCACAGAAAGGGCGCAAAATGGGCGGATTTTCGTGTAATATCAGCACATTAAGGATTCCGGGACGGGAACTAGTTAGCGCCGGCCTTCGGGCGGCGGGTTGTAGCGCTCGGTGTCCTGTCCCGGAGCATCGGTGCCACCAGAAATCAGGATAGTCCCGTCGCACAGTCGAACTGCACTGTGCGCGGCCCGCGGCACTGCGAGGCTGTCAGTCGCGCTCACATCGACCTGGCCATCGACTGGATCGAGTCGGGCGATGAGGACAGTGGCCACTGGTTGACCGTTTATATCCAGGCCGCCAGCCAATAAACTGCGCCCATCGGGAAGCTCGGTGATTGTGAGATCGGTTAAGCCGGCTCCGGCTGGCAGCGTTCCAGCCGAGCTGAACTGGCCCTGGATCGGATCGTAGAGCTCGAGCGCTGCAACCGGCCGGGGATCGGAAACGGGGGGCTGCAACCCCCCCACGATGAGGACAAACCCGCCGGGCAGACGAACCGCGGCGTGGCCCCACCTGGCGTGAGTCAGTGTGGCACCGGCGACCAGTTCGAACGATTCGCGCAGCGGTCGAAATAGCTCGGCCTCCTTCACGGCCATGCCAGTATCGCCCAGCCCACCCACGATCAATACATCGGCACCGAGCTCGTCGCCCAGGCGGGTCATCGAGTGCCGGGCCCTCGCAAAGTGCATGGTTGCGTCGAGCTGTAAAGCTGGCTCGAGGATATTGCCAGCGCCAAAGCGAAACGACCACGCAGCGGGCGTCGCACCACCCGACTGACCACCCGGTGGGATGATTCCTCCGGTCACGACGACGCTGTCGTCGACCAGGGTGGCGGCTGCGTGATAGCGCAGGCTGGGCCCCTCTTGCTCATCTCGCCGCGCGGCCGGCGCAATTCCCGGGCGGGGGTCGACCACCTCGACCGTGGCAACCGGGTTGTCGTCGCCATCTACCCCGCCAACGATGAGTGCCCGCCCGTCGGCAAAAGGCGCCAGAACCGAATCGCGCCGCGGGGTGAGCTGAATGCTGAGCAGCCGGAACGAGCCGGTCTGCGGGTCGAAGCGTTCAACACTGGTGATACCGCCATTTCCGCCCAGCAAAACCGCACTCCCTCGAGGCAATGCATAGCCGTGGCCGCCGACGCGTCCCGGCTCGGACGGTGCGGCCGAAATCCCCCATTTGACGATGCGCGATAGATAGAGGTGCGGTTCGTCGTCAGGAGGCTGCTCGTCGGCCGTGACCGTGACCTTGCAGGTCCGCCCATAGGCGATCTCGATTCCGCTCGATCGTCCACTGAGATGGACTACCAGCTCCTCGCCAAACGGGATTTCAGACAGCAACAGCGACTGTCCGGCGCTGATCAGGGCCTCTTGTAGCGACACGTCTTCACCTGCTCGAGCGACCGAGACGAGCAGTTCGTCGACCCCACCATAGGGATACGCGTCCGAATCGATCGGCGGTACGTCGATGATCGGCTCGAGCAGCGGGACGCCCTCGCCACATGCCGCGATCAGCAAGAGCGCAACAGTAACCCTCTTCACGGCGGGACTTCCCCGCGCAGGCGCACGTCAAAATGCGAGGCCGAGTCGGAGCCAATTGCAAAAGGCAAGAGGATCGCCGTGGCCAGGGTCGCGCCAGCGATGCCCCACACCCACGGCCTGCGGTACCAGGCCCGCGCTGGCCCGGGCGAAGACTCGATGGCCACCGGGTCGGGGGAGACCAGTCTTGCCGCGGCACCAGCAATGTCGTTTTCTCGGCCCGGGCCTGCCCGTACGATCACACGCCGTCGCTCGCTGCCCGACGATGTGTCGATCAGAGCGAGCGTCAGGGTCGGGGTAACACCGTCGGGAAATGCCAGCTGAGCCCACAAGAATGACTGTACACCCTGCTTGCGGGCGGTTCGCAATCCATCGGCCAGGGTGGGCTTCGGCCGGGAATCAAACCTGGGCTCGATCAAACGCCGGGGCCCTTTGACCAGCACGCGGGTGCCGTAGAGTACGCGTTCGGGGCAGACGACGTGCACATAGTGCTCGCCCCATTTGACCGGCTGCATCTGGCCCGGCCGGATCTGGCGTCCGTCCAGCACAACACGGCAATGGTCGGGCGCTGCAATTGTCAACTCACTATCCGCAGCCTGGCTTACCTGCTTGACTGCACGAGCAAACGGTTCGGTCGCACGCGGCGGAAATCGCGCGGTGTCGAGGCGGCGAGATGGATCCAGTACAACTGCGCGCACAAAGTCGTCCCAGGCCCGCGCTGCGTCGCCCAGTTCAGTGAGGACCAGGGCGCGATAGATCAGCAGATCGGACAGCTCGCTCGGCGACAGGCCGAGCGCGCCAGTACGCGCGGCCTCGGCCAGTCCGACGTCGAGATTTTCGAGCGCGCTCTGAAATCTGAACGCCTGATAGTCTTCGATACTGCGCCGGAGATGCCGGCCAGCCTGGGGTTTGGGATCGGCCGCCGGGCTTAGATCGAGCAGCACAGTGCCGCGCTCGCGAGCAAATCGGCCAAGTGCATCGAGCATCGGCTTTGCGGCGTCGCTTGCCGCACTCGGCGCCGTGACGATGATCAGGGGCACCGGGTCGGCCAGGGCTATTTCCGGTCGGGCGCTCAGCACGCACAGCACAACCGAGCATGTAGTCAGGATCACTCGAGTCATTCAAACAAATCTTGATACAGCGGCCGGGCTTCCGGCAAGGGGCTGAAAAGGCGATATACTATAACGATATGGCGCGCATGATGGGTCGCTATGAGCTGCTGCGACCGCTGGGGCGCGGCGGCATGGCCGAGATTTTCCTGGCTCGGCGACGCGGGCCAGGCGGGGTCGAGAAGCGGCTCGTGGTCAAACGCATTCGGCGCGAGCGCGCCAGGGATCCGCGGTTCGTTGCCATGTTCGTGCGTGAAGCCCAACTTTCGATGTCGCTCGCGCACAAGAATATCGTACCTGTTTTCGATTTCGGGCGCGCTGGAAACGATCTCTTTCTGGTCATGGAACACGTCGAGGGGTTGGATCTCGGCGCGGCCCTCAAGCTGAGCCGGATGGGCCGGGCCTCCGAGGCGTCCCCTGGTGCAGGCGCCCTCGATCCATTGCTGGCCGGGTTCATTGCCATCGAGGCCTGCCAGGCGCTTGACTATGCTCACAACATGCGCGACTCAAAGGGTGAATCGCGTCCGGTTATTCATCGCGACGTCACACCGCGCAATGTGCTTGTGTCGGTTGCCGGCGAGGTAAAGTTGCTCGACTTTGGCCTGGCCACTCACGAAGTCGACGCTGGTGGAAGCAAGCTGCACGGAACCCCGGCGTACATGGCTCCCGAGCAGGCTCAGGGCAAGGCGGTCGACGGCCGCGCCGATCTATTCTCGCTCGGCCTCATGTTGTGGGAAGTGCTGGCCGGCCGCAGGGCCTATGGAGCAACCGAGCTGCTCGAGCTGCTCGAGATGGCTCGCACCGGGCATGTTCCTCCGCTGCCCGGGCATATTCCAGTAAGGCTCCGCGAGATCGTCGCGCGCGCGACCAATTACGAGGTAGGTGAACGATATCAGAGTGCGCGTGCCATGCAGATGGACCTGGACGCCTACGTCGTGGCAGAGCGGGCCCGGTCGAGCGGTGAACTCGCGAGGCCACCCGGCCATCAGCTCGCAGAATGGGTCCAGGCTGCGGCGGCCAATGGGTCTAGGCAGATCGATTGGGCAGAAATCGACGATGTGCCGGATGGCCATGTGGTCACATTTCTCGACCATGGCGAGAGTGGGCTCGAAGCTTCTGCGGCGGCGGACAGCGTGCTGCGTTCACTGGCCGAGACGATCGCCGAAGAGGATGCGTCCGGACTGGAAAAAAGTGCTGGCGAGCCCGACGCAGAGAACATGGAGTCCGACGCGACGGATCTGGCTACAGCGTCGACGAGACTGGCTCTCGACAACCCGCGGCTCGGCGCCCCGGACCGCATCGAACCACAGGGTAACGCGCAAATAGGGCGGCAGATTTCTGCCGCGTCTGAGACTCGGCGCCGGCGCAGCGCGGTGTGGTGGGCGGTTTTTGCGATCGGTGCAGCCCTTGCCATTGGGGCTGTGTGGCTAGTCCAGGGCATGGGTTCGGAGCCGCGCGTTCAGGGCGCACTGGGCTCGAAGGCCGACCCGGCCGCCGGCGATGACTCTCCGCGCGTGTCCGGGACAGCGGGCCAACTCGACCCGGCCGGCCAGTCTGTCGATACTGGGCCCGCTCGGTCTGCCCGGCGAGCAGCTAGCGGCAAACGCGACCGGACTGCTGGCCCGGACGTCTCGGCGAGCAATGCCAGGCGGAGTTTGTCCAATCGTCCGAAACCAGCCGGGTCGAGCCGTGTCGTGCGCGATCGAGGCAGTCCGGGCCGACTTGCCGGCCGGGTGGGGGCGGTAAATCAAGACCAGAGCGGGCGACCCGAATCCGGCCAGAACAACTCGGGCGGCCAGAAAAACCGCTTGATGGGCGTTGTACGAATCAGTACGTCGCCGTGGGCCAAGGTCACGGTGGTCGGTCGTGGCGAGCAGTGCCGGGACACTCCGTGCCAGCTTTCGCTGCCTCCGGGAACGTATACCTTCCGATTGCACAATCCGGTCAAGAACGTGGGCAAAGAGGTGACCGTGCAGGTCGCGGGAAATCAGACTGTGACCGTTCAGGAGATACTCACCCGGGCGCTCTGATCGAAGCCGCGGCCCCGGTCGGAGGGAGCCGGGCCACTCGGAAGTTACAGAATCTTGACAGATGCCAAAGCCTGATACCTCCGGGGCTAAAGTGAGTGTCGCCTGGCCAGCTTGAAGCTGTGGTAGCTCCGCTGCACAAGCTCTTCTGCGCGGCCGAGAAGCTCGATCTGCTCGGACGCCGAGATCGCCTTTGCGTTGCACAAGACCCCGACCCCCTGGCCAAACAGGGCCAAAGCGATATCGTGCTCCGACCAGCCAGCCTGGTTCAGGGAGTGGCGAAAGGCGCGATCATCGATGGCTCGGTCGAGTTCGGCCAGAAGATCGCTATGGGCCTGGAGCTTGCAATCTGCGGGTCTCTTCCTGGCAACAAATACCAGGCATGTGTTGACAGCCTGGGAGGTCATTGCACGGGGGCGCTGGCGTCGTTCAATCGAGAGTGGCTGTACGCTGGTCACGACAAGAGGACTGCGACAGAACGCATCGATCAGCGCTTGCCAACCTGGTAGCGAGGCATGGCTGTAGACCAGCGAGAAAACTCCTTCCGGCTTTAATGTCCGGGCAGCTTCGCAAAAAGCCGCAGCCAGTTGCGTGCAGTATTGCTCGTGTGCTTCGTCGCCGTCTCTCGAGCGAGAGGCCACGAGCTCACGACTGGTATCGGTCGTTTGTGGCGAGAAAAACCCAGGCTTTGCGGTTCTTAGCAGTAAACGCTTCCAGGCAAAGAAGAAATCCGCAAGTACAGTGTAATAGATGTTGTCGTAGTACGGTGGGTCGGTGACTATAGCGTCGAAGTAATTGTCTTTGAACGGGAGTTCCTGCGCGTAACCGTTGACGACAGTCGCACTATCGCCGATCCCAGCGATCGTGACTGCTCCCTCGATAATCCGTTCCAGCTTCGCCCGCAGGTTCGAAGGTCCCTCGGAGACAGGATCCGTTTCGGCATAATCCCACAGCATGGAAATACCTGGCCCACAGAACGCGCGGCCTACTTGCTCGTTCTGCGATATCCACATCGACAACCTGCAGTTCCAGTCCACGCACTGGTCGACCAGGCCGGATAAAAGCGAGACAACGCCAGTCGCAAAGTCCTCGCCATGTTTTGATGTCAGCTCGCGAAAGACCCTCTTGAGGGCGCACAGGAGAGCGAGAAGGACAACCCGTTGTCTCGGATTTAGCGCATCCGCGTGCGTCCTCATGCCATAAACGGCCGGATTCACGATGCCAGACCAATGGGGAAGCTGTGAAATAGGAAGCGGTTCTCCTATTTCCTTTAGCAACTCTGCCTCGATAGCGGCAATCCGATCATCGGTGGGCAGAGCGGAGCAGTGGGCTGCGGCGAATTGCTTTCCTTTTCCCCGCCGACTGCCAACCAGGGCAAGGAGCTCATCCCGGCAATCATCCAGTGACAGCTTTTCGGACCGCCAACCACACCGGGGGCACTTCGCCTTGCCGCTCCGCCCGATCCAATTTCCCGCAGAAACTCTGGATGTCTGCAATAGTTCTCTGACACTGATGAGTTCCGACTGGCTGGCCAGGCTGCGGTGCAAGCACAGGCGCCTGCCATTCTTCCTCGACAGCCACGGCCGCTTGCTCAGCGAGAATCTGTAACCACAGTTTCGGCACTTCGTACTGTATGACCAGAGATAGGTCGTGATGGGCAGCTCTATTGAGTCGATGTTCGAACTGCCCCGCAATGGGAACAGAACTGCCGTCAAGTCAGCCACGATACTCAGGACCTTGTTTCCCATCTGATCCAGCATCGTGCGAAGCGCAGCAGGCTCCTGTCTGGTTGCCCACTGGAGGTTGCAGGCATTGATGAAAGCGGCGAGCTGGTTGCTGTCCACAGCATACGAGTCGGCGCCAAGCCGCAAGGCTTCGAGCGGGATGGTTCCCCCACCTGCAAACAGGTCGAGAACTCGAGGCCGCTGGCCGTTAAAAGACATGGCCACGTTCTCTTTCGCCGCTTCGAGCACAGCCACACTGGCTCCGGTGGGTTGGCCGAGACGGGCGACCAGGTCGTCCGGGTGATTGCACTCGGATGCGACGAGAGAGGCATAGACGAGAGCTCGCATCGCGCTGTGCGGCCGCCTCGCCCACCAGACATGGATCGTGTGCGAAGTCTCACCGCGGCGGTACCGTTCCGCCAATCCCGCCGCAGACGCTTCATGGTGAAGCAGACCGTCGTCAATAACGCGGGGGCGTCGGACGGTCCGGATAACGGGACACGCGATAGGCATGTCAAGTCCAGCGAAACCAGCGCAGGGCGAGGACAAAGGTGATCGCTCCCCAGGCGGCGACAATGGCGATTTCCATCCCGAGGGCGGATAATGAGACGCCTTCGAGCATGACTTGACGCATGCTGTCGATCACCGGTGTCAACGGAAGGGCCATGATGATGGGCTGAATGGCTTCGGGGAATCTGTCGACCGAAAAGAAAATCCCGGACAAGATCCACATCGGCAACATGACGAGGTTCATGAGTCCCGAGGCAGTCTCGAGGGTCTCGGCACGACTGCCGACGAGAAGACCTATGCCGGTGAAGCAGAAGGCGCCGAGGACAACCAGGACACCGAGGGCGAGGTAGCTGCCGTGGTTGACGACGCCAAAGAAGAAGTGGGCAAACGCCAACAGGACGAGTATTTCTGGAATCGTGAATACGAGCCGACTGATTCCCAGTGCGGCCAGAAAATGGCTGCGCTTCATCGGCGTGGCGACGTAGCGCTTGAGCAGCTTGCGGAGCCGCATGTCGACAATGGCGAACCCGAGCCCCCACAGGCCGCCTCCCATCAGGCCCATCCCGAGCAGCCCAGGGACGAGAAAATCGATATAGCGGCCGCCTGGCTCGCTGGTCTCATGGATCCGTGAGGCGACCACGTCGTCGCGCCCGGCCGCGCGCTGAAGAACGTCGTTGGCCATGCTGCGCGCCAGCGAGCTGCCCGGCCGGGTCGGGTCGAAATAGAAGTCGTACCCGCCCGAGCCCCCGTCTTGGGCCACGATGACGAGATCGGTCTTGCCGGTTCGCAGGCGTCTCCGGCTCTCTGCCTGGTCATACAGCTCTACCCGAAATCGCTCGTCCGGTTGCAGCGCGTCGACCAGTTTCTCCACGCCAGCGCCCTTTTGCACGACCACAGTGAACTGGTCCACCGGCCGGTCGCGAAAGGCGACGCCGAGGGCGACCATCATGAGCAGGGGAAACCCGTAGACCCAGAAAATGGCCGCCGGTTCGCGGATGAATTCTCTGAGTCGAGCGTTGACCAGCGCGATAAGGGGATGCTGCCGGTCAGCTAGCCTGGCCGGGGTGGCTTCACTCATGGTCGCCTTCCGGTTCTTCGAGCTGCCGTCCGGTCAGACTGACAAAGACGTCATCGAGGCTGGCGTGCCTCGTGGTCAGGCTCGCCATCCGCAAACCCGAGCCCTCTAACCTGTCGATCAGCGCGGGGATCACGAGGTGGGGATGCGAGACCGATAATCGATAACTGCCATCTTCGTACGTCGAGCCGGTCACCGCCGGGAGATCATTCCAGTGCTCGGCCAAAGGAGGGTCGGATACGCCAGAGTCGATCGCAAACTCGACGATATGCTCGGCCCCCAGGCCCGCGATCAGCTGCGGCGGCGTGCCCAATGCGATGACCTTGCCGCCATCGAGGATGGCCACTCTGTCGCAAAGCCGTTCGGCCTCTTCCATGTAATGAGTCGTCAACAGGACTGTCCGGCCCTGCTCGCGGAATCCAGCGATGATGTCCCATAGCTGACGGCGAGAGCTCGGATCGAGTCCGGTGGTGGGCTCGTCGAGAAAGAGCAGTTTCGGGTCGCCAACCAGGGCTGTGGCCACGGCCAGCCGTTGCTTTTGTCCGCCTGAGAGCTTCTTGACCCAGGCCCGGGACTTCTCCTCCAGAGACACCGATCTCATGACAGCTTCGGGATCGATTCCGTCGCGATAAAAGCTGCGGAAGAGGGTCAGGGTTTCGAGGACGGAGACCTTGTCGGCCAACCGGGTCTCCTGAAGCGAGATGCCGATCTGCTCGCGAATGGCCATCGCGTCGCGATTCCACCGCAGACCTAAGATCTCGACGTCGCCGCTGGTCGCGGGCAGGAGCCCCTCGAGGATCTCGATCGTCGTGGTCTTGCCGGCCCCGTTGGGACCGAGAACCCCAAAACACTCGCCTTCCTCTACCTCGAGATCAATACCTCGCACCGCCTCGACTGGCGGCTTGGCGCGATAGGTTTTGACCAAATTCGAAGAGCGGATCGCCAGCGTCATGACTCGAGTGCCAGATTCGGGTTCCCGTGTGGGCGGGAAACCTAAACCCGAAAGGGGTCGCTGTGCAAGCTGGATGAGTGTCAATCTCGCCAGCCTCTGTGAACGCCTCTAAAGGAGGATACCGACTGCAGGTCATACCAGGGGGCTGGACTTGAAGCCCGAATTTTGGCCACAACCCGGACTAGCCCGCATAATCCACCGGGGCTACAATGCGGACATGTGCCGCAACATCAGGACCCTTTTTAACTTCGAACCGCCTGCCACGCCGGATGAGATGCGCGCAGCAGCACTGCAATACGTCCGCAAGATCAGCGGGATGACGCGGCCGTCGAGGGCCAACGCCGCGGCCATGGAGCGGGCTGTGGACGAGATCTCGGCCATCACCGCCCGGTTGCTCGGTGAGCTGGTCACGAGCGCGCCGGCAAAAGACCGCGACACCGAGGCGCAAAAAGCGCGCGAGCGCTGGCGAAAGCGCGCTGAGCGGACGAATATCCAGCTGCGCAGCCGGTCCGCTCGGTGAGAACGCCTTGTTTGTATTTGATCCACAACCAAGGCGTTTCTGTTAGCCCAGGGAGTCGAGCAGGGCCTGGCGATCGGCTAAAAGCGGTGCGACAAGGTGCAGACGAGCACCGCTGATCGGGTGTGCGAGCGCAATGCTGCGGGCGTGGAGAAAGTGTCCCGCAATGGGCAGAGGCGCGCTGGGCCCCCGATACAGGACATCGTCCACGATGGGCAGGCCAGCCTGGGCCAGGTGAACTCGCACTTGATGTCTGCGCCCGGTGTGAGTGATGCAGGCCAGCAAGGTGTAACCGGCCAGATGACGAGCCGGGCGCCAGCGAGTCCACGCGGACTGAGTGCGCGCTCCGGCACGGGCCAGCACGGTCATGCGTTTGCCGGCACTGGTCAGCGGCAGGTCACAGGTGGTCGCGCGCACTGCAGTTGTCCCGACCAGGGCCCAGTACATCTTGATCGCCTGGCCGCGGCTGAATGACTGGCGCAAAACGCGCCACGCCTCGGCGTGACGCGCCGCCACGAGGATTCCCGAAGTCCCGATATCCAGACGGTTTACGAGTCCAGCTTCTCGGGCATCGCCGGCCGTACTCGCGCATTCGGGGTAACGGGCGACCAGAGCATGGGCCACGGTGTTGCGCTCTTCCGGTCGCAGCGGGTGACACGGTAGGCCGCCGGGTTTGTTCACCGCGACCACATCTCGGTCTTCGTAGAGCACTGTCAGATCGAGGTCGTAGTTGGGCGGCGGAACAGCTGCGCGATGATCGCGCGGTGCCTCGAGCACGACCATTTCACTGCCCGAGGCGACTGGTTCGCCCTTTTTGGCCCGACGCCCGTCGATGTGGACTGCGCCGCGGCGGAACAGCTCGGCTACCCTGCGCCGGCCTATGCCGGGAAAACGCGCTTTCACGACCTGGTCGGCCCGCCCGGCCTCGCCCGGGGATACCCGGAAACGCGCCGCTGGTTCATCGGATCGAATAGTCGGCCTCACACCGAGCGCAAAAGGATAGCCGAAACCCGTGTACCATCGACTACCTCGGTTTCATCCCGACCGATCTCGACCAGGGCGTCGACATCGACCATGGAGCTCAGCATGCCCGAGCCCTGCTTGGTCAACGGCTCGGCGAGCACTGCGTCACGGTGGCGGACCAGTCGGGCGCGCAGGTAATGCGCCCGGCCCGGGCTTTTTTTGTAGGTCTGGCCGAGCACGACCTCGATGCGCGGGCGATCGATGGTTGCGGCGCCCTGCATAGCGAGAAGAGCGGGTCTGACAAAGAGCTCGAACACCACCATGGACGACACCGGATTGCCCGGCAGCCCAAAGACAGGCACACCGCGATCGGTTACTCCGAAGGCCAGAGGCTTGCCCGGTTTCATGGCCACTTTCCAGAAGTCCATGGCCACACCGGCCCGGTCAAATGCGGCTTTTACATGGTCGAACTCGCCCACCGAAACGCCGCCCGAGGTCACCAACACATCGGCCGAAAGCGCCTGGCCCAGCATGGAAACAAGGATCTCGCGATCGTCGGGCGCAATGCCGCACAAAATGGGTTCGCCGCCAGCTTCGCGGATTTGCGCCCCCAGTGCGTAGGCGTTCGAGTTGACGATCTGGCCCGGTCGCGGCGTCACATCGACACCGACCAGTTCGTCACCAGTGGACATGACCGCGACTCGCGGCCGTTTGCCCACTGGCACTGTGGCATGGCCGAGCGCGGCCAGAAGACCGATCTCGCCCGGGCCGAGCTGCGTGCCAGTGGCGAGAACCCTCTCTCCACTGGCCACATCCTCGCCGGCATGGCGGATGTTTTGTCCCGGCTGGGCTGGATTTGCCAGCTCGGCCCGGTCGCCGCGGTCGTCGACTTCTTCGCGGATCACCACTGCATCGGCGCCGGACGGTACGGGAGCCCCGGTCATGATGCGCCACACAGTGCCTGGCTCGAGCCCGGCTCCCGGGGCATCCCCGGCGGCAATGGTCCCGGCCACTGGCAATGTCGCGGGCAGGTCGGCAGCGCGCACGGCAAACCCGTCCATGGCCGAGTTGTCATGGGGTGGCAAGTTTCGTCCGGCCACCACGTCGCTGGCCAGGAATCGTCCCGCAGTATTATCGATGGTTGCGAGTTCGGCTCCAAGTGGCCGTACAGCCGCTCGAATACGCTGAGTTGCCTGATTGACGCTGAGCATGATCGGCGGCCAGTGTAACGCTTTTGCCACGCGGTGCGATGGTGGCTGGGGAACTCACTGTGGCACGGCTGCCGAAACTCCCTGTCGTGAGTTCTCCATTACTTCGGCTGGCAATCCGGCGGCTGCGGATGGTAAACGTGGGGGTTGCCGCCATGCCCAACGATCCGAACGATCCGACCACGCCCACGAGACCTACGTTACCCGCAAAGCGACGATCGGTTCCAGCCGCGGAAACCGAGGACAAAGAAGCGCAGGCCCGCGCTCCAAAGCCCCGCCCAGGCACAGCCAGAGAAAGCAGAACCAGAGAAAGCAGAACCAGAGAAAGCAGAACCAGAGAAACCACAGCTTCAGAAACCCGGCCCAGGGTGGCCAGGCGGCGAGATGTAGGCGTCAGGATCGGTGATCCGGGGGTCGGGATCGGCGATCCGGGAGCCAGGATCGGTGATTCGGCGGCTGGGATTGACGAGGCCGAGACCAGGCCGGACGATCCGGCAGACCCGCGGGGCGATTCGGCCAGGCGTCCTGGCCGCAGACTGCCGCCCCGGCGGCCCAAGTCGGTCCCACCCGAGGCGGAATTGCCTGCGTTCGACGAACGCCGCCTGCACTACGATGAACTCGCTGCTCATGCCGGGTTCCTCGAGGTTTCCGAACTCGACGACATGGTGCGCGATGGCCGGGCCAATGTCCGGGCCAATGCTGCGCTCGGCTTTGCCGCAATCGGCCAGGCTTCGCCTCACCTGGCCTCGCTCTTGCGCGACAGCGAGACCCGTGTGGCCACTGCTGCGGCCGAGGCCATCGCCCGGCTGGGGTCGAACATTCGAGGCCTCATTGCGCCGATCACTCAGGCACTCGACGGCACCCAGCCCGAGATTACCGACCGGGTCCTCGCCGTCTTTTCCGACCTGATCGGCACGGCCGACCACGAGCTGATCGCCGCGCTCGACGTCAACCACGAACTGGCACAAAAAACTATCGTCGCCGCCTGCGCCCGGGCCGGCCAGGCGGGTGTCGGTCTCCTGGTCGAGGCGGCTGGGCACGAGCGCAGCCGAATTCGAATCAACGCGGTGTACGGATTGGCCAGCACGGGCAAAGCCGACCGCGACCCCGCAGTCGAGGTATTGACCCGGCTGGAGGAAGGCGATCCGGTGCCCGATGTCAGAACCTCGGCGAAGAAGGCCATACTGGCCATTATTGCGCCAGAAGAGGACGAGATCGTCGATGCCATTCCCAAGGACATCCCCGACTTCGAGGAGCGCCGGCTGGCGGTCAGCGAGCTCATCGAGTACTCGGACAACATCGATGTCGATGCGATGATCGGAGCGCTGCAAGATGGTCGAAAACACGTGCGCATCAATGTGGCCCGCGCTCTCGGCGTCAAGGGCGACGAGGCGAGCCACGCGGCCAGGTCAATGGCCCTGCTTCTGCGCGACAGCGTGAGTCAGGTTCGGCGTGAAGTGGCGACCGCGCTGGGCAAGCTCGGTGCCGGCACAGTGGACGCGGCCGACGAGCTGGTCGCTGCTCTCGGTGACGCTGAGGAAGACGTGGCCGAGGCGGCAGCCGAAACTCTGGCCCCGCTGGGCGATCGTGTGCTCGACGCATTGGTCGGCGGACTGCAAACCGGCGACGAAGAGCACGGTCGCCGCGTGGTAGAACTGATCAACGAGTTGCCGGAAGCAGCCGATGTCTTGACCAATGCATTTTCGAGTCCGGCGGTCAACGTACAGGTCAATGCAGCTCTCGGCCTGGGGCTGCTCGGCCCGGGTCGGGTCGGGCCAGGCCTGCGTCCGCTGCTGGACGCGCGTACTGGCGGAGATGTGCGAACCCGCGAGGCCGTGCGCAGAGCGCTCGACATGCTCGACCTGTCGTCAAACACCGGGCCTGCGCCGGTGGCAATCGCCGGCTTTGAGGGCGAATATCTCGCTGCCGACGCGTTTTCCGGGTCGCGCGATGCACTCGTGATAGACGATCTGATCGCCTATCTTCAGGACGGCCGCGACGTGGTGCGCAGCAATGCTGCCACGGCTTTGGGAGTACTCGGCGAGTCAGCGGCGTCGGCGGCGAGACCGCTGGGAGTTCTTTTGCGCGACGATTCGGCCCGGGTTCGCCTTGCTGCGGCCAACGCTCTGGACCAGCTCGGCGACCTCGCCGTCCGCGAGACCGCCGATGATCTGGTCGGCGCGCTGGGCGACTCGGATGCGCGGGTTGCCGCGGCCTGCGCAACGGTTCTCGAAGCCCGCAAAACACGCATGCTCGGCGCCCTCTTGCGCGGTTTGGAGACAGACGACGAGACCCATGCCCGCCGCATTGTCGAGCTGATCAATCTGTTTCCCGACGCCTCGGACATCTTGTGCGACGCATTCGACCTCCCAGCGGTCAACGTACAGGTCAATGCTGCGGTGGGGCTGGGTATGCTGGGCCAGGACCGGGTCGGACCGGGACGCAAAGCTCTGGAGGGGGCGCGCACCGGTGGTCATGCGCGGACCCGCGAGGCCGTGCGCAAGGCTCTCGAGATGCTCGACGGCCCCGGCCAAAGCGGACCAGCTCCTATCGAGGTCGACGGTTTTGACAGCCGGTTTTTGGGCCCGGAGGCATTTGACGATGTCGCTGCGACACTCGACCTCGACGACCTGAAAGCCTATCTGCGCGACGGCCGGGCTGTGGTGCGGTGCAACGCTGCCGCGGCGCTGGGCGCGCTCGGTTCGACCGCCGCATCGGCAGCGCGACCGCTCGGCGTGCTTTTGCGCGACGACGAAAGCCGAGTGCGCTTGCAGGCGGCCCATTCCCTGGACAAGCTCGGCGACGGCGCAGTACGCGAAACTGCCGACCACCTGGTCGGCGCTCTCGGCGACCCGGATGACGAGGTCGCCAGGGCGTGCTCGGCGGTGTTGCAAGCACGTGGAGCCAGAGTCCTGGGCGCCCTGGTGCGCGGCCTGGAAACCGACCACAAGATCCGGGCCCGCCGCATTCTCGAATTGATCAACCGGCTTCCCGATGCCGCCGAAATTCTGTGTGATGCATTCGAGAGCCCGGCCGAAAACGTCCAGGTCAACGCCGCCATCGGCCTGGGCATGCTCGGCCCCAAGCGGGCGGGCAGAACCGGCCGCAAAGCTCTGGAAGGCGCGCGCACCGGCGGTTATGCGCGCACCCGCGAAGCTGTATTCGAAGCCCTTGCCATGCTCGACGGCCAGAAGTAAGCCCAGTCGAGGTCCCTGCCAAGACGTGAATTTTGTGGCGGGTAGTCGTACGCGTTTTGCGCATATGCAGGTCTCGGGTTGATTGTATCTGCGAGCTATAACTGCGATTTATTGACAGCAGCCATGGAACATGAGTACGTTTCATGATGAGGTTCATGCCTTGCCGAGCAAGCCGAAGAACGAGCGCGCTCCAACAGATGCCAAGGACGAGGATGCGGCGCGATTCACCGTGGACACTCATCTGTTTCGTGAACTCGGAGAGCTCTTGGTGGGACGTGACTCAACAGCGTTGGTCGAGCTGATCAAGAATGCGTACGACGCTGATGCCACGTCTGTCACGGTCTATGCGGAACGTCTCGACGATCCAGAGCACGGAATCATCATCATCCGCGATGACGGACTCGGTATGACCGGGCGACAGTTTCGCAAGGGCTTTTTGCGAATCGCCTCGCGGTTAAAAGAGGAAGGTGCTCGACACTCGGCGCGATTCCGCCGCCGATTCACCGGGGCCAAGGGGATCGGCCGGCTGGCCGCCCACAAGTTGGCTCGACATCTCAAAGTAGAGTCGGTGGCGGCAAAGCCTCCGCGTTTTGCACCGATCGAGTCGGTTACTGCCGAGATCGACTGGGATGGCATTGAGAAGCTCGCGACGTTAGATGATATTGGCGAGGACCAGGTATCGTTTTCCCGCAGAAAACCCAATAAGGCGAGTCGCCACGGTACGGTCATCACGTTGAGTCGATTGCGCCGCCACTGGACCGAACGTGAGCGGCTGCTTTTTGCGCTCGAGGCGCAGAGTAGTCGGACGCCGTCGCTTTTGATCGAGCCATTGCCGAAATCTCTGATTTCCAAGCCGCTGCTTTTTGCCACACCGCTGATACGGAGCATACCGAGCGGTAAGGACTCTGACCGACAATCTGCCCCGGGCGAAAGTGATCCGGGATGGACATTAGAGCTCGAAGGAGACTTCGAGGTCGGCGAAGAATACTGGAAAGTCGTTGCCGAAACCACGGACTGGATCCTGGAGATCGACGCGTCCACCGGCGACGATGTCCACTATGCCATCGCGCCGAGCAAATCGTTCCGCAAGCAGGTCCCCGAGGCGGTGCGATTGCCGGCGGAGTATCCGCACAGCGACGGTATGCCGAAATTTCAAGCCCGAATACTGTGCCGCCTCGGTGCCCTGCGAGGACATGCAGCAAACACCACTCGATGGGCATCGCGAGCGACTGGAGTCCATGTGTACATGGAGGGATTCCGCGTATTGCCCTACGGCGAAACCGGCAATGACTGGTTGTCTCTCAATCGAGATTATGCCCAGCGTTTTCGCGGCATGGATAAGGATATCACCGACCTCGCCGCCCAGCTCTTTGACGGCGAAGTCTACGACAGTCGAGACGAAGTGTTGAGAGGGTTGCCGAGCCGCAACTATACGGGCGGGGTATTTTTCACCCAGGATGGGGCTTCTACGCTACAGATGCTGGTCAACCGTGAGGGCTTCTTGCCGGACGAGGCCTTTGCGTCTGTGGTCGACGCGGTTCGTCGCGGGCTCTATCTGCTGACTCGCCACCGCGGCGCGGTCGAGCTCCTCGCCGATAGGCGAAAGCGCCGGCAAGCAGAGGGGAAGCTGGGGTCGATTGCTCGTGCGGCCGACTCTACAGTGGTGCCGGCGACCAGGCAAATCGCCGAGATACGAGCGTATACCGACACTTTGATGGCAGAAGCCGAAGAGGCTCTGGGCAGCCAAAACTATCTGCTGGCCAATGAGCGAATTGCCAGTGCGCGAGCCAACCTCGATAGCCAGGACATGCCCGAGCGAGAGCTCCGTGACGAACAGGCGATGATTCGCACCCTGGCGTCTCTGGGCACTCAGATGGCCGGCTACGCTCATGAAGTCCACGGGCAACTCGCCCTCATACGGACGATCGAAACCACAATAACTGGTCTACGAGACTCTCTTTCAGGCCAATCCTCGACCAGGGACGAACGGCGAGCGGCGAGAAAGCTCGGTCGAGTGCTGCATACAGTGGAGAATCTCCGCCGGGGACTGGAACGCCAGGCGACGTACCTTACCGATATCGTTTCGGTGGATGCGCGGCGACGGCGGTCCCGGCAGCGTTTCGATCAGCGTTTCGACGCGGCGTATCAGTTGCTCGCTTACGAGAGCGAGCGCCGTGATATACAGGTGGATAACCGCATACCCGATGACTTGAAGTCACCACCCATGTTTCGTGCAGAGCTGATGAGCGTATTCGTGAACCTCTTATCCAACGCGCTCAAGGCAGCGGGGCAAGGAGGTCGAATCCGCGTCACTGGAGCACGAAAAGGCGATCAAGTCGTCATCAGGGTCGAGAACACCGGTGTTCGTGTCGACCCGGACGATGGCGAAAAGTGGTTCCATCCCTTCGTATCGACTACCGTCGATGTCCGCCCTCAACTGGGTAAAGGCGTCGGTCTGGGATTGCCGATCACTCGGCGAATTCTCGAATCCTATGGGGCGAGCATTCGATTTTCGCAACCTACTGCGCGGTATAAAACCTCGGTGGAGATGCGCTTTCCCGGGCAATGACCGGCAAAAGGAGTCGCGATGGATGGTACCAACCGCACAAAGCCGCTCGTGTTGATCCTCGATGACCGCGATGAGGTACACACTCTGGATGGGGCCGAGGAGCTTTCCGTGCGCGTTCTGTCACCGAATGATCTGGACGCTGGCGACCTCGATGAGGCAAAGACCGTCCTGATCGACTTCAATCTGGACGACTGGCAAGAACGGGACAACCTTCCGTACTGCGCCCGTCCCAAGAACGGTCTGGCGCTGGCCGCGATCGTTCGAGAGCATCTGCGCGATGCCAGGCTTCCCCCCGCGGCGATCGCACTGATCACCGGACAGATGCAACAGCTGGCCCCCGGATACAGTCACCCGCGTCCCAATCTGGTCGCTCGCGCCCATGGACTCGAGTGGGCGTTCTACAAGTCTGCCGCGCCCGACGACCTGAAGGCCCGCGTCACCTCACTCACCAGGGCAGTGGACCGATTGCCCAGGAAATGGCCCTCGCAACTGGAAGGCATCAAGGACGAGATCGATCAGTTCTTGGGGATTCCGGACCAGGAGTGGGCGGCACACGCCTGGGCGAGTCTCGAAGAGTGCCGTCCTCCGCTCCACGAGCTCCGCAACTGGACCGATGGCATGGCGCTGATCCGCTGGCTTCTTCACCGTATCCTGCCCTACCCGTGTTTTCTGTGGGGTATGACGAGATTGGCCCTGCGCCTGCACGTACAGCCGAGATGGCTGAAAAACGAACTCGAGCCAGCTGGCCAGCTCTATGAGGTGTTCGCACCGTACCTCTATCGCGGTGCCTTGCAGGGGTTCGACGGCCCCCGGTGGTGGGGCGCCGGTATCGACGATTTGCTGCGCGATCAGCTGAACGACCACAGCAGCTCGCATGGCGCGACACATGAGTGGCTGAAGCAGTACGCGGCTACACCGGTCGCGGCGCTCGATTGCTTCGCGCCGACCATGATCATCAATGAATACTTCGAGCCCGGCCTGGACATCTACGAGATGGACCAGTGTGTGCAGATCCAGCCGGACGATTGGCCAGCATATGCCGATCCGGCGTGGACCACACTCGAACTGGCCAATGAGCACCGAGAGCTCGGGGAGCTGGTGACAAGCGCGCACCGCTATCGACTGGACGAGGAATGATGGCCAGGCTGCGCTTCAGCTACAAAGACACTCACGATGAACTCCACGCTCTGAGTCGATTGGTTGCTCGATTTCTGACCCGAGAGTCCTCGGCAATCATCGGAGAAGCGACAACCAATCTCGCAGGACAGTCGAGCAAGGCCACCGACCGGGCATGGAAGTGGGAGATCAAAATCGAGCGACCGTTGCGAACAAAACCCTCCAAAAGCTACCAGCGAGACGGAAAGGGCGCGCTCAATATACACGCATGCATCTCCTTCAAATGGCCTATACAGAATGTCTGGCTGGGTAAAAAAGCCAAAAAGAAGCGCGATCCGTATACTCATTTTCAGCTCGCGGGGAGTGCCACGACCCGCATCGAACTGGTCAACGGTGAAGATCCCGTTGCCATGTGGCGCTTCGAGATCGGTGATGACGCCGCACCCGGATGCCATTTTCACGTTCAGGTGCTTCAGGACGAACGTTACGAGTGCCTTTGCCGCATGTTCCCCAAAGCGCTCGATGTTCCGCGGCTGCCCACATTTCTCATCACGCCCATGGACGCGATCCAGTTCGTGATAGCCGAGCTCTTTCAGGATGAGTGGCCCGGACATGTCGACAAGCAACGAGAGGTCGACAGGAACACGTGCCGAAACCAGCAGCTCAGACGGTTTCACAGACTATTCGACTGGCAGCTCAAAGAGATGAAGAAATCGACTCGCCCACCGTGGACCGTCCTGAAACTCGCCCAACCCGAGCCAGATCTCATCGTCGAGCAATAGCCGCCCGGGCAAGATGCGCGACCCAGCATTGCCGCCTCTTCGATGGAGAGCTTGACCTGCGGATCTGTTCAGTGCATGTTGTTGACGGAGTGTCAGGACATGAGCGAGCGAAGTGATATCGAATGGACAGACGCCACCTGGAATCCGGTGCGGGGTTGTATCAAGGTGAGCCCGGGGTGTAAGCATTGTTACGCTGAAATATTTGCCGAGCGGTTTCGCGGCGTTCCTGGACACCCGTACGAGCAAGGCTTCGATCCTTGCCTGGTCCCGGCGAAACTGACGGATCCGCTGCGCTGGGTTCGCCCGCGCCGTATCTTTGTCAACTCGATGAGCGATCTGTTCCAGGAAGTGGTGCCAAATCGCTATATCGAGCAGGTTTTCGACGTCATGGCCACAGCGGATTGGCACATCTATCAGGTGCTCACCAAACGCGGCAAGCGCATGGCCAGGGTGGTGGACCGGCTGCCCGCGCATCTGCAACGTCTTCCCGGCGTGTGGCTCGGAGTGAGCGTGGAAAACCGCAAACACGGTATTCCCCGCATCGCCGAGCTGCGCCGCACACCGGCTGCTGTGCGGTTTCTTTCTATCGAGCCTCTACTGGAAGATCTCGGCACCCTGGACCTCCGCGATATGGATTGGGTCATCGTGGGCGGCGAGAGTGGCCTGGGCGCGCGACCCATGGACAAAACCTGGGTTCTATCGATCCGCGATCAATGCCGAGAAGCCGGGGTTCCGTTCTTTTTTAAGCAATGGGGCGGAGTGCGCAAACATCGCCATGGCCGCCTGCTCGACCACCGAACCTACGACGAATATCCAGCCCGGGATACGGTCGAGCCGCCACCGCTGGCCGAGCGCCGCGCGCGTCTGTGCGCGATCCAGCACAGGCTAGACCATAGAGCCGCACGGGCTGCTTGATTCGGAGACAGTAGCGACGTGGCCGAAAAGCACTACGATTGGGCCGACGGCGAGATTCCGTTCATAGAGGCGCACAGTCTGGCCAAACACCGGATTCTTCGCCGCTATATCGAGATTTACGTCGAAGTCTTGATGAGTAACCCCAAGCGAGAGCGGCTTGCATTGACGCTGGTCGATGGTTTTGCCGGGGGCGGTGTGTATCGGCAGCGCAAAAACGATGAGTTGCATTTCGGCTCGCCGCTCATTCTCTTGCGAACGGTCCCGGTGGCCGAGGCAAACGTGAATCGGAGCCGTAAAAAGCAGGTGATAGTCGATGCCCGTTATGAGTTCGTCGAGAAGAACTCGAATACTGTCGCCTACCTGCGCCGAACCATCGCAGAGCATTGCCCGACAGCGCTATCGCAAGGCCGCGTTCACGTACGAGAAGGAGTGTTCGAGGACGAACTCGACAGCATCATTCGACAAATCAGCCAGCGCGGCCGCAAGCCGCGCGCCATCTTTATTCTCGATCAATATGGATATAGTGATGTGCCGCTGGCGGCCGTACAGCGGATCTTCGAGTCGCTGCCCAACGCAGAAGTATTCATGACCCTCGCAGTGGGCTGGATCAGTGCATACTTGAGCCAGGCCCGGGATGCAGTGGGGTATATGAGTCGGTCGATGGGTATCGACGAATGCCCGCTAACCGTGGCAGAGATCGAGGCGTTGTATCTGCAAACCGATGACGAATCGCGGCGCAAGCAACTCTTCGTGCAACGCATCTTGTACGAAACGTTTGCCAAAAAAGCCGGGGCCGCGTTTTTCACCCCTTTCTTTATCATGTCCCGGGGAAGCAATCGGCCGTACTGGTTTCTGCACCTGGCCAACAATTGGCGCGCCAATAATGAGGTCAAAAAACTCCACTGGAGTCTCGAAAACCATTTCGAGCACTACGGCGGCCCCGGCACCAACATGATGATGCTGGGCTACGATCCCCACCGCGACGGCGATTTGCTCGCACAGGGCTCATTTGACTTCGGCAGCACCGCCGAAAAACAAACTCGAGCGGCGCTACACGAGGACATTCCGAAGCGTGTGCTGAAACGGCATCCAGATGGCATCTCGTTCCGTCAGCTCTTCGAGGCAACAACCAACGAAATGCCCGGCACCGAGAGCATGCTCGCCGACGTGGTCTCGGAACTGGTACGTCGGGGCGATCTGGCAAAAATTGGAGGTGCCGGCGAAATGCGCCGGCCAGGCACGAGAGCCCACCACGATGACATTATTCGCCCGCGTGGCCAGAAGTATTTTGACTTCATTAAAGACCCGAAGAATCGGTAGTCATTGCCCATGTCAACTTTGCGATCCGATCTCGTCGCCGCGTCGCGGGCGCATTTTGCCGAGCCGCTTTGTCGCCAATACAACATCGAAATGACCGGTGCCAGAGAGTGGCAGCGCCAGTTCAGCCGGCTGCACAATGCCGCCTTTCGCCGCGAAAATGTCAATCTCGCTGCAGTCTATTCTGCGTCCGAGCGCGATCGCGCCGAAGCGCTCGACGCTCTGGTCACCGGCACTCCACTCGAACATCACCTGCTCATTCAAAAAGATGGGCGAACTGTCGGATGCTTCTGGGGAGCGCAGGAGAGACTCGCCCACTACAGCATGCACTATACCGTGATCCACCCCGCTCACCAGGGCCGGGGAATATACAGCGCATTGCTGCGCCGGCTGATCGGGCTGATCGGCAGCCTGGGCTTTCGCCACATCCAGAGCCGCCACCACGCCGACAACAACCGGGTTCTCATTGCCAAACTCAAGGCTGGATTTCACATTACCGGTTTCGAGGTCGCGCCGAAATACGGACTCGTCGTCCAGCTGTGTTATTTCTTTAACCAAACCATGCGCGATCTCCATTGCTACCGCATCGATGCCACTGCATATGCGACCGCGCTGCGGGCCCGCACAGTGATCAGAGAAGTGGCCGCCCTGTCCGACGATCGACCGCACCGTAACCAAGTCGATCCCGACCAGGTCGATCATGGCCAGATCGACCATGACAACGTCGATCAAGACAAAACCGATAACCAGCGATGACCCGGTACTATCGAGCCGCCAGCCCGTACAAATTGGTCCATCCACGCTCGAATTTGGAGAGCATCATGCGACGGAAGAATCGCTATGCGCGATGGTTCATTCCCGCGAGCATTCGAACGGGCGCGCACAACGAGTATCAACGCGCTCTCCTCGCCGTAAAGTTCGCCCTGGGCATCGGCACGTGTACTGCTGGCTTCAGCGCGGTGCTCTTCTTCATCGGCGCTTCCATTCCCGCCACCTACGACCTGGGCATCTCTCTGCTCATCTGCGCCTCGCCCATGGTTATGCGTGTGACGCACTCGGTGACAGCGGGTTGCCATGCCCTCTTGTTGTCGATCGTGGTGATGTTGGTCGGAGTTTCACTCCTCGGCGGGGGGATGAAAGCTCCGACCATACCGGTCCTGGTCATGGCTCCAATGGTGGCGGTATTTCTGTCCGATCGCGCCGCCGGCTTTGTCTGGACCGGGATCGTCACATTGCTCGTCGTGGTCATATCGATCGTAGAAGCCCTGGGTTACTCACTCCCACAGTATGTCGACGACGAGTATATGCCCTTCATACGCACCGCCGTATATGCGAGCCTGTTCCTGGTCGCTATGCTCTTTGTCCTGTTCTACGACAATGCCAAGCAAAATGCCCTCGCCGAGGTCAACGCCGCACATAAGCAGATCGCCAAGATGATGGTCCATGTCGAAGCCACCACCGAGGCGCTCAGTCGCTCGGCAGCGGAGTTCTTTGGCTCCGATCTGACTGCCGCGGACCGCGAGGCCGCAGAGGGTCTCACCCAGCAGATGATGACAACCGCCAGCACCGGCCGAGATATCATCGACAGCGTGGGCCAGAGCATTCACGGAATGATCCGCCAGTACAAGCAGATCTCCGAACGTGTTCAAGAGCTTCATCAGCAATCAGGAACCATTGTCGAGATGGTGCAAACCATCGACAGCATCTCCGATCGTCTCGATCTGATGGCACTCAATACGGGGATCGAGGCCGCCAACGCAGGTGAGGCAGGCAAGAGTTTCATGTTGCTGGCCGACAATATGCGCCGCCTGGCCGAACGGGTGACCTCCGAGACTCAGCGAATCAATCAGACGATACGCCGGGTCCACCGCCATACCGAGGCGGCTATGAAGGCCAGCCGGACCGGCCAGGCGTTGACCGACGAAGGGGCCGCCGAGCTGCATCTGATGTCACAAGCGTTCGACGAGTTGTACCAGCTCATCGAACGTACGGCCGAAGCGAGCAAGCGGGTCACTCACGATACAGAGAGCCAACTCCTGGCCATTCACAACCTGGCGACCGCCTCGTCGCGTGAACCAGACGTGTCGTCGTGATTTTTGGGCAAGCCGATCAGGCAGCTGAGCGGAGCTCCCCGTACTAGTCTCTGCTCGAATACCCAATCGTAACTGCCGCCATCGTCGAGCTCGGAAATGAGCTCATACAACTCTTCGCGGGTATAAGTGCGCAGGCACGAGACCAGGCCGTCCCATAGGACAACAAATGATGCCACTGGAACGGCGTAGGTGAGCAGCAAGCGCCACCAGCGAAAGGGCCGGATCCACGGCGTGAGAAACAATATAACCAGCGGCGACGCCAGGACCAACAGGGCTGAATGCAAGGAGCGGGCCGTCACCTCGATACTGGCGATGCCGGTCCGTCGGTTGACTGCGTCCTGCAATACTTGCCGGACATGATGGGGACGAAAGTGGTGCAGCGACTCGAACATCGTGCGCAGTCCGGTGAGTCGCAAGGGAACCGCTCGCGCATCGACCGGTTCGGCGAGATAACGCAGTCCGTCCCGGCCCGTGGCGTCAAGTCTGGCAACGATGTCCACATTGGGAAAGAGATCCGTCATAACGACCTCGATCTCGCCCCCGAGTCGGCGCTGAATCTGCTCTTTGAGACTGAACAGCGAGCCACCGCTGCCCGAGCAGAGATCCACGATCCGGTGAGTTCCGAGGTCGCGCAGCGCCTCTGCAAGCATCGGGGCTACCGGATCGTGGGTGCGTGTGACCATCAGGATGGCGCCGAGGTAATCGGTGACAAGCTGCCGAATGGCGCGCGGGCACCACCGCTGGTCAGTGAATTCGAAAAGATGTAAACGCGACAGCATGACTGAGACCGTTGCGATGATGGGCCAACGTCATACCGGATCTCGTGTGGCCGCCGCCTCTGCCTCGACGCGCTCGAAGCACTCATCCATGAAGTCAGAATAGGCTTGCAAAGCTGCACTGCCAGCGCGGGCCAGGATCGCCGAGTTGTCCGGGTACTCATCGAGAAAACGAGTCAGTTGCTGTTCATTGAAGTGAGTGTGGCCCACATCGAGTTTTGTATGCTCCACAACGAAGCTAAGATACGACAAGATGTCATTTCCCAATATTTGTTTGCACTGCTTGACCCATGAAGGACCATAAATCACTGCCAGGCGTTCGATTTCGTACTCGACAGCGATCTGAGCCCAGGGCGCTGGTCCCGCGATGATGTGCTCGTGGAGTTCAATATATGCCCTCGCGGCAGGGCCGGGACGGCGCGCGATGAGGGCATCGGCGGACAAGAGAGGCAAACCGCGGTCATGGCGTCGCTGCACCAAGGCATGCGTGTCGCGTACCATGAGCTCGTCGTGGCCTGCTTCGTGTTTGGAGTGTCGCACGAGTGCGGCTCCCAGGTCTGTCATCCCCATCGCAAGGCACGCCTTGCCTGCGCGAAGAATCCACCCCTCGACCGGCCGGGTCATCGCAACGCCCAGGGATGAATACTGTATCAGGAACAACTCCAGCCTCTCCGCGCTCATCCCCGGAGATAAAATCCGCGTGGCAAATGCATTTTCGGCAAATTTTGCGCGCGCGCGCGCGACCTCTCGCCTGTAGTCGCTGAAGGCACGAATACCGCGGGAAAGAGGATGGGACTCGGCTTGCTGCTTGGATGCTCTTGCTGGCGCTATCGTAGTCATCTTATTTTGCAATCGCTGAATTACAGATACTTATTTGGAATCGCCGAACTATCGCTCGGCCCACTCGATTGGGCGAAGTACCGGGCCTACGCCTCGGTCAGGCTAGCTACCTGTGAATAAACCGCCCAGTGCTTATTGGCGGCTGCGCGGCGGCGCGGGCTCGCCTGTGCGGGCGCCTCGGCCAGGCTGGGCGATAGCTCGAGAATCATCGGAGCCACCCACAATTGCTTTCCCTCGTGGAAGAAAGGTGGCGCGACATACTGGAATCCCTTGTGCGCCGCTATCCCCTCGGCATCGGGAGCAACTGCTGCAATAATGTGAGTCTTGCCGCTGCTGACAGCGTAGTCGCTGAGCAGAGTCAATATCGCCAACGCCGTTCTACCCATTCGACGATAGCGCGAGAGTACGAAAAACATGCCAGCAGTGATGACTTTCCGGCCCGGCAAAAGTACATCGGCAAGCGGCAGGTGAGGGCGAAAGTCGAAGTAGCTGTCGACGGCAGTTGCCGGCCCAGCGGCCTCGGTAGCTCGTATACTGCCGATCATAGTGCCATCATCGAAAGCGATGAAATTGCGCGTACCGGGCAGAAAGTCATATGGATCGTAAATCCGCCGTTCAGGATTCTCGGGATAGTAGCCCTTCTCTTCTACAAAGACCTTGTAGCGAAGGCGAAAGAGCTCGGCGAGCTCGTCGGGGGATACAGCAGTTCTAATTTCCAATGACATGAAAATACTCCAGTACGCTCGCTGCCGATCAGCTGCGCCAAACGATACCTCCACCCCGACTGGCATCAGCTTTACAAAAGCACCTAGACGTTATCCAGATCCACCCGAGCTCACCGGTGGTGAAGGTGCATCATTCTGAGAAACTGGCTTGCGGCAATACCCGTAAAGTCGTCGTACGAGGCAGCGAGGAGCCGCGAGTCACATCATCGACTAAATTGGTAGCGAGATCGGCAATTGCGTATACAAGACAGGGGGAACACTAGGGGCAACAGGACAAGCAACGTGCCCCCGTTGTGCCCGTCATCATTGCCTCTTTCCATACTCATCAGTGTCGGTGTATGTCGGTACACTGCAACCTATTTAGCGCTCACCAGCTATCAAAAACTCTGTTTGCTTACTTAGCGATGAAATTGTCAGAGCCTTTTATACAACAAAAAAAAATACGAAACACCAACAAAAAAATGTACGAAACATCAGATTTGTTCAAATCTACCAATGACGCGTCTCGCCAGTGCTGCCGTGAGACAAATGCCAAAACCACATGACCGCGGTCGAACCTGGTTTGCGGGCACGGCTAGCAGCGTGTGGCAAAACGGGCTTTTCCCATCAATGCCGGGGCTCTGTCCGGCAATAATGGACGCGGACGGCAATGCTGCTGCACACTCGCGGTCGTGAACGGGTGTTTGATGGCAGGGACGTCACGATTCCGAGCGCTGAGTTCGTCCATCTCCACCATCCCTGGACATGAGGAATGCCATTGCGCTATCGCGAGTGCCAAGGTAGCGAAAGAAGTAGTTCTTGCCAGTGCGGTAGACGCCTCTATGCTGCAACTCAGCGCCGAGACGTGGAAGATTATAGTACGGCACAGAGGGGAAGAGGTGGTGCTCGAGATGGTAATTGATGTTGAGCGGTGCAAAGAGAAATTTTTGCCACAAAGGACCGTCCACTCGTCGGGTTTCCAGTAACTCGTCAGCACCAGCACGGGTATAGGGATGTTCGGCCAGCGCTCGAATGCGAAACAACGCCATCATGATCGTCAGTGACGGCAGCAGCCACAAAACAAAATAATGGATCCATCCACTCGCAAGGGTTAACGCGGTAGCGGCGACTGCCACGTAACCCCAGTACCGGACATGCTCGGCAGCGGAGAGGCGCGGCAAAGCCTTGCCGAGCAGGCGGGCAGGATAGGTCCACGGCCACACCACGGCGAGGTGGCGAGGAATGTGCAATGCGATGCAATCGCCGACGAGAACGCGTACAGTGCCAGGCCAGGACTTGGGAAACTGCCAGGTGGCGGGGTCATTACGGGCAATTACCCAATAGGGGTCATTCGGAGTGTTGGTGTGTCGGTGATGAGCCAGATGCTCGTGCTTGTATCCAAGTGTAGTAATGTTCATTGGAAAGGCACACAGGATGTCGGAGACCAACTCGGACCAGGGACGGCTGGTGAACAAATGCCGGTGAGAGGCCTCGTGCATCAGAATCAGCAATGCGTGTTGCCTGGTTGCGATGACAACGGCTGCCCCAAGCCATGCCCAAAAGGAGGGGAAGTAGACTGCGAACGCGACGGCTGCCGCAATGATCATCCACTGTCGCAGCAGTGCCCAGGCCGGGCGCCAGTTGTGGATCCGTGATAGCTCACGTAGCAATGGAACCAGCTCGTGCCGCGGAAACGTGCGACCCAACTCGGTTTCGGCCTCATCTACTGCTATGTGCTTCGCTTCTCCTCGCTCCATGGTCGATCGCGCGGTTTCAGGTCGAGGCAACGCCAATAGGGCTGGCTCAATATGTTATTCTGAAATTCTGAACCAATCCACCCGGCAGTTCGAACAGAGGTAGGTGCTATCGCATCCATGCTCGCAGCCAAAACACTGCCGCGATGCGCCAGGCAGTCGCGCACCCGATAACTGGCCAATCCAGTTCCGCCCGCCTGGGCCTGGAGTGGATAGATAGTCCCATATTCTGGCCAGCACAGCGTGTGAGACGGCTGGCCCCGGGGTGGTCACATGATATTGCTCATCTCTGGGCCCACTCGACAATTGTACAGTCGCGCTCGAAATATTTAATCGGAGTGTCATCAGCTGCAACCAGGCGTCGGAGTAGGCGGGTGACCAGACGGTCCAACCGATAGATATTGTCCACTTGTGTATAGTTTTGCGTCGTGGAGCGACCGAGCCGAAGGTCGGGATTGCGGGCGCCACGACTTCGGACGTGGGACGCCGACGCTCCGGACGCGCTATAGCAAATCGAACTTGCGTTCGAGGTAGAGGCTGACTCGGCTCGGGGCGCGGCCGCCGAGTCGGTGCATGGCCCGCTGATAGGCGGGTAGCAGCCTCAAGGCGCTCGGGATTGCCGGATAGATGCAGCCAATTGCCGCCGACGAGATCCGGAACAGAGCCTGCTCTGTGGCTCCAAAGCGAAGCCCGTAAGCCTCTCGCAGTTGCTCTGGTAATAACCCGGTGCTGACGATGGTCGCCCACTTCATGGCAGCGGTGTACGCGGGGTGCTTTGGTGTCAGCAGAAACCTGGCCATAGCTCGGGCTGGCCCACCGACCGCGATGGTGTCCGAGGACAGCATATTCTGAACATAGGTGTCGAATGCGTTCCAGTTTGGCGGAATTCGGCCGGGCGGGACGCCAAACAGTCTGACAAATGCCCAGGTCGCGCGGTAGTACGATTCGCGCTGCTGCGGGTTCATGGCATCGGGTAGCAGCCGATCCACCGCGACAACTGTGTGGACGAGCGTTGCCCATACCCACAAAAGGGCGTCGACGTCGTTGGCAGCATAGGGGTCGCCGCACCGGAAACGTCCGACGTCTTCATTGATGGTGCCGGTTATTCGCTGGTGAATGGTGTACACCTTGCGTGCAGCGCGAAAGGCATGGTCGCGGTCGCCGAACGTCATCGCGAATATATGGAGAAAGGTGCGGTGGAAGCGCGCGAGCACATCCTTGCGCGTGGTCGAGTGCTGGTCGATACCGTGGGCCACGAACGGGTGGGCCAGCTGCATCAACGCGGCGCGCAGGCCGCCGAGGAACACGATGATTTCGCGATGAGCCCGCCATGCAGGGCTATTTGGCCCGTGAATCCCGTGGCGCGGCTCGTGAATTTCTTTACCGAGCGCAGCGAGTGACGTCTCGAGGTCTGCGCGCGTGACGATTGAACCCGCGCTCGTGATTGCATTGGAGCTCATACGCCCACAATCTCGTCATCGACGATTGTCCATACTATCAGGCTTTCTCAGCAATGACGATGATATACTCGAAACCCGGTGGCGGTTGCACAGTTCGCAACAGCAAGGAAATCATATCACTTACACGGAGGTTCTCCATATCGAATGTATAATAGCAATCAATGTTCCTGTAACAGATAAACTCTGTCTCATCCCGTACATATAGTCCGGTCAGTTTTTTGAGCCTGCAAGAGATGTGGGCGCAGGGGACTGCGCTCTGTGGGCAGGCTTAGCAGGGGAGATCGTGCCCATACCTCGGCCGCGGGGGCTGGGGCCGCACCCGGATGGCGCCATTCGAGCGACCCCGGGTACTGCAGCGTTGAGGTATACTGCTGTTCCCATGTCTTCGATCATCATGCGGGACAAGATCTGTATCGTCACCGGTGCAAACACGGGAATCGGCAAGGAAACGGCGATCGGGCTCGCCGAGATGGGAGCGACGGTGGTCATGGTCTGCAGGAACCGGCGCAGGGGAGAATCTGCTGCGGCCGACATCCGGCGGCTTACCGACAACCCCGCTGTCGAACTCATGATTGCCGATCTGTCGTCGCAACGCCAGGTTCGCCAGCTCGCCGCGGATTTTCAGATCAAGCACTCGCGTCTCGACGTTTTGGTCAACAATGCCGGGGTTATCACACCGCGCCGCCAGCGCACAGTGGACGGGCTCGAAACCCAATTCGCAGTCAACCATCTGGCACCGTTTCTCTTGACCAACCTGTTGCTCGACGTGCTCAAGGCGAGCGCGCCGTCGCGCATTGTCGTGGTTGCTTCCCAGGTCGAAAGCCGGGGCAAAATCGAGTTCGACGACCTGCAAGGTGAGCGGCGCTACGACTACATGGCTGCTTACTGCCAGTCGAAACTGGCCAATGTAATGTTCACCTACGAGCTGGCCCGCCGTTTGGACGGCACCGGAGTTACTGCGAATTGCCTCCACCCCGGGGTCATTGCAACCAATTTGCTGAGCGACTACATGAAACGCCCGCGCGCGATCGGAATGGTCAACCGGCTCAGATATCCAGGACCCAGTGAAGGCGCGCAAACCAGCATCTATCTCGCCTCGGACCCCGCCATGGAAGGAGTGAGTGGCCGCTACTTTCGCTGTGACACCGGCGAAACGCCCAGTTCAAAAGCGTCCTATGACGAGGACGCCTGGCGCCGCCTGTGGGAGGTCAGCGAACAGCTTACCGGAATGCGTCAGCAATGATACGCACCCGCAACGGACGGCCCGACACGCCGCGGAGCACCTGGATGGCGCCTGTGTTTCGGTAGCTCGCGCCGAGAGGATGGGATCGCATCTCGCCACCGAGTTCGGCGTATACCTCGACGCTGTCGCCATCGCGAAGGAGCAGCTCGCAGGCCCAGCCGCCTTCGTCGAAACTGGCCGGCAACAGCTTGACCCCGGAAAAATCCAGGGTCACCTGGCCAGCATCCAGGACCGCACCATACGCTGCTGCGTCGAGTTCGATCTGTCCGGCGACCAGGACTGCCGTGCCGTCGTCGCTCTCGACCAGGAACTCGGCGCCATGGGTCTGCCGGGCCAGAAGGCGGCCGTGTTTTCCGGCCCGGATGTCGCATCGGGCCGTCAACCCGACCTGTTGTGAAACCGGCCCGGCCACTGTCTGCTCCACGCGTCGAACAATGCCGCGAAACGGTGCCCGCCGGACCGAATCGCTGTTGCGCGGCTCGGCTGGGCGCGCCGATTCAGGCGATAGACCCGGTGGTGCGGTTGCCGGGGCAGTCGATCTCTCTCCTGCCCGCTGCGCGTCGATGAAAGCGAGCGCGGGCAGGGCGATCAGGCACAGCCCGAGCAAGCTCGCCGGGGCAGTGCCATTGGCAGCCAGAGCCACGATCCCCGCTGCTGGAAAGAGCAGGGCGAGACCGAGTGCCAGCCAGGTGACAACACGGTCGCCGGGATAACGGATCAATCCGACGAAGCCGTGGCCGTCATCGAGCTCTCTATCGGCCAGTGAGGCGAGCCCGCGCAGAAGTGGAATCAGCGCACTACCGGACTCACCGCAAAAGATGCACTCGGGACCGCTCTCCTGGATCGAGCGACAGCTGGGACAACAGACCGCGGCACCACTGTGCCGCGGTGATAAAGTCGCGTTCCAAACCGACATTCACTGCCGATCATATCATCTCTGACCAGGTCGTGCGGTTGCTTGCAGCGCGGCTATCTTCGCTCACGATTGCTCGCGGCGGATCCCCAAAGCGCGCAGTTTTTTGTGTAGATTGGTCCGTTCGATGCCGAGAGCCTGGGCCGTCCGCGAGATGTTCCAGCCAAACTCGCCCAGTTTGTAGCGAATGAATTCGGTCTCGACCTCTTCGCGGAATTCGCGCAGTGTCTTGTTGCCGTAGTGCGTTACGTCGATGGTCCCGCTGTCGCTTCTGTGCAACGACGGCGGTCTCGGCCCACCGAGATAGGGCGGCAGGTCGCGTTCGGTGATCATGTCGTCACTCATGATGACCAGCCGCTCGACCACATTGCGCAGCTCGCGTACATTGCCGGGCCAATCGTAGCTCTTGAGCCGTTCGATCACCCCGTTGTCGATGGGCTTGTAGCCCAGCCCGTTTTCATCACAGCACTCGCGGACGAACGCTTCGATCAGAAGTGGCAGGTCGTCTGTGCGTTCGCGCAGATCAGGCGAGCGGATGGGAACCACGTTGAGGCGGAAGTAGAGATCCTCGCGAAATGCACTCCGCTGGACCATCTCTTCGAGATCTCGGTTGGTCGCGGCGATCACCCGGCAATCGGTTTTGAGGGTTTTCTCGCCCCCGACTCGGGTGAACTCGCCGGTCTGCAGAACCCGCAGAACCTTGGCCTGCGCAGGCAGTGACATGTCGCCGATCTCGTCGAGAAAGATCGTACCGCCGTCGGCAACCTCGAAGAGCCCGCGTTTTTTGGATACGGCACCGGTAAATGCGCCCCGCTCGTGGCCAAAGAGCTCGCTCTCGATGAGCTCGGGAGGGATGGCGGCGCAGTTGACCTTGACAAAGGGCCCGTCGGCGACGGCGCTATTGCGGTGGATGGCCCGGGCGATCAACTCCTTGCCGGTGCCACTCTGGCCCGAGATCAACACCCGACTGCGGGTCGGCGCCACTTTGGCGATCTGACGGCGCAGCTCTGTCATGACCGGAGTCGTGCCCAAAAGCTCATAACGCGAATCCACTGCTTTGCGCAGCTGGCTCACCTCGCGCGCCATGCGCCGCCGCTCGAGGGCGTTGCGCACAGTGACGACCACCCGATTGCGGTCGAGCGGTTTTCCCATGAAGTCAAATGCACCCAGCCGGGTCGCCTGGACCGCATCCTCGATGGTGGCATGGCCCGAAATCATGACAACCGGTATGTCGGGATCAAAGCTGAGTGAACTGGTGTCGTCGTCGGTGCTGCGCGCTTTGATCCGTCCGAGCAACTCGATTCCGTTGTCGTCGCCCAGCTTGACGTCGAGAAGAACCAGGTCGACTTGACCATCGCGGGTCAAAACGCGTTCCGCCTCCTCGACATTGGCCGCCTCCACCACAGCGTATCCCTCACCTTCGAGCACCATGCGCAGTGCACGGCGGATATTCTTCTCATCATCCACAATGAGGATGAGGGCTCCGGTTTCTGCCTCGCGATTCACAGTGATTCCTATTCTCTCTTGCGATGTGTATTTCCCGCCGACCCTTTGCTCCTGTCCGGTTCAGACCGGTCCTCGTTTTCAGACCGGTCCTCGTTCTCAGACCGGTCCTCGTTTTCAGACCGGTCCTCGTTCTCAGACCGGTCCTCGCTCTCAGACCGGTCCTCGTTTTCAGACCGGTCCTCGTTCTCAGACCGGTCCTCGTTCTCAGACCCATCTTCGCCCTCGCCCTTCTCGTCCCGCTTCTCATATTTGCCGTCGTCCTCGGGTTGGTTACCGTTCGCGTGCTCCTCTTCATATTCACCCTCGCCGTTGCGCTCGTCACCCTCTTCGTATTTACCCTCATCACTGCGACTGTCATCCCCGGTGCTGGATACGGCCTCATCTGACTGCGATGACGAGCCCCCGCGATCGGGTGACTCGCTGTGCTGGCCAGTTGCCGGGCTCTCGCGGCGACTGCGCGTGGTGACGTAGAAAGCCAGGATCAAGAGCAGAATGCCCACGATCTGGAACCATCGGCCGCGCCTGTCGGACTTGCTCTCCTCCGGCTGAACGATCATGATAGGGCCATGCGACGGGTCGAGTGGCCCTATCGTGGTAAGCCGCGGCGAATTGCTCGTGCGGTTTGACGTTGTGCCGACCTTTTCGACCCGTTTATCCCTTTGCATTGCCTGCCGGGACGCCGGCAAGGCCTGCAGCTCGGGACCGAGGACGCTCCGATCGGCGATGGCAACCTTGACAGTCATGGCGTCGAGTACCTGGCTACAATGTGGCCGTGCGGCCTCGCTCATCTCTACCGTGAAAAAACATTCGGCCTTGCCGAGGTGCAGACGGCCGGTTCGGTCCAAAAACAGGAGCAGACGCACGAGTGCCGCGGTTCCATTGCGCACGTGGCGCCATTCCAGTCGCCCTTCGACGACCTGCTCGCGAACGGACTGAGACCACGACACCAGCTCGGTATCGCCTGGCGACAGGCTGGCGGTCTCGGGCCCGGCCCGGGTCTTGCGCAACAGAGCGTGCACGACCGACGCAGGAGCCGAAATGCTTTCGCGATAGGTCACCCAGGTGACGAAGAGAGCAGCGCGCCGCCCGGCTAGCTGCCACATCTCGCCGTTTGCTGCGATGTTGGCGCCGGCGAACGCTTCGTCGTCCAAGATACTGGCCTCGAAGCGACGGGATTGCTCACCGTCGAGCTCCCATCCTTCGGGCATGGACAGAGCAATGCTGGTACGAGCATCGCTCACCGAACGCTGGGCAGAACTGGCGGCGGGATTATTGCCCAACGCAGCTGGCGCCGCGATGGCGGCAACAACGGCGATTGCACTGGTCAAAGTTCGATCCATCAGAGGTATTCTCCGAGTCTTTGCAGGACAGTTTGGCAGGTTCGAGCCGATGATTGGGGCTCGCGCTGCGAGTAAAAGCACGCCGCCGAACGGACACGCAACCTGTCGGAGCTGGAGGCAAACGCCACAGTGTACATTTGACCGCGCACGTCGTGGCCGGCAAATGCGAGGCGCGAATCGACGCGCGTGTTCTCGCCATCAGTTTCGTATTCACTGCTGGTTTTGTGTTCGCTCACCTCGAAGCCTGCGCCTGCGACCGCTCTGGCGAGTTCTGCGAGCACCGACGCTGCGGTCCCGTCTGATACAGTGACCTCGGCGACGACGAGGAAACAGCCATCGGCCGGATCTCCCCACGAGCGGCTGCGAAACTGCAGGGCCCTTCCGCCGACCTGGCGAGCTGCGCGTTCGGCACTTGCGGCGACCCGGGGCAACTCGCGCCATGTTTTCGGCAAGGCGGGGTTCCACGGAGACCCCTGACCCGGGTGGCCAGCCTCGCGAGCATCGCGGCCGGCCGACACGACGTTGCGGTCGGCCGCAGTGCCGTGGTCTGCAGACGGCACCGTGCCGCCATCGGCGGCCGGGCGAGCCCCCACGCTGGTCAGCAATGAGATTGCTGCAACGACCACGACAACCGCGAATATAGCGCTGCGACTGCTGCCAGCGCAGGATCGCCGCGGTTTCATGGAATGACAGACCATATCTGGTCACCCGCTTCGACACCGAGGGCCCGACGCACATCCTCAGTGAGCCCCATCGCGCCGTTGTCGGGATCGGGAATGACCCGTGCGCCTGTGGCTCTGAAGCCCTGGTCTTGCTCGACTGCCAAAATGGCCCAGGGGCGCGAGGCATCGGCATCGCTGATCGACTTGACGGTCACCTGGTGGGTATCCCGGACGATGCTGATGTCGTCTGTATCGGCCTTGAAGTGGGGACCCCCGTCAAATGGATCGATCTGTTTGGCGTAGCGAAAGCCGAGGCGGCGCAGCATTTTCTCGACGCCGCGTGTGTTGGGTCCGACCTGGCCGATCATCTGGCGCACTTTTTCGGGCAAAAGCGCCGTGTAGATGATGCTGTGTGGGAACAGCGCGCGAACAAATTCTTTATTGTCCTTGGACAGCAGATCGGCCTCCTGATATCTGAGGCCGGTGAAGCGCTTGCCCAGGTGTTTCCACAGCACACTGGTGCCGTCTGGCTCGAGAGGCGGCATGAGTTCGGCCACGATCTGGTCGCGGAACCCACTGCGGTGCATTGCGACAAACACGAAGCGGACAAACGACAAGAGCTTGCCCAGCCTGGCCGTGCCCCCTCGATACTCGGGCAAAAGAATCAAACCGCCGATCTCGGTCGGCCCGTCGTAGTTGTAGCCGAGTCGGAGCGCCTCGTGGACAAAATAGCGGTCGATGGTCTCCGAATAGCGCTCGTCTTTCAGCACGGTGAAATACACGTGAGGCGACCGCTTGGTGCCATGCTGGGCATAGATCATCGACGCGCCGACAATTCGCCGCCTGGCCACTTCTTCGAGGACAAACAGATACTCCCGCTCCGATGGCTCCACAGTCTCTTCAAAGGCCTGGCTGGAACGGTTGAGGCTCGCGGTCAGGTGTTCCTTGCTCGCCGGCAAGTTGACCGAATTGAGGTGCTTGGCCACCTCCAGGATCTGCTCTAGATCGTCGGGCGATGACTGGCGAACAATAAACATTGTCGAGCGATTCTCAGTAGGTCGGCTGGAGGCGGGGACAGAATTCAGGTTCGGGAGCAGTGGATTCTGGCACAGGCACGGTAGTCCTGGAAGCTCGATGGACCCACCGGCTGCCCTCCAGGCACAGTCTGACATCGCGCATTGAGAAGGCCGGACCAACAGTGAAACCTGCTCTCGGTCCCCACTACGCCAATACGTCTCGTACTACCCGGGTTGCTCTCCGTCTCGTACTACCCGGGTTGCCCTCACACAGACGACTACTTCACACTCGGTGCACCCGGTCGCTATCCACAACCCCTTGATATCCTAACTGGTTCAATAACCTCACAAAATACCCAATTTCTGACTCTCCTTGTGGATAAGTTGAGAATAGTCTGTGGGACTGTGGACAGCCTGAATCGAGTGGGTCAGGTTGAACCAGCGTTCCATTATCTCGAGCATGGTTCGAGGCTGTTTTCGCAGTGGTTATGCGAGATATGCTCGAGGGTCCTGGAACTTGCCATCGCGTTGCTGACACGGCCAGTATGCCACTACTGTGAATTTGCTCCATGAACTCCCTCTCCACGATGGAGCTGGCCACCTTCAAATCGTGGTCGAGGTACCGCGAGGCAGCACGGTCAAGTACAAGTACGACGACCGCACCGGCTTGTTCGTCTGGTCGCGTGCCCTCCCACTTGGTGTTCATTATCCGTACGACTTCGGTTTTTTGCCGCAGACGCTCAGCGGAGACGGCGAGGGGTTGGACGCGCTGGTCTGGGCCGATGTGCCCAGCCATCCGGGCATCATCGTGCCGTGCCGGGCCATCGGAGCTCTTCGAGTCGAGCAACAGCGTCCCAACCAGCCGACCAAGCGCAACGATCGGTTGCTGGCCGTGCCGGTCAATGCGCACCGGCGCGGACAGGTCCAGGATGTAGGAGATATTGCCAGGCGCGTGCTCGACGAGATCGAGGCGTTTTTTGCCGCATCCCTGGCGCTCACCGGCAAGAATGTCCGGTTTTGCGGCTGGGCAGATGCCGTCGAAGCAGCCCGCATCATCGACGATTCTCACGCCCGCTACGTCGCGCGACCGACCGACGACGAGTCGGTCTCATAACGGGCATTTACGATCACCCGCGTGCTCGTGGAGACCGTGCCGTCTCACTGTCGTGGAAACTGTGCCGTCTCACTGTATATACTCGTCGCGTGATGAGCCAGGACGATCGCGACTGCCTCGCTGTATTGATCGCAGCGATCTGGCCGGGCGAGTCAGCCATGCACGACGATACGGCTGCCGTGTACAGAGCGCTGCGTCAGCGCGGAGTGACGGCCGATCAAATCTGGACCCTCGAGGGCTCGCTCAGTGCCGAGCTGGTGATGGCGTTTCTCGCCGCGGCGCAGAAACACATTGCCGATTGGACCCGCGGCAACGTCTTTCTTTATTACAGTGGCCACGGTGCTTACATACCTGTTGACGCAACTTCCCCGACCCGTGCCAATCCCGCCATGAGGCTACGACCTGGCCGGGGACAATCTCCAGACCAATACCTGTTGTGGAGTGACGCACTGGCGACTCTATCGCTACCAAAAGGACTCCATCTCACCGTATTACCCGATTGTTGACACAGCAATCTGCTCGCTGGCCGTGTGCCAGCTGAGACCACAGCATTCATCATGCAGGCCGAAAGCGGCGCCGAATTGGCTTGCCGGGCCAGAAATCACAATTTCGGCCAAACCATTGGGTCGCGCGGTGTCATTTCCCATTATGCAGCGCGGAGTCTGCCAACCTCGCAAAGTCCAGCGGAGTGGCTCGAAAATATCGATCAACTCGTTCGGGCCGACATCGCGACGGGCCTCTTGCCCGAGACTCACGCACCATCAATGCTGCTCGAATGCACATCGGCGGGTTCACTGCCCGGCACTCCTATCCCCAGCACACCCGACCGCACAACAGGCAAAGACGCTGAATCACGCACATGAACCCGCAGTGGGAGTTTACTCCCCACCCCCTGGGGATCAATTGACCACCCGGGTGACTCATCGCATCCCGTGCGGTCCGCTGGGCCCCATCTGAACACAGCGCAATTACCGGTACTCAATAAGCATATACGTTGGCAGCCAGCTGGTTCGTCGCTTGGCGCGGTAGCTGCAGGCCGAGCTGTTCGATGAACGGCCAAGTCGCCGAGGAGCGCCGCTGTGCGGAGCGCATCCCTCTGAGCATGCAGATCACCGTACACTTCACAGAAGGAGATTCGCGCTGGACCGAGACTGATGCCACACTGGTAGACCTCTCGTCTGATGGCATGTTCATCCGATGTGATCGAATGCCCCGCAGTGGCCAGCACATCCTGGTCGGGCTTCTGCACCACAAACGCGGGCTTTGCGCGGCGTGGGGCCAAACAGTCCGATTCGATGGCTGGGGCGGATTTGCCGTGCAGTTCAAACGCATCAACCATCCACTTTCCGAGTTTGTGAGCGAGTTGGCCAACCTGGCCATAACCGAGCGAAATCAGCTCGTATCGAGCGCGATGGACGCACGCATATGGATCGATGCCAACGACCCTTTCTGATCTTTGGCGACGACCGCGATGATTGCTGACCCATGGAGAGCGACATCTGGTTAGCGCCCTTTCATAATTAGCTGCGGTGCCGGCCTAGCTTTGCTCGATGAGAGGCGTCCAAAGACGCGTGCGTCGGGGGAACTAGGTCAGCTCCGCTGGCCCCAATACCCGATCCAGCCGGTTGGTTGTAGGATAATATGCATCGAAATACTGGCCAACCATACCTGGCGCTGGCACCGTGGTGGACGAGCAGAACACACCTATCATCGTATAGCTCGATTGTGGTATCCTGGGAGATGTGCGTTTAGCTTACTCTCTCTGTCTTGGTGCTGTGATCGCTCTGGTGGGGTGTACCGGCACGATCCTCCGCGGTGAGAGCGGTGAGCCGTGCCTGGATATGGCCAACCAGGCTCCTGCAGCGCCGCTCATCGAAAACCCCACTGCCAACCGCATCGATGTAATTGCCGAGCAGCTTACGATTTCTTTATCTGCATTTTCAGACCCGGATGAATCTGATACTCATGCGGCCAGTGAGTTTGAAATCTGGCTAGCTCCAAGCGGCGCGCCAGTGGTTCGGGTTTGGCAGGCCACGATCGAAGCTGCCGACAACCTGAGTACCGACAAACTCACTGCGGTCGCCCTGGCCGACGGCGTATTCGATAGTGGGAGCACGGGTCTGGAGCGGTGGACCAATCATATCGTGCGGGCGCGTTATCGCGACGCGAGCGGGACGTGTACGGCATGGAGCGAATGGAGCGAGGCCCGCGCTTTTCGCACGGATGATGGGTCGAGCTATCTGTTCGAGCCCCAGCGCATCCATACATTCCACCTCGATATTCCGCCCGAGAGCTGGGACGCCATCGACGCCGAAGCTCGGCCGCCCGATTGCGTGCCGTACAAACGCAACTCATACCGCGGCACGCTGCGCTTCGAAGACCAGGTATTCGAGAATGTCGGCATCCGGGCCAAGGGTGGCTGCGGATCGTCCAGGCACTTGAACGGCAAGAGCGCCTTCAAGGTCAATCTGTCCTGGGATGATCCCGAAGAGCCCGGATGCCCAGAAACCAGGCGTCTGCACGGCCTCAAGCGGTTCACTTTCAACAACATGGTGCAGGACAGCACGTTTATGCACGAGACGCTGGGATATATGTTCTACAAGCGCATGGGCGTTCCCACTCCGCGCACCTCCTATACCCGGCTTTACGTCAATGACCAGTTTTGGGGCATGTATCTCCATGTCGAGAGTCTCGATCGGCGTTTTGCCGCGCGCTGGTTCGAGAGCAACGATGGCATGATGTACGAGGGCACGTACTGGTGCGATCTGATTCCGGACAAGATCCCGCCCGATACGGACGGCTTGTATTGCTTTTCGCGCAAGTTTGGCACGTCCGCCTGCTCGACGCCCAGCGACTACAACCTCTTGGCCGAGCTCATTCAGGCCATCGATGCGCTGCCCGATGGGCAATTTTACCCCGAGATCGAGCAGTTTTTCGAATTCGACACATTGCTCTCGTCATGGGCTGTGGACAGCATCATGGCGCACTGGGACGGCTACGAATTCCGGATCATGAACAACTACCGGGTTTACTACGACCCGGGTACTTCGCGTTGGACTCTGATTCCAACCGGTATTGACCAGACCTTCAAGGGCGACCTGGAACCGTTCAACGTGGACGGGATTTTGGCCCGACGCTGTGTGCAGGAAGCCGACTGCGAAAAGGCTTTCGCCGACAAGCTGAGCCAGGCCATCGCGATCTTCGAAGAGATGTCGCTGGCCCGGCGCAGCGAGGAGCTGCGTGCGCAGATCATGGAACACGTCATGGAAGACCCGCGCAAAGAGGTCGGTTACAACGGGTTCATGTCTCGGGTGGACACCATGCTGCAATGGATCGACGATCGGCCGGCCCGCATGCGGCAACACCTGCGAGACCGCGGATTCTGACCTGAAAATCCTCCCCTGCGCTGAAAGGTTTCTTCTCGACAATCGAAACATCGTTTCGTCCAATCGACGTCCAGGCCGTACCCGTGGACATGTTCACTGAACACGGCGCGTCTGGCGGAGATATAGCGCTCGAGCCTGGCGGCGAGCCGCTACACAGTGCGCTCAGTGTGCGGAGAAATCAGGCCAGGGCTTCTCGGATCATCCAGTACACGTAGACATACGGGCTCATGAACAGTACTGCGTCGATCCGGTCGAGTATGCCGCCGTGGCCGGGCAAAAGGGCGCCGGAATCCTTGACTCCGGTCGACCGCTTGAGCATCGACTCGACCAGATCGCCCATCTGGCCCAGGGCCGCACCCGGGACCGACAGGGCAACGACGTCGAACCACGACATATCTTCGATGACAAGGAGTTTGAGCGCCACGCCGCTGGCCGCTGACGCAGCCAGGCCACCGATCGCTCCGGCCCATGTCTTGCCCGGACTGACCGCCGGGTACAGCTTGCGCTTGCCCAAAAAACGCCCCGCGAAATACGCGCCAGTATCCCCAACCCACGTCACGACCAGGACAAAGACCACCAGATGACCACCATTGACCCCAAAATCGCGCTTGGTGAGGCCCAAAAACGATGCCAGCAATCCGATGTACACGATGCCGGTGATCGAATAAGCCAGCCGCGGCGCCACGGTCTGCATGTCGCCAAAGCGAAACAAGTAGTACAGCGAAATGGGCACCACCGCGATGATGACCACCAAAAGCGGCCCGCTCGCAGCCAGGGCAGGAGCCACAGCTGTCCCGGCCAGGGCACCGGGCGAAAGCCAGTACATGGCCGCCGCCGCCGCGATCCCCGCCGCCAGGCTGACCGTGCGGTCGGTCCTGTCATCGGGCAGTGTCATCGCGAAAAACTCGTGCAAGGCCAGAACTACGGCCACCATGACCAGCCCCCACATCGGCTCGGACCGATCCTGATAAATGATCAACAAGAGCACCGGCGCGGCAACAACCGCGACGAGGACTCGAGAAGCGAGATTGCCCAGCTTGGCCACGAGGTGTTCCTCTCGGTTCCTTGAGATCAGCTCCGCTTATCGGCGCGCTCTCTCATCAGAGATCGTCCGTTCTCGTCAAGCTCTTGAGATTGGCCGGACCGCATGGCTCCTGGAGGCTTTGGCTCGAGATCGGATTCGAGCTGGATGATCTGTGGTCCGGTCAGCCCGAAGCGCCGCTCACGCTGGGCATAGATCTCCAGGGCATCGTAGAATTGCTGGCGGCGAAAGTCGGGCCACAGAGTGTCGGTAAAGACCAACTCGGCGTAGGCCAGCTCCCATAACATGAAGTTGGAAATCCGTTGCTCGCCGCTGGTCCGGATCAATAGATCGAGCGGCGGCAGCTCACTGGTCGGCAAGAAGCGATTGAACCGATCGACATTCACCTGGCCGGGGTCGATCTCCCCGGCCACCGCCGCTCGAGCCACCGCCCGAACCGCTCGGGCGATCGACTCGCGACCTCCATAAGACAAAGCCAGGACCAGCCTCATGGATCGGTTGTCGGCCGAATCGGCAGCCAGCGCATCGAGCTCCTGGCGAACCTCGGCCGGCAGCCGTTCGACGTCGCCGAGCGACTGCAAGCGGATGTCGTTGTCCATGATCTCGGGCCGTTCGTCGATCAGGTACTCGCGCAAAAGCTCCATGAGTGCGGCAACTTCGCCAGCTGGTCGGGCCCAGTTCTGAGCCGAGAACGCATACAGGGTCAGGACCCGGATGCCGATCTGGCGGGCCGCCCGAACGATGTCCTTGACGCTGTCGGCGCCGATGCGATGGCCCTCGATGCGGTCGAAACCACGCTCTTGAGCCCACCGACCATTGCCGTCCATGATAATCCCGACATGGCGAGGCAAGCGCCGCGCAGCCGAGCCCTTCACGTCGTTGGACATGAGCTCTGGCGCATATCACGGGGGGCAGAACGTTGCAACAGACGGACACATCCCGTAGGCTTGCGACTGAAGAATTCGAGGCATATAGCACCACCAGCTGGGACCGATATGGGCATCTTCTCGAGACTGGGAACACTGATCAAATCAAACATCAACGACCTTATTACGAAGGCCGAGGATCCCGAAAAAATGCTCAACCAGGTGCTGCTCGAAATGCAGCAGCAGCTGGTCGATGCCAAAAAGCGCGTAGCAGTCGCCATCGCCGACGAAAAGAAGCTGCAGAAGCAGTACAACTCGGAAGTCGACAAATCCAAGGAATGGGAGCGCAAGGCCATGGTTGCCGTGCGCGCCGGCAACGACGAGTTGGCTCGCCAGGCGCTGGTCCGCAAGCAGGAGCACGACCAGATCGGCGCACAGTTCCAACAGCAGTGGATCGCGCAAAAGCAGGCGGTCGACAAGCTCAAAGACGCTCTCAGGCTGCTCAACAACAAAATCGAGGAAGCCAAGCGCAAAAAGAACATCCTGATCGCGCGCAAGAAGCGAGCCGAAGCCCATCAACAGATCGCATCCACAATGCAAGGCCTGGGCGATACCACTGCGTTCGATACGTTCGATCGCATGTCCCAGCGCATCGATCTGCTCGAGGCAGAGGCCGAGGCCAGCTCCGAGCTGGCCAGCGAACTATCGGGCGATACGCTGGAGTCGCAGTTCTTGCAGCTAGAATCTGGCGGACAAGGTACCGACGAGGATGCACTCGCCGAGCTCAAGGCCAAGATGGGTATGCTCAAACCCGCCGAGGCACCCGAAACCAAGCAACTCGAAGCTCCCTCGGCTTCTTCGCTGAGCGAGGAAGATCTGAAAGAACTAGAAGATCTCGATCTGTCGTCGTTCGATCTCGGCGAAGATGAGAGCACCGCCGGAAAAGCTGGTAAGACACAGTAATTACTTGCTTTTATAGTCTCCCAGCCAGCCCGGGCAGGCGGACTTGCTCGAGCGCCGTGTGGCGCGTGACTGTACCGAGTGTGAAAAACTCGATACAGGGGCAGAACGGCCGCCTCCAATTTCATTGTTTTAGCTGGCGGTTCGGATATTGCAGGCATAATAAAAAGATATGCGCTTTGTGATCTCCGCCATCGCACTCGCATCTGTTCTTGCCGGCAGTTCGAATGTTTCCGCCAACGAGCCTTCTGATCGCACGCCGGCTGATAGGATTGCGACGCCCAGGGTAACGGTTGTCGTCATCATGAACAAAAGCGGACAGGCGCTGCTTTGGGATGACGACGCTCGCGAATATATCGTCGTCCGGGTGGGTAGCCGACTCCGCCATTTCGAGGTCACATCGATCGAGCGCGATCAAGTCGTACTCACTCATGCGCCGACCAGGCAGCATTTTGTCTTGCCTCGCACCTCCGATACTTCTGAGCTCAAGGGCCTGCACCGAGACAGGGGAGCCAAGGGGGCAGATGTCTCGGCACGGAATACCCAGCAGGGTTCTGAGCAGTCGGTGCGGCCGGGGAGCCGGCTATCCGATCGCTACAGCGCAGGCCAGATCGGGCCGAATCAGACCGGCCAGACAAAAGGCCTGGTCGATCCCTACGCGACGAAGCGGTTGAGTTCGACCACATCCTCCTCTGTCCTCGACCCCTATTCTGCGCGCTCGTCCCCTTCGCCAACTTCGACACTGCCGGAATCATCCAGGTCCGGCTCATCTTCTGTCAAGCCTGGTTCGTCCTCTGGCCGGACCGTGGTTGTGGACCCGTACAAGTCGTCGGCCCGGCCAGGACTGAACTCCAGCTCCGACGAGAAGGCAATTCTCGACCCCTACACCGTGCCGAATCGTACATTGCGGCCTTCTGTAGGACATGAGCTCCCCGCTCCATCGCCAGATATCTCGGGCCAGAATGCTCAGTCCGGCTCGGCATCTCATCCGGGCCAGGTTACTGCTGTCATTCGCTCCCAGCCAGGCAAGGGCAAAATCGGCGAGGAGCACCGCACCATCAGCCGCCGCGCGTTCGATACTGCCATCACCGATTTTAATACCCTCGCCGAGGAAGTCCAGGCGTCGTTCACCGCCGAGGGGGTGCGCATCGATCGGATCGATGCAAACTCGTTCGCGTATCGCATTGGTTTTCGCGCTGGCGACGTCGTACTCGGTATCGATGGTCACAAGCTTCGCGGCATAGACGATGCCGCGGCCATCTATGCCCGGCTAGTCGGCGCGAAAAAGTTCGCGGCTGTAGTCCGGCGAGGTGGAGATATGCTCGAGCTTCACTATCGCTTTACCAACTAACGGGCGGCCGCCTGCTTTTCGATTGAGGCGTCAGGAACTCGCTACCCACGGGTCAGGTACAGTAGAATCCTACTAGAGTACTGTCGTGAGTCGCGTCGAGCTTCATCTGGACAACAAGTCCGAATGGATCAAAATCTTCGATCCCCGGGATCATGCGGTATTCGTGCAGACGGATGCTCCGCCCGAGGTCGGCCAATCCATGCGTATCGATCTGGCTATCGGTGACAACGGTCCTCGAGTGATCTTGCGCGGCACTGTAGTGTCGCGCTTCGAGAAGCCCGAGGGCGATGTTCCGGCCGGGTGCGTAGTTGCGCTGGGAGTGTATGAACGAGAAAAAATCAACTACCTGAACGGATTTGTCAGAGGGGGACTGCTCAACTTGCGCGAACGTCGGCGCCTGCCGCTGCGCCTCTCGGTCACCTATGGCGGTGTCGATGGACCGTGCCGGACCTTCACCCGAGATATCAACGAAGAGGGCATCTTCATCATCACTGAGCAACCGCTGCCCGAACACACCAAAGTGCATTTGCTCGTCAAAGTCCCCAAGATCGACAAGCCGCTTTCTCTTACCGGCACCGTGACTCATACCGTGATTGTCGAAGATGAAGATGTCCCCGGTATGGGCATTGTGTTCGCCAAAGACGAGCGCACCGAAGAACTCATCCAGATCATCGACGATCTCGAGAAGGACTTCCTGAGCGGTTCACTACCCGAAGAAGTCCTTCTCTGAAGTTTCCGATTCAAGACATGCTGCCGGGGCAGTGAGGGTCTGAATCAGCTGTTCGAGGGCATGAGCCGACGCGCCGAGATAGCCTCTGCGGTGCATGACATAGTAGTGCTGCGCCGGCAGATCGGCCACGATCGGTGCGGCAAAGCCAGGCGGAATCCGACAGCACCCATTCACAACCGCACAGCCGAGCCCGAGTTGAACAAAGTGCAGAATCAGCTCCCAGCCCGAGGCCTCGACTGCCACATGCCATCGCACACCCGCTGCGTCGAGAGCAGCCTCCACAACGCGGCGATGTTCCCGTTCCGGAGGCGGCACGACCAGATTCATCTCGGCCAGATCGCCGAGCTGTACCCTGTTTCTGGCCGCCAGAGGATGACTCGAGGGAACTACCAGGACTTGCGGAACCGCAACAAACCGAGTCAGCTCCAGGTCGTCGTGGGCTGGTAGCCCGTCGAGCGCGGCCACAGCAATATGGGCACTGCCGCTGCGCAGAGCCTCGATTGCAGCGGATCGGCTTTTTGTCAAAAGACGCAGCGGAACCTCGTGCTCTCGGGTGAATGCCTTGATCGCCGGGCCTAGCAAATACAGATATGCGCCCTCTCCAGCGGCCAAAACGACCGGCTGTTGACTCGTGCCCTCTCGCAAAAAATCGCGAAACTCCTCGACTCGCTCACTGATTTCGCGGGCAAAGCAAGCCACATCCACACCGCTGGCGGTCAGCTCGATCAGCCGCCCTACTCGGCGATACAATGGAACCCCCAGGTTTGCTGTCAGCTTGCTGACCTGAGCGTGAAGTGCGGGCTGCGAAATATGAAGCGCTCTCGCAGCGTGAGTGAAGTTTTTGTGCTCGGCAAATGCGGCAAACGCCCGCAGCCATTCCAGGTTGGGCATGTGAATCTCTTTCCGAGGCGCCCGGTAGAGTCTCTCACTAACTATCGCATTTTTCGATAGTATATTACATAAGAATAGTTTTCGCAGATAGTTTGCGGTACATAGTGTTTGCGTACGATCGAAATATCCGGTCGCCCGACTGCCCTGCTGCGGACGAGCTCCGCTGATATTTCTTGCCGGGACGCCCGGATGCTCGAATGCTTCGAGGTTGTCGAAGCGGGAGGCTGATGATGGATCCCAAGAAACGCAAACGACTGAGCCACACCATGTCCGCGCTGCTTCGCCATCGTGCCGGCAAGGTGGGAATGCAGATGGATCGGGCCGGATGGGTGACACTCGACGAATTATGTCGGCATCTGAGGGCATCGCGCCGCGCGGTGGAAGAGGTTGTTGCGCACAACAACAAGACGCGCTTCGAAGTAGCTGGCCAGCGTATCCGGGCCAGTCAGGGACATTCACTGGACCACATGCCAATCACCCAGGAGGCGCTCGAGGCCAGCTGGACAGCGTGGTCAGGCATGAGGTCGATCTGGCACGGTACCCAGATCGAGGTGATCGAGAGTATTGCCCGGGACGGTATCTTGCGCGGCGATCGCAGTCATGTGCACCTGGCCGAGACGATCGATAGCCAGGTGGGCAAGCGGGCCAATGTGGCGGTGATGCTCGAGGTTTCACCAGCCAGACTGCGCGCTGCCGGCTATGAGATCTACCGCAGCCCAAACGGTGTCATTCTGGCCCGTCAGGTCCCGCCCGATTGTATCGTCGACGTGGTGACCACTTCACGGCGCAGCAAACGCCGTGCACCTGAATTGCGCGCCGCTTTCGACCGAATGGTGTGAGCGCTGTTTTAGCCGTGGCTACCGTGGCTAGCTGTCGTCTCTCCGCCTGACCGACAGCGAGAAGCTCCCCTGAACCATCGGAGGGTTGTCACGGCCATCGACCCATATGTAGTAGATCGCCTCGGTGTCCGGCTCTGAAATCGTGGTCTCAATGGTAGCGCCGTTAGGCGTGCTGATGCATCTCACGATCTCCTCTGCAGAGTTGGCCTGGCAGACGCTCCGCGTGATCACAATCGCGGCATTCCAGTTCGCCGGGTTCAGAATGAACTCTGCATCATTAGACCCGGTGAATCTGATCTGATAAACCAAGTCGGACTGGCCCCCGGCTTGTCCGCACGCAAAATCGATATTGTCCACCGCAGCAGCAGTACTGCCCGATAGAGTCGTGGATGCGTCGTTGGCCAGCGTGCCGAGGTCGATCGCATTGCTGCAATCGTCGCCCGGAACGGGCTGGGCATCTACTATAGACGCATCAGCTGAGTCCCCGTTGGGCTGATTAACAGTACTGGCATCAGCTCCTGAACCATTATCAACAACGCCGGGAGGCTCGAATTGGCAAGCCACTCCTGCTATGGATATCGCGCTCAACAAAGCAGCAGTAGACAAGGCAGTAGACATAGTACATCTGATTGTAGTCGATCGGACTACATTGTCAACCGCCGCAATTTTGTGTTCTAAAGCACGAATTTTACAGTGGTGAGGGTGCCAGATTGAGACTGACAGTTGTGTCGTGCGCGCATCAGTGGCGGGGAGGCCACCGTTTTTTGCGCCCTCGCTCGTCCACGATGCGGTGCCTGGTACCCGGCGGCAGCACCTGCAGGGTCTTGAGGAACTCGATGATCGCGTTTTGCTCGTAGATCGACAGATCGGCGAAGCCATCGGTCGAGTACTGAGCTTCGCCAGCGTGGGCCAGAATGGCTTGGCGCATCGTGGTGAACTTGCCGTGGTGGAAGTAAGGTGGCTCGTTAGCTGCCCCCCACAACTTCTTGGTCAGGAATTTCCGGTTGCCGGCGAAGAATCCCGGTGAGCCGGCAGGCTGCAACATATCGATGGGTTCGGCGTTGGCATCGCCCGGGCCGCTGGTGATGTCGTGCAGTTTGAAATCGGTATAGGCCGGAACGTGGACAACTCCGCGGTGGGCTTTCAGACGCGGCCGGGGCAATCGCTTGCTGGTCAAGTCGACCTTGAATGCCGGCGCATCACCGGGTTGCAGATTGCCAGGTGGATTAAACGGATTGGGCTCGGAATAAATCCAGCCGCCATTATCGAGCGGAAGTGATGGAACGTGGCAATCAGCGCATCCGATGTCCTCGAATCTGGCCTCGCCGACCAGAACCGCGGCCTCGACTGCGCGATCGTTGGGAATGACTCGGCCCGGCACGGCCAGAGTTGCTTGATAGATCGCTGTGGCGGTGATGTCTGCGCGGGTGAGTTCGTCGGTAAACCCATCGCCGTCCGGGTCGGTGCCCGAACCAAAACGCTCGGCTGACTGCATACCGTGGTGATGGTTGAATGCGTTGTTGGTGAACTCGCGCAGCGACACCACTGCGCCGGCCTGATGAAACGGCCGGATGATCAAGTTCGGCGGATCATGTGGACCCGATGTGGCCAGACTGGGCGCGGGCAACCCTTCGACGCTGCTGGTATCCCAACTGCCATCGGCGGCGCGGGCAATGGTGCCGAAAGCGATACCCCTCGACGAAAGCGGGGACGACGAGCCCGGTGGCGTGGCATCGCGGATCGTCTGTAGATCGGCGGTAATCTGCCGGGCGAGCATTTCGATGAATCCGGCCCCGAACATGCCCAAAGTGGCCCGGCTGTTGGCGATCGTGTCGAGCTGGGCCTGAATGCCCCGTTCGTCCAGCGTACCGCGTAGCGCAATGCCGTCGGTCGGATCGAACGTGGCGTGGTCGAAGCGTTGGCCCAGCACAAATACGTTGGTAACAAAATCACCGCCTCCGCCGGCAACGCCAAATGGCGCGTTGTGGCACCCGGCGCACGAGTTGGCATCTGGCGCAGATACTCGGTTGAAGTTGCGCGGAAAGACCAGAGGTGATGAAGGATCAGTGAGCGGGGTTCCGACTCCCTTGGTGAGCGGGCGCCCACCTCCTTCCTGCACTGTCCAGTTGGCCTGAAACACCTGTTTGCCGTGCCGGAGCAGCCGGTTGAGCGAGATATGGAACTCGTCGCCATCAGCGAGATGCTGGGCGACCGCAACCTCGACCCCGATGCGGCCCGCTGCCGGATCGCCATGGATCTCCGCGTTCGATTTGACAATGGTCGGAAGCTCGCCTTGCTCGCACCCGGCGACCCCCACGATGAGTACAGTAATGAGTACAATGGCCAGATTTCCGACAGGAAGATACCGGGCCCCCCGAATCAAACTGCATATCGCGCGATATAGGACATGGTTTGTTCCCACTGCAATTCTCCTCTTGTTGTATGTAGCCGGTCGACACACAAGTGTCGACACGACTGATTTGCGATCGGATATTCCGGACGCCCGGGCGTCTCGTCTTGCTCGACTGCTCGCAAGGCGACCGGACGACGTGCTCAAGGCATGCGTCGCTTAAATCCCCCCTGAATAAAAAGGACCTATTGTAGGTCCCATGACAAAATAACAAGTCTGTCTATATCAATGTAATCCGCACACCCAGGCCATCGCGTGCACAAAACATCCTAAATGGCCTGACCCTCGTTAGATGGCCATCTCAAGCTCTTCTGTCCCCCACAGTAAGAAGCTTAAAAATCACAATTATTTGTCTGACTCGTAGTTGCTCATACAAATTATTCCATTGGGAACAAAAGCTGTCAAATAGAATGTTGGTAGGAGTTTATAAGCACCGGGGATCGCTGTACTTATGCGGTACTTGCCGAGCCCCTACGAGCAAGCCCGCTGGCAGTCATGGGTCGGCGCTCTGACGACGCGGAGAGTTTTTGCATCGGCTCATAATGCGTTTTCTGTTTGGATCGGCAGCAGGGCCTCAATGAGACGATTTGCTGCCGGTCATTTTTATCCGACACAAATGCAAATACATCCGTTCGAGTTGCGAGCTACAAAGTCGGGCCCTGTCGAGGGCGTATTGGATGAGTTCGGTCGTCTCGGTGGGATCGGGGCTGGATGGCTCTGCTTGTCGCGGGGGTCGGTATGCTGGTGGCACAGGGTATCTCTTTCGCGGCGTATCGAACGGCTCCGACCAAGGCTGGAAGGTCGGCTCCGATCGATCGATGTCCATAGTTCGATCGATGGCACACCACGCAGGGAAAGATCAATGCAGATTGCCCAATAAGATGGCTGTTGCCAGCGTTTCACCGGTCGTAACCGAGTAGGTGAGTATGGACTGTATCTCAGGCCACACCACTTACGAGCGCACCCATTGGCGGTACCCGGATTGACTGTGCGGCCTGAAATGGCTGCGCTCACTCAGAGTAGTATCGAGCCATTGGGGGCCTGGTGGTAAGGCGAACGAAGCCCGGGATAGCCTTCATTCGTCACCACACCGCTGCTGTTCCAGCTAACCGACTTGGTGATCTCGCCGGTCAGGCTGGACGTGGCCGGTTTGGACGCTTCACCGGGATGATCAGGCTGAAAGGGTATCGGTGAGCTCATCCATGGCTTCGCGCAGGGCGAGAGCCACGTCCCACACCTCCGGGACTGCCTCCTTGCACACTGTGAGCCCAAAATCGAGACGATTGATATAACTGGTCACCACGATCATGAGACCTACGCCGTCGATGATCGGGGCCGTTCCGTAGTTGGCGATCATGCGCGCGCCGCCCAGATAGATCGGCACCGGAGATCCGGGAACATTGGTGATGACCAGGTTGAAGAGCGGGTTCATCCGATCGGCAATTTTGGCGCGGACCACGAGGCGCGCGGCCAGTGCGGCCACCGACGGGGTGGCGAAATCATTCCAGTCCTGCAGTGCCTTGGCTCCAATGGTCTTGTGTCGCGCCTTGCCCTGCTGCGTGCTGGCCATGATCTGCTCGAGCCGCTTCTTTGCATCGGCGACGTCGGTGGCCAGGTTGACTCGCATCAGCGACACTTGATTGCCGGCGCTCTTTCGGTCCTCCTCGCTGCGCACCGAAATCGGGCACAACGAGATGAGCGGGCGATCGGGCAGTTCCCCTCGACCCTGTAGATAGCGCCGCAAAGCGCCGGACACCACGGCGAGAACGACGTCGTTGAGCTTACAACCGGCCTTGTTTTTTACCGCCTTGGCCCGGGCCAGGCTGATGTTGAGAGCGGCAAATCGGCGATGCGGGGAGATAGTGGTGTTGAATGACGTCCTGGGCGCGGTAAACGGCAGCGGTGGGACATCGACAGTCTGTTTCGAGAGCGCTTCGTGCCCGATTTCGCGAGCCGCGCGCACCAGTTGCGGCACCAGCGTGGCCAGGCGATACGGACGCCGGAGCACCGGGCTCAGGGATTTGAACAAGAGCTGGAGCTCGTTGGGGGCCGGCTCGGGCGCAAATGGCTGTTCGGGCGGTGGTACGGGGCGCATCTGGGGCGAGAGATCGATCATTGAAGCCAGTATTTCGGCCCCAGAGGCACCGTCGATGGCGGCGTGATGAAATTTGCCGAGCAGCGCGATCTTTCCGCTGCCGATTTCCGGAATATCCCCCAGGCCCTCGATCATATACAATTCCCACAGGGGTTGATTGCGGTCTAGTGGCCGTCCGTAGATACGTGAGACCAGATCGGCCAGCTGGGTCAAACCGCCCGGTGCGGGCACTGCCACGTGGCGCAGATGAAAGTCGAGATCGAAATTGGGGTCGTCGATCCAGTAAGGAAAATCGATATTAAACGGAACCTTTACCAGCTTGCGGCGAAAGGTCGGAACCAGATGGATACGCTGCTTGATCAGCTGTCGGAGAGTATCGATGGTGAACGGAGTCTCGGCAGTGCTCGGATCCAAGATCACGACACTGCCGATATGCATGTGCTGATTGGGGGTCTCGAGATTCAGAAATGACGTATCCAGGCCGGAGAGTTGGTACATGGCTGCATTCTACTCCTCTACGGGCGGTTGTCGGGCACCGCCGAACCGCATCGCCGCCCTTTTAACTCATATGGATACTCTCATCGGTCCGCGCAAGAGCAGGGCCGCGACGGTTGCGATGATTAGCCAGGCCAACCACCAGGGCATCGAAACGCCGAGCCAGTTCTGCGCCGGTACGGGGTGTGCGACGACGATGCGCTCGGCCGTCGAGGTTGTGGACAGTGGCGGCTCGTCGCCGCCGTTCGCCCACATGGCTTCGATACCACGCGAGCGCTCGGGCAAGACTGCCAGTGCGTCCGAATCAGCAGAAATTAGTTTGGAAATCCGCTCAGCGCCGATCTGTAGCGTCAACTCGTGGATGCCCGGCTCGGTGACCTCGATGCGTACATAGACCCTGCGCTCGTCTTCGACGGTCAGTGGGGGCGCAACTACGCGAACTGCAGCGGTGTGCGCGTGGTGAGCGTCGTCGACGTTCGCACTGAAACTCTCCGCGTCGCGGTCGAGATCGACCCGCACCAGCACGGGTTGTCCGGTCGATATTGGAGCGACGCCATAGCGGCGATCGAGATGGGTGTAAAACAGCGCCAGAGGGATGGATGCGACCAGGAGGCCGGGCAAGAGCGCACCGATATAGACCGAGCTCCAGGCCAGGAATCGCCCCTGCGCCGCGATCACTCGGCGCGGAGAGTCGAGAAAGAGCCGGATCTCGTAAATTGCAGAGGCCATCTGCGAGCGCGCAGAGGTCACCCGAGCGGGCCGAGTCGTAAGTCCGATGATCCACAGAATGAGCGCACCGGTGGCGATCGACACCACGACCAGGTTCCACGGTGTCGGAATCCCGTCAAAGAGAGAGAGGATGAGGTCGACAGCTCGTCCGATTGCGTGGGCAAACCAATCCAAAGGTTACTCGATGTAGCCCAACCCGCGCAGGCGCTGTTCTAGCTTTTCTGGGTCGTCAGGAGCATCTTCGTACGCATTGAGTCCGCGCAGGAGCAAATGCTCGATCAGTTCATCCACCGATGAATAGCCCTGCTCGGCGACAATCGCGTCGAAACGCTCGGCCACGCTTTCGCCGCCAGAAATTGCAGACTCGTAGTGTTTGAGCCCGCGCTCCACAAAATGTTCGACCACCGCGTCTACGCCCTTAAAATTATGTTTGCGTGCAACCGCTTTCAATCGGGCCTTTAGATAACGGGGTGGCTTGATCTTGAATCCAGTCATCGCTTGCTTCCTCGGGCAATAAACGGCCGGCCCTGCAGGTGCTGGGCCTTTTCGATACCAAAATAGGCCAGTAACGCGGGGGCAAAATCGATCAGGGATGGCGCGCCGGATGAATCGCCAGACGAATTTTGGGCCAGCGGCAGCGGCTCGGAGCTGAAAAGAACCCCGGGAACATGAGACGCATCCATGCAGTGGTCGCCGCTCCACCGGTCGAGGTTGTCCTCGAGTACCAGCTCTCCGACAGCTCCGATCGCCGATTCGTCCGAGCTCCGGTAGCCGCGGGCAAAACCGACGATCAGATCCGGTGTTCTGTGCGGGTAGCTGCCAGACTCGGGCTGGTGTACCTGGGTGACCACTCGCTGTCCGGTTTCGGGATCGCGAAACTGTTCGAGCTCGCGCACCAGGCGATTGACCAGCGCGGCCTTATCGCGAGGAGACACTGCTCCGTATCGCTCGCGTCCGCGCAGATTGATGAAGATCTGGTTGAGTCCGAGTGCATAAGCCTGGGTACGCGACCAGTCGATATGACCCAGCGGTCCATCGAGTTTTTTGACACCCGGTTGCCGCACAGCCAGATAGCCGCGCTCGGCCAGCCACGTGTTGACATGTACTTTGCGCAGATAGGGGGCAAATCCGTGGTCCGACATGATAATGACTGGCGTCTCGGGCCCAGCTCGCTTCACGACATCGCCGATGACGCCATCAATACGTTGGTAGAGATCGGGAATGACATGCGCGTAGCGCCGGTCATCGGGACCGGCGTCGGCCGCGAGAGTGCGCCAGAACACGTGCGATACCAGGTCAATCGATGAGAAATACATAAACAATAGCCCGCTGTCGAAGCGATCGAGTTCGGCGTTGAGCATCCGCACCCGCTCCTCGAACACCAGGTCGACCTGGGCGAGAAACTCGTCCTCGGACAGAATGCCCGCAGCAAACGCCTTGGTATCGGCCGGCATTCCCTGGGTGTAATACCGGCCGGCCTGCTCGGCGAGCTGTGAAGCATAGTGTTCTGGTGCCGACAGCGGCATGGCCGGAGCCAGGGGATCCATATTCACTGGACTCACATACAGGGTCAGGTGAGGGCGCAGCGACTTCAGGTAAACCCGTACCATGCCGTGAATGTCACCGGCGAGCAGTCCGGGGTTGTAGGCTATCGGCACCCAATGGCTCCATTCGCCCGGCATCACGAGAATCTCAGCAAGGCCGATACGGACCAGAGCAACCTCGCGGTCCCGGTCGCGAACGACCTCGACTGCGAGTTCGAGAGGATCACCCTTGCTCGACAGCGGGTCGGGCGGACCGGGCAGGGACGAGCGGGCGCGCTGTTGGTCAAAAACCAGCTCGTGCACCTGACCGCCCGATGGGGTCTGTCCGACCAGATCGGGAGAGTCGGTGTAGACGTGAAACGTGCCGTAGGTTCCGAGCAGATCCGGCGTGCCCATTCCCGCCAGCACGCGCGCTCGACGCGCTCCGCTGGGCGGAAAATTGGCCGGTATCTTGACAAACACCGACATCACATCGCCCCTGCTGAGCAGCTCCCAGATCGCGATTCCACCGCGCAGAAGCTCTACACTGGCGGATGAGGCGGGCAGGGTGAGCGGACCGATCTTGATGGTATCGCCCGGCTCGGTGCGCGAGGTCGACAGATAGGGCGCGAGGGCGTTGGGGTCGCGGTGCACGAAATCGTAGATCCCGTGGTCGTGCGGACCCGAACCGGTTATGAAGGTCGACCAGGCAACTGGACTCTGCGGCGGGTTGGTGGTACCGAGCGGCAAGAATGTACCGCGCTCGGCCAGGGCGGCGAGATTGGGCGTGCGACCCTCGCTCATATAGCGCTGGACGAGCTCCGGATCCATGCCGTCGATGCCCAAGACGATCAATGTGCCGGGCCGAGATGCCGCCGAAGTCGACGACCCGGCGGTATGGTTGCCACAGGCAATGGCCAGCCCAGCGGCTGCCACCGCAATGGCGAGTACCGAGCAAGCCCTCATGTCACCAGCGTGGAGCCGTCCATATACGCCGGCACTGGCACGCCAAATAGGTCGAGCAGAGTGGGCGCCAGGTCGGCGATTGATGGGTCTTGGTCACCGGCTGCTGCGAGAGGTCGGTCTGCAAACAAAACGCCGGGAACCAGTTTGGGGTCGATACAGTGGTCACCGCTCCAGGCGCGCGTATTGTCGGAAAATACCTCGCCGCTGGCGATACCGCGGACGCCCTCCCACGACGCGCGCCAACCCGCTGCGTATCCCACGATGAGGTCCGGCGCGTTCTCGGCGTACGGTCCGCGATACAGTCGGTGCGCCGGGTAGGCCTCGCTGATCGCCACCTCACCCACATCGGTGTCTTCGAGCCCGGTGAGCTTTTGCGCGATCTCGTCGGCGAGCGCCTGCGCTTTTTCGCCCGCCTCGACAATGCCGTGCGCCTCGCGACCCTTGATATTGAGAAAGATCCCGCCCAGCCCGAGCGCAAACGCACTGGTACGACTCCAGTCGACGTCGCGGAACCACTCACCTGAACCGTCTTTGTCCGTCTCGAGGGCCAGATAGCCGTTGTCTCGCAACCACGCGTTGAGATTGACGCCGCGACGAAACGTCTGAAATCCGTGGTCCGAAAGCACAATGACCAAGGTATGGGGATCGTCTTTGATCTCGTCGAGCACCCGCCCGATCATCTCGTCCATGCGGGTATAGGTCTCTTCGATCACCTTGCCCCAGCGCTCGCTGTCGCCATTGTCGGTGCCAGCGCTGGCCCGCAGTGCCGGATGGCCCTGGTCCAGATAGCGCATGAACATGTGCTGAATCCGGTCGGTTCCGTCAAATACACAGGCGAGGACACCGCGTCGGGTGCGACGCAGCATTTTGAAAAACATCGCCTCGCGTTCGCGGTGATTCTCCCACGCCTGCTCGAGAAATGCCTGCTCGTCGAGAACGCCTTCATTGAGCGCCCAGGTATCCTCGGCCAGGCCCAGCGTGGCAAAACGGCCGATAAGGCGGGCGAGGAATATCGAAAAAATGCGGGGGTGCGAAATGGGCAGGATCGGCGCCGCCGGATCGATGTTGATCGGCGTGACATACATGCGGAATCGAGACTCGCCCACATCGAGCAGGCGAAAGCGACAGATGCCGCGCAGCTTGAAGCCGAGTCTCATCGGAAACGCCACCTCGACCCACTCGGTGTACCTTCCGGTCTCGAGCACAATTCGCTTGCGACCAATGCGAAGCTCAGCGCGTTTGTGGTCGGGGTCGAGCCGGATCGATAGCGGCAATTTCAGCTGCTGGCCGTCGCGCCGCATTGGATTGGGCGGCCCGTGGAGATGACTTTCGATGCGATCGCCCTCAATGACGACGTCGATGCGATTGCCTCCGATCCCTTCGGCGTCGTGCTCAGCCATGGGATGATGCGACCCGTCGCCAGTTCGATCGCTGTCAGTGCCCGGCTCGGCCGGCTCGGCGGTGGCGTAATAGGCATAGGTTCCCTGGCTGCCCTTCAGATCGGGCACACACATCGCCGATAGCAGCGTGCCGGGAAATTTTTGTGGGGGAAACGTGATCGGCACTCGCAGGATCGAGCACGGAATCCGGTAGCGGCCGAGGATGTCCCAGAACGGCCGACTCTTGCGCAATAGCTTCAGTTGCGGCTTACCGATGGGGATCTGCAAATTGCCGACCCGCAGATGCCGTCCCGGAGGAGCCACCTCGGCGGACGACAGATCCGGTCGATAGCTGCGCGGATCGCGGGTGAGAAAGTCAAAAATGCCGTGCTTGGCCGGATTGACGCCAGTGGCAAACGAACTCCACGCCACTGGAGACATGGCGGGGAAGGTGGTCTGCAGTCTTTGGTAGGTGCCCTTTTGGGCGATTGCTTTCAGCGTGGGCAGTTTGCCATCAGCCATGAACCGGTCGACCAGATTGGGATCGAGGCCGTCCAGCCCGATCACCACGGCACGGCGGATGTGTGGCGGTTTGGGTGGACGCTTGCTGGTCAACAGTCGCCAGACCCAGCGCAGCGGCCACAACAAAAGCCCGACCAGGACCAGTACTGTCGATACCAGCAGGGCAAGCGCCGTAGTGGCGACTGCGATCCCCGCGCCCGGCCCGACGTACGCGTGTGCGGTTTGCGGCACGGCGACCGCGCACACAAAGGCCAGGACGAATATCAGCTGACGCACGGCCGGCCGGTCGGAACCGCGCCTCGCATTCCGCACCGGTCTGTCCGACTGTTGCACCGAGACCAGCGATCGCAGCAAAGCGGACCACCCCACTTCAACCACCGAAATAGCCCAGCGCCTCGAGTTGTTTTCTGAGTTTCGGATCGATGTTGGCATCACTGCTCTTGAACTTGATCTGCTGGGCTCGCTCTTGCCCGCGCAATCGTTTGGCCGGGGTTGCCAGGGCCTCGCCCATGTACACTTCACACAGCCTGAGCGCGATCAGTGCTTCTTCGACGCGGTTCTTTTGCTCGGCCGCATCCTCTGCAATATCGTAAAGGTCGCCCAGCGTGCGAGGGCCGCGGACCAGTTTCCACCGGCCAACCCGGATAGCGCGCCCGTGATCGAGAAACTCGGCCACGGCGTAGAGTGGGCGGGTGATCGGTTCGCCCCTGATAACAGGCAGCAGTGACTGACCATCGGCGTCTTTCATCGGCCTGAGCCTGAGCGTGTCGAGAATGGTCGGCGTGACATCGACGTGCTCGACCACCTCGGTGATCCGGTTGCCCGCAGCAAAGAGAGGCGGATAGTGGAAAAGCAGAGGAGCACGCAAAAGCTCGTCGTACAGCGAATGACCGTGGCCGAGATGGCCGTGCTCGTTCAGCTCCTCGCCGTGGTCGTTGGTGATCACGACCAGTGTGTCGTCGAGAATCCCACGCTGTTCGATCTCGGCAAAAAACCGGCCCATGTGCTCGTCGTGGTAAGTGACTTCTCCGTAATAGAGCGCGCGAATCCAGTCGTAATCCCGTTTGCCCACTTTTCGCTTGCCCCGCGAGATGTCGGCCTGCTCCTGTCCCGACAGCGACGATCCGATCGGCCCCTTGTATTCGTCGGGGAAATACGGCCGGGTATACTGCCGGTCGACCGAATAGATGACGTGGGGGTCGATGGTTTGAAGGTAGAGAAAAAATGGCTTGTCGCTGCGGAAGGCGGGCTTGCCCTTATCCGTGCCGTCACCTGTCGCGGCAGGTGTGCCCTTGTCCGTGCCGTCACCGGTCGCGGCAGGCTTGCTGTTGTTTATGCTCTCGAGCCAGGCAAGTGCGTCGGCATAGACGTGCTCCGCGTCCGACTTGCGCTCCTCGCGAATGTAATTGCGAAAACGATCCCAGCCCTGCTCGAACCCGAATTTCTTGCTGATAAAACCATTGGCGACGAACCCGGCTGTCGCAAACCCCTCGCTCTTGAGCCGCTCGGACAAGAGTTCCACATCCCTGGGCAGCACGCTCGGATCTTGTTTGGTGTCATGGGTGACCGGATAGAGTCCCGACAGCGTGGTCGCGACCGAGGGCTTGGTCCAGTTCTCGTTGTTGTAGGCGTTGACAAAAACCGTCGATTTCTCAGCGAAGGCGTCAAAGGCCGGTGTCGCTGCGGGGGGGTTGTCGGCAAACGGTGCGAACATATCGGCCCGTACCGTGTCGATCACCAGCACGAGTACGTTGCGCGGCGGTTTGCCCGCAGGCGCTTTTGGTTTGGCGGTTTTGCTGGCCAGTTTTTCCGGCTTGACCATCAGTTCGGGCTCGCCCCAGCCAGCGACCGCCGCCGGCCCTTCCGTGATCAGATCCAATCGTATCGCCTTGCCGGCGAACTCGGAGAGATCGACCTTGGCCTCTTTCCACTGGCCGGCCGCCGCGGACTGCGAAAACAGCTCTCTGGCCGGGGTGCCGTCAGCTTGCACGCCGACCTTGAACGCGACCGGTTTGTCGGCACCGTAGTCGAAGACCAGCGCTCCGGTTTCCGGAACCTGCAGATAGAATGAATAGGCGCGCCGGGTCGGAGCCGGGAGAGCGCGTTTGGGTGTGCCTCCCACCGCGATCGACATGATCCGCGGAATGGGCAGTGCGGGCGCGACGTCGGGCTCGGAACGCAACCAGATCCAATCGATCTCGGCGCGGGGACCACCTTTCTTGGAGCGTCCGAAGGTGAGACGCAATTCGTGGCGACCGGGCGAAACGCTGCCCCCGGCGACCGGGATGGTCACATCTTGCCATTCGGTGCCAAACGAGGCGTGTCCCAGCGTCTTGTCGCCGAGTTGCACAGTCACTCGTTGCTGTTTTTTTCCGGCGCGGACGCGCATGACAAAATCGCCGACCGCCGATCGCGTCATCACATCCAGGTGGACGCGACGTCCGTTTACCTCCGCATAGGTAATGCCGGGCGGGCTTACCTTTGACCGCCCCCACGCGTTGTTCCAACCACCACGGGTATACTTGTGCTGGTCGAACGACCCCATATCGATGAGCAAGCCGCCGGCATCCAACTCCGCCCGCCCGGCTTCATCGAGCAGCGGCCGATGCGTGGCAAGCTCGGTCCGCGATGAGACCCTCGGACGTTCAGCGACCGCAGGTGGCGATCGCTGAACGTCGCCCGGCGATGGCGAATCCGCCGATCGCTGCTTGGAGGCCCGCGACTTGGCCGGGTCACTGTCGCAACTACCGAGCGCGCACAGAATAACGACGACGACGATTGTGCTGTGTTTATAGTTACTTAACACGGTTTCCGATCCAGCTGCAACTCAATTGAAACAAAGAAATGCAGGCTATCCTGGGCAGAGTAGTAGCCATTTCCAGGCAAGTCCAGTTCTCGCCCAGATAAACTGGGCGCCACCATGCGTGTCCTATATGTTGATGTGGATTGCCTGCGGCCCGATCACCTGGGGTGTTTTGGCTACCACCGTTCCACGTCTCCGGCCATCGACGAGATCGCACGAGACGGGTTGCGGTTGAACAATGTTTACGTTTCCGACGCACCGTGTTTGCCCAGTCGGACGGCGCTATTTTCGGGACGTCTCGGCGTCCACACAGGAGTGATCAATCACGGTGGCGCGGCCGCCGATCCCTTCATCGAGGGCTATTCCCGCGGCTTCAGTTCCATGCTGGGACGGACCAGCTGGATGCGGTGTTTGCGCAATGCAGGACTGCGTACGGCGACTGTGAGCCCATTTGGTGAACGTCACTCTGCCTGGCATTTTTATGCCAACTTCAACGATGTTGTGAACACCGGACGGCGCGGGCTGGAGCGCGCCGACGAAATCGCACCGGCTGCGATCGACTGGTTGAGGCGCAATGGAGGGGATCCGCATTGGTTCCTGCACATCAACATGTGGGATCCGCACACGCCCTATCGATCTCCTGCCGCTGTGGTCGAGGGCTTTAGCGGTTCAGCGCTGCCCGACTGGTACAGTGAAAAAATCCGAGCGGCGCACTGGCAGGGTTGCGGTCCGCATTCGGCGCGTGAAGTGATTGGTTTTGACGATCGACCGCCCGCCGACTACACTGCAGCGTATCCACTGCAGCCCACGTCGATCGGGTCCATGAAAGACGCCCGGCGTATGTTTGACGGCTATGATGCCGGCGTGATGTACGCAGATCGACATCTCAGTGACATCGTTGCCGTATTGCGAGATCTCGGGATTTACGATGACGTCGCCATCCTGGTCAGTTCCGATCACGGTGAAAACCTGGGCGAGCTAAACATCTATGGTGATCATCACACAGCCGACGAAGCGACCTGCCATGTCCCGTTGATCCTGCGCTGGCCGGGTATCACGGATGATCTGGCCGGTTCGGTGTGGAGCGGTATCCACTACCAGGTAGACGTTGCCGCGACGATCGTCGAGCTGGTCGGCGGTTCTGTTCCATCCAACTGGGATGGGCAGAGTTTTTCACCATCACTGCGTCGCGGAGATGATACGGGACGGCCGTATGTGGTGCTCAGCCAGGGGGCGTGGACCTGTCAGCGGTCGATTCGCTTCCGCCAGGGCGATCGCGAGTGGCTGTGCATCCGCACGTATCACGACGGCTACCACGGATTTCCCAACCTCATGTTGTTCGACCTCGCCACCGACCCCCACGAGCAGACCGATCTTGCCGATCAGCATTCCACTGTTGTCGCCAGGGCCCTCGCACTGCTGGACGACTGGCATGGTGAGATGATGCGTTCGGCCACTCATCCCATCGATCCAATGTGGACGGTACTGGGCGAGGGCGGGCCGAAGCACACGCGCGGACAGCTTCCAGCGTATCTCGAGCGACTTCGCACCACAGATCGGCAACAATGGGCGGAACATCTCGCCGTCCGACACAACGCGTAATCGTGGTTGAACCAAAATGTCGTAATAGACGAGACACGTTGCATCGAGGCCGAACGCGGCGCGAGATTAGAACTGAAAATGGTCGATAGCAATTGTAAGCTATAGCACTGACCTGAAAGCAACGCTGGGCGCACTGACCGTGGCCGCTGATTCAGATCGGCCACGAGCTGAGAGTCGCGACAATGAGTTCATCACACTGCTCGTCTTATTGGTTGTGGATCCGATGAGTCGTTTTACTTTGTCATATCTTTATAATTCACGGGGCTGAATATTCATCTCACTTTGAGCTGCACACGATGGATAATATTTAACGGATCCAAAAACGGTGCATATTCACGTACAATGGAGATTGGCAACATGCATACAGTGTGCATGTTGAGACCCTGGACACTCTCGCCGGCGTCGCCATGGGGACCGATAACTACCGCCTCTGACGTGACTCCGAGTCGGGCGGGGCACTCCGCACATAAATCGTGGCGGTTTGGCGACCCGCACTCGGGGCGACCCAGTGGCACGCGGATCCGATGCGGTCACGGCAATCGGCGACGAGATCGGAATGGCGCGGATGCAACACAAAAATCGCGCCATTTTCATCCCACCCCGACTCCATTGTGAAGCCCTGGCTCGTCTCGGGTAAATTCAAACCGTAGACGTCAAACAAATCGATCGATGTACTGTCACGGGTGTAGGAAACTCCATTGTCACAATATTCGGCGCGGGCCGCACGAGTGCACGCCACGTGCAAGGGTTTTAGGCTCACCGAGCCCCGACCCGGTACATCGACTGACTGCCACGGCTGGTAGCCCCACATGCGGACGCATCTGGACACCACACCGCGGGCGCATGAAAATGTATATCCAGAAGGATGCCAGGTCCCATCGTTATCCCAGCGGCCGGTCACGAATAGACCCATGGTGGTATTGCCATCGGCAGGATCACAAACCGGTATCCAGCGCTGCGAGCCCATGGTGGATGATGCTGTGTATTCGACCCGGTACAATCCGAGTTTGCTGTTGCTCGAACCTACATGGATCGCGTTCGTGGATCGGTCGAGCACAGCGTCGGCAATGCGAAACCACAGTTTCGTGCATTGCCCGCCGGAGCACCGCGTCTCGGTCCACTGCATACCGACAAGGTCAGCCGGCCCGACAACGCGCACGGCTTCGTATCCCGTATGACGCCGGCGTTCGATCGCCTCGATCACATCGCCGCTGAACTGGACCAACTCGACTGCTGTGCCATCCTCGAGCGTGGCGAAAAAAGACTCGCCTTGCAGCCAGCGCGGCTCCGCGTCCGGCAATGCAGTGCCTTGCCAGGTGGTGCCCTGCGGGCTTCTGCGCTCGACGACGAATTCTTCCGCGACCTCTGCTGCGCGAGCCTGGGCCCCGGTTGCCAGGGTGGCGAGCACTGCGCAGGCGAGGCGCATGTACCAGCCACTACTCGCATTGTGGCGCGTGGGCTGACCGGGCCGCCGCTGCCGCGGATGCCGGTGAAAAAACGCCCCTGACGCTTTCGGTTCCGTATACAACGTATTCGATTTCATGGCTTTCTCTCCTGTCGTGGCGAACGCGTGCTGAGGCACAGTGCGCTCGCAAACGTGGTCGGATCGGGCAGCGCTGCTATTCGTACTGCGCTGCCCCTCTGAGCAGGAATACGACCAGGACACGGAGAGCCCGCCAGCTATCCGCAGTTTTTCGAGCTCACCTGCGCGGTTCAGAGCGCGTGAGCTCGCGAGTAGTCAACGATCCCCGGCATTCGGAGGAACCGAAGCACAGACGCGAAAACCGACATACGGCAAACTCTGATCGGGTGTGATACTCCAGCTATTGTAAACCCGACCGTCGATGGCGGGATGAAAGAACGAGCCACCGCGTACAACAAGGCGTTTCTGGCTGGCGTCGGGATCGCTGACAGCCGCAACAACGCCACCCGGCGATGTGGCAATGGGCCGGGTCATTTCGCCGATGTTTCCGACCATATCGTATATGCCAAACGGGCTGGCGCTGTGCGGGTGCGAACCTACCTGGTCGGGTCCGAATGCACGTGGCACACGGCCATACGTTTTGTCGTAATTGGCCTCATTGGCCGACAGTGCATTGCCATGCGGAAACATGCGAGCATCGGCGCCACGTGCGGCTCGCTCCCATTGTTCTTCGGTGCATAATTCTGCGCCACGCACGCCCCTGGTCTGGCGCAGCCAGGCCAGATAGAGCTCGACTTGCTTGCCCGACACTCCACTGACCGGAAAGCTCAGCCAGTTTTGCCGGCTGCGGATCTTTCGCTCCTCATAGAACAGCATGTGGCCAGCGAGAGCGCGATATCCCGGCTCGTCGCGAACCGGTTGCCACTGGAGCTCCCAGCCCATGCCCTTGCGCTTTGCGACCGTGAGAGACAATTCGGGATCGCGCAGGCGGATATGCTGCGCAGGCGCCTCGATTCCCGGACACTCGCCTTGCCCGCATGCATCGACAAATTCGAGCCACTGGGCAAAACGTGGTTTCGTGGCGAGCGATGAAATAGGCTTCGATGTGCCGCTCGTGCTGAGGCAGGGCTTCGTGCCAGTCGCGGTAACTCTCATGCTCTGGCGCAGTGCCGTGGCCAAACAAAAACCGCCCAGCTGCAATATAGACAAAACCGTCGGGCACACTGGCCTTGCGCGGTCTTGTAATGGTGATCTCGATCGGCTCGACTCGGCCATTTCGATGTCGATCAAGTCGCTTGATGGCCAGCGGATAGCGCGTTTCAGTGTATTCAGGAGTTTCGCGCAGAGTGATCAAATACGAGCCTGGAGGCAGCGAAATCACCGGTGGCGAGCGAAATTTCGGCTTGACCGGACGGAGTTGTAATCGGCCGTCTCGCTGCGCCACGTAGCGCGATATCTCAAGCTCGGCATCGACCGGTTCTGTGAGTATCGACACGCTGCTCGGAGTGTTCCACAGGGTATGCCGCTGTGGATCGACGGCGGCGAGGCGGACCAATAACTGGTCGCGTTCTCGGCTGCGGCCGGTAGTCTCGGCCAAGCTGGCTCGCTCGTAGAGCACCTGAGCGAGCAGTTCTCGCACGTCGCCCCGATCTGGATCGAGCCGAAACGCGGCCTCCAGGGCTCGGTCGGCCTGCTGGTAATGCGCGGTCACCGACTGGTCCAGCTCGAGGGCCTGTTGCCAGAACGCAGCCCAGTGACTTTCGGGGTTTTTCTGGAGCAAAGTCCGTGTTTGCTGGCGCGCCGCCAGAAAAGCTCCACTTGCAGTTCGCGCCTCGCCGAGAGCGCCCATCGCCCTGTCGAAGTGGCGATTGACCTTGCCGGCCAGCTCGCTTTGCGCCTGCCAGCGCACTGCCCCATACATCGCGACCATGAACACCAGGGCAAAAAGCACGATGCCCCGCTTTCGCCACCGCCTCAGCAACACGGCCCGCTGGCTGGCAGCCAAAAATTCAGTCTCGAGCCCGGCGAGATCCGATCGATCGGACGCTCCGATGCGAGCCGCCTCGCCGATGCTCTTTTCACCCCACAGCGACTCATTGGGTCGGCCGAGGCGATTCCATTCGCGCGCGGCATCGCGGAGGCGTTGCTTGATGATCCGCAATTCATGCTCGTTATCGAGCCAGCTCCGCATGGTGGGCCATGCCGTGACGAGCGCCTCGTGGGCCAGTGAATAGACGCCGTCTCCGTCGTCTGCCTCGCAGGTCACGAGGCGGCGGTTTTCCAGATGGGCGAGGACCGCGCGGCGAGTCGCATCGCCACTGGTGAGTTCGTGCCGTGTGCAGCGCGCCCGGGTCTGGTGCAGGGTGACCAGCTGGACCAGAATTCGCCGGGCTGCGTTGCGCCGCTCGGCGCCGGCGAGTTCGCGCAACACGTCGTCGGCATGGCCGGCAACCGCTCCGATTACACCGCCGATGCTGCGCAGAGCTCGTCCTGTGATCATTGCACTGGCCACGTCGCGCGCGTTCCACAGCTCGGCCAGAGCAAACTGCAAGAGCGGCAAGCCACCCCTTGCCGCCTGGGTGGCGCGGACCAGTTCTTCGACCAGTTCATTCGACTCGAAGTGTACGCCAGTGTGGCGCACCGGCTCGACAATGGCTTCGCGGATGGCCTTGCCGTCGAGCCCGGATACAAAGCAAACGCTGTCTTGGACCAGCGGTCCCAGTCCGGGCAGTTCGACAATGTCTCCCACGCGATCGGCCCGTACCGCGGCCAGGACGCGCAGGCTGCTCGATCGTTGCTCGATCAAATAGGCCAGCATGCGCCCGGCTTTTTCGGCCTGACCGGGCTGGCTGACCGTGATCAGCTCTTCCAGCTGATCGATAAAGAAGACCAGGCCTCGCTCATCGCCCTGGCGCGAGTTCAGTTCGCGGGCCAGTGTTTCGTAGTCGCCGTTCTGCGCCGGCTCGATCATGCGCTGGGGCTCGATGTCGAGCGCATCGGCGAGCTGGCGCGCCAGCTCGATGACGGGACGCCGGCCCGGTAGTGCAGCCGCTGGTAGCCAGGTACGGACCGCGGCCCGGCTGCCGCCGGGATCGACATGGCCGCTGCGCACCCGCGGAAACAGACCGGCGTAGGCCAGCGACGACTTGCCCACGCCGGAGTTTCCGACCATGAGCACGAACGGCTTGATGCTCATGATGTCGAGTATTCGGCCCACATCGTCATCTCGACCAAAAAAACAATGGCTGTGAGCCTCTCGAAAGTGGAACAATCCGCGATAGGGATTTTTGGGCAGAGGCCGAGCATTGTGGAGATCGTCGAGCGCACTGGCCAGATCAGAGCCAGATTCGAAGCGTTCCGCCGGATCGAGAGCGACACATTGATTCACGATGGCTCGTAAACGGATGTCGATATCGCTGCGCGCGAGCTGGATCGGCTGGCGTGTGTCCGGATCGGCGACCGATGGAGGTTTCTCGCCGGTCAACAGCTCGTATAACAAAGCACCGAACGAATACACATCGGCTCGCCTGGTTGCTTTCGAGCCATCCCACCGCTCGGGTGCCCAGTAGCGCGGCGTACCGAGACGGGCGTCCGATCCAGTGCTGACACTGGCATGGCCACCGGGCGCCGAGCTGGCGGGGTCGGCATCGCCACGATGGTCGACAGGGTCACCACTATTGCGGTGGTGTTGATGTTCGACCAGCTTTGCCACGCCAAAGTCGATCAGCTTGGCCTGGCCCGACCTGTTATCGACAATTGCATTGGCTGGCTTGATATCGCGATGGAGCACGTCGTGCTCGTGGACCGCGGCCAGACCGCGGGCCAGATCGCGAGCAATCGCGACTGCGCGCGGTAACGGCAGCGGCTTATCGTGTTTGTCGAGACTCTGTCCGTCGATATATTCGGAAATGATGTATACTGTGTCGGCCAGCAATTTGACGTCGTGGACCGTGACCACGTTGGGGTGAGAAATGCGGGCCATGACTCTGGCTTCTCGGTCCAGGTTTCGCGCTGCCTGGCTGTCGGGCACGGCGATTCGCTTGACAGCCACCTCGCGCCCGAGCTGGCTGTCGTGGGCTCGAAATACCTCACCCATGGTACCCCGTCCAATTGGCTGTACGATCTCGAATCGCTGGTCGAGGCCAGGGCAAGCGCCATCACTCCAGTCCGGTTGCGATCGCTCGGGTGCGTCTATAGTATGGGATAAATCGTTCGAGCGTTCCTCATCGGAGACACTGGATGTAGAACCATTGCCGGGACGAGAATGGTTCGATTGCTGCAAATGGGAGTGTTGTGGAGAGATCTGCCGATCGATGTCGTCTGGCTGCGAATCGGCACTCGGTGAAGGGTGGCTCATCGTGATCTGCCAGCTCCCATGGAACCAATGGACTGTTGGTCGACTTCAGCGTCGCAAGCCACCTGTCGCCGCTCGATATCGATCTTGCTCACGCCGATGCGAAGCTGCCCGATTCGACCCGAGCGCTCGGTCACGATCGTGGCTCGGCGCTGGATAATGTCCACAGCGCCGACCACTCCTGCTTTCTCGAAATGCTTTCTGGCCTGGTGGATGTGCTGATAGAGCAGATTACGACGGGTTGCATCGTCCTGCCAGCCGAGTTGCCTGAGTAGAGCTTTGACGTCGATCCAGCCTTTCTCGGCCCGCGGAAGTAGACTATCTCGCTCATCGTCCAGGCGTTTCTCGGCCAATCGAAGCAGTAACTCCATATAGACCCGAGTATTCAGACAAGTAGATCGCTCGGAATGGAGCAAGGTCAAGGTGATATGCTCTTCATCGAAGCTGACCGAAAAGCGCAATGCGATGTTACCGAGAAGCGGACTGGAGGCGCGGGATTCCAGGTCGAATCGACGATGACGGGAAGATGGAGCGTCCACGGCTCGGAGCCAACTGTCAGTACTTCTCCATCTGTGACCGGACGACTCGCACCGCTGTCCCGCTCTTCTACATACCAACCGCTGTTTCGTTCATACACGGTGCATTCGTAGGGTCCAGTATCGGGCAGGACAAAAATGCGCCCACTACTTTCGCAGATCTGTCCGCCCGCGCTCACGGCATGGGCCGCTGGTGGACTGTCGTCGACCAGCTTGAATCGATCCTCCGAATCTGCAAATGCCACGATCGCGCCGGCTTCAATGGCCAGACGCTCGCCTCGCTCGAGCCGGCGGTGGTTGACATAGGTGCCATTACGGCTATCCAGATCGTGAATCACCCATCCTTGCTCTGTCCATCGCAGCTCGGCATGAGCACCAGAAACCTGGCGATTATGCAGACAGATATCGCATTTGCTTTTTCGTCCTACGAGATTCTCGGAGTGGAGGGTATACGTATCTCCACTGCGGGCATGGAGTAAGGTTGCCATGAACTGTGGGCGATCTTACAGCAATAAGGCATGAACCCGCAAGGACTACGCGCAGCGGTAGTCAAGGCCAGTCGAGGCTAACCACGGCTAAACCGTTTGAGTGACTGATTGCATTCAAGAGAGACTCGTGCGCGGCGCTTATCCGTCTGCCAGTATGGTATCGTCAGGGGGCGCGGTCCATGGTGTAAGGGTCTATAAGCGACCGTAAGACTCATGGTCGAGCGTATGGGGTATGGTGCAGCTTGCAAGCGATCTTGATAACCGCATCATTCTCGAGCCTGCGAGAGTGGTCGAACGACGATGAGGAGAGCCATGAGTTCTTTTGCTGTAAGCCACTGGTCTGGCCGGGGGGATCAGACGACCACGGTTCAGGGCCCCAGTCACGAGTTGATCACGCTCGTGTATCACGAGCTGCGCAAACTGGCGCACAAAAAGATGCGAGCGTTTGGTCGTGGTATGCAGACTTTACAGCCCACGGCATTGGTGCACGAGGCGTATATGCGCCTCGCCAATCGGCCAAAAAAGCGGTGGAAAGGCCGGCGGCATTTCTATCATGCGGCCGGGTTGGCCATGCGGCATATACTGATCGAGCGAGCGCGGTCGAAAATGGCCAGGAGCAATGGCGGCGACTGGCAGCGAGTCGAGTTCACGGTCGACCTGGCTGACGGCGAAGGCGCCGTGGTGCTTGGGCCCGACGACGTACTTACTCTCGACCGGGCTCTGGCCAGGATGCACCGTGAGTATCCGCATCTGGTCGAGATTGTGCTGATGCGTTATTACTGCGGCCTGACCATGCTGGACATCGCCGGAATCCTGGGTCTGAGCTTGCGCACCCTCGAGCGCAAATGGCGCTTTGCCCGCGGCTGGCTGTGTAACGAGCTCAAAGGACTTGCAGTTCGGAGAATCTCGCGCTCCGTCGTCGACAATCTGGACCGACCAGCGCGCCTGCTGGAATGATGCAGAGGATGGGATTGCCCCGGGCGATAGGAAGCGACGAATTCGTCGGACCTATCCTTGCGGCTTGCGGCTGCCCTCTGCTTCCTCTATTGAGATCGGACTTCAATCGCTCAAGTAGGCGAACACACTGAGGCCAGAGCCCATCTGTCGCGGATGAGCTCGCTATCGTCATCGGAAACTGTCTTCTAATCAGGACAGTCCAAAGCTCGACTTTACAGCAATTGTATCGAGACAAAATTTTGTCTTGTCTAGGATCGGATCTCATGAATTGCAGCTAATCCGACAATTCGCTTTTCAATTGATAGGAAGCTTCGATATCGTCCTGTTGTAGTAGAGGTGAGGAGTGCGACTCACTGGGTGAGTGGTTCTATCGCACATGTAGGTGCAGGAAGGATACTTGCCACCAAGCTGCGGGAGATGGAATCTCATGAGCAGGTATATCTTCGATGATTCCAAAGACCACGACTACGACGATGAATTGGATCAACCCAGGCCGATCTACCAACCGGCCATCTCTCCGGGCAAGGTCACGCTGACTTCGCGCATTGTTCGAGTAGCCCCGCTCGCAACCA
>JAKSDA010000323.1 GCA_022360315.1 Pseudomonadota bacterium
TGAGATGGGCGACCTGTTTAGTGTACCGATGCAGCATCACAATCGCTGGGGCGGGTTCAAAGCCTTGCGCCAGCGCTGGGCCGAGCACGTGGCATCAACCCTGATGCGACCAGTCCTACTCATCGACGAGGCCCAGGAGATGCTCTCCACCGTGCTAAACGAACTGCGCGTCCTGTCCTCCAAAGAATTCGATTCTCGCTCGCTTTTGTGTGTCATCTTCGCCGGTGATCCGCGTCTGACCACACGATTTCGGCAACCCGAGCTCTTGCCCTTGGGCAGTCGAATTCGCCGTCGGCTGCAACTGGATTTCGCCGACCCCGATGAACTCAGAGCTTGTCTGGACCACTTGCTCGAGGCTGCAGGCAACCCTGTTCTGATGACCGACGGGCTCAAATCCACCCTGGCCGAGCACGCTGCTGGTAATTACCGCGTTCTGATGAATTTGGCCGATGAGCTCTTGTACACCGGCGCACAACGCCAACTCTCGCAACTAGACGAGAAACTCTTTTTGGACGTCTTTCAGCCCCCTGCGCGAACAAAGCGCCGGAAACCCACCCCCAAACGATGATTTCAACAAAGGACTACACCATGAACAAACCCCGATATTTTGCTCCCATGATCGTCATCCCCGACAACTGGACTCCTGACCAGGCCCTTACCACGGTCTCGTTTCTCCGCCGCATTACCGAAGCCATATGGGCTGCGCATGGAGTAGGGATGAATCGTCGCCTTCATCAGGCCCACGTGAGCAATTGTCCCAACGTCATACCATTCTCCTACGGCCTACACGACGATGATGACGACGACGACGACAACGACGACATGCCATTCTGAAAACAAGCCTCTCTCTCCCCTATCTACACCTGCTCCACCTCAGTACACGCGGAGCGCGGCGCACGCGCTCTATCTCTGTGCACGCGCAAGCGCGGCATACGCGCTCCGCCTCAGCGCACGCCAAGCGCGGCGTCAACCTCGTGCCACCACTCCTCCATCAAATTTCTTGCTCAAGCCGCCATCAATCTTCGTGCTCACGCTCA
>JAKSDA010000419.1 GCA_022360315.1 Pseudomonadota bacterium
TCTTGTTTCTTCTGCTCATCGAGCGCTCCTCTGGACCGGCCGATGACCGGTCCAATGGGCGCCCGCTCCTCTCAGCTCAGGTTGTGGCTTGCTGACTTTTCGGGGGTATTTTCGGCAAGACGTTGGGCTTCATGACACTTATGCGGGCAAAACTGAGAATCAGCAGGACACGCTCACGTTGCAGAGGAAAACCGGGATACCATTGGTCTTGACGGCGCAAGAGCCGCTCGAACAAACGGATCCCCTCGGCGATCGTCCGCCGAGTGATCGGTTTTTTTCGGCGACTTTGCTGGTTCATCGCCTGTTCTCATTGATGTCTCTTACGTCAGGCTTTCCGGTTCACAACACCAGGAACGAGAGTTTGAAAGGCGAACCGACCGCAGCCGCGTACCCGCCGAGAATGTGTCCACGACTGCAGTCGGTTCGGAATGTCCGTATTCGGCTTGCACCTCCTACCGATCAACGCGAAACGAATCGTCGAAAGGGAAAAGTGTCCCCAACGCAACCGACCGCGGTTTTATTGTACCCGTGGGAATTCGGCCGTTGCGTTGGGAACGAAGTGTCCGGTCGCGTCGCAGCATCGTGTGTTCATCCGAGGCGACTCACCACACCAAGAGGGAGACCAGCCGCGATCTTCTAATTCGCCTTCTGTACGCAGAATTCGCTCACGGTACGGCTTGGCTGTCGAGTCGACTTCCAGGAACGTATCCTCGTCCTCGAGCGCAAAGAGAAACCGGCCATCGGACTTTGTTTCTAATAACTTGGCCCTGCGAAGTCGTTTATGCAAGGCCAATAGAGACTCATACGTCGAAGAAGAAACCGTATGATGGCCATCTGAGCCGATTACCCAGTAATCCCCCCACCGCTCTCGAAACGTCGGTCGTGCTGCATGAACCAGTTCGCTCTTCAAAGTTTGGTCTGCTAACCATTGACCGCCCAGTAGACGAATCAAGCTGCCGCATGTTCGAGACACGCCATCAGCTCTATGCTCCGTGACGGTTATCGTGTCTCCCTTCCTGGTGAATCGCAATATAAGTAATCCTCGGCAGGCCACGATCTCGATTCCATTGGGTATCTCACGGCACTCATATCCAGGACTGGCCCCTGCTTTCGTCTGTGCATGTTCCATTGGTTTCCCTGTCGCCCGATATCCGGGTTCTCCTTTGGCCGTGGGGCTCTGGGTTGCGCGGGTGGAGGGGGGGTCCACCAGCCTGTGTCACACACGCCGTATCCTGCCCCCCCTCCTTCCGTCGCTGATAGTAGTAGCAAGCGAGTGCGGTGTTTCGCTAGCTGCTTATCCTGCTAGTCACAACTCTGTTCCCTTTTTTGGAACACCTTGCGCGTTCGCTGAGCCGGACCACTAGCCGCTCAGATATACTGGCATAGTGTACGTGCAAACAGAACAAGAATCAGTCGTCAGGCCCGCTCTACCCGTGGTCGCTCTATGGGATCTCCAAGACCGCATACCCCACCGCTTTGACTGCCACGTGGGCAAGACTCTCCAGGTCGGGCGATCTCGCGATTGCTGGTTGCAGGTCGCGGACCCCCTCGCGTCCTTTGTCCACTGCGAGATCGAAGTCGCAGACGATCTCACCTGTACTGTGCGGGATCTCGGCTCTACGAACAGAACGCTGATCAATCACGTGCCCATTGCCGAGCCCACCGTGCTCCGCCCCGACTGCTACCTCAGCGTCGGACACACGCACTTTGTCGCACTCGGTCTCGACGAGCGTCTGCGTATCGCTGCACGCGACCCTACCTCCTTCCTGGCCAATGCCGCCGACGCCTACGGGTCTCCGCGCAAGGCCGCCCCGCACGTCCGCCGCAATTACAAAACTATATGGAAGGCCGTAACACGCTACCTCAAGAAGCCGAAGAAGCAGCGCTGAGGCGTTGGAGCCACTCTCGGCCCGCGCGCCCCACCAAAGAGGCCGGTGAATTCACCACCACCGCTGGAGCTCGGGGCACGGGAAGACCTCAAGAGCCAGTCAGCTTTCTGGCCCCTTCCTTCGGTCGGCTCCCTTCGCTTCGCTCCGGTCACACAAACCCGCCCTTTCCTCCTTGACCTCTCCCGCTCCCTCCGCTCTTTCGGCTTCTATCAGGGGGCCCCTGTGTAACAATACGTTATGGATTCCAACCATAGCCGAGCCGGACACCCGCCTCGAATGTGCGGATTTCCTCTGATCCCTGGAGGACTGCGGACAGGGCCGCACCGATAATCACGTGCTCACTGACTCGGTAGTCAACACCGCCGCCGAACAGCAGCAGCCCCGAGAACTCGATGCCATCGTCTGGTGCTGCTCCCGTCGTTTCGGAGTCGTAACTTGCCCCTTGCACACCCATTCCAACCCGCACTGTAGGAATCACCTTGTCCGCACTGAAGCGTAGAGCCGCGCCGATCTGTATGCGGCCAAATTTCGCCTTGCGTTTGAGTTCTTGCCCCTCGAGGTCGAACGTCACCTCTCCTGTGGTCCCCCCGGAGGCTTCTGCCTCGAAGGCAAAACTCTCACTCAAGCCCTTCGTGAGGCGGAGTCCCATGCCCCAAAAGGTGGTTGCTGCCGTGTTGCGTCCTTGGCCCTCCTCAAGCCCGTTCGGTACCCAGAAGGCGCCTCCGAATAGCCGAGGACCTACAATGAGCTGCATGCTTTGCAATCTACGTCGCTCTTCATCGGGAGTTTCCGGGCGCCAGATTGTAGCGGCTATGTGTGTTGGAATGGCCATGATAAGCGGACGAGCACCGTTTGGTTCGCTGATTTCGAGCTGCAACTCTTCGAGTTTCAGCCCTGCCACCTGTTCAATGACCATAACAAGGCGAACGACTCGGCCTTGCGTGATGCGTGCATAGATCCCCTCTTCTTCCGAGGCGGTCGGATGGATTACTTGGGTTGGAACGATCTTGCCGGTTTTATCCCGTATGCGGATCGCAGCTAGGCGATAGGGGTTACTCGCCGCTAACGGCTGTCCTGTAGCATCAATGCGCAGGATATAGTCGTCACCTTCCCATGTGGCAGCACGCGGTGTGAGACGCAAAATAGGAAAGTCGCGAGACGTACCGGCTTCGTCATGGGGCAGGAGAATCCCTAGATCGCGTTGCAGCAACTTTCGAGCGGCTACGGTGTAGCGATGTCTCTTTGCCCGCTCTTTAAATTCGTCTGCCATCTGAGCCCGCCCTTCTTCTCGTCCACGCTGGTGGGCTTTGGTGATGATGCTTAGGCGGTCTGCTTTGCGCTTTTCCTGTTCAGCTTTGTCCTCCGACTCATGAAGGATTTTGGCCACGAGCGGCGGCAATGTTGCGTCGTCGGTGACTTTGAAGACCACGACCGCAATGTATTCCGCGTAAGTGATGGGGCTTTTCGCTTTTACCTTGATGGTGAGAGATTGGTTTTTTTTGCCCGTTTTTTGGGCCGGAGATCTAACGCATCGGCCGACCAGCGCTCGTGACGTACCCAAGACGGCAGCTGGTCCCCAAAAAAGCTCAGGAATCCTGCCGGACCTTCAAGTTTAGTCCAATGAGCTGGATGGATAAAAACGATAAACTTGCTCTCTGCACCGCGAACGACGAGCCGTTGCACCCCACCTCCTGCACAGATGCCGATCGATGATTGAGAAGCAGGTGTCGCGATTTTTTGTGCAGCAACGTTGGCGCATGGAAAGGAAAGAGTCAGAGCGACTAAAGCGCGAAAGGCTTTCATCGTTTCGATTCCTTCGTCACACTCCATCGGCTCCGATGACTTGGTAGTACGAGCAGGGACCTAGCCGTTTCTTGTGCTGGTCGAAGCGGTGGGACGATCTGTAGAGTTTCGGGCGTTTCCTGTGGGACCTCTGTCAAAACCTGGCGTTGTGTGGATAGAGCGGTTTGCGCTGGTCCAGGTGGGAGGGGGGTAACCTTCGGTGCGACCGGTTGGGCTTCGGTGGTTCCCTGCGTTTGCTTTTGGCTCGGAGAACGGCCATTCGTGGCAATAGCAGCACTCAGCGACAGTACAAATAGTAGTGTGAGGGCTAGCGGACTGCGGCGCGATGGTCTCGGGTTACTCGCACAAACGCTCGGGGCGGTCTGATGCCACGCGGCCATCACCTGCGCTGCTGAGTGATAGCGCCGATTGTGTCGCGGTTGCAATAAGGCATGTACTAGCTCGCGTAGCTGTGCCGGTACCTGCCGGGGAATTGGTCTGTAGGTACCGGCTCGCTGTCTGCTGAGAATTTGAGAGGAAGTCCCGTGTCCGAAGGGGGGGGATCCCGTAAGAAGCTCATAAAAAACTGCAGCGAGGGAATAAAGGTCAGAACTGGGCTCGAGGGCTTGAGCGTTTAGCGCTTCAGGGCTCGCGTAGGGGGCGGTGCCCTTGAAGGCGGTATCGGTCAAGGGAGTCGCCAGAATCTTCGAGAGACCGAAGTCCGTCATCTTGGCCTCGCCACTTCGGGTCACAAGGACATTACCGGGCGAGATATCACGGTGCAGCACACCGCGACCGTGCACATACGCGAGTGCAGACAGGCACTGGCGTAATAATTTGCCCATAGCCGCGAAAGAACGGGTGCCTTGAGCCCACTTTTCGAGTGAAAGGCCGTCGATTCGCTCCATGACGATGGAAAGTCCCGCACTTGTATTCACGAGATCGTAAACACGAACCACGTGCGGGTGGGCAAATCCGAGACAGAGCCGGGCCTCTGCGAAGAAGCGTTGCACCGCTTGAGAATTGGTCTGGTATTTGGTGTGCAGCACCTTGACTGCCACCGGTTGTCTCGAGCCGTCGGCCAGCGTGCGCTGGGCACTCCAAACCGTGGCGAATGCGCCTGCGCCGAGCAGTTGGCCGAGCTCGTAACGGTGGCTGGTCGCGTTCGGAATGGCGTCGGTGTCCATAAGCGGACACTACCACCCTGCACCGTCCGGTGCGGAGCGAGACCCACGCTCTAAGCCGGTTCGTCCGAGCGCAAAGAGCACTGAGCAAGCTCCCTCAGCGAACAGTACGTGTTCGCGCCGACAATGAGGTGATCGAGGATGGGTATTCCGACCAGCGCACCGGTCATGCAAAGCCGCTCGGTGAGGGCTAGATCGTCCGCGCTCGGCGCTGGATCGCCAGACGTATGATTGTGAGCAAGAACCGCGGCGGCCGCCGCCTCGCGAATGAGCGGCCGAAACACCTCGCGCGGATGAACCTCGACGTGAGTGAGGCAGCCACGAGCGACCTCAAAGACATGGGTGAGGATATTGCGAGGATTCAACGCAATGACGAGGAAGAGCTCCTGCATGCACCCCGCAAAACGCGGACGCACGCGTCGGACGATATCCACCGGAGAGGTGATGGAGCGCTGTCCGCGCGGCGCGACGTGTTCACCACCAATGACGCTTCTCAGAACGCTCGTAGTTATACTAGGGTTTCGTGGGTAGGTACTCATGAGTACTTGCCTTCCTGGTCAGGGCGTCGTTGTTAGCGACGGCCTGACCGTCTTTGATGTTGGTGGCGTTGAAGCTAGCAGCTCAGTGCAGAGACTCGCAACAGAAAACCAGCTGTGTTTGACGGTAATGAAGCGGAGCTGCAAACCCAGGCTGGATTCACAGCCTCATAAATCAAACCCAGGCTGGATTCACAGCCGATACCTAGAAAAACGGAATTTTGTCTACATTGGCCGCTCTCGCGAAGACTGCGCCGGCAGTGCGATGATGTTCTACGCGATTCAGCCCTGACTGCCTAAACCCGTGAGGAGCTTGAGCATGTCAATTGGAACGAACCAATTGCTTGAGGCTGAATGCTTGGCGGAAGGCAGTCTGTACCAACGTGCAGGCACAATGCAGATGTCGAGATGAACGTTGCTCATTGGCTCCAAAGGTGTGTCCCTTCATGACGCACCGCGGCAGGCGCGGCGCGCAAGATAACCCCTTGCTGAATCCAGGGAGGGGGCCTCTTAAAAAGGCCCCCCTCCCTGGATATCCTTTATGGATCTCCTTTATGAGGAGCAGTTTCGGCCGAAAACCTATTTATATACAGATAGTTACTTGGCCGGACCGATCCGGTTCGACACAGATATGGCCCCTTTTTGATCCGGTTCGACACAGATATGGCCCCTTTCTCGATCCGGTTCGACACAGATGTGGCCCCTTTCACCGATCCAGTTCGACACAGATGTGGCCCCTTTGGTGGTACTCCGGCCCCTGGTCGGCCCTTTGTTCTTCGTTCAGCTATTTTGACGAGCGAACGCCTCGCGGATCTTTTTGCTCAGAGGCTTGTCGGGTTGTGCTTCGGCCCGTTTGATGGTTCTCACTCCAAGAGCAAGTCGTGCTGCCGTCTCCGTTTGCGACAGATGCTCTTTCTTACGCCAGGCTTTGAGTTCGGTCCCGGTGAGAACGGTTGGAGCTGGCGGGTTTTCCTTGGGCAGAACGCCATGTGCCGTGCGATCGATTGCCCACTGTGGAGCATACAAACGGCACACCGTACTGAGATCTGGGTCGCCGTGCCATTCCCAGCGTTCAAGTCCGCGGCGCCGTTGCAGCTCGGCTAAATTCCGCTGGACCGAACGCCACGTCGCGACGAGGTTTTGTGGCCGATAGGGTAGCCCACTGGCTTTGAGCAAACTATCGCCTTTCAAGTCAACGTAGTTCTGATGGGACTTCGCCAGCTCCATGCGCCATCGCGCGGGAAGGACGGTTCCCAAGGCGATTGCAGGGCCGAATTTATCATGATCGATGTACGGGAGCTCTTGCGGGGTTGGCCACCAGTTTTTGCCGAGCTCGCCAGTCTTGGGGTCACGCACGCCGCGGTAAAGGAGCGGGTTTACCTTGAGCTCAAGGCCTTCGATCTCCCATTGACTCCCTACAAGGCGTTCATAGGTGTTGCTTTTCAGGACCAACGGCCGGCGTTCACGGAGCTTGCCCTTCTCGTCATAGACGCCGATTTCGATCTGCGTGAAGAGCCCCACCATCGTGGCGGCGGCACGGCGCTCCTCGTGTCGACGTCGGCGTTCCTTGCAGCGCCCCATTGCGTTGAGGTGTTCTTCAACTGTCCACCGCACCCAGCCCAACCGCCGATTGCTCGTAAGAAGGCTTTGGAAGACGACCCAGTGGCGTAACCCGGCCCAGCTTCGCCATTCGCGGAGCGCAGCTCCGACTTGACTCGCAAGTGGGTCGTCGGGCAATGCGAGGGAGAGTTGGAAATGACGCTTCTCGTCGGTATCTGGAAGAATCAATTCCACACGTCCGTACGTGATTGGCGTGTTCATCTTGCTGTCTTTGGCTTTCGGTAGATCGCGCCATGCCTCGACCAGCTTGGTGTGTTCCTTGCAGGTGTCGATCGCGATAAATTTGCGCTGCTGATTTTCCTCGACCTCGTGTTCTAGTAGGTACAGGAGGGCGAGTGCTGGAGTGCCCATGCAGTGAAAAGGAAGCCCGGGTCGCACGAGGAACATAATGGGCGTATTTCGACGAGTTTCCTTCATCAGCGTGAGCATGTCTCCATCGTTTGCCGGATGCAGGTTGTGCCGAAGCCATGACTCTGCCCATTCGGCGACGGTTGCGCTGTGGATGGGTCCAGGCCACTGGGTGAAAAGCGGCTCGATGGGGGGGTCGCTTGGCCAGAGCGTGAGTAACCGATTCAGGTATCCACCGCCATGTTCGAATTCGTTGGGCCAGGGCCATTCTTGAGCGAGCCGCTCACGGCCTAATACTGCGCGTCGATATTCTTTCGGGATCAACCCGCGGACGCATGTGGCGATGCCAGCAATCGTGGCGTCTACCAGTTGGTCGGCATGGTCCTCCACGAACGCAACAGAATCGTAGGCAGTTAGGCGGGGTTTGTTTTGTTCAATCAGTCGCCGTTGGGACCATTGATAGGCCTCGTAACGCGCCAGCTGATCTTCATTGGCCGCCAGGCTGTCTTTCCGCGGCAGGTTACCATCATCGGCGCTGTGTGGTGTGGCGAGGGATTGTGGCCATTCCTGGGCGCGAAGATATTTCAGGACTTGCTGCAATCGTCGCTGGAGAGCTGGTTTTAGTGCGGTGAGAGATGGTTCGAGGTCTTTCATTGGCGCTGCTCTGTGGGGTGGCGAGACTATGGCAGAGGGCTCTGACGTCTAAGCCAGTCAAGGAGGTGTTCACTGGTGAACACCGGCAGTACATCGGGATCGTGTTCACTGGTGAACACCGGCAGCACATCGGGATCGTGTTCACTGGTGAACATCCGCAGTGCCACCAATTCCGGTGCGCCAATACCGAAAAAGTTGCCCACCGCTACACCCACCACTAACGTGCCGGGTTCGCAGAGGCAAACAATGAAAACGAAGAGAAAAGACGCGGCGATCAGCGGGGCTCGCGTCCGCGAGCTCCGCCATCGTATGAGCCTGAATCAGACCGAATTCGCTGCTCGCTTGGGGGCATCGCAGCGAACCGCGAGCGACTGGGAGACCAAGGGGATCTCGTCAGGATCACGAGCATATACTGCCATCTCGTACCTTTTGGCAAATACCCAGCCGCTGGTTTTAGCGGTGGCAATGGCGAAGGGTGGTACGGGAAAAACCACCACATCATTGCACGTCGGTGCTGCCATGACGCGATTCCATCGTCGCCGGGTCCTTCTGGTCGACCTCGATCCCCAAGGATCGCTAACAAAGTCGCTAGTCGACCCGGGCGAGTTCGAGGGTCGAAAAACGCTCTTCGATGTTCTCGTTGGAGGTGAGTCGTCGGTCGAGCTGTCCGACGTGATCGTCGAGACCGCGCATGAGGGACTCCATTTGGCGCCCGGTGGCAACAACCTCTATGCACTCAACACGCGTGGTATCGAGGACATCGAGCTCCCCTTTCGTCTGCGCGATCAAATTACACCGACCCTCGGTTTCGACTGGGTTGTCATCGACACACCGCCCGGCATCGGACAGCTCATGCATGCTGCACTGATCGCCGCCGATCGCTTGCTTATTCCGATACGAGATTCGCTCACGGACATCGATGAAGTCATGAGCACGGTCCAGACTTTCCGGTCGACACAACGACGTATGAATCCAGAGCTCCGTCTGTTGGGAGCGCTGCTCACCCAAGTCTCGCCGAACGAAACCCACGCTCTGCGCTTTGTCCGCGAACAGCTCACCGCCTACTTTGCCGAATGCAAGCTCACTACCGAGATTGCATTATCGACTCGCTTCAAAGAACTCCGAGCCGCACGCAGCACTATTTTTGACCACGCTCCCAAGAGCCGCGGTGCCGACGAGTATCGCGCATTGGTCGAGGAGCTGCTGGCGCGGTGGACGCTACAGCTCGAGCCTGCTTTGCGAGTAGCGTCCACCAGCGTGCCACCTCCAAGTCCGCAGACTGACAATCCGGCGGGCCACTACGCATGAGGCCGAGTTATGGGAAAAAGAGCACTGAAATTTCAAGGATCCCCTATTTTGCCGCTCGATGGATTTGCAAAGGCACAAGAGGAAGGCCGTATCCCGGGTGCCGAGCTGATTCCCATTGACGATATTGTGGAGGACCCTGCGTACCGCTCATTGCGTCGCAATCTCCACAACGTTGCGGAGCTCGCCGCCAAGATGCAACAGCAGGGGCAACTCGTGCCCATTCTGCTTTGGCTGCGCAGAGGCTCCTACATCCTGCTCTCGGGCCACCGTCGTGTAGCCGCCCTGCGCGCCAACCGGGCCAAAACAGCCAAAGCGATTGTCTATAGCGATCGACAGCTCAGCGAGGCCGATGCACTGGACATCGCCATTGCTGATAACGTCGATAGAGACAACCTCTCGAAGCTCGATCTAGCGGCGTTGGCCGAGCGACTGGGCAGCCAGGGAATGAACCAACGAGACATTGCCGACAAGCTCCGTGTATCGCTCGGTTATATCAACTACTTCCTACGACTCCTCTTGTTGCCTAACGATATCCAGCAGGCGGTGGACCAAGAACGTCTCTCGCTCCCCGCTGCTATGCAGCTCGAACAAGCCTCTGATGAGGGCCGGCGCCGTGTCTTGCTCAGCGCCGAGCGAGAGGGGCCGCTTTCCGCCGGCGATGTCCGGCGTTTTCTCAACAGCCCCACCGCTCACCAGACTGTAGTACAGAGTCGCGAGAGGAAGACGCGATGGTCGCGTGAAGCATCGATTCACACGGGTCTGGTTTGGCTACGAAAGCGTGGAGATGAGTGCCAATTTCGCATTCATATCCCACCGCACCCCACCGACGAAGAACGCGCTCGACTGCGGAGCTTCTTCTCCGAACAACTCGAGGGGTTGCGGTAGGTAGTGCGCGGGTTGTCCCGGTTCGCGATGACGATGACAATGGCGATCTAGCCGATTCCGTTCCGGTTGACACCACACCAGGCCGGCGAGCGCTTCGCTACTGGCATGGTGGGCGGACTGGCCACGATTTGAGCCCGGCACCGGCTCGTGTGATCGCCTCGTCCCAGGATATCTATGCACGCCTGCCGGCGTTTCGTGGGCAGCATGCAGGAGCAGTCGTGCTGGCCTTGGATGCCAGCAATGTCGTGACCGAGATGTTCGGCACGGGGCAGTGTCAGTGGCCTTTGGTTCGGCGTGGTAGCGCTGGGACCTGCTTGGCCTAGTGGTCGCCTACATGGTCCGTGTCGCCCGGCACCACCCCGACCGAGTCGACCTACTGGCCTCAGGTTTCAGCAACCCGTGATCGACGCCGCCGAGCGCCGCCTCATTTATGAATTTTGTCTACGAGTGGCTTCCGTGTTTCCGTGAAACGACCCTTTCTCATCACGTTTTCAGCCCGAACCGCTTGCTCTCTTGCACGGTCGAGTGGGTATCGTATTGAACCTATGAGGGAGCCTGGTCGCGGAGCGCAAGCCGCCGGGCTGGGAGGTCACCGTGGAGAAGGCGCTTTCACTCACGCCTAGATCGGTGGACCAACTTCTCCTTCGCCGCACCAACACTGACCGACGCGACCACGAGGCCAGGGTAATGCATGGCCTGTGGCCGCATCTAACCGACACTGCGTTGCTCGAGTTCAAGGGGCCGACTAGTGGCCTGCGCCGACGCGACCTGCCCAAGCTGCTCAGCTATGGCTGGGAGTATTTGTCACAAGACGATTGCGTGGTCGACGACCCCGCAAAGCTGAGCCTGGTGTTGGCTGTCCCCACTGAAACTCCCACGCTGCGGCGCGAATACGGCCGGTGTCGCGTCGAGCCCCGCCCGCTTGGCGACGGCTACGTCCGCCTCGTGGGCTCCTGTTATACTATCCTTGTTGTTCTGCTCGATCAGGTAGCCAATGCCGAACGCGACGACTTCCTCAGACTGTTCACTCATGACCGGGCCAAGGTCAAAGACCAGAAGGCCCTGTGGTGGATGCACGCGTGGATCAGGAAGGCTAGGACCATGCCAGAGCTCAAGCAATTAGAAGGATTCGATGACATCGTTGTGGGACTGATCGACGCTCTCGGGGTCGAGGAACTGCTCCGTCATGTCCAACCTGAGCAGCGGCTGGCTGGCCTGGACCCTGAGCAGGTCCTTGAACACTACGACCCACAGCGAGTGCTTGAACACTACAATTCGGAGCAGCGCCTGGCCGGCCTGGACCCCCAAGAGCGCCTGGCCGGCCTGGACACCGAGCAGCTGAAATGGCTACACGCCGCTCTCGACAAAAAGCTCAAAGGCCAATAGGCACTTGACGCGACATACCGCGAAACCACATCCTCCTGTGCGGAACGGACCGTGTGTCACGGCAGCATCAATCCGTCGATTTCTGACAGGTGAGTCGAGCGAAGTAGGGACATAGGAATTTGATGGACACAGGGCTATGCTTGCACGCTCTCTGAGGGACACGCTCTGGGTGAGCGTTGGCTGTAGGCCTCTTGTGACCAGCGGGAATGCCCCAGCATTGCCGTAATCCATAACAAACAGGTACTCATCGGCCTTGGGGGGCCTGGCCCCCTGATAGAAGCCCAAGGAGCGGAGGTGTGGGGAGAGGTCAAGGGGACGAGGCGGGTTTGTGTGACCGGAGCGAAGCGAAGGGAGCCGGCCGAAGAGAGGGGACAGAAAGCTGCCCGACCCTTGAGGTCTTCCCGTGCCCGGAGCTACCAGCGGTGGTGGCGAATTCACCGGCTTGTTTGGTGGGGCGCGGGGCCGAGAGTGGCTCCAACGCCTCAGCGCTGCTTCTTCGGCTTCTTGAGGTAGCGTTTTACGGCCTTCCATATAGTTTTGTAATTGCGGCGGACGTGCGGGGCGGCCTTGCGCGAAGACCCGTAGGCGTCGGCGGCATTGGCCAGGAATGAGGTAGGGTCGCGTGCAGCGATACGCAGACGCTCGTCGAGACCGAGTGCGACAAAGTGCGTGTGTCCGAGGGTGAGGTAGCAGTCGGGTCGGAGCACGGTGGGCTGGGCAATGGGGACGTGGTTGACCAGCGTCCCGTTGGTCGAACTAAGATCGGTCACAGTACAGGTGAGATCGTGTGCGACCTCGATCTCGCAGTGGACAAAGGACGCGAGGAGGTCCGGGACCTGGACCCAGCAATCGCGAGATCGACCGAGTTGGAGAGTCTCACCAGCGTGGCAGTCTAGGCGGTGAGGCAAGTGGTCTTGGAGGCTCCAAAGAGCGACGACGGGAAGAGCGGGTGTGACGACTGAGTCTTGTTCTGTTTGCACATACACGCCGCGAGTCTAAACCGAGGGGCCAGGTGCGGGCCTGGCGAACATGCAAGGTGTTCCAAAAATGGGAACAGGGTTGCGAGTACCAGGACAACCAGGTAGCGCAGAGTAACACGGCTTTGCTACGACCATCAGCGACGGAAGGAGGGGGGGCAGGATACGGCGTGTGTGACACACGCTAGTTGAACCCCCCTCCCGCATGACCCAAGACCCCACGGCTACGGCCGTGGACGCCAGGAGAGATGTGCATGGCCCGTCGACATGGCCAGTCGATAACGGTGTGGCTCACGCCCGCGGATGTAAAAGCGTTCGATCGCCGAGCGAGGGAGAGCGCGCAGAGCCGGACGGAGGCGCTGCGAGGTCTGGTGCGCGGGTTCATCGCGGGGACCAATGTGGCGCCGCAGCTCTACGCGGAGCTGGGGTTGCTGCGAGAGGAGCTGCGGCGGATCGGGGTGAACTTGAACCAGGCCCAACGGTTGGCGAACGCCTACCGGCGGCCGACGCGGGCAGTGCGGGACCACACGCTGGTGACGGCGCGCGCAGTGGCCAAGCTCATCGCCGTGGTGCGTTGCATCGAGGGGACGGCATGAGTCTCTTGGAGCTGGATCGAGGGCGCGTAGCGCCCGGCTCGGCGGGGGCGCGTCGGAGGTGCGGTCGGCAGGCGATCGAGGCGGCGCTCTCGGGGCTGGGGTATCAGGCGGCGATCATCAAGGTGCCACGCCACTCCAAAACCCTCAAGGCGACCAAGACCACGATCGAATACCTGCGGCACGGGTGCGAGGAGGTGGAGAACGAGCTGGGCGAGAGGCGGACGATCGACGAGGCCAAGGCCGACGTGGATAAGTGGAAGAAGCCACGGCACCGCGGAGCGAGGACCTCGACGCACGTTATCATCTCGTTTAAGCGGGGCACGGATGTGCGGGCCGCCGAAGAGACGGTGCGGGTGTTCGCCGCCGAGGCGTTCGCGGGCCACCAGTACGTGATCGGCTGGCACACCGACGAGCATCCGCATGCTCACATTGTGGTCTGTGCACCGGGCCAGGAGCGCTTCTGCCCGGCAGCGACCCGCTCATCTACCTGCAAGTCGGCTTCCGCCGCACGTTCTGACCAGGCATGCCATAGACACCGACGCCGCCGTCTACAAACTCCTGGCCTGGCTACTCAACCCGCCCAACCCCGACCCGTGCGCGGTGCGCAGGTATTTGGCCGACCGCATCCTCAACGAGCCGCTCTATGTCCTGCTCGCCGTCGCCGAACACGACCCCACCCAGCTCGGCCCGGTCGCTGCTTACATGGTCCGCGTGGTTCAGCACCGCGCTGATCTCGACCAGCTTCTGGCGCCTGGCGTGCGCGACCCGTGACCCGACGCCAGGTACCACGACTGGTCTCAGCTCGATTTCCAGACCCAGTACCACTGACTCCGGTGTGCGCGGCACGCCCGCGCGCACCTGTCATCGGCCCACCAAACACGCTCTGTGCCCCAGCCGTCGCATCCGCCAACGACCGTTTGTAGACACAATTCACAAAAAGCGTGAACCAGCGGCCGGATTTCCGTCCCATCCGTCGATTTGTCGCCGCTATCGCTTGCCTCGCTTCTAGCTTTCGTGACTACTCTTGAGGACCCGTGAAGGAGCGTGAAAAACGCCCGACCGCTGAGGCTCACAACGGCCCTCATGCGCAGCCGGCCCTCAAAACCTTCTGGCACTATCCCTACGCCAGTCTGGTCAAGGAGCGAAGACCCTCCAACTGGGACGTCGTTGTCGAGAAGATTTTGTCCCTCGCTCCCCGCGCTGTCGATCTTCTCCTCCTTCGCCGCAAGGGCGCCAGACGCCACGACCACCAGGCTCGCGTCATGCGTGGTATGTGGCCGCTCTTGACCGACGTCGCTCTGCTCGAATTCAAGGGGCCTACCCGCGGCCTTCGCCCCCGTGACCTGGTCAAGCTGCTCAGCTACGGCTGGGAGTACTCCTCGCTCGATGATAGCGCTGTGGCCAAACCGTCTCACCTGAGCCTTGTCCTCGCCGTACCCAAGAAGACCCCCGTTCTCCTGCGTGAGTACGACTCCTGTGCGCTGCAGCCCCAGCCCCTTGGCGGTGGCTATGTGCGCCTCACTGGCTCGGTCTATACTATGGTTGTTGTTCTCCTCGATCAGGTAGCCGATGCCGAGCGCGATGATTTCCTCCGACTCTTCACCCATGACCGGGCCCGGGTCAACGATCCTCTCGCTTTGCGCTGGGCTCAGGCCTGGATCAGAAAGGCCAGGACCATGCAAGATCTCAAGCACCTCGAAGGATTCGACGACCTCGTCCAGGAGTTCATCGATTCCCTCGGCGTCGACGAACTGCTTCAGCGGGTAACCCCCGAACAGCGTCTCGCCGGTCTGGACCCCGAGCAGCGTCTCGCCGGCCTCGACCCCGCGCAAGTCCTTGAGCATTACGCCTCAGAGCAGCACCTAGCCAGCCTGGACCCCGAGCAGCTTCAAAAGCTTCACGCTGCTCTCGATAAAAAGCTCAGAGGACAATAGAACTCGTCCCGATTTGCTGCCAACTTTTTGGCCGGTCGCTTCGCTCCCTTGTGTCGGGGGGGTAGAACACCCCCCCGCTCACGATCCAAGGGATCTCCGGTAGCGTAGACGGGCAGAATCTGATCCAATGCCCACATGCAAAAGTCGGGTGGTCAGAGCAGTGTGGCTGCCGAGGAAGTTGAGCGGGCTCAGTTGGGAGATGTCCGGCGGAACCGGCGGTTGGTAAAGATCGTTGCGGCGATGTCGGCCAAGCCGGATGCCAGTATTCCTCAACAAGCGGTGACAGAGGCAGCTCGGGAAGCGACCTATCAGTTTTTGAACAATCCGAAGGTCGAATTTACTCAGGTTCTGGAACCGCACAGTGTGCGGACGGCTGAACGGATCGTGAAGCAAGGGACGGCGCTGGTTGTGCACGATACGACGGAGTTTCATTTCCGGGGCGATGTTCACCGCGCAGGGCTTGGGCGCCTGGGGCGGGGCTCTGGCGAGGGGTTCTTCTGTCACCTGGCGCTCGGCGTCGGTGTGGACGGGACCCGAGAGCCTCTTGGTGTGCTTGGCGTGGAGACCTATGTCCGTGGTGACCAGAGGAAGCCCAAAGACAGCGAGAAGCGGATCCCGAACCGCGAATCCTTGCGTTGGGGACGTCTCATTGACACCGTTGAGAAACACTTCGATGGGGACGCCCGTCTTATTCACACCCTGGACAGTGAAGGAGACATCTATGAAGTTTTGGTGGCGCTCACCCAAAAAGAACGCGGCTTCGTAATTCGGGCGGCTCGCGATCGTGCCTTGATGAAGGACGAGACAAGCGAGCGGCCATATCTGTACTCCCGGCTCAAGATGGAGCTCCCCGTTGCACAGAGGTTTGCCAATCTCTCGGCCAGGAAGGCCAAAAAGGGCCAAAGCACTGCCAAGAAGGCA
>JAKSDA010000257.1 GCA_022360315.1 Pseudomonadota bacterium
ATCCGCAACCCGTACGTCTTCACGGTAGCCGACGGCAACAACGCCGGCCGCACTCGCATCGGTAACAACGGGCGAGAGCGCAACGGCGACAACTATCAGGCTGGCAACGAGCACGCGACGCTCGCTCAGCTCGGCGACGGCACAGGCATCGTGATGTTCCGTACAGCGTCTAAAGAAACCCTGAACGGAGAAGCGGTCTATCGTCGGGTCCAGCTCGGCTGCGCCTCGTTGACCCTCACTCCCCAGGGCGCACAGCTCAACGTAGACAAGTACGTCACCCGCAACCGGGGCAATCAGTATCGGCAAGCTCACGCGCCAGTCGCGATGGCGATCGACGGTGGCAAGGCCGCGGCGGTTTTCTACAACAACCGGCCCAATAACCCCAACAACACCCAGCGCTATGTCCAGGTTTTTGACGCGCAGTGCAACTCGCTGTCGGAGCAAACCCTGGTAATGGCCAAGAACAACGACGATGTTTGCGCCAATGCAGAGAACGGCGCCAGTGTTTCGGTCGAGAGCCGTGATGGCTACGAGCGGATCGTGTCCGGTTGCGGCGGCAACGGCAATGGCCGGGACGACGGCTGGGTCTATGAGGTCACCATCCAGCGTCAGGGCAATGGCCAGTACGCCGTGAACAAGACCTGGGATCTGAGCGTGGAGCCGCAAGAAGAGCGCACTCGTATGACCCTGGTCAACGGCCCGGCGGGCTCGAACATGGTCGCGGCTTGCTGGAGCGCGGGCAACACCCAGCCGACCAACCGCGGCGTTCGCTGCGGCGGCATCGACACCAATGTCAACGGCGAGCAAGGCGCCAATGCGCAGAACCGGCTTCTGTGGCGGCAGTATGTGGCCCGGCGCGAAGGCCGGATCTATCAGACCCAGATCAAACTGACCCCGGACGCAGCTGCACCGGGCCAGGCCACCGCGACCTGGCAGACCCTGATCAAACGGCGCCGGCGCGGCAAGGGCCAGGCCTCTCTGAACCTCGCCCGCCTGAGCTTCAGCCGTGACGGCATGCAGATGGTGACCGCGCCGATCCAGGGCTCGTTCCCCGGTGGCGATGCCACGCACCGTTCGATGATCGCGACCCAGTGGGGCAAAGACGGCGCGGCGGAAAATGCCATCATGCTCATCAGCAGCTCGGTCAACGGCAGCCCCGACGCCATCTCGGTCGGTCAGTTGCTGACCTGGGACGGAACTCAGAACACCTATATGCGCCGCAGGCAGGTCTCGGTTGGCGCCGCCATCGACAACGCGTGGATCTCGAACATCTACGGCAACAACCCCACCACCCAGGGCCGTAACCACATCCAGGGTCTGGAGATCCAGAATCCGTATTACGGCCAGGCAGAAGGCTTCCAGAGCAACGTCAAGAGCTTTGTCGCCATCGCAGCGACGCCGCGTCTGACCGACGAGACCAAGCCCAATGGACGTGAGGACAAACTGGCCCTGCAGCTGGTTCTGATTCCCGCCGTGGTCGCCCCCGACGCCAAGGATCCCGGGGCCCAAGATCCGGTCGCCCTCGATCCCAGTGGTGATGGCACCGGCACCGGCACCGGCAC
>JAKSDA010000582.1 GCA_022360315.1 Pseudomonadota bacterium
AAAACTCTCCGCGTCGCCAGAGCGCCGATCCATCACCGCCAGCGGGCTTGCTCGTCGGTCAAATACACCCGGTATTCTCCACTCCTCGCCCACCCACTGGCGGCGCGCCTCGTCGCTCTGGCTCGGTCCGAGGTTTTTGGACCGGCTCTAAGCTGACCGTTATCGCTCCGCGCTCCCCTCGCCTCATAACAACGCCAGGATGATCTCCAGCAGCTGGACACGCTGCTCGTGGCCGGGTTACTGCTAGGGGTCAGGGAGATCGCAGCCCTGTTCCACGAGGAGACGCCATGAGCGAACAACCCACCGAGACAACAGAGGAAGGCAAGGTCGTCATCAAGGTCGAAGACGATCGCACCGGGATGAGCCCCGCGGCGCTCAAGCGTGCGGTCCTGGATCATTTGACCTTCACCCGTTCCAAAGATGTCCGCTCGGCCACGGTGCTCGATGTCTGTTTTGCCCTGGCCTACACGGTGCGCGATCGCCTGATCCAGCGCTGGGTCAAAACCCAGCGTACCTACCAGCAAGAGGATCCCAAGCGGCTCTACTACTTATCGGCCGAATTCCTCGTGGGTCGCTTTCTCGGCAACAACCTCATCAATCTGGGCCTCTACGAGTGGGCCAAGCGCGGCCTCGCCGAGTACGATCTCGAGTTGTCGCAGGTGTTGGAAGAAGAGCACGATCCCGGCCTCGGCAATGGCGGACTGGGCCGGCTGGCTGCCTGTTATCTCGACTCCATGGCCACGCTCGAACTGCCCGGCTACGGCTACGGCATTCGCTACGAGTTTGGCATTTTCCGCCAGGAGATCGAAAACGGCTGGCAGATCGAGCAACCGGACGAGTGGAACAAATACGGCTATCCCTGGGAAGTGGCCCGGCCCGAGTACACCACGGTGGTTCGTTTTGGCGGCCGCGTGGTGCAGGCCGACGAGAACGGTCGGCTGCGGGCTCGCTGGGTCGACGGTCACAGCGTGCTCGGCGTCCCCTACGACATGCCCATCGCGGGATACGGCAACAACACGGTCAACACCCTGCGGCTGTGGCAGGCGCGCGCATCCGAGCAATTCGACCTCAAGGTATTCAATGACGGCGACTATCGCCGCGCGGTGGAGCAAAAGGCCCTGTCCGAGAGTATTTCGAAGGTGCTCTACCCGAAGGACGACTCGCTGGAGGGCAAGGAACTGCGTCTGAAGCAACAGTATTTTTTTACTGCCTGCTCGCTCAGCGACATCGTGCGCCGCTTCAAGAAAAACCACGAGAGCTTCGACGAATTTCCCGACAAGGTGGCGATCCAGCTCAACGATACCCATCCGGCCATTGCGGTTCCCGAATTGATGCGGGTGCTGGTCGATGTCGAGGGGTTGGATTGGGAACGAGCGTGGGACATCACGCGGCGAACCCTGGCCTATACCAACCACACACTGCTGCCCGAGGCGCTCGAAAAATGGCCACTCGACCTCATCGCGCGCCTGCTGCCCCGACACCTGCAGCTCATCTACGAGATCAACCACCGTTTTCTCCGCGAAGTCCACATATTCGCCCCGGGCGACAGCGGGCGCAAGCAGCGCATGTCGATCATCGAGGAGGGCAACCACAAGCAGGTTCGCATGGCTCACCTGGCAGTGGTCGGCTCACACAGTATCAACGGAGTGGCCGAGCTTCACTCCCAGCTGGTGCGCGAACAAGTTCTGCGCGATTTTGCCGAGCTGTGGCCCGAGCGCTTCAACAACAAGACCAACGGAGTTACCCCGCGTCGCTGGCTGCTTCTGTGCAATCCAGACCTGGCAGCAGCGATCACCAGACGCATCGGCGACGGCTGGGTGACCCAGCTCGACCAGCTCGAGGGCCTCGAGCGGTTCGCCGACGACGAGGAGTTTCTCGACGAGCTGCGTCAGATCAAGCGGACCAACAAGCTGACCCTGGCCCGCATCATCGAAAAGCGGCACGGTGTGGTGGTCGATCCCGACAGTCTCTTCGACGTCCAGGTCAAGCGCATCCACGAGTACAAGCGCCAATTACTCAACTGCCTGCACGTCATCCATCTCTACCGCAAGCTCAAATTCGACAATGCCGGCGACGACATCGTCCCGCGCACGTTTATCTTCGGCGGCAAGGCGGCGCCCGGATACGCCCAGGCCAAGAAGCACGTCAAGTTGATCAATGACGTCGCCGAGATCGTCAACTCGGATCGATCGCTGGGCGGCCGCATAAAATGCGTTTTCATGGCCAATTACAACGTTTCGCTGGCCGAGCGGATCATTCCGGCAGCCGACCTCTCCGAGCAGATCAGCATGGCCGGCAAAGAAGCGTCGGGGACCGGAAACATGAAGTTTCAGATGAACGGAGCCCTCACCATCGGTACCCTCGACGGCGCCAATATCGAGATCCGGCAAGAAGTGGGCGACGACAACTTTTTTCTTTTTGGTCTCGACGCCAATCAGGTCCGCGAGTGCCAGGCCCAGGGGTATTCCCCGGAAGACTACATCGCACGCAGCCCGGCACTGCGCCAGGCGATCGAACTCATCGAGCGCGGCGTCTTTTCGCCCCACCATCCCTCGCTGCACAGCGACGTCGTGCACTATATACGCCATCAAGACCCATATTTGATCTGCGCCGACTTCGATGCCTACGTCGCGACCCAGGAGCAAGCCGCGCTCGCGTATACCGACTCGATGCGCTGGACCGAGATGACGGCGCACAATATTGCTCGAGCTGGTAAGTTTTCAAGCGATCGCGCGATCCGCCAATACGCCTCCGAGATATGGAATACCAGCCCGGTGCACATCGAGCTAGATCCATATATGCCGCCAGCGTGAGACCATGCGTCCGGCCGGGCTCGATGACCTAGCCCGATTTTCATCAATCCCGATTTTTATCAACCCCCCAGCGCCTCCTGGCGCACCATGGCCCGGCCCGACCTGCCAGCAAGATCTCATGGTGGTCCATCCTCGCCAGGGCAGGACTGTGTATCAGCACAGCGGTTTCGCAGTTGCCGACGGGTTGGGTCGGCTCAGTGTCAGACCGGTCTGGTAACCAACATCAACCAGACCAGTGGCAAAACAACCCGGTCATCTGACCGCTGGCTGATGGAACCGCTGGTTGGTCGCGCAACCAATCAACATTACAAGATTTTCGATCAGTGTGATTCAGGAGACTGCGGATGGCGGTGAATGCAACCTATCCAGGCGAATACATCAGAGAGATCCCCAGCGGCGTACGGACGATCATCGGCGTGGCAACATCGGTCGCTGCATTTGTCGGTAGAGCCCGGGTTGGTCCTGTTGATGTGCCAGTAACAATCAATGATTACAGTGGCTTCGAGCGAATTTTTGGCGGTCTCTGGCAGCACGGCGCAATGAGCTATGCGGTCCGGGACTTTTTTCGCAACGGCGGTGGCCAGGCTGTGGTCATCCGGGTGTATCGGCCTGAGACAGGCGGGGGCGGTGCTCCGCGCGCGCTCGCCGTTCTCGATGTCAATGGTCTGGCCCTGGTTGCAGCCAGCCCCGGAGCCTGGGGCAACTCATTGCGAGTTCGGGTCGACAAAAACGTCAAGCAGACAGTTCTGGACCTGTACGGCTTGGAGCGCGGGCAGGTATTTAATCTGGCCATCCGAGACCTCGATCGAGGGATCGATGAATATCACCGCAATCTCACCTCGGCCGACAGTCCGCGCCGTGTCGATCGAGTTCTGCAAAACCAATCCAACCTGGTGCGAACACGTCCGGGAGTGGAGCTGCAGGTGCCCGGCGAGCATTCGACCCCTGCACCGGGGCGCGATCCGTGGAGCAATGCTCATTCGACCCATGTGATCGCGGAGAACAAGGCGTCTGACGGCGCTGTCCTGACCTCGGCCGAAATCCTGGGCAGCGAGGCAGCCAGCTCGGGTATGTTTGCGCTGGACAAGGTCGATGTATTTAATCTTCTCTGCATTCCGCCCTACCTGGCGGACGGCAACATCGAGTATCAGGCAGTCATTCCCGCTGCGGCGCGCTACTGCGAGCGGCGTCGGGCTGTATTGTTGATCGATTCGCCCAGCGAGTGGGCCGACAAGGACCGGGCCAAGCAGGGGATTTCGGCCATTGGCACCGCCAGCAAAAATGCGTCGGTTTTCTTTCCCCGCCTGTTGCAACCCAATCCGCTGCGCAGCAACAGGATCGAGCGGTTTGCTTCCTGTGGCGCAGTGGCCGGTGTCATCGCACGCACAGATGGCCAGCGGGGCGTGTGGAAGGCGCCGTCCGGTACGGATGCCGCCCTGGTCGGCGCGGCCGGACTCGATGTGTCGTTGACCGACGCCGACATCGGCGAGCTCGATCCGCTGGGTATCAACTGTCTCAGGCCGTTGCCGACAGCGGGATTTGCGGTGTGGGGGGCCCGCACTCTGCAGCGCGGCGATCGGCTCGGCTCGGAGTGGAAGTACCTGCCGGTCCGCCGTCTGATTCTGTTTATCGAGGACAGCCTGTATCGAGGCACCCGGTGGGCAGTCGCTGAACCCAACGATGAAACTCTGTGGTCACAGCTGCGGTTCCATGTGGCTTCGTTCATGCACGACCTTTTCCGCAGAGGAGTATTTCACGGCAAAACTCCCAACCAGGCCTATTTCGTCAAGTGCGATCGGGAGACCACAACACGATATCATATCGATCGCGGTGTCGTGAATGTCCTGGTCGGGTTTGCACCGCTCAATCCGGCTGGATTCGTATTGATCAAGATCCAGCAGAGCACAGCCAGCTCACCGCTCGAATCGCGGGCACCCGGGCCGACCACGAGTCTACAGGTGCAGAGTAATACAGAGTCAAATCATCGCGAAGTACGCTCTGTGCCCTGATATCGCTGCAGCGACAGTGAAAAACGAGCTGGATTACCTGGCCAGCATACTCGTCCCCGCCACTGGTGGTGAGCGCAAAAAGGGTTTCGGAGACTCGATCGAGGTGGTCGGTGAGCGGCACGATCTGGCGGATGAAACCACTCTCTGCACCGAGTGACGGTCTGCCGTATTCGTAAGGCGAGATCTCGAGTCGCGGCCTGTGTTGATCTTTTTCGGCCATGGCGAGTTCGTTGACGATCTGCCGCAGTTGCGTCCTGGCCTGATTGATCAGGCCGGTCATGCTGTTCGAAGTGTCCAGAATGAGCGCGATCTGAATCGTGCCAGCGGCCGCTCGATCGCTGGCTGGTGGTGGATCGCGATCGGGCTGGCCCGGCGACACAGCAGCCGGCTTGGCGGCTACCCCGGGATGGCTGTCGGTCGCCGCAGGCGTTGTGCGGGATTGACTGAGCGCGAATGCCAGGCTCGCGATGCCCGCAGCAGTAATCAGAATGGCAGAGGTCTTGTCGTCGGTTTCAAAGAGCGCCAGGTAAGGCCATTTCTGTCTCGAATTCTGGCCCTATCGACTGAGACTTCTGTCACGTATCGTTCGTCAAGACACCGGCTGGTCGACCATTGCCGGACGGTCGACAGTGAACGGAACCAGCAGCTCGGTCCCGGGTAGCTTTCGTGAATCCAATGGCATACAATGCCGCTAACTTTTTTGGCTGCCTACATGTAGGCGAGGTGTGTTACAATGAGAGAAGCGCGTTTTGATCGCGCTGGTCAGCCTATTTGAAAGGACTAGACGTGCCGGCACGAGTCAACGATCAGGTTGTATTTACCAGTCCCTGCGTCGGTGGATGCAATACCTGTCCGCATCCGTGGACGGGCATCATCACAGGTGGATCGCCCAACACCACGGTCAACAGCATTCCAGTGGCACGCAAGGGTGACCCCGGTTCGATCATGTGTCCGCATGGCGGCACGTTCAAGATCACCATGGGCTCGGGCGATACCGAGAACAGCCCGCCTGTGGCGCGCATTGGCGACAGCGTGCAGTGCAATAAATGCGGCGCCCAGGGAAAAATTATCGCCGGTTCGCCCAACGTTTTTGTCAATAAGTTTTAACCTGAAATCCAGTGGGCTCACCGCGGTTGCAGATCGTGTTTGCCGCCGCCTTGCTTTCCACCGGCGGCGCGGCGATCAAGAGTTGTGCGTTGACCGGGTGGCAAGTGGCCAGCTTTCGGTCCGGGCTCGCCGCATGCACGCTGTTTCTGGTCTTTCCGGCATGGCGGCGGTTGTGGGAGCCGCGCACGCTGCTGGTCGCGTGCTCGTATGCGGCGACGATGACTCTATTTGTCATCTCGAACAAGCTCACCACTGCGGCCAATGCGATATTCCTCCAGGCGACTGCTCCGCTCTACTTGCTCGTGCTCGGCCCGTGGATTCTTCACGAGCGGGTCGGACGTGGCGAGCTGATTCTCACCCTGGTGATCGGGCTGGGCATGGTGATGTTCTTTCTCGGTGCGCAGCCGCCGCTCGAGACAGCGCCCGATCCGTTCCTGGGCAACATTCTCGCCGCGTGCTTGGGCGTTCTGTGGGGGACCACGCTTCTCGGCCTGCGCTGGCTCGGCCGGGAGACTCGCCGGGCCGCCTCGGTCGGCCGGGCGGTGGTCGCCGGCAACTTCATCACGTGTCTGTTCTGTCTGCCGATGGCGTTTCCACTCGGCGCTGTGACCGCTACCGACCTGGCCATCGTCGGCTACCTCGGGCTGTTCCAGATCGCGTTGGCTTACACTGTGATGACCTTTGGGGTCCGGCACGTGCCGGCGCTGGAGGCATCATTGTTGCTTCTGCTCGAACCGGTGCTCAGCGCCATGTGGGCCTGGGCATTGCACGGTGAGGCTCCGGGTCCCTGGTCCGGGGCCGGCTGTATCACGATATTTGTCGCCTCCGTCCTGCGCGCGGTCGCGGCCGGACGGAGCAGCTCCGGCTGATCAGCACGCGCATTCGGGATCGACTACCCGATGACTCCCACCACGTTGCGCGATTGCCGCTGGATTTCGATGGCGTCGCGGATCTGTTCGAAGAGTCGGCGCGACGCCGGTAGTCCGGCGATGCTGAGGTGAGGTGTGGTGACATCCTCGGTGAAGAGATCGATGTGGGCAATGCCGAGGATGCGGTCGAGCAACGATTGCCGATAGCGGATATCGCGGCACCGCCACAGCTCGAGAATATCGATTTTTTTGGACAGAATGCCGGATTCGGTTTCGATGTTGGTGTTGCTGACCCTGACCACATTGCATTTGCGGTAGAGCGACAGCGACATGAATGCGATCAGGCCCCCCGCGATCGGTATGGCGATGAGTAGCATCACGGTCAACTGGTCGGCCTGGGTCTTCGTGCCAGCCCAGCCGGCCAGGATCGGAAGTGCGATCGTGGCCACAACGATCAGGAAGTAGGTTTTGAGATAGACCCGCCACGATGGGCAGCCCGAGTAGAGCACCGTGCGCTTTGGTCTCGACCGCTCGTCCTCATCCCGTATTTGTACCGGGTTCGGCCACTCGAAGTCCGAGTCCGAGGAAGACGACGCGGGTTTGTCGCCGCTCTTCTGTCTGGCCGGCCGAGCGGGTTTCTCGGTCGGCTGGCCGGGATGTTTATCCGGTCGGGCGGGTTTCTCGGCCGGTCGGTCGCACTTCTCGGCGGCCTCGTGGCGGTTCTTGGCCGATTCAGGCTGTTTGGCTGCCGGCCCCGAGGGCGTGGCGGCCGGTTCGGGGACTTGTGCGGCCCGGGAGTTTGCACCGGCCGGGGCTGCGCTCAAAAACGAAGCACAGTAGCGACACTTGATCGCCTCGTCCTGAATCTCCTCGGCGCAAAAAGGGCACTTTTTCATCGCGGTGATTGTACCCGAGGTTGGCCGGTCGGGGACACCTGGCCGCGCACGATCGCGTTGCATCCTTCCAGCGTGATCGTGTGTAGCGAGAACTATTCACCCGCGCCCATCGGAATGCCTGTTTATTGCAGTTCTATACAGGCCAGGCGTTCGGCGCTGTCTTTGTAGTTGTGAATGACGATGGACTGCGCTTCGGGTCGGGCCAGATGATTGGCCGAGAATTGGGCCTTGCCATTGCCAGAGCCGTCCGAGGCGAAGTTCAGCCACAACTCGTTGCTTTGGGTTTCTTGTCGCCGGCGACGCGATGGATCACCACTGACTGGGCATCTGCGCGGGCGACGTGGGGGCTGGTGAACTGTACGATGGCGGTGCCGGGAGTGATGACCGGCCATAGTTCGTTCTCCTCGACCGCCTGGTCGATGGTGGGCTCGATCTTGTAGTGGTCACCGGCCTTGTTGACAGCGCAGGGCAGGGCGTGCACGTGCGAGACGTACTCGGTGGCGGCGTCGAGCCCCTGGATGGTCAGGTTCACTGTTGTACCTTGTCCATTGATTTGCATCTCGGCACTGCCCTGGAGATCGCGCAACGAGCGACCTCGCAAGAACTCGAGAACCATGTATGGGGTGCCGGCATATTGGTCAATGTCGTGGACGATCACGATGTTTTCGTGCTGGCAGCGGGCGGTGGCGCGAGCCTCGGCGACAAAGCGCGCAGTGAGACCGCGGCGCTCGGAACGGATGAACTTGACAGCGACTCGGCGAGCTAGCTTGAGGTCGCGGGCCAGATATACCACGCCCATGCCGCCGCGGCCCAGTTCGCGAATGAGCTCGTAGTGAGCGACTTTATCACCTGGCCCGGGGAGATTTTCTGGCCTGCCGGATTCGGCGACCTTCAGATCTCCGACCGGCTGCTTTCGCATTTGCCGGTCGGAGCCTGCCCGATTTTCCGGCCTATGCTTGGATCTCGGAGGAGGGAGCGCGAGCCACCACGGGGAGAGGGTTGCAGCGGCATTCGAATGACAATGCACAGGCCCGCGGGGTCAGGGCGCCTTACTGTGATCGATTTTTAACCGTTTGGCTAACTGGTCAGCGCGCTCGCTGTGTCCACATCCGACGAATGCACGCCAGGCGTGAAACAAAAGTCGCCTGGGCAGTTGGGGTAACGTCATTGCCGATTCGGCGATCGAGCACGCATCACCCGCCGCGTCGGCTTTCATGGCCGCTTCGATTGCCAGTGTATACGCCAATGCAGTTTGCCGGACCGCGAGGTTGCGCCGGGCCAGTTCAAATGCTCGCACCGGGTTGTCGCCCGTGGTAAGGAAATAACGCGCCGCATGATCGGCGAACGCTTCGGGGTGACGGTGCACCAGTGTCTCGAAGCGGGCTGTGGCTCGAAGGACCAGCTGGGCAGCGACCTCGCGGTGGCCGCGTTTCTTCTCCAGTTCGGCCAGCTGTCCTATGTATTCGGGATCATCTGTGCTGGTTACCAGTGTTTTCAGGAGTGATACAGCTCGCTCGATTTGACCCGTCCTGGCCAGAACCCCGGCCAGGTGACCGGCAGCCTCGGCGTACTGTGGCAGCCGATCGTGGGCGATCTGGTACAGGTGTCGTGCCCGTATTAGCTGTCCGGCCTCTTCGTACATGTGGCCCCATCGAAAGCACAATCCGGCCACATCAAATGGAGATACATCTCTATAGGCGGCCAGCGCCTCGCCAAATGCTGTCTCGGCGGCCTTGTTATCGCCGCGCTCGACGTGCGCAGCCGCCAGCCTGGCCAGGGTATGGAACCCGGGATGCCGCCTTGCCAGCTCACGCCGGACCGCCAGCGCGTCCTGGTGTCTGCCCAGACCGAGCCATATCGACGCCCTTTGCGCCTCGGTCTCGCTGGCGTGGGCGCCCAGTTGCTCGGCCCGGTCGATATCGCGCAGGGCGGCGGCAAAGCGGTGCAAGGCGGCGTTGACCCGGGCGCGCAACATGTATGGTTGCGCGCTGCGCGGCCTGGCCCGGACATGGGCCGCAGCGAGTTCGACTGCTCGCTGGTAGTCGTCGAGCCTGGCCAGATAGTGAGCTCGGATCAAATACAGAGATATCAGTTGTGGATACAGGTGGGCCCTGTCCGGCCCGGCCGCGATGCGCCGCTCGAGCTCTGCAATGCCAGCTTCGAGATTACTCACCGCAAGACCGGGACTGGTGGTCCGGGAAATACTCGCCGCATCGGGCAGTAGGGCCGGCGTGTCGTGCGGCTCGACCGGCTGCTGCCGCGAGCTCGACTCCTTTGGCTCCGAGTTTCGACACCCCGCCACAAAAACGAGTGCCAGGGCAAATCGCAGCAAACTGCCAGTCACTGCAGAATTGGTTTCGATGACACTCATGATATATAATAATTATAGATATATGTAATTGTCGAAATCAGCAGATCGAACATCGAAATGAATGATCACAACGTGAGTATCACTACCGGGCATCGCGGCCGATCGGGTGTCGCCGCGATGATGGTACCGGGATCAGCTCCTCTCGGGCCGAATACGTGCGCGGCAGCCCTCGGCGGCGGTGGTGGCCAGCTCTTCGATCTCGCTGTCTGGGCGAAAGAACCCCGACTCACCCCTGCCTTCGAGCACGCCGAGGGCGTGGCGATACGCTTCCTGGGCATCTTCCTGTTCTCCGATGGCATCGAGGCAGAGGGCCAGTTGGAACGGGGCCAGCCAGGTGTCGTGGTCGAGAAATCGGGCTGCGCGCAGCGATTCGATCGCGTCCTCGACCTTGCCGAAATGTTTCAAGATCATACCGCGCTGTAGATGGGTGCAAGGCGCCAGCGGCGCCTGCGCGATGGCGCGGTCGACCAGCTCGAGCGCGCGGTCGAAGCGGCCGTCTCGCTCGGCAATCTCGGCGCGCTCGAGGATTGCAACCACATCCGATGTGCGGTCGCCCGGGCGGTTCTGGCGCTTTCGGGACTGGGTGCTCGCGGTTGAGCTGTGCGTTGCGGCGGGTTTTGAAACCGGGCTTGACCTCACTTTCGACATCACCCACGAGCTGGGGCGCAACGCCGGTGTTTTTGGGATCTGCACCAGTTCGGCGGTATCGTGTCGACCGGCCACGCTGCTCATCCAGAACAGAGGTCGCTCGATGGCACCGAGCAAGAGATAGCCTCCGGGCCGGCAGTAGCCGGTGAGCCGCTCGATGATCTCCAGGGCCTGATCGCGGTCAAAATAGATGAGCACGTTGCGACACACCACCGCGTCGAAACGAGACCAAGCGGTTGGAGGTGCGTGGCACAGAAGCAAGTTGTGGAGCAAAAATGTGACCTTGTGGCGGATCTCGTCGTTTATCCGTACCCGCCCGCTCGCTTCTCGACCGAAGTAACGTTTGCGCCATGCGGCGGGAAGCCGGTTCAGGGCACGCGGCTCATAGTGGCCGTCGGACGCCTTTTCCAACGCCGAGCGGCTGAGATCAGTGGCCAGAATGCGGGCTTTCAGACGCTTTTCGGTCATTGCCATGGCCAGGGAATAGGGCTCTTCTCCGGTCGAGCACCCCACTGACCACACGTAGAGCGGTCGGCTGCCGGGCGCGGAGCGATGCAGTGTATCGACCAGCGAATGCAGCCCGTTTTCGTCGCGCATGAACCATGTCGTGCCCAGTCCGAGCCGATCCAGAAATTCCTGACGCGCGGCGTGATCAATGTCGAGGCGATTCAAATAGGTAAACGGCGCCTCGCCAACATTTGCGGCCAGACGCTGCATGACCTCCATCACCTGACCCTGTATCGCCTCGGGTAAGATCATGCCGGTCCAGTGGCGAAACACGTCCTTGATAGCCTGCCAGCTCGAGTCACTCATCGCGTGCCTTGACCTTCGGACTCGCTGAGGAGTAACCGGCCGATCTCTTCGACAGGCGCGACGATCGCCTTCTTGGTCCGCTTCAGTGTCGCCCTGGGCATTCCTTCGAGAATCGCGGTTTTTGGATCCTCGACAAAAACCACGCCCTGGTGCTGCTCGATGGCCAGTGCGCCATCGGCCCCGTCGTCTCCCATGCCAGTGAGCACGACGCCTGCAGCATGGGCACCAAACGAGGTGGCCAGGGAACGCAGTAGCAACGTGCCCGATGGTCGGTGACTGGCCAGTTTGGGTCCCCGGTGGAGGTGGGCAATTCCGCCGGGTCGGATCTCGAGATGGACATCATCGGGCGCTACCGCGATGGTTCCGGGCGGGATGCGTCTGCCTTCGCGAGCCAGCTCGATGGATATGCCCGACACACCGGCCAGCCATGAGGTGAACGGCTGGGCGAATCCCACCGAGGTGTGTTGCACCAGGGCCATGGGAGGAAAGCAGCGCTCCGGGGCAAGATGCGGCGCGGAGCGGCCCGACGTGCCGCTCTTGCTATTAGGGCACTCGGCGAGTCGGGCCATCAGCCGGCGAAGCGTCTGCGGCCCACCGGTCGAGGCCACGATCCCGACAAATTCGATCCTGCGGACCCGTTGCCACACGAAACCGGAATTGGACGCTGGCGGCGAACTCGCGCTCGAATCGAATGGCTGGTCGCCCGGCCGCTCTACTCCGTAAGAACTCCGCTTCGCATTCCTTACCGGAACGTCTGGCCGACGCTTGACCATGACCTGGGCAGCAGTGCGGATCAAGTCGGCCAAACGATCCGCTGCGTCTCTGTCAAAGCCGGTACTCGGCTTGGCAAACGTATCGATCGCACCGGCCTCCACGGCCCGCATCGACATGCGATCGCTGTCGGCCTCCAGGTCGGAAACCACGATGATCGACGTGGGGCACTGCGCCATGATCGCCTTGATGGCGTCAAGTCCGCCTACCATGGGCATGATGACATCCATCGTGACCACGTCGGGCCGAAGCTCGGCGACCATGGCCTTGGCTCGTCGACCGTCGCACGCCTCGCCGACGACGTCGATATCCGGGTAGCGAGACAGAGCGTCGCGCAACACTTCGCGCGTGAACGGCGAATCATCGACTATGACGACGCGTATTGCCATGCCCCGGCTCATCCAAGAAAACGTGATACCAAACTCCATAGACCTTCGCGCGAAAAATCACTTTTTACCAGGTACGCATCAGCACCGACCTCGACCGCAGCGAGTTTGTCGGCATCACTGCCCCGAGTTGAGACGACAATAGCCGGGATCCGCCGGCCTCCCCGGGCGCGCACCTGCCTGATGAGGCCCAACCCGTCGAGACGGGGCATCTCGATGTCGGTGACGAGTAAGTCGATCTCTGGGTGGTCCTCGAGTTGCTCGAGTGCTTCCTGGCCATCGATGGCCTCGACGACGTCGAGGCCGTGCATGCGCAAGGCCTCGACGACTAGGTCGCGGACGATCGGGGAGTCCTCGGCGACCAGTACTGTGCGCTGTTGTTTGCCCCGGACCGGCTCTGCACTGTGCCGACTCGCGCCCAGATCGCCGATTAGCCGGCTTCGCGCCGTCTGGAAGATCGCGCCGGGATTGAGCACCAACGCTGCCGAGCCGTCTTCCAGGGCCAGCCCGGCCGTGATCAGCTTGTCGTCGCGAAACAGCGGATTGACGTTTTTGAGCACTGCTTCGCGTTGCAGGTGATTGTAGCTGCCGGTGAGTCCGACGATGAGCGCACCGTATCGGACCAGCATCACTCGTGTGCGCCGGCGCCCCTGGTCGGTGTCATGACGAGGCTCATCGAGGATCGGCTCCAGCGCGATGAGTGGGACGAGCCCACCTTTGTAGTGCAGGGACGGTCCGTCGATGCTGGCGGCGATCGGGAAGTTATCGAGTTCCTCGATGGCGACCAGAGAGCTGGCCGGCAGGGCGTACCATCCCCGACCGACCCGGAAGAGGAACACCGAGGTGATCGAGGCGCGGATGGGGACATTGATGGAGAACGTGGTGCCGAGATCGGGCTCGCTGTGAAGCTCGACCGATCCGCCCAGACTGTGCACTGTCTTGTAAACGACATCCAGGCCAATACCGCGGCCGGAGAAACTGGTGATCGAAGTCCTGGTCGACATTCCCGGTGCGAAGAGATAGCGCAGCACTTCCCGGGGCGACATGCTCTGGGCCAAGTGAGGCTCGATCACTCCGCGTTCTATAGCCAATTTTCTGACTCGCTCGACATCGATTCCAGCACCGTCGTCGTTGACCAGGACGTGCAGAGTGTCGCCGGCCACGCTGGCCTCGAGCACGAGTGTACCGGTCGGTGATTTGCCGGCCTGGCGTCGCACGTTGGGCGGTTCGATGCCGTGATCGACTGCATTGCGGACCAGATGCAAGAGAGGCTGGTCGAGCGCCTCGAGCACGTCGCGGTCGGCCTGGACCGCCTCGCCGCGGCACACGACGTGTACCTGGCGGCCCAGTTTGCGGCCGATTGAACGGGCAGCGCGGGGATAGGTGTCAAAGAGGACCGAAATCGATACCATGCGCAGATCGCGGGTAACATCGTCCAGGGCGCTGACCAGGGTAGCCATGCGCAGCACGTCATCGCGCAGTTGGCCCTCGATGGACCGCAATACGTCCTCGTGGGCCAATTTGTCGCCGTCGATGGCGACGTCCAACTCGGGCTCCTCGAACGTTACCGAACCCTGATGCCGTTCGCGGTGCAGTGCAGCGGCGATTCGCGCCAATCGGGTGCGGGTGAGAAGAAGCTCGCCGATGATGTCGCGCATGCGGTCGAGCTGTTTGGGGCTCACCTTGACCGCATAGGTCGCCGGAATGCTCGGTTTGTCGCCACCTGTCGCCGATCCAGGGCTTCCAGTAGGTGTCCCGGTATCGTCGTCGGAGTCGTTTGTGCCAACTCTCAGAGGCCCGGTTTCCGGCTCTTGTGGCGGCCTGGCTCGCGGAAAGGCCGATGGCACGTCGCCGGGTGAGTCGGCGGCCCTTTCGAGGGGGGGGTCGGGCAGGCGTGCCGACGGCGTCGGCGAATGCGTGGCAGCATCGAGCGCGGCCAAGAACTGCCTGGCTTGTGGATTGGTTTCCCCGGGCTCGCCTTCGCTCAGACTGGTGATCAGATCGAATGCGCGCAGGACGTGGTCACCGGTCTCGACCGACGGTGGGCTGGCCGACTCGACTACGGCACCGACAATGTCTTCGAGGGCGTGGGCGATATCGGCGATGAGGGTGAATCCCAGCAGCGAGGCCTCGCCCTTGAGGGTGTGGAGCTCGCGCATAAGGCCGTTACCGACATCGCGATCACCAACCCCTTGCTCCAGCTGGATCCAGGTCACATTCATCTGGACGATGCGCTCGGCAACGACAGCGCGAAATGCATCGATGCGCTCTCGGCTTTTATCTTTCGGTTTATCCGCCACGGCAGAGCCCGCAGTCGCTCAGTGGTCTAGTCGTCGCTCTCCTCGTGGCGAACTCGCTCGCTCGCCGTAGCGGGGTTGACGATATGCGAAAGATCACCGGCCAGCTGTTCGAGCTGCCGGGCTGTTGTGGTGGTGCGTTGGATGCCGTCGAGTGTGTGGTTCAAGATATCGCCCATCTCGTCCATACTGGCGATGACCTGCTCGGTGGCTTGCCGCTGATCTTGGGTGAGCAGGGCGATCTGGCGCGCCGATTGGGTGGTCTCTGTACTCGACTTGGTGCCCTCTTCACTGGCCAGCACCGCAGCCTGCGAAGCCTCGCGCATATTCTTCATGAGATCGCGAATCACCACCACCGATTCCACGATGTTCTCGGCCAGACGGCGCATCTCCGAGGCGACCAGCGCAAAGCCCTTGCCCGCGTCTCCGGCCCGCGTCCCCTCGAGAGAGGCATTGAGGGCCAACAGGTCGGCTTTGTCGGCCACCTGCATGATCGTGGCCAGAAGGTCGGTGACCTTTTCGGATAATTCGTTGAGGTTGCCAATGCGGCCGGCGATCTCTCGGCTGCCGTTGGCGCTGCGCTCGGCATTGCCGAGTACCTGACTGGACCGGTCGGCGATCTGTTGCGCTGAATTGAGCAGGGTTTCCATGGAGCGTCGCGTCTCGGCCACAGCCGCGGCCTCCTGGGCGGACGACGCCTCCTGATCCCGCGCCGCTTCGACCAGATTGCTCGACACGTTGTCGAGTTCCCGAGCTGCGGCCAGAATGGGAGTTGCAATCTGGCCACCGACCAGCCATGCCAGAGCCACGCCAAAGACCAGAATGACGACGCTGAGTACCAGCGATCGGGCAAGGCTGCTGTTGCGCGCGTCGTCGACCGCCTGCTGGGATAGACCTGTGGTCAACGTGCCCTCGGGCTGGCCATCGAGGCTCAGAATCGGCACGCTGGTGTGTATATACCCGTCTCGCTCGATGGTGCGGGCTTCCTCTATCAGCTCTTTGACCGTCTCCACATCGGGCGGCATTTTCGGGGCCCGATAACTGGCCGGAGTGGCAGTATTGCGCTTGACCACCACGATGTACGCCTGGTCCGAGTCGAGTCCCGAGCGCATGGCAAACTGGGCCAGAAAAACGTCGTTGAGGCGCTCCGGGTCGTGACTCAGCAGCGGCTCGACAGCCGCGCTGAGCGCGAGTGAGGTACTCTTGGCCCGGGTGTGCAGGTTTTCGCGTGCTACCTCGGCTTGCCCGGCGGGCAGATACCACAGCAGAAAACCGGCGAATACGACGATCAGCAAGGCGATGGCGAGGGTTAGTTTTGCTCGTAGGCCCAGCGGCATCAGGATGTACCTCCCTCGCGCTTTTGGAGCATGTCCACCACGCTCGGTATGTCCAGGAGCACCAGGGTCTCATCGTCGATGCGCGCGAAGCCCATCACTGGCCGCAAGCGACCGCATTCCAGCCACGGACCCATCGGAAGCACGTCTTCGAAACCACAGCGGACGACCTCGACGGGAAAATCGGCCTGAAAAGCCGTCAAACAGGGCTCGCTGCCCTGGCCCTCGGCCGCTGTGGTTACCTGGATGGTGCGCCGCTCGAGGTCATTTCGACCCGGCTCGACCCCGAAAAGTCTGGCGATGTGGGGAATATCTGCCCGGGCAGCCATCACGGCTACGACATCCTCGGCAGCAACTCCCAACCGAAGTGGACCGGCACTGAAACGCAGTACCGAAATCGTCGACCGGTGTGTGGTCATACGCGCTCCGTTCCGAGCGCCGCCTCGAGTAGGCGAGCGACGTCGAGCACGCACACGAGGTGCTCTTGCCACTCGACCTCGCCGAGGATAAACGCACTGCGACGGGGCTCGCTCGCGCCTTCGGACGGCGGGGGCAACTCGATGACTCCTCGGGCATCCTCGGCCACCAGACCGAGCTCGACGCCCTCCCTGGACACCACGACGAGGCGGCGCGCCGAGGATTTCTCGAACTCGATATGCAATTCGCTCATCAGTAGCGACAGATCGACAACCGGCACCAATCCACCGTGGACCAACATGACGCCGAGGATATAGGGCTGTTGCGCGGGAACCTTGGTGATCGAATCGACGGCCACCACTTCGCGCACCGACTCGGCGCGCAGAGCGAACCACCGATCGCTCATTCGCATCAGCAAGCAAGGCGTGCGATTCTCGGTTGCCGTGGCGGCAACAGGCGTCTCCTTGGCCTGTTGTCTGGCAGCGACCAGGGCGGCGAGCTCGTCGTTTGCAGTTCGCGTTTCACGACTGTTTTCACGACTGTTTTCACGACTGTTCGCACGGCTCAATGTGACGCTCCCCGAGAAGTGAAACCAGATGCGAGACGATCTGGTCGATGCCCGCGTGTTTGGACACATGACTGTCGGCGCCGACCGCGCGGGCACGCCGGGCGAGTTCGGCGTCGGACATGCCAGAGAGAAGTGCGATGGTCACCGGCTCGGGCGCTTGCCGACGCAGTGCGGAACAGAGCTCGTGGAGATCGACCCCCGGCATGTGGACGTCGCAGACCACCAGCTGGGGGGCAAAGGCGACGAACTCGGCGAGAGCGGCATCTCGATTCATGGCCAGGCGACTGTCGATGCCGGCCGTGGCGAGCGCCTCGCTGAGATGCTCACCAGACAGGCGACTGTCATCGATAATTAGCACACGATGCTCGAGTACCAAGTCGCGGCGCCCAGCGCCATGAGCTGCCTCCTGATCGCCGGCTTGCTCGCTGCGGAGGGGACGTCCGGGCAGGGAATGTGAAGCGGAGTTGTCACCGAGCGGAGCGGCCGGGCGGCTGTCTGGTGCATCGGTGGCTGCGCGCTGGCTGGAATCCTGTCCACCCGCGATGGAGCCGGGTTCCTCAGTACTTGTTGCGCTGTCGGTTGCGTTGCCAGCAGCGCTGTCGGTGGCGTTGCCAGCGGAAGCCCCGGCTTCTTCTTCGAGGGAAGACGCGAGCTCTTCGATCCGCTGGCTGAGTGTGCGCACGGTCCGGGCACAATACAGCTTTGCGGTGGTTGAGCCCTGTTTCCATTGCTTGGCGTCTTCTTCGCCGTTTCTGGCCATTTCCGCCACCTGCTCCAATCCGAGCATGGACGACTCGCCGGCCAGAGAATGGAGCTCGGTGATCAGTTGATCGGCCCCGTCGGACCTGCCCATAAGCTCGAGCGAGCGACGGATGCGACCGCGCGCGATTTCGAGGAAGCGAGCTCCAAAACGCGCACGCAGCTCGTCGATCATGCTATTTCCTTGCTTGGCATCCCCGGGCATAAACGTAACTCGCGCGTGGACTCGCCATTTGCGGAAGCCGCTACATGTCGTCGTTCAAGATCTCTTTCACTCGCTGGACCAGTGCATCGATCCCGTCGCGTTTGCAGATGTATCCATCGATCTCAGCTTCGTCGGCGCGCTCGGCCAGTTCATCTGCATTGAGGCTGGACAGCAGATAAATGGGTGCTCGCACTCCGCGCACTTCGCGCAGCACCATCGCGACATCGTCGCCGTATAGCTCGGGCATCTGTACGTCCATGAGGATCAAATCGAGTTTCTGATCTTCCTGGATATTGGCCAGCTGGCTGAAGTCCTGCGCGACAAGTACGGTGTATCCGGCGCGTTCGAGGGCTTCTTTTGCCATGTCGAGCATCAGATGACTATCGTCGCAGATGAGGATGCGTTTGCGCTCGTTGGCCGCCATGTCGCTCCTATTGTACCGATTTCATGCCTACGGTCGCAGCTCTACACCAGTTATTTGGTCACTGTTAACCCTGCTTTCCATATGAGGTCAGGAAGCTGGATGACAATTTTTCGGGCCAGCTCGAATTCTTCATGACGGCACCGGCAGGAACGCAGTTGCCGCGGACGATCGGCTCATCATGAAGCAGCACGATGCAGCGAACCGTCAGACGATACCGGCGGCCTGGGGGGACTGGTGAGCCAGCGCAATGTGGCAAACAGATCGCGCAAGACCAGCGGCTTGGGTAAAAACAGATCCGCTCCCGCACTCAACATGACCTCGCGCGCCTCTGCCCCGCCCACGCTGATGGCAAAAATCGGCAGGCGAGCCAACCCCGAATCCCGCCGCAGTTTTGCGATCAGGCGGTCGCCACTCAGCAAGGGCAAGCCGTAGTCCACGATGGCCAGGTCGTAGCTCGACTCGTGAAGCACACGCCATGCTTCTCGACCGTCCGAGACCACGTCGAGAGTGATTCCAGCGCTGTCATCGCCGAGGAACCTGGCTGCCCCGAGAGCAAATGCCTGTCGGGTCAGTTCGTTGTCCTCGACCACAAGTACTCGATATGGCTGGTGAGTCGGCCTCTCTGCCGGGTTTTGAAGCTGTCCGAGCAACCGGTGTAGCCGGGTCTGCTCTCCCTCATTATAAAGGACGAATCCCAGGGTCCAGCTCGCTACCTGGCCCGCGGCAATGCCCGAATTGCGGGCAATGACCTGGGTTTCGACTGAAAAAGGCTCGACCAATCCAGGAAACGAGAAACTGGCCATCACTTTGTCGCCGACGTAGGCGTCTTCGTCGGTCTGTACCAGGACCAGCGACCGAGAAATCTCGAGCGTATGCGTCACGATCCGAGCCGCTCCATACGTGAGCTCGGCACGGAGCAACAGTCGATGAGATGGCTTCTCCTCTTTCACTGGACTCTTCCCGATAGAAGAACTCACTACCTGTCCAGCCCTGGCCAGTCTATCCGGATCGGTAATTTGTTGCAGAAAAAACACGCCGGCCTTTTTAACCATTCGCGATTACTAAAATTACTATCTTAGTATAGCGCATAGCCTTCAGAATGCCAGCCACTTTTCTGGACGAGAAGATATTTCCGAAGTGGAAGAAAAAAGGCCATGTACACGAGTGATATACCCCGTTGATGTTACCAGATGGTGCCCTGTGAGTGGGATCGGTAGGTTTGATAGGCGAGGCGGAGAATCCGAGCCAGGTCCTGATGATTACAGGGACACCAGGCGCATGCGGGTTTTTTTCTTCGCCCCATCGCGTCGATAGTGGACGGTCACCCTGTCGCCGGGCTTGTAGCCCTCCAGAGCATTGTAGAGATCGTCGTAATTGCGGACTGTTTCACCGTCGATTCCGACGATGACATCACCGAGCTCGATGCTGCCGTTGCGGTTCTGGCGGATCCCGCGCAGCCCGGCCCGGGCGGCGTTGGAGCCGGGTTTGACACTGCGGATGATAACCCCTTCGATGTTCCAACGGCGCGCAGTGCTGTCGGGGAGAATTCGCACCCCCAGTCCGGCAGTCTCGACTCGGCCGTTCTTGATGATCTGCGGCACGATGCGGCGTATGAGGTTGATAGGCACGGCAAAGCCAATTCCGGCACTCGAGCCGCTTTTGGAAAAGATCATGGTATTCATGCCGATAAGCTCACCAGCCGAGTTGAGCAGGGGGCCGCCCGAGTTGCCGGGGTTGATCGAGGCGTCGGTTTGCACCATGTCGGGTATGGTGACTCCACCGGCACCCAGTATTTCTCGCCCCAGCGCAGAGACCACGCCTGTGGTCAGCGTGCGGTCGAAGCCAAACGGGCTGCCGATGGCGAGTACTTTTTGGCCGACCACGAGATCGCGATAGCGGCCCCGCCGTACCGGCTTCAGGGTTCCCTTGCCGCGAGCGACATCGATCTTGAGCACTGCAATGTCGCGGCGTGGTTCAGACCCGAGTAGCTTGGCCCTGTACTCTCGGTTGTCGAGGACAACCGAAATCGATGAGCTGCCACTGACCACGTGAAAATTGGTGACGATGTGGCCTTGCGCATCCCAGATAAATCCCGAACCAGTACCGCGCGAGAATTCGTTGCTCCGTCCAGAGAAAATGTCGCGCTGGACGACTCGATTGACCACGTACACCACCGACGGCGACACGTCCCGAAATACCTCGACCGTGTTGCGCTCGTCTTCGAGTAATGCGCGGCTGGATAGGCGGCCGGCCGGATCGGCGGCGACGTGATTGGTAGCGAGAGCAATGATCAACCCAGTGGCCAGTACAGATAGTCGCATAGACAAGATCTGTAGCAAAAGCGTGGTTTGTGCAATCGCAGTGGGTCCCGAAATCAGTCCCAAGTACACGGCAATATACGAAGATGATGGCCGCGATGGCCACGGCGCCAAAACCGTTGCAGGCACCTCTAAGTACCGCGACCCGCAAGTAAGTACCCAGTATGGCCGACCAGCCCGCCGATGGCTGTGTTGCTCATCGGTCACGTAGGCCCACTATGCTCCCTCTTCGCGCCTTGCCCTCGACGCGCTGGACCGACCCTACTGGGCAC
>JAKSDA010000383.1 GCA_022360315.1 Pseudomonadota bacterium
AGCGCTGGCTTCCCAATCCGCGAATCCTACACCCTTATCCGAACCAACGCTTGCGCGTCACTACCCAAGGCAGGAGCCCAGTGCGTTAGCAGCGCTCGCTGGGATCTGTGCGGGGGGTGCTCAGTAATGAGCATTCCTACCGCGACCTAGAGCATCCCACTCGGAGACCTGCTCCTACAGTGGCGCCAAGTTGAAAAGCTTACACCGTCCCTAGAGCATCCGCCGATCCTTCGGCCAGGATCGCTATTGCTCATCTGACTCAGAGCTACGCTGTTCCAATCTTGCCCGAGCGCTGCGTAATAATTCGTCGAACCTACCCGCGGCAATGCGCGAACCTGGTTGACTACCTCCGTCCGAAATCAATAAGCGATCCTCGGTCGCGTCACGCGCACCAATCAGGAACATACGCGAACCGACTACTGTAGGAACGGCCGGCGACACGAGGTGCTTCGCCCACGTCTGCTCCTCTGCAGACGCACGGAGCACGTCGTTGAGCTCACCGAAGAAGTAGCCGTCCAGAATGAACAGCAGAGCATCGTCGGGTACGCTGCAAAATAGCTCATTCTCTCGGGAGTTATCTCGTTGAATTGAAAAGAGGGCTTCAGCGAGGTCGTCGCGAACTAGTGGCTTTGTTCGGAAGACATCCTTGCCGTCGAGTTGAACGGACCAAGTCCAGCCAGCTTGATCATCTCCGGTCACATTCATCTGCAGAACGTTCATCGTGCCCTCCGAATATTTATTGGTACTAGCTTTTCGTCAACTATACCTGAGAAATGGGCGGTGCCCGCGTTGTCGCCGAAGTAGCGGTACCAACCGCCTTCGCCCTTCGCAAACCACGTTCCCATACCGCCTCGTTGAGCAGTCTGGTAAATATCTGCTGCATCGGGTGGTTCTGGAGTTCGAAAGTGTCCTTGGGTTGCACGCGGATTGTGTTGTGGATTGGCTTTGTATGGCGGACGAATACGCGCCTCCACAGCTTGAGGACTGTATGGACTATCGTTCAAGGCGGGCGATGACGTTGTGTTCCTTGCTCTCCCCTTTGGGGCACATCCGTTATGCGCCCAAACTCCGCCAGGCCCGACAAAGTAGCTATGCGTTCCCGCAACCTCGAAGTTATAGACCTTCTGCCGCTCTTCCAGGGTCGTCACCGATACTACCTGGGCCCAGCCATCCCGCGCTGACACCAGGTCGCCGATGTCCATCTGGCCCACGGCTTGCCAGCCATCGACACTCTGCAAGGGATGCTCTGGCGTGACAATCAGCGTCTGCTCATCGCCATCGGCCTCGAGCAGCACGACCTCAAGCACTTCCGCATCGTGTCTGACAAAGACCTGGGCTACGCGGGCCCAGACTTCCTCGCCGGTGCGGTCATCGCGGGACCGGACTTCGTCGCCCAGAACGATGTCCTCGATGCGTTTGTAGCCCTTTTGGGTCTCGATCCAGGTGCCCTGGCCGAAACTCAGCTTGCACGGCAAGCGCCGGGCCATACGCCGGGCGGCGAAGCGGCCCAGGCCCTTGATCAGGGCGGCACCGCCGAAGGCGAGTTCGGCGGCTTGTGCGCCGTAGCCGCCGTAGCGGTAGGCGGCGCTGCACGGGTTGGCCTGGTCGCCGAGGCCGGCTTTGTCGCGGAGCCAAGCGGTGGCGCCGCCGGTGACGGTGTCGACAGCGCCCATGACGAAGTTGCCGACGGGGTCGACC
>JAKSDA010000636.1 GCA_022360315.1 Pseudomonadota bacterium
CTACGCTGATTCCTTCATCACTGTTCGCCGCGCCATCGCAAGGGCAATCGCCTCGTGGCTGCCCCGATGCCCATGCTGCCATAGCACCAATTGGCCGCCGCAGGGCGATCCTGCCACATCTTCTTCTCCGCGCTCTCCCCCCTGGCTGTAGCTGAGACCGAAAACATCCAGCAGATCGATCACTTGGCGGTCAGGACCATGACACAGTACTGTTAGTCCCGTTGGGATTGCATCGTTGACAACAGCATCCGTTCCATTTGTGAAATCCCACACTGTAGAAGAGGTTCATTCGTTGTGGGTACGATACAGCACCGAAGGAGATCTGGCGGGGAAACCGGTGAGCCCTGAATTCGAGTGCAGTCGATCCCCAAGAATGCCGGGAACACGCGTGGCGACTGAGACAATTGTCCATCAGCCCCTGTAAGGACAGAGAGGAACAAGAAGTGTGCGAAGTGTCCCTGGTGATGCGATCATTGGGCCCAACGCTCGCCGCCCGCGATGAATCACCTCAGCTCCGGCTTGCGCCGAGATGCATGCCAGACAGTGTGCACGCGGATCAGCAACTCCTCTTCGAGGATCGTGTAGTAGACGTGGTATCGAGTACGTGGCATGAGCAGCCGGCGCATGCCCAGCACCTCGGAGCGCTCATACGGTTTGCCGGATCACGGCATCAATGCGATTCGATCCAGGGCAGCACTGAACTCTTTCTCGAACAGCCCCGGAGCTTTCGGGCGATTCTCATCCCACCAGCTCTGTGCAATCTCGGCCTGCTCCAGGGCTTCAGGCGACAACTCGATGCGATAGTGATTCACCGGCCACAAAGTCGCCGCAGAGCATCCTCGGCCGGAATGCCTTGGCCGTTGGCAAACTGGTCCGCAGCTCGCCGCAGCGATGCATGCAGCCGAGCCCGGTCCGCATCATCGAGATCATCGCCATCGTCGACTGGCACGAGCTCTACCTCGGTTCCATCTGGCAGATCGACTGGCTCATCCAGGACGAGCCGTCCATCGAGCACCCGAGCCTGAAGTGTAAATTTCATCTCGCGTCGACTGTAGCATACCTGGCATAGCGCGGAAGGTCGTCACCCGCTGTTCCAGTAGTACCTGCCAGGACAGGGGAGACACATTGACAACAACGCGGGCGGTGGCAAGCTGCTGCCATTTCAGCTGGTTACGCGAGCCGGGACAGAGCCGAGGAGTTCTGTGCGAAACCAGCGCCGTGCGAAGCTCTCCTCTTGACTCAAGCGTTGTGTTCCCAGCCCATTGATTGTGGCAGCCGACGTCCAGCCCCAAGTGGGTTTGGGCAGAGGAACGACCCAGGCTTAACGTGTTTTCAGGATCTTGGCGGAAAGAGCCCTGACATTGTCAGATAGTAATTGCTTTATATACCTGACATCGATAGACTGACAGTACGTTCAGTGAGAGACGACATTCACAAGGCAGCACCACTTGCAAGGGCATGGAAATGCGCCATCAAGGCGTGTACGCGGGACGCCGATTGGAGCACGGAGTCGCGGCGTCACCTCACCAAGAGCATCGCGAAGACCCTGCGCGACGAGTTACCTGCACAATGCGTGCGCCGATGGCATGAAGACCTCAATGCACCGCAGCCATCGCTGTTCGGGATCAACGAAATCCCCGAGAGCGCCGTGGCTCACCAACCGTTAGCACGCCGCACGGAGGAGCATCTCAATCGGCTGGTGGCTACTGGACATCGCGGTGATAGCGTTCTACGCGATGCTGTCCACTGCGCGATCGCCGAACGCTTGGAATCCGAGCACCGAGAGGCAGTTTCGTATCTTCTTCAGCACGACGGGACCGCACAGTTGCGGTATAGGCTGCGGCAAGCCGTTGCATCTGTAGACATTCACCAGCAGACGAACTCCATTGTGACTGCTGGTCGACCCGCGCCGACTCCGGCGAAACCCGTCCTGGATCTCGACGCAGACCTCCGAGGCGGCCTATGAATCGCGAACCAGACACGGTCCGAGTTGTCGGTGCGCTGGACGCACGAGATGGCGAACCTAACTCCGACCTCGTTGTTCTCGGAAGAGACGTTCGAATCGAGTATGGGGGGCTTCAGCAGTATTGTTGGCGGCAACTCACTGAGATCGACGTTGATCTACTCTACCTGGCCGGGCTGGTGGCCTGGGTGGACCGCGCGCATCGACGCCTGCGATCCCGAGGCTGGGCGCGTCGATTCCACGTTGTAGTTCCCGTGAGGGACGTAGCCCGCTGGCAGTCCCCCCAAACTGTCACCAGTCTTCGTAGCACGCTTGCCTACTCGACGGGGGACTCATGGGACTTCGAGTTCGTCGAGCGCCGGGACAGCCCGCAGTTGAAGCAGCTCTACCTGCTTAGTCAGCTGCCGAAAGAACCTGTCGTGATTCCGTACAGCGGAGGACTCGACTCGTTCGCCCAGCGTCGATTGGTCGAGATCGAGCAGCCGCAGACGACACCGCTTCTCATTCAGGCAAAGACCGGCGGAAACGTGGTACAGGATCCCACGCGATCGCAAGCTGTCGTCCTTCCGATTCCCGTCCGACACAGTCGCCTTGAACACGCTGAGCCGACCTATCGCACTCGGACCTTTTTGTTTGGTGTAGTAGCCGCAGTCGCAGCCAAGCTCTCAGAAAGCGTGAAGATACTCATTGGCGAGAACGGCCAAGGTTCTGTGGGCGCGTCGATCATTCCGTTCTCGGGGGAGGCCCCCTTTCGAACCACGCACCCTCTCTTCACGGCAAGACTACGCTGCTTCCTGGCCACACTATGGGGAGCCGAAAGCACCCCAGTGTTCGAACACCCCAACGTGTGGATGACGAAGGGGGAAGTGCTGCAACGGCTTGCCAATGCGGACGCTTTGGACGGTTGGGAGGCCACCGTGTCGTGTAGTCGAAACATTGCCCGGACGAAGTCATACACCGGTATCTGGGCATGTGGAATCTGCGGGAATTGCCTCCTGCGCAGGATGTCTGTACACACGGCGCAGCTCTCAGACCCCACACGCTATTTCTGGGCAGACCTAAACGCGACGACTCTCGACAGAGCATGTGCGGTTTCAGGCCACACGACAAATACTGATGAGAACATTGCGAATCACAGCTTGGTAACCATGGCGGGCCTCGCGGACGCAGCGGAGTGGCCTTCTTCTCATCCAACGTTCGAGCAGCTTTCCTTTGAGCTGGCCTGCGCGACCAAAAGCCCGAAGTCAGATGTCTGCAAGCGCGTTCAGCGGCTCATTCGACATCACCAGAGTGAGTGGAGAAGCATGACCAGCACGCTGCGATCGGACTCATGGGTACGACAAAGGCTCAAGGTGCTCAATGCAACGAACTAGACTAGATGGCAAGGTTCTCGGCACGCGCCTGCGGGAAGCACGAACCGAGGCGGGGCTGACCCAGAAGCAGGCAGCGCAAGCCGTCTCTGTGTCGCGGACCACGATGGTCGCGATCGAGCAGGGAGACCGTCGAGTACAGCCGGAAGAGCTGGTTGCGCTCGCGACGCTGTATGGCGTTAGCGTGCATTCGTTGGCTCATCCGGGTATGGCATCATTCGATTTTGTGACGGCCTTTCGAGGAAGTCCGGCTTCACGAGAGGACGGTGCAGCCTCCCATCAAATCGTGCAGCTGATGGGCCGCCTCGCCACCTCCTATGTCGAGATCGAAAGGCAACTGAATCGTCCACTCCACGCGAGGTATCCACTCGAATATCGCATCCACCGAGGAAGTTTGAAACCTCAGGCAGAAGACGTGGCGAGCCAGCTACGTCATCAGATGGGCGTCGGTATCACTCCGATCCCGGACATCGTCTCTCTCGTGGAACTCGAACTCGGGTTGCGCGTCTTCATACGCGGCATTGACTCGCGAATGTCTGGAGCGTTCGCCTACCACGAAGCTGTTGGCGCAGTCATTCTTTTGAACGCCAAGCACCCCAGGGAGCGGCGCGCATGGACTCTAGCTCATGAGATCGGTCACCTGCTCGTCAGCCGTACCGTCCCGGAGGTGTGCTATGTCACCGCACCACATGAGTCTCGCGTTGAGCGATTCTGTGATCTTTTCGCTGCTGCGTTTCTGATGCCAGCAATCGCGGTCAGGCAACGTTTCGATCAGATCTGCGCCGATGATGGACGATTCTCTGCACGGCACCTGATCGTTCTTGCTCATACGTTCTACGTATCCCTTGAGGCAATGTGTCGCCGGCTTGAAGATCTCGAACTACTTCCCGCGGGGACTTTTGATGCCCTGAAGGAACGTGGCATCTACGCGGAAGCCCGCAGTTTGCTTGGTGACTCTGTCGATGAGTCGCGGCCCGCCGTGCCCCCGCGTTTGGCCATGCTAGCCGCCGAGGCTCATGACTGCGACCTTCTCAGCGAAGGACAGCTTGCGGACATGCTCGCACTTGATCGACTCCAGGTCCGCGAACTCCTCGATACCTTCGCCAACGACGAGGTACTCGTTCCTGCCGACGCTCGGATGTGAAGATGACTTTAGATCGAGTCTTCGACGCGAGCGTGCTGCTGAACATATTGGGAACTGGATCGCCAGAGCAGCTCTTGGAAACGCTCAGCTTCGACGCATATCGTACTGACCAAGCGCTGAAAGAGGTTGTTCGGGACCCTCGGGATGGGAGCGATCCGAAACTTTTGCTGGACTCATTTCAGAGTCGCGGGCTCCTCCTGTCGGTCGTGTTGAGCGGCAATGCGCTGAGAAGCTTTGTTGATCTCGTTACGGCACCACCACCAGATGGCTTGGGGGACGGTGAAGCGGCGACTCTGGCGTTCGCAGAGCACCGGGGCGCAGTCGCTGTCATCGATGAACGTAAGGCGACGCGCATCGCAGGCAGCAGGGGCATCGCTGTTGAAAGCACGGTCGACCTGTTGCGTCGCCCGGAGGTAGAAGCGGCCTTCGCGACTGCGGAGCGCCGCCAATTGTTGTTCGGAGCTCTGCGTAACGCTCGGATGCGCGTCCCAGCTGAGCACTTCGATTGGGTACACGATACACTAGGACCGGAGCTCGCGCGCCAATGTCCGAGCCTGCGGCGTAGGAGGTAACAAACACATCTGCCTCTCGCGCACGCTTCGTTCTTCGTTCGGCCGAACATCTTGCTCCAGTTGAAACGCGACTCCGACCGGATGCACAATTGGAACCGAAGGAAACGAGCGAGCCTCAGCACTGGCGGTTCTCTCAGCCGGCGGCACACGGCAAAGAACAAGACGCCGCCGACATTTCGGTGGCCGCCTTTAGCACTTGCCGTGGGCTCGACCGTCAGCGCGCGATCCTACGGTCCTATTGCCACACGCTGTTGTCAATCATCCTCCTTGTAAGGACAGCCGAGACACATTGACAATAAGGGGGGTGGTGGCAAGGTGCTGCCATTTCGGCTGGTTGCACGAGCCGCGATAGGGCTGAGGATTCCCGCGAGGAACAAGCATCGAGCGTAACGTCCGTGTTTATGCCCGGCTCATGGCAGTGGAGCCGACGACATAGACGTCGAGGGCGCTACTGGAAGGCGCTGGCCACTACGCCTCTGGCCACTTGTGGGAGGTGCTGATCTCCTTCAGCAGAAGATCGAGTTGTTGCGCATCGGAATTCGCAACCTGTTCGAGCCTCTCGTCGGTCAACTCGATCCCGAAGCACTCACACAGCATCCGCAAAGATTCTCGTTTTCCCTCGGCTCTTCCCTCGGCTTTGACGCGGCGCTCCCACTTGCTGTAGGCAGCTTCAATATCTTGCAGGGACTGCATATCTTCCTCTGTAGGATCTTGCGGCAACTCGTTGGCAAAGGCAACGAGTACGTGCATCACACGTTCGGCAAGCTGGGTCAATTCGGGCGCGACCTCGGGTAACTCAGCCAACTCGTCTACGGCTTCCCGGAAGGTGGTGCCACGGCTCAACAGACGCAGAATCAGGGTTTCTGGCGTCCGGGGTAGCTGGCGCACCACCACGAGATGGAACCGATCAAAGCCACGACCACAGAAAATCGCGTCGCCCAGCAAGATGGGATCGTGGATCACTCCGCGACCACCGCTCGATGCATCCGGCACCGGGTCTACACTCGCCTCGTGCGAGCGTCCCTGACCGCGCGATGGAAGCGGCCATTCAACCATCGGCTGCAAGTCCATTGCGTCGATCACACTGTCCGGCCTGCCTGCGGAGATGATCCACAGGCGCGGAAACGGTGGCGCCGATATGCCCTTTGTCCTGGCTTCACGTCGTTGTGCGTGATCGAGCGAATATTGCTTCAGGATGCACGAACGGACCTCATTGACCCCGGGCGCAGACGAGAACGGCTCGATGAGACACGTGCCACAGGCGACCATTTGACCGAGTATTCCGAGAACCCGCAACGCCGACTCGTGCTCCTCGACCGACTCGACCCATATATCAGCCACCAGAACATGGCC
>JAKSDA010000217.1 GCA_022360315.1 Pseudomonadota bacterium
ATTGACCCCGGGCGCAGACGAGAACGGCTCGATGAGACACGTGCCACAGGCGACCATTTGACCGAGTATTCCGAGAACCCGCAACGCCGACTCGTGCTCCTCGACCGACTCGACCCATATATCAGCCACCAGAACATGGCCCCGTATCTCGCGATTGCTTTCGAGACGGGCCACATCGTGAAGCACCATGGTCAAGATGGCCTTGGCGAGTTGATCAAAGAAATTTTTCATCAGCCGCACCACCCCTATCATGCAGGGCTACGTACCCGCCACTACTGAGCGCCCACCTTCCTGCCAACGCTCTCGAATCATTACAGCGCATCTCCACATCCCGGCCATAGGCGGGCTCGCGGCGGACCCTTGTCGGGCAGTGAGCTTACACTTCCGTTCTTGCCCGAACTGAGCGCCAGCGGTTGTCAATCATCGCTCTTGTAAGGGCAAGGTGTACAGATTGACAACCGGCTGGCCGGAAGCAGAGTCGTGCTCTTTCAGCTATTTGCACAGGTCGATGTGGCCTCGAAGATGGCGGCAAAGTCGCGGCAATCGGTGCGTCGCTGATCCACGTGTAGCCATTTATAGCCACTTGCCCCACATGCCCCAAACGACATAGCCGCATCCGCCGGGGCGTTACGTGGAGTCATCTGGTGTGGCGAGTGGTGCCACTGAACCACCCGCGGCGGACAAACCCTAGGATTGCCCACTGGGTCAGAGATACGCCGTACAGTACTCAAAGCCAGCTTTTGTGGCCACTCACACTCATGTGTTTGCGCCATCATCGGTATATGCGGCCGGGTAACAGCTGGGCTGAAAACCAGCGCAGAAAAGTACGCAGTAAGGCCCAAAATACGCTGGACGCCGCTGACCATTTGGAGGTAAAGGTTCTTCCGCTTTCGCCCATGGCGCGAACACCAGGAACGATGAACCGACTGATGGCCACGGCTTCCGCAGTGTTGACAGTGCGTTGTACGGCAGCCCTTGTGGGACTGATCATATTTGCAGGTGCTGTCCGTGCTCAGTCAAGCGATGACCAGCCGGATCCCGATGCCCCCGTGGCCACTGGCCCCTGGACCGAGGGGGTCAGCCTCGAGACCCAGCACCAGGCACGTGCCCTGTTCGACCAGGGCAACGTGCTCATGCAGACCGCATCGCCCGCCCGTGCTGCGGCCAAGTACAAAAAAGCCCTTGAGCTCTGGAATCACCCGATCATCCACTTCAACCTCGGCATGGCCCAGCGTCTGCTCGACCAGCTGGTCGAGGCTCGCGAGAGCCTGCAGAATTCGATGCGCTACGGCCCGGCGCCCATTGGCAGAAAGCAGTACCGGCACGCGCAGAAGATTCTGGCCCTACTCGAGTCTCAGCTGGGCCACATCGAGGTTACCTGCTCCGAGCCAGGCGCGCGGGTCACCCTGGACGGCAGATTGCTGTTTGTCGCCCCTGGCCGGGCCAGCCGCTTCGTGCGCGCCGGTGAACATCAGATTATCGCCAGCAATAGAGGACGCGAGACCTATCAAGCCTCGGTCAAGCTGGATCCCGGCGACCGCAAGCGCTTCTCGCCAGTGTTGCCCGCGCTGGACCGGGTGCGCACCGAGCGCTATATGCCCGCCTGGGCACCGCGGGCCAGCCTGGCCGGCGCGGTGGCCACTGTGGGTGGAGCTATCTATATGGACAGGCGAGCAGAGCGCACGATGGAGCGCTTTGATATCGATTTCAACGGCAATCCGCGCTGCAGTGCCCGCGGTTGCTACGACCATGAAGAGCGCGAACAAGCCGATCAATTCGAGCGAGCGGAGCGGCAGCGCAAAGTCGCAGCCGGCATGTACGTTGTCGGCAGTGCGGCTCTGGTCGGTAGCGCTGTACTGCTGTATATAAACCGCGAACGCATTATATCGCGCCCCGAGCGGACGCACCCCAATGCGGCGAATGACGTGGCGGTTTTGCCCATGACGAGGGCCGGCTACCCCGCGGGTATACAGGCTCGCATCCGTTTCTAGCCATGAGGAGGAGGTATGATGGCAATGAATCGCATACCCGCTTATGCACTACTACTGACCAGCATGCTCATGTGCACAGCCGGCGGAGGGTGCTTGCGCAAAACCACCACCGTCGAATGCGATCACGGTCTGCGCTGCCCGACAGGAATGACCTGCGCGGCCAA
>JAKSDA010000281.1 GCA_022360315.1 Pseudomonadota bacterium
GGTCACCGGATCTGTTTGGATGCTGGTGGTCAGCGTGCCGCTGCCAGGGTCGGCGACGAAACGCACGTTGGGCGCGGGCGTACCAGTCCACGTACCATCGCCAATGCGCACTTGCAGCGAATAATCGAGTGGCTGGCCAGCTCGCCCGCTTTGCCCATCACCGCTCACATAGTGCAAAATCGCTGCATTCTTGAACAGAGCGTCCAGCCCCTGCTGTACACTTCTGGCTTCGTCGCCGGTCTCCATCGCCTCTTTGGCCCGGCTGGTCAGAGAAAACCGGGCTCGGTCAGCGTTGCTCAACCAGGCATTAAACGTGATAACCCGACTGGTATCTTCGACCAGGGTCGCTGTTACCGCTGGAATCACAACGTCGGCATTGTCGATCGGATGGTCTGTACTCTCGGTGTCCAGCGGCTTCCAGTAACACCTGGCCCTGCCACTTGTGTCGGTTGTGATTGTCAGTGTCTTGCCGCTTGGCGTTCCACCATCGGTGGGATCGCCATCGTACAAAATGCCCACAGACGTGGCCCCATCGCCGATTTTGAATTCGACCTCTTTGCCACCGGCAGCCGGCGTATATCCCGACAATTCGACAACCAGCTGGTGCGGCAAGACCTCGCCGCGCACGGCCACCTGGCCGTCGCCCTTGACATAATGCAGCCGGGTCGCTTGCTCATATAGATCATCTAACCCCTGGGCCACCGTGGCAACAGCGCTATTGTGGTCATTATTGCTATAGGCCAGTTCCGAAGCCTGACTCACGCTCGCCGTGAAACCGAGTCGCGTCACAGGTGTTGTGACATCCTCGCTGAAATACATATAGGCTTCGACCACCTGGGGATCCACCTCTGAATCACTGCCCCCGATTCGCCATTCACAAGCAAAAATCCCCGTATCCGGGTCGGGATCCGGCTCCAGTTCATCGATCTCCTCGGCCGATCCCACAGCGGTCAACATTCCACCCCCGGTGATCCGTTTGAATATCACCCGCGGCCCATTGACGCCCTGATCCCATTGTCCATTTGAAATTCGCACCTGCAGCGGTTCGGCCAGCTTGGTATTGGGTCTGGCGCTCTGACCATCGCCGCCCACATAATGTAAAATCGCCGCGCTTTCGAAGAGTTGATCCACTGCCTCCTGTACGCTCGCTTGCTCGGCGGTCGATATCATCGCATCTCTGGCCCGATTGGTCAGCGCAAATCGCGTCCGATCCGCGTTGCTCAACCAGGCATTAAACGTGATCACACGACTGGTATCTTCGACCAGGGTCGCTGTTACCGCTGGAATCACAACGTCGGCATTGTCGACTGGATGGCCTGTACTCTCGGTGTCCAGCGGCTTCCAGTAACACTTGGCCCTGCCACTTGTGTCGGTTGTGATTGTCAGTGTCTTGCCGCTTGGCGTTCCACCATCGGTGGGATCGCCATCGTACAAAATGCCCACAGACGTGACCCCATCGCCGATCTTGAATTCGACCTCTTTGCCACTGGCAGCCGGCGTATATCCCGACAATTCGACCACCAGCTGGTGCGGCAAGACCTCGCCGCGTACGGCCACCTGGCCGTCGCCCTCGACATAATGCAGTCGGGTCGCGTGCTCGTACAGATCGTCCAGCCCTTCGGCCACGGTGGCAACACTGCTGTTGTTCCCATTGCCATACGCCACTTCCGAAGCCTGACTCACGCTTGCCGTGAAGCCGAGCCGCGTCACAGGCGTTGCGACATCCTCGCTGAAATACATATAAGCTTCGACAACCTGGGGATCCACCTCTGAATCACTGTCCCCGATTCGCCATTCACAAGCAAAGATCCCGGTATCCGGGTCGGGATCCGGCTCCAGTTCATCGACCTCCTCGGCCGATCCCACCGCGGTCAACATTCCACCCCCGGCGATCCTCTTAAATATCACCCGCGGTCCATTGACGCCTTGATCCCATTGCCCATTTGCAATTCTCACCTGTAACGGCTCGGCCAGCTTGGTATTGGGCTTGCCGCTCTGACCATCGCCACCCACCCGGTGTAGAATCGCTGCGCTGTTGAACAGGTTGTCCACCGCCTCCTGTACGGTCGCCTCCTCGGCGTTCGACAACATCGCATCCTGGGCCCGCTTGTTGAGATAGAATCGCACTCGATCTGCATTGCTCAGCCAGGCGTGAAACGCCAGCGTATTGCCGACCGGGTCCTCGTTCTCGTCGATCAAATCGGCCATGACGACCGGAACCAGCCCCTCTGCGTCGTCTTCGACCCGCCAGTAGCATCGCACCCGACCGTCCGGCTCCGGTACAATCGTCACGGTCGTGGCGCCGTTTTGCGACGCATTCGCATCGGTCTGGTTCGCGTAGAGCAATCCCGGACCCGACATTAAAAACCGTGCCTTTATCGCGCTTGTCGGCAAATATCCGGCCACATACACGATCAGTGGCTCGGGCAAGAGCTCGCCGCGCGGAGTCACCTGACCGTCTCCACCTCCATATACCAGCCCCAATTCCTCGCCCGGCGCCACGTACCTGCTGCGCAGATCGCGATCGACGAGCAGGGTATCGGTCGCCTCATCATAATGAACCACCGCCAGATGAGCCACACCGTGCTCGATCCCGTGAGCATCCATGTTCTGCGGGGAATTGATACCATCGAGATCATTGGTTCGTATGGGGAAATACCAATAATCGCCACTCTTATACTCACCCGGAGTAAACCTGATCTCGATGCCGTTCTCCAGCTTGATGGGTGTGCTGCCAATGGGCTGCACTGCAACCGCATCCTCCTGCTGTAGATCGACATCCCACCGCCGGATCTTGACCGGGCTCAATTCGGTGAGCTCACTGTTAGTGAGCCCGTGCGGTTCGTTCAATTCGATCACATTGCCATTGATTTCAACGATGTTTCGAATCGAGCCGGGATACCCCTCCAGATCATTGGCCTCGGTCACTATTTCGACCCAATCGTTCGCTGCAAATTGACGAGCACCGCCGAGAACCGTGATCTCTTTACCTGTACCCGAATTCTCGGCAACCCGCGCCACCACCGCTCCATTGTCGCGACTCCACTTGAACGTGGCCGTGGTGGAAACATCGTCGCCCGGATTCAGAACCCCCGACTCGTGAACCTCGACTCGATACAGATAATTATCGGGCTGCTCCTTGGTGGTATCTACCGAGAGCGTTCCGGTGGTTGTCCGGATGCGTTGCCCCGGCGGCGGCAGCTGGCCGGGATCGGGCACATCGTCGGCACTGCCTATCGGTTCGCAGCGCACTTGCCACAGCGTCTGGTATCGCGATGTTGTGTCCGCTCCGCCCAGCGCCAGTTCGCGCAGCTTGTCATCTTCGATCGCCGTGATGTGGCGATCCCATACGTCCAGATACACCAAATACCAACCCGTCGATTCGATCACATCCGCGGGGTTGGCATAAGCGATCTCCCGATCCTCTTGACTCCGCAGCGTGGTCTCGATGTCGTTTTCGCACAATATACCATCGACATAATACCGCCCTGTCAAGATACGAAAATCATTGCCGGCAATCCCATCGCCACCACTGACAATGCGAAAACCAGCTTGATCGCTCGACCCCCCAGACGGGCCGATCAAATCCCTCATTCCCTTCTCGAGCCGATGAAGGAGGATATCGGCTTGCTCATTCCAGTCGGCGTCGAGCTGAACCCGCCCCTGCTGCATCCGGACGCTTCGGTAGTGTCGCTTGGGTCGAAATGTCGACCTGGTAAAATCGCCCTTCATGATTTGGTCTCCTCGTCTGCGTAGATAATGTTCATATCGAGTCCAAACGGCAAATAACGGCGTACTGCTTCGCGCAAATTGCCCTCGCGCTGGGGTTCCATGAGGTGGCCAAAAACCCCAATCTCTGACCCGTTGGCCGCACCGGTCCGGATCTCTGCCGGACAGCTCCAGGACAACCGAGAATAATTCGGCTGGCCGTATTCGATCGAACTAAAGACCGGCTTCACACGCTCGCGTACGTGCGCTCGTTCGGTCTCACTGATCACTCCCTCGAGTGCCAGATCGGGTTGGCAGCGAAACCGGCGCGGTGTGCGCGACGCCAGATTCGATTGGTCCAGGTTATCAAAAATAGATTCCACATAACAATACTTCATACAGCCTCCCTGCCGTTCTTCTACTACAACCCGACCTGTAAATATCGTATCCATCGCATGCGGTATGGTGTGTGCGTGAACCATACCGAATACCGTCGAGCGTTCAAAAATCACCGAACAGGCCGGGTCTTCATCGGGGACCGCACCCGCGATGGCATATACACTGTCCTCGCTGCCGTCATATTCGTCGACCTGGGTCCAGTCGATAAACCCATCGATCACGCTGTCACGTATCCGCAATTGTTCGATATTTCGATCGAGTTTTAACTTACCCGTGATACTGCGGTCAATATTGATTTCAGTGCGATAATCAAAGCTCGGTGATACCACGGTAACAGCGGCAGTATCCTGAGTTGCTGCCAACAAGGTGCAATGAGCGACCTGAAATTTCATATCGCCTTCCAGCCAGATCTGACCGGCTAGGAAGAGCCCGCTGAGCTGGATCATCACGATCGGAGGCGGCTGTAATTTTGATTGATCGATGTCGACGATGAAGTACAGACCGTCCGGTGCGATGATGGTCGGACGAAACCCATCGGCAGCCTCGATGGCCAGTTCGTCGCCCGGTATCAGATTGATCTGTGGCAGCGTCTCCTCCTGGTAAATACTACTGTCCATGAAGCGAATCACCGTACAGTGGGTTTGCCTGTTTTTGAGGGCTTTTTTTAACGTATCGACCTCTGTACCCTTGGCCACGCGAATGATCTCGACACCGTCTCCATTGGGAATCATTTCCCGGCCATAGGGGCCGCCACTTATATCGGCCGAAAAGCCGTAGTGATAGGATACCTGAACCCGGTGCCAATCGATCGCCTCTTCGGTTTCCACCACGAATCGGCCTCGCTCGACATCGATATATGCCCGCGGCTTTGCCACGGTATCGTTCGCAGTTGTCTCATCTGTCCAATCGGCGAAATCTTCGATCTCCGCCGCAATCACCGAAGACACCAGTATTGGCCGATCCGCACTGCTCTGGTCATCGGCCTCGATGGCGATGATTAAGCTTTTTTTCCCACCGTAATAGCGCTCGATATCGGCCTCGAACGCGTCGTGATCGATCGGTTGCGGAACTTCCCACTCGTGGCGCCGTTCGGTGGCGCCGGACTGGCGTTGTGGATTGGTAAATAGCGGTGCCCGCCAGCCAAGAGGATGAAAATGAAACTTGTACTGATATGCATTCGGCGTCTGACTGTCAAATCTCGGTGACACGTTTTGCATGGGATAGCTGCGCAGCCGCCAGATAAAAACCCCCAGTCGGTCGATGTTGTGCCAGCCGTAGTACTGAGTGAAGGCACGAATGTCGATGGTCCGGCTGGCCGTATCAAATGGCGTATCCAGACTGGCCAGAAGACGCTCTTTGCGGACGTCGACATTGCCGACTGTACCTATACGCTGATCATCCGCACCGTCCAGCGCCCATATCGTCGTCGGCCTCACATGCGACAGATGTTGCGTCGTGGTGAGAAGCTGAAAAAATTCAGTCACACTCGCCGACCAACCGCTCACGTCCTGGGCGATATTCTCCAACACCGAAGCGGTACCCTTGCGACGGCGGTAGGCCAGCGTATTGGCCACGAATGCGCGCAAGCTGAACACCCCCTCGCGGCCCGGGTGCAGACCGCTGGCAGCCAGCAGATCGCCGATATACGGCACCACCCATTCGTCACAGGTTTCGATGAACCAGTTGTCGTAGAGCCGATCGATATCCTGTCTGAGCTCATCGACTTCGTCGGCGAGAACGGTCAGGAGAGCGCGCAGCGGCTGACCCAGATGGTAATCGCGATTGCGATAGAGTGCGGGAAGTAGATCGTATAGCTCGACTTTCATGGCATCTGACTCACATCAATGTGTTTGGAATCAACCAGAAGAAGTTGTGCCGGCTTCAGAACCCGCTTGTCCGGCTCGTCGGCTGGAGTCTCGAAGCGAGCCAGTTCGGCGGACAGTCGCTGCGTGGCCGCCGTGTCGCCAGCGCCGATCGGCTTGCCGGCCTCGACCTCGTACAGAGCATCGAGATCCACCGCCACCACACCGGCGATTTCATGCATCGCCGCGACGATCTCGGCGGCTGTAACATCTTGGCCAAATGTGCGCGCGTGGTAGGAAAACCGCTCGGCAACGTGTTGGCGTATATCGGCCAGTACATTGTCGGCCAGGTACCGTTCATCGATGAGCACTTTGGCGCATAGACCGAAGTAGATGTCGTCGAATCCATCGATCTTGACCAGCTGATTGGTATCGCGCACAGCGTCGAGCCCCCCTTGCAAGGTGGTGTAGAGCGGCGAGTTGGCCACGATGGGATGGCCGGTCTCGGTACCGACGGTGAGATGCACGAACTTGGTAATGCCATCCCACATGCCCAATGCTTGGGCTTTGCCGACACCTGGAAACGATCGGGTGAAATCTTGGTAATCCTGCACCGAAACCACGCGACCGAGGACCAGCACAGTGCGCGGTGCGTTTTCGCGGGTCTCTGATTCGCTTTCTGCAGCAGCAGCGCCTGTGGCCGGCAGCGGATTGACTACCTCGCTGAGCCCGAGAGGGCTGGTCTGGAGCAGGGCAAGCTGTCCGCCATCCAGCTCGCCTTCCGGTCCGATGCCGCTGCGATAAGTCGCTACCACATTCTCGGCACCGGTTGGCAGGCGGGCGCCGCGCCGGCCGTCGCCGGTGGTGATTTCGGTTTTGCCATCATCTTGCATTCGCACGACGTAGACTTCATCGCCAGGCTCGGCCATCAATAGCGAGTCTCGCTCTTGCCATAGGACCCCGTTTACCCTGACCTCCAGGGTGCTGGCACTGCCGCTGGCACTGCTCGCCGGCACGTACGTGATGGGGGGATTTTTCAGCCGAAATCGCTGGTTGGATACCAACCCATCACCACTGCCGAGTACTTCTTCGGTTGTCTCACCGTGGGTTGCTGGAGCAACATTGCTCAGAATACGTACCGTGCGCCAGTCATACACATACTGCAATGGCTCGGCAAAGATCAGCTCGAGCGACGAGGCCGATGTACCCTTTACCCTGGCCGCTTCTTGAATTATGTCCTCGCCATCGTTCCAGGCGTAAAGATTCGGATCGTCGGTACCGAGCTCGAAGGTGAGGCCGTTTTCGTCGAAAAGGCGCCACGGCTCCTCGTCGGCTTTTTTCTTCTCGACCGTGAGTGCAATCAACTGCTCGTCGGGCAGGATGGCGGTGATGGGGAAACGCGCCGGGTCGGGCGACGACTGCGATACCGCCACTCGGTTCCCGGCAGGCCGTCCCTGGATGACGACGGTGCGGTCGACCAGACCGGCGATGATTGCGCCATCCAGGCCAGTGTCGGCCACTGTCAACCGGTCGCCCTCGACCGGTTCGGGCAATGCCACGTCCAGTTCGGCAAATGCCAGCTCGATGCTATCGGCATAGATGTCGGTCTGGCGCCGAGAGAATTCCGGTGGATCATCGGATTGCTCGCCCAGATCGACGGTCAAGCGGGTGACTCGGCCCGACAGTCCATAGTTTTCTTCGGGTTCGACAACCGAGATTTCGGTAACCGGGTACGCCTTGATCTGGTCTGGATCGGCTAGTAACGCCCAGCTCTGCGGGACCAGATTCGCTTGAATGGCGTCCACGTGGACCTGACCGCTGGTGAGCTCGATCGTCTCGGGTAGCGGCTCGGGCTGGTCGAGTTCGGGAAAGCGATAGACGGCACTGCCGTCATCCCTGCCCTCCAGCTCGCGATTGCCGTCACGCACGATCCGCGGGTCGGTCGTAAAGTCGCCCAGGGGCAGAGTTTCCAGCTTTATGAGATTCTCATTGTCGGGATGGAAATACCATGTTGTGGCGTTACCCAGGTGGTCGATCGCAATCAAGTTGGCCTGATCGGCGTTCGGTGGGTCGCCATGGACCCCAACATACGTGAAGAGAATCGTCACCGCAGGGACAGCTGGCTTATCATCGTTGCCTGGTTCAGCTACCAGTGCGCGAGTCACCGCATCCCATACCTGAATGTTTCCGGTTTGCTCGCTGATCGCCAGATACGATCCGTAGGGCGAGAATTTTGCCGCCTCGATCGTATTATACGTGGCAATGGACAGTTTTTCGGCGGGCTGCTCGACATTCCACAACCATAACGTTCGGTCGGCGGGGCCGGGCGGATCCTGTGGATCCGGCACTGCCTCGTACCCGATCGCCGCCTTTTTTCCGCCCGACAAAAGGGCGACGCATCTCACCGGGGTTGTGATCGAAGCCGTGAAAATGCGCTCTTGCTGCACCAATTGTGCGACCGGATCTGGAGCATCGTGGCCAAAAAAGTTGCTGCGCAGGCGAAATGCGTACAAATGGGGATTTTCGAGAGTAACCGGCTCGGCCGGGTCGGTGGCGCTCTGCAGTAGTATCTTGCTGTAATCGCGTTCCGGTACGTCGATAACGCCCTGAACCTGCCGGACAAAATACGCGTCTTGAGCCGACCCGGCCCCCGTATCAGTCTTATCGACCAGCAAAACCAGATCTCCCGGACTGATTTCAGTGCCTCCAATGCTGACAAAGAGTGAGGTCATATCACTCGTGATCATCTGTTTCAGGACAGTCCAAGGCACGCGGGCGGCAAACGAATTCCATTCGGAACGGGCCTCGATCGCCTCCGTGGTTTCATACGTTTTTGGTGTCTCGTCTTTCTTGGGAATACTGAGTATCTGGGTTCCGCGTGGCACTGTGACGATGTCCGGAATATCCGGACTGTCTTCGACCGTAAACGCCAGCAGTGTGCTGGCCGCGACTCCGGGCCGCATCTCGTATCCAATCGAACGAGCCAGTTCGAGCACCGAACGCCGCTCCAGTGCTGTGCGGATATATGCTTCGTCGACGATGCGCTCCTGATAAAACGACAGCACGTCGAGCAGGGTGGCGCATGCGTCCACGATCGCGATGGTCGCGTCGTCGGTGCCGCGATAGGTCAAACGCTCGAGCGGTGGCCGCTGAGTCGAGTTCCCATTGCCGCGTTCGATGGGCAAACGGGCGACCATACGGGCGAAAAAATCGCCGTGGCGGCCCAGTCGATAGGCCAGAGATGGCAGGCTCGGGCGGTTCTCATGCCGCCTGTCGAGCTCCAATGACAGTCCATCCGAACTGCCACACGCGGTTTTTTTGCGCTCGATCATAGGCCACCTTCCATGTACATGCGTAGTTGCCCGTTTTGCGGTGCTGTGGGGTCGTTATCCACTCGCACGATCTGCAGTGGCCCCACGGCAATCCGTCCGAGTCCAACCTCGCCCCGCGATGGTTCGCCGAGGCGTCGAAAGCGATTTGCCTTGGGGGGAGTATCGTCTACATCGACCCATTCGACACCGGGTACCTTCATTATTGCAGCGACCAGATGACTCAAATACAACGATTCACCAAATGTGAAATTGTCCGGGTGAAAAAAGCCCCGTTTGCCAGCCGCGGTTTCTCCATCCCCCAGCGCTTCGATGAGTGCACTGTGGACCTGGCTGCGCAAATGATCGGAACCTACGTGTATGGTGAACCGGATATCGAGCGGTACAAAATCTGGCGGCTGAAACTCCAGATCCTGTCCGGCCATGCGGAATGGTTCCAGGAACGAGCGGAGCTCGGCTTCGAACTCGATATCGATCGGTCGACCGCCCCGCCGGTCTACTGTGACAAACACCGTATTCCAGCTGCCAGTCCAATGAACCTCGGCAATTGCTTTTTGCACGTCGGGGTGCCGTTCCGTGATCTTTGCATAGTCCTCTGAGGTGACTGCACGCTCACCCTGGCGAAACGCGTACGGAGCGTAAAGTCGGGCCTGTTCATCTCGTTCCGGATCGCTACCACCCACTGCGGGCAATGGATTGCGGACCCGCGTAACGCCGTCACGAATGAGCTGTGACTGTGCACTCGACTCGTCTGACGCCAGCATATGCGTGATCGCATCGGCACCGATATTGCCGGCACTGCCATTGCCCACGCGATAGGTAGCTTGCCATAGCGACCGCGGCGACGGGCGGCGACCGTACATATTGTCGCCAAATCGCAAATGAGCAATGCCGCCAATTTCCATCTCGATGGCGACGTGGCGATCGAATGGCCCGCTGGCCAGCAAATCGCGGCGCGGATGCCAGGGGATGGTGTGGGGAGCGTCTTCGTCTTGCTCCCCTTCGGGGACTTCGTATACCTCGACTGCCGGTACTGCTCTGCTCGGATCTTGCTCGAGCTGGGCACGTGCCGAGCGAATGACCTGATCGCTCGCCGTGAGCGGAGCGCTGTGTGTCACGTTCAGCCCGGCCAAGCGCGGCCGATAGCGTTCGTTCTGCGGCGGCTCGTCCGGGACCAGCGGTTCCAGGTCCACCGTGCGACCGTGATCTGCCAGCACCACGTTGCCACATGCCACCGCTGCCGGCTTGCCGCTCGCATGCCGCATCGGCAGGGAAAACGGCAACGCATCGTCTTCGTGCCAGGTGACCCGCGTGACGTCTCTGTCTTCGAGCGCATCCCTTATCCCTGTCACCTCGGTAATACACACAGCATGGCGATGCGAAGAGTCGGCCTGAATCTCGCTATCTTCATCCTCATCATCGATTTCTTCGAGGACGAGAACGTCGCCCACTTTGAGGTCCAGCTCCACTGCAGGCCGATCCAACGCCGCGCAGGTGGCCCCCTGGGGTATGCAGTCCACGCCGTGCCCCCAATCGTAGACCGCGATGCGATTTCGTACCGGTCGGGGTAGAATTGCTGTCACGGTCTCGAAGAACAGGGCATCCTGCAACAATGCTTCGCCCACCACGTTGTCGGCCAGTACTGGCTCGGTCTCGTTTTTGAGCTTGGTTACGAGGCGCGTACCGGCGGGAATGAGTCGAAGATCGTCCTCGCCGTCCGGCGGATCTGCAAAATCTTCGTCGACCTCCAGACAGATCCAGACCCGTGCGTTATTGCCCTCGTGCAGGGTATAATCGAGAAGACGAGAATGACGCCGAACCGAAATGCGGCGGCGCGCCGTACCCAGGTACGCTTCGGTGCCGACTGCGTCCTGGTAGTAGCTCAAATGGTCACCGACGTAGGCCAGGATTTCGATCAGTGCGACTCCAATATCGGCTACAGTGCGCTCCTGCCATTCGGGCATGACCACTGCCATTCGATCCAACATGAGTCGCCGAAAGCTGGCGTAGTCCTTGGCCAGGTAGTCGATTGGCGGTCCTGGCGGACGTGCCAGCGCCGGCCGTGGCGTCGCAGCGCAGTCGAACTCGACCGGTCCTTCGGCGTGTATGGTGAACTGGTACACTGCCAATCGCGGATCGATGGGCGTCCCATCGCCGGTCCTGACCAGTGTGTAGGTCGCCTTGTTGTCTGCCGGTGCAACGACGTGACGGATGTGCGCAACCAGGATTTTTTCATCCCCGTTGCTCAAGGCGATCAACTCGTTTAGCTGTTCTGCCTCGAGCTCCTTGTTATTTCCATGCTCGTCTACCAGCCACAGGTCTCCCTCGTAATTCCCCTTCTCGAGATTCTCGCCAGAGTACGCCCACTCCACACTCAGTGGTGCGCTGTCCGGGGCATATTCAATAGATAGGTTTGCTCTGGTCAGCGAATTCACGTCATCGAAGCAGTAGATCAGCAGGATTCGCCAGCGCAGCTCCTGATCGGTGGTCGCAAAATCGAGTACATCGATATAGTCGATGCCCTGTACCCCGGCACTCCACGCTCGACGCCGCGCGCTCGACGCATTGCCGCTATCACAAGACATCGGTCACCTCCACGACGCGCCGCTCCTGGGTACGGCGTACTTTGTACTGCACCGTGATGGTCACTGCGGCTTCTTCGACCGAGACCTCGGCCGCCTCGACTTCGATCACTTGACCTAGCCACTGTTGAAGTGATCCCTGCACCACGATTTGGGTGGCCGAAGCCAGTTCTGTGCTTGCCGGCGCAAACAACAATCGATGCACTCCGCTGCCAAAATCAGGTCGATTAACTCGTTCACCCGGGGCAGTAAACAATACCTGCTCGATCAAATGGCGAATATGTGCGTCCTCATCGACCAGAGCGGTACGACCGCGGTGATCCAACTGCCATGGAAACTGGATATTCATCTCAGCCTCTCGGTGTATCTGGAAATAGTTTGCCCGCGCCCGGTATGGACGCGACACTGTTATCACAGGACCTCGACCGCCCCATCATTGATTTTTACTCCGGATGACTCGATCTTGACCTTGCCTGAGCCATTCGACTGTTCAATGGCGCTCGATTTGATCTTGACCTTGGATTGACCGTTTTCGGCCTGGATCGCGGAATCTTTTAGATCGATCTTGGATTTTTTGGCTCCGACGATGTTGATTGCATTTTTGGATAACTTGGTCGATGTGTCAGAACCAATGGCCAGCCTTATGTCTTTTTTGGTCATCTTGGCCGAAGCATCACTACCCACGGTCATCGTAATATCTTTGTCAGTCATGATGGTTTTAACATCATTACCTATTTTGAGAGTCACACCTTTCGAGTCGCAGACCAGATGGATCTTGTTCTTCACCGCGGGTGGTTTGATCTCGACAGTGACTTCGCCTTGTTTCAGTTTATCGTCTTTCATCACAATAGTGACATTTTCGGTCTTGAATACCTTTTGATTCTCGGCCAGGGGGCTCTTCGCCTTGGCTTCTGTGGGCATCTCGCCTTTGCCCCAAAAGCAGCCACTCCATATCGGATAATCCGGGTCACCGCCCTCGAACTCGACCCATACATTGGCCCCTTTGGGTGGCAGCACGAAGAAACCCACTTTTTTGCCGGCGTAGGGTGTGCACGGCATTGCCCAGCTCAATTTGCCATCGCCCAGGACGGACGGACAGGTGATCTGAATCCGGCCCAGTCCATTGAGGTCAAAATTGCTTGCGACTTGGCCACGATATTTGCCGAGATACAGTTTCGAGTTGCTGGCCGGCATGGTCGTCTCCTTCTCATGGTCGCAGAATAGGTAACAGTGATCCCAGCCCTTCGCGCTCGAGCTCAAAGTTCTGGACATAGCTGCCACGTTTGATCTGATGGGTTACTTGTGTCACGTAATACAAGCCATCGAATTGCAATCCAGCCCCGCGCACACCGACCAGCTTGCGTGGTTGCAATAGATCGTTGTAGCGGATTGTGTCGAGCATTCCCCTGGCCTTGACAATGCTGTCGAACGATGCGTCTGTGACGCCCTGAGCTCGGCTTTTGGCCTGCTGGGCAGTGAGTCCGCTGCACGGGGACGGAAGGACAGTTTTCATGGTTGTCGGGGTGGGCCGCTCGACCGCCAGCGGAGGACGCATACTCGACAGCGATTCTACCGGCATCTTTTTGTTGGTCTTTCCGTCCTGGACCGAACCAGAGACCTTGGCTGCTTTTTGTGAATCGATCGAGACGTCAAATTTCTGCACATTGGTAAAGGGGTCCATATTGACCGTGAGCGCTCGCTGGGGCAGGCCGAGCCATTTGGGCGGCCCCCAGTACGCTTGATTGAGACCCGGCACCGGTCCGGGTGATATATAGAAAACGTAGCCAAAACGGCTTGCCAGGGCTTTCAAGTACCAGAGATCGGTGGCTCGCTGCACCGGAATGCGATCGGTCAGGAGCGGCGGGTCGATGAGCAGTGGAGGAATCACGACCGGTACCAATCCGTATTTGGCATATTTGGCGCATATCTTGTACACGATGAGGGCCTCGGGTAACATGACATGCTGCTCTATCTCCTCTTTCATAGTCATGGCGCACGATACATCTTCTCCCGTGACCTGAAGTCGGGTATTGCCCGGTTTGTCTCCGGGCTGGAGCTCGACCTGGGTGATGATCCCGTCCGACAAGACGCGTGGAATGCCGCCAAACATCACTGTCATGATGACCCGCATATTGGCCTTGACTCGGGATAGAATGGCATGGTCGAGCAGATCGATCGGTCCCAGGCGACCGATCGCAAAGGTCATTTGAAAGCCCGAGCAGCCTTTATCCTTGTGGGTGACCTGGACACTCTCGAGTGCTTCGGTGACCCTCAGCGGCGGCGGCACCGGCACGGTTTTGCCGATCAGCAGGCTGAGCCGAACACCTAAGAGACTCATAACACAATGTCCTCGAACTGGGGGATTGGAACGCGCAGCCGGCGTCCGATCTCGGTGGTCAGCTCCATGGGATTCATCGAGTTGTTGGCGTCGCACACTCGCCAATACTGCTCGCTATCGCCCAGGGTGCGCGCCGTGATGAGGTCGAGGCGCTCGCCCTCGGCGATCTCGACCTCGGTCAGAACCAGCATGTTTTCCCCGCGGGGAACAAAGCGCCGGCGGACATAGGCCAGCTCCCGGCCACTGTTGTCTCGGTACCTCGCTGTATCGATCGTTTCGTAGCGACTATTGGGCTCAAACATGTGCGACCTCAAAAAATGCTGGCAATGCTGTTGGCAGTTGCAATGGCTGACATGACCTCTTTGACTACCTGGTGGGTCAGGAAGACAAAGGTACCCGGATCGGTGACCGAGAAATCGCTGTAGCTGAGGACTCTCAGACTCAGGTCGGCCTTGGCCTGAATCGGATTGAGTCGCTCATCATAAGCGGTTTCTTCGATGGTGAGGCTTTCGAGTTGTACAGGCAAGACACGTTTCGGTCCCCACACAAAAAGAGTGAATGGCGCCGCTGGAGGAATGACCTCGATGATACCGGTGGCGGCTAGAGTCATGTTGGCGATGACTCGCAGTGAGGGCGGATAAAGCAGTTTTTCCAGCGATGACAACTGGGGATAAACGCCCATGCTCACAGCGATGGCATCGCTGGTCTCCAGACCGTCAGTGGCGTCGAATTCGGCTTTTAGCTTGATGGTTTCTTTGGGGGGATTTTCGATCCGCAGGGCCTCTGATTTGCTCCCACCGTCGCCCGCCATGTCGGGCTGGAGGCTGCGCGACATGGTCTCGGGGTTGTACTGGAATGCGATCACAGTCGGGATCGGAACCAGGGGATCGATGGCGACAATGGCGCCTTTCTGAACTAGCGGTGAATTGCTGAGCCTGGTCATCGGGATTCTCCTCGATCAGCTTGCTGGCTGTTTATATACAATTCAGCGCCCGCGTCCCCGCTGCTGCACGACGTGGGTGAGTTCATGGGCGAGTAGACGTTTTCCGTCGTTACTCGACGGCGAGTACTGGCCCGAACCAAACGTGATATGGTTGCCGATTGTGAATGCCCGCGCATTCAGTTTGCGGGCAACACCAGTGGCCTGAGAACCAGTATGGACCCGAACATCGCTGAAATCGGCTCCCATACGGGGCTCAAAAAAAGCCCGGGTTTGTCTGCGCAGCGGAGCGCCGGCGCTATGTACAGTATGAATGTCGGATTCGATATCCGGAGTTACTGTCGGCACACTGGCGGATCGTGACTTGGCCTGAGCGGTCTCTTCGTCATCTTGCATGTCGGCCCGCTGGACCTCTTCTTCCTCGGGCGATTCAGCGGCGCGCTGAGCTTCTTCTTCCTCGGGCGATTCAGCGGCGCGCTGAGCTTCTTCTTCCTCGGGCGATTCGGCGGTGCGCTGAGCTTCTTCTTCCTCTGATCTGTCCTCAGCGCGCTGAACACTCTCTTTCTCGCAATCCTGGCATTTGCGTGCAGCGTCCAGCGCAGAATTCGAATTTTGCTCTTGGCGCGCGGCGAACCCGGCTGGCTCGGGCATCTGCATCACCGCATCAGCGACGCGATCGGCCTCTCTTTCGGCACTGTCACCGGGGTGGCTCACGCTCAGCTTGGCTTGCAGGCGCAGCTGGTTACTGGAGCGTTGCACCTGCACGCCGGCCAGCGAGTGGGCTGGGCGCGGTATGTTTGCGCCGTGCTCGGCGTCGCCGAAGCCCGTGCGCTGCCAGTGGCTAGATGGCGCAGAAACCGCCGAGCAATCGGCTGCTTTCCATATAGCATCGTGCATCACTTTCCTCCTCGATAAATCGTCCGGGCCAGGGTTTGGCCCATGGTCATCGGGCTAGCTCCAGCTTTGATGGCAACGCGGGGACTGTCCACATCACCACCTGTCCAGTGCCGCGGAAGGCCGCCGGTTGAGATCAGACGCTCGAGCTCGCGGGCCAGGGCGCCGGTAATCTCGCCGCGGTGGCGCGCGTCGATTCCATGTAACGTCAGTCGGTCGACCTGTATATCGATTTTGCTTGCATTCATATCCAGTCCTTCAGCTCTCGTTCGGGGACGGTTCGCTCCAGTTTGATCAGTTCGTTGCGCGCGGCGGCTCGCAGGTGCGTCATCGAGATCGGAACACCTTGCTCGGCAGCGAGAAAGGCTCCGGCGAGTGCCATATTGCGGATGGTTCCACCCGATAGGTTGAGTCGGGCCAGTTTATCGATATCGAGTGTTGCCAGCGGGGCGTCGCTGGGAAATACACGCCGCCAGATCCGTGCTCGTTGTTCGACTGTGGGGAATGGAAACTCGACGACAAAGCGAAGTCGCCGTATGAAAGCACTATCCAGCGAGTCGCGCAGGTTGGTCGTCAAAATGGCCAGTCCGCGGTAGGCCTCCATGCGCTGGAGGAGGTAGCTGACTTCCATGTTGGCGTAGCGGTCGTGGCTGTCCTTTACCTCGCTGCGTTTGCCAAACAGGGCATCTGCTTCGTCGAATAGCAAGATGGCTCCACCGCCCTCAGCAGCATCGAAAACCCGGCGCAAATTTTTCTCGGTTTCGCCAATATATTTACTCACCACCGTGCTGAGATCGATGCGATAGAGATCGAGTTGCAACTCGCCAGCCAATACCTCAGCAGCAGTGGTTTTGCCAGTTCCACTCGGCCCCGAAAACAGAGCACTGATTCCGAGGCCGCGGTCACTGTTTCGGGCAAATCCCCACGAGTCGTAGACCCGGGCGCGGTGATGGACATGAATTGCGATCTCGCGCAGAAGCTGTTTGGACCGGTCGCCGACCACAAGATGGTCCCAGTCAGCTCGCGGTTCGATGTACTGGGCGAGCTGGTCCAGCCTGGGGCGAGTCTGAATGCGACAGGTTTGCCACAATTGGTCTGAGACGACATTTTCATCTCGAGCGTGGCTGCTACCGTGTCGTTCGGAGTTGGGGCCGGGCAAGGCGAGCAATTGCGCGGCCACAGCGTCGATGTCGTCTCCGTCGAGTTGAAATTGCGACGCTACGGTCTCGATTTCAGCGTCGAATCGGCTGGCACGGCTGCCCAGCGAATCGCGCCACAGGGCGACCTGCTCGGTGAAAAGCGGTCTGTTGATATCGACGCGCACTGCGGTTCGGTTGCGAAGGCGCACCGGTTCGGCTGCCGCAACCAGGGTGGGAGTGCGCAGTCGAGACGCAAATGTGGCCGCTCTGGTACGCGCCGTGTCGCTGGCGAGTTCGACGAGCAGTGCGCTGCTGGTGAGAGCGGCGTGGCGTTCCCACAGGCGCACTACAATCCACTGCTCGGCGGGCAGATCGGGAATGTCGGCGGCGTCGATGGCATAGAGGTTTAGGCCACATCGGTCACATATAGTTTCGGCCGCTGCGCGCAACGTCCTGGCAGCAGACCCGCAGAGAGACAAGACCGGGCCGGGCAGCTCGCCGAGCCAGAGCGCAGAGGCACGCTCGGCGGCTTTTTGTTGCGACTCGGATAGCCGTTTCGGCGTTGTAACAGGCTCGACAAACCCGAACAAGCGCTCGTCGGTGGTTTCCAGACCGAGCAGAGCGTGCAGGACGTACTCGTCAATGCGGAGTGGACGGCTTGCCAGGGTGATTCCACCACCGACTTCAATGAGATTCCACCGCCTGAGCGGTGCATCAGGTGCCAGAGGTCCCCAGGTTGCATTGGGCAAGGCCACGAGAGCGAGACCGAAAGTAGGAGTCGGATTGCCCTGAATAGCCTCGCACGCATCGGCGATGTTTTTGTCGAATTCAACCCCAGCACAGAGCAGCAAGATGTCGCGCTCGAACGGCGTCAATCCAAACAGTGCGCACATGACGTCGATCGGTGCGGGTTGCTCCAGTGTTCGCGCGATCGTTTGCACTTCGGCGCGTGCTGCGCGCATTTCAGTGTCGCGGTCGCAGTCGGTTACTGTCGCAGACGCGGTACGGCAAAGCTCGAGCTGCATCTTGATGACGGCGAGAGCTGCCATGAGATAGCGCCGGTTGGCGTCCATCCATTGATCGGGTGCAGGCGCTGTCATGAGACCTCTACCGTGTGCACGATCGTCTGGGTTTGCTGGTCGATCTCGATGAGACTGGCAATACTGTCGATACTGACCCGCACCGCATAGGTGCCGGCATTCACGCCGACCAAGATGAAGCGGAGCGTGGTCGCATTGTCGGCGAAACTCTCACTATCGATCTGGTGCGAGGCGGGGTCGATGACATCGAGCTGATCGAGCAGGCACTGGGCTTTTTGTCCCGTGCGCACCGGCGGAGCGAAATCGACTTCGAGCTCGGAGTCGGTGCCCGTGTTGTCCAAGCGCACATCGGTGACGTTGGGATGCAGGACAAAACTGGACGTATTGGACAGGACCTCGCCTTCCGAGTCGTCCGGCTCGGCATCCCACGCGCGATGGACAACGCGTACCGGATGCACGGCAACTCGCTGCGCTTGCGGGGGAATGGAAACGACCACGCGATCCGGCCTGGCCTCGGACGGAGTAGTGTCGACATCGGAGTTTTCACCGACCGGCGCGTCGATATTGGCACCGACAAATCGGACCAATGTCTGCTCGCCGCGCAGGCGTTTGCCAGTGATGAATATCGTGCTGTTGGAGGTAATCAACTGGTACCGGCCCTGTTTGGATATGACCAGGGCGATCACCGGATTGGCCAGAATGCCACTCTGGCCCCGAGCACCCTGCGCGGGCAGCGGTGGCCGGACGGTCAGGTCATGCTCGACCAGAACAACTGATGCTCGATATGCCACGGACAGGGAATAGGGAGTTTGAAAAAAAACCGACCACACTTTAGACAGTTCTTCGAGGTTGAGATCGATCGATGCCAGCCGTATGTCGACGATCGGTGTCTTTTCGGCGTCTCCTCCCAGCAGGTCATTTCCAGATGAATCTTTCATAGAGCGTATGGTTTCGGACAAGAGAACCGGAAATGCGTGAACTGTGCCACTCACGTTGCCGAGCATTTTTTGCGGCTCCAGATTGCTATCGTCTCCGACGAACGTGAGCAGGTAGTGGAGATCAAGAGCCAGGAGGGGGCGCTGTTTGGCCGTACCATCGTCATATCGGGTCGGTAGTTCCAGATTGCGCGCCGCCGCATTTGGCGTCACCTGATACATGTACAGGAATACTTTCGGCTCCAAACCGGATGTATCGGGTCGGCCATACTGAACAGTTGCGGCAGCAACTGCATCCATGGCAGCAGATTCGATCATTTCTCCAAATGCGGTAGTTACCGCGGCAATGATTCGGTGGCGGCTCATGATAGGGCTTCTTCTCGATTGCGCAGGTAATCTGTAAGGGACAGCATGGGTGGCCGCGGGGGTGGGGTCAGCGGTCGAGATGGATTCGGTTCTTTCGCCGCTTGTACGGTCACCTGGCCAACATTGACCCGGACCACTGGCGCGGAGCCATGTTGGTTCTGACCCTCCGCTGGCTGGCTCGCTCGTTCGCCGGGACGTCGCGGTGTCTGGGCCATTGTTTGCCGATGTGGGCGCAGCCTTGCCTGGATCGTTTGCTCATGCGAAATACCCGGTACGGTCTGCACCGACTGGCTGAGCTGTGCAGAGCGACCGGGTGGTCGACTTATCTCGTGATTGGCCGCAGGCCGGTTGGTCGCAGGCCGAGTTGTCGCTGCAGTCGATAGCGCCGATCGGCCACGGTGGTGTAGAAGCGAGACCTGTGACTCGGCTGAATGGGTATGATGATCGCCCGACACGATGTTGGCTGTACTCGGAGGAGACGGCATGGATCGCTTCAGTATGGGGAGTGATGTAGCAATCACCTCAGCATGCAATGTGGCTCGGCGGTGAGCGCTGTGGCGGGTCAACCTGGACCGCCGGGGTTGCTTTGCGTAAAGGGCCGACCGGGAAGGTGGCCGGATTGCAGGCGAGCCGTCGCCGGGAGTTTGCCGAGATCCCGAAAACTCGGGCGATGTGACCGTGGATTGGACGATCGGGCCTTGCAGTCGCGGCGTCTGGCCGGCGGTCTGTACAGAGTCGAGCGCAGCTGCCGCAGCCTCGGTCGGGCCGTTTTTCGGAGTTGTCGATTCGGCAGTCTGAGTGGCCTGTGAGATCGCTGCCACGTTCTGCTGAGTGGATCTGGCCTGAGTGGTGTCCGGGGAGGTCTGCCGGGCAGGATGCTTTGCCAGGGCCGTGTGGGCAAATGGTCCGTACAGAATGCGTGCCGGAGTGAACGCAGGTCCTCTGTTGCCAGTACTGGTATGTGAAGGGTTTGGCTTCAGCGGGGCAGTCGTGATTTTTGGCCGGTCAGTCAGGAGTTCGAGTGAGCGATCCTGGGTAGAGTCTTCTGTTGCCGATGGTAGCAGCGGTTTTGTCGAGTCAACAGTTTGCGGTACAAACTCGAGCGAGCTCGAAGTGGCAGTCAGGAGTCCGGCAGGCAACCTATCCTGGTCATGGCCCTGGAGGGCAGTCGCGGCCGTGTGTCGAGCAAAGGATTTGTCGGCTATCATGAGGTCTTCGGACTCGCTGTCCATGTGTGCCTCATCGAATTCGGCGGCCGCTGGCTGTCCGATGTGGATGCTCAAAGGTGGACGCAATAACGTAACGTCGCCGGATCGATGCTCTTTGCTATTGAATCGAGTTGTTGTGGTGCGCGCCGGCTCCGCTGGCGCAGCCGAGGACGTTGTCGATGGTGCAGGCGTTGCAGATCGAGTTATGTGCCTGCTTTCCTGTCCGACCTTTGAGCATCCACATCGGACAGCCAGCGGCCGCCGAATTCGATGAGGCACACATGGACAGCGAGTCCGAAGACCTCATGATAGCCGACAAATCCTTTGCTCGACACACGGCCGCGACTGCCCTCCA
>JAKSDA010000341.1 GCA_022360315.1 Pseudomonadota bacterium
CCCGAACTCTGCTACCATTGTTGGGCAAAGCCCTCCGGCGGACTCCCGCCGGGCGCCCCATGTGCCCGAAATCGGCCGATCGCCGCTCTCGGCCGGGGCGCGCGCAGATTCGGGAAAACGTTTTTTCCCGAATGCTGCTAGGCCAGCATTGCCGAGGATACCGGGATGGCGCCATTGATCCACTTCCAATGCGTTTCTGTTTATTGGTCTTTTTCAGCGCCGGGTTGGGTTTTCTCTGGCCCGGTCTGGGGCGACTCTTCCACGCCCTGGATCAGGCTGGACAGCAGCTTGAATTCGACGCGCCGGTTGCGGGCCCGTCCCGCGGCATTCTTGTTGGTGGCGATCGGCTGGTCCGGCCCATACCCCTTGACCTCCAGGCGAGAGGCGTCCACTCCCTTGCTGCTCAGGTAATCCTTGACCGCTTGGGCCCGCTTGAGTGACAGCTCGCGGTTGTAGTCCGCCTTGCCCCGATTGTCGGTGTGACCCGAGATCTCGAGACGCAGCTTGGGAAACTCCTGGAGTACTTTCACCGCCTGGTCGAGTTTTCGGTACGAGGCGGCACGGATGATCGCCTGATTGACCTCGAAGGTGATTCCGCGGATGACGCCGGTAAAGCGCTTCACCTGCTTTGGAATGGTGTCGGGGCAGCCGTCATCGTCTTCATAGCCGTTCTTGGTCTCGACTTCGGTCGGGCATTTGTCGCTGGCATCTGGCACGCCGTCGCCGTCGTTGTCGTTGTCGGGGCAGCCGTCCTCGTCCTGAAAGCCGTCCTTGTCCTCGGCCTCGTTGCGGCACCGGTCGTCGGCATCGCCCACTCCATCGTTGTCGTTATCGCCGTCGGGGCAGCCGTCCTCATCCTGAAATTCGTCCTTGTCCTCGGCTTCCAGGGCGCACTGATCACTATCGTCGGCCACGCCATCGCCGTCGTTGTCGTTGTCGGGGCAGCCGTCGTCGTCTTGAAAGCCGTCCTTGTCCTCGGCCTCTTGCGGGCACTTGTCCTGGTTGTCGACCAGGCCGTCGCCGTCGCTGTCCTTGGGCGGCGGCGGCACGCTCTTTTGCGGGAACGTGGTGTAGAGGCCGATCAGACCCTCGAAGTCCAGGGCGACCGAATCGCTGTCACTCGACGGAGGCAAGAGCAAACGCAGGTCGAGCCGAACTCCCCAAGACTCGCCCATACGGTACTTGACACCGGCACCAGCGTGAAACATGAGGTCGGTGTCGTCGTCGTCCATCTCGCCGACAAAGACACCCTCCTCGCTGGCCTTGCCGTACATGAACCCGCCCCCGAGCAACGCGAACGGCCGCAGTTTGGCCTTGATGGGGAAAAAATGCACGAGGCCGTGCAGTCGAGCTGCCACAGCCAGGAGTTCCGAATCGGTATCGCGGACCTTGCCCGGCAAGAATCCGACTTCGCTCTCGATCGAGAACATCGGATGGACGGCATAGCCGAGCCGCAGACCCAGGATGAACGAGTTCTCCGGCGACAGGGCGTCGTCGAAGTCCGCTGTGCCGAGCTCGTTGTTGGTAGAGAAGATGTGGATCCCGCCCAGTCCCCCCAACTCGAACTCATCCTCCGCATGCACCGTGTGGGTCGCCAGACCGAACGCCAACACGACAACCGCAGCGATAGCTCCTCTTCTGGTGATTCGAGTCTTACTAAGCATAGTTCTCCTGAGCCCTGTTGATTCGTTGCAAAAGATCAAAACTGCACAATGCCCATGCACCGTCGATCCGAGCCAGCGGCGGGCGCGCCGAGCACCCGGCTCGGCATTCCACGGGGTTTTTGCGGTCGGCTTCCATCGACGGATTATTTTCCGGCCAGCGGACGATCACTGGATGGCGCGGACTATAGACCGAACTGTGCTCGCGGAGAAAGCCGTCGCATGAGCCTTTGATCGCCCGAGTTCGGGCTGCAGAATGAGACGAGTCCGATTGCAGGGCGGTCGGGATGACTCGGGCATTACTGTGCGTCTGAGCAGTAGAACGCATCTCGGCAGACCGAATCTCTGTTAGACCGGAACCGTGTTGCCACGACCGAGTCTGAGGTCGCGACCGATGTGAGATCGCGACCGAATCCGAGATCGCATTGCGCGCTCGGCCTAAGGAGTATCGCCTGGCCAAAAAGGGCTGTCGGGCAGCTGCGACCTGGCCGTTTACCAGCGAGCTCAAAACCCTGCCGGCCCAGTGCAGAACTGATTAGAATCGCGCGGTTTCTGGCCCCAGTACGAGGCGGGTACTCACCGTTTGCGCCTGCCGCTCTCGCCCGCCGAATCGGCCGCGAGCACGTCGATGTTGTAGCGCGACAGCTTGCGGTACAGGGTTTTGCGATCGAAGCCGAGGATCTTGGCCGCCATGGTCTTATTGCCGTTGATCGCTTCGAGAACCCGGGTGATGTAGCGGCGCTCGACCTCTTCCATGGGCACCAGCTCCGTCGGGTCGTCGGATGTGACCAGCACGTGAGAGCGCGTGTAGTTGCGTATTTTTTCGGGCAGGTCATCGACGGTAATCTGATTGTAGCGAGCCAGTGCCACTGCTCGCTCGATGCAGTTTCTCAGCTCTCTCACATTGCCTGGCCAGCTGTAACCGAGGAGTTTTTCGGCTGCCTGCGAAGACAGCCCGGCGACCTGTTTGCCCGCCGTGGCCGCGACATGCTGCAGGAAATGCTGAGCGAGGAGCAAGATATCGCGCCCACGAGCGCGCAATGGAGGTAGCTCGACATTGATGACATTAATCCGGAAGTACAGATCTTCCCGGAATGTCTTGTCGGCGACTGCCGATTCGAGATCGCGGTTGGTTGCCGCGATGATACGGACGTCGATGGGGATCTCTTTGTCGCTGCCCACCGGCCGGATCAAGCGTTCCTGCACAGCGCGGAGCAGCTTGGGCTGGAGTGAGATCGGCATTTCACCGATCTCGTCCAGAAACAAAGTGCCGTCGTTGGCCTGAGCAAAGAGTCCTGCGCGTGTCGTGTGGGCGTCGGTGAATGCTCCTTTTTCGTGTCCGAATAGTTCGCTTTCCATGAGGTGTGCCGGTACAGCCGAGCAGTTGATCGCCACGAATGCGCCGTCTTTGCGCCGGCCTCGTCGGTGAAGCGCGCGGGCGACCACCTCTTTGCCCGTCCCACTCTCGCCGGTGATGAGGACCGAGGCGTCCGACTCGATGACCCGGGTCAGGAGGTCGTAGATGTTGCGCATGGCTGAGCTCGAGCCGACCAGATCGTCGAACGTCTCCTGATTTTTGATGACTTTGCGCAGCCGTTTGACCTCGGCGTCGAGCTGGCGGGCCTGGATGACGCGGTTCAGGCGCAGGGTCAGGGCACCGGGGGCGAGTGGTTTCTGCACGTAGTCCTCGGCCCCGACGCGGATCGCTGCAATGGCGGTGTCCAGGCTGGCGTAGGCCGTCATGACCACGACCGGGATACCGGGCCGGTTGGCCACCACGCGCTCGCAGAACTCGAGGCCATTCATGCCCGGCATGTTCAGGTCGGTGACCACGACGTCGAAGTGGTCTTGACCCAGCGCCTCGAACGCCTCTTCAGCCGAGCTACACGCCTTGGTGGCGAGGTTGTGGGATTCGAGTTCGATGCTGATCCATTCGCGCAGCTCGGAATCGTCATCGACCACAAGCACACGGCCGTTCGCTTTGACAGTTGGAGTACCCACGTGTTGACTTCGACAGCTCTCTCTCGATTATGACGTATCGGCCGATCCCGGCACCGGATGAGAGGCGCATTGCCCACCGGGCAGTCGGTCAGTCGATTCAAGGTGCGGTACCCGAAGAGACCATGGCGAGGGCTGTACGTCAAACGCTCTATCCCGCGCAGCGGACCGGCGCCGAGCGTCCCACCCAAAACGGTCTGGCGGGTCGGTACAGGCGCGCGAAATGGGCGTTTTGTGCGCTCGCCCTGGCCGGCCGCGACCACCCAGCGGACCGGCTCCGGATCGATATCGAGAAAAAATGTCCAACTGGGCTTTTCTTCTCGCGTGCACATGGTAGAAGACGTCCCCGCTGTTGGAAATAGCAGCACGTCACCAGCCGGCACCAACTGACTCTTGACGGTTCAATTTGATGCTTCTATACTCGCCTGTCCCAACGTACGTCACGCTCGGACGTGGGAAAGATTGAGTCGGTCTCTGAAAACTGAATAGCGAAGAATCCGTGAGTTTTAGACTGCGGGATGTATCCCGGAGTCAATGAAGAAGAACCAAACATGGCGCAGAGCCGAGAGGCCCTGTGACATGAAGAGCAAGGTATCAAGTGGAGAGTTTGTTCCTGGCTCAGAGCGAACGTTAGCGGCGGGCTTAACACATGCAAGTCGTGCGAGAAAGGGAGCTTCGGTTCCTGATTAAAGCGGCGAACGGGTGAGTAA
>JAKSDA010000354.1 GCA_022360315.1 Pseudomonadota bacterium
CATCGACCTCAATCGAATTCGGTTCAACGGCATCAATCTCAACGGCATCGACCTCAACGGCATCGACCTCAACGGCATCGATCTCAACGGCATCAATCTCAACGGCATCAATCTCAACCAGCTGAGGATCAACGGTATCGATGTCAACGGTATCAACCTCAATCGGATTCGGTTTAACGGCATCAACCTCAACGGAATCAACCTCAACGGAATCAACCTCAACGGAATCAACCTCAACGGCATCAACCTCAACGACATCGAGCTCGACGGCGTGGCCCTCGGCCGCCAGCGGCTCGACCGCATCGAGCTCGACGACATCCGTGTCGATCAGATTCGCTTCGACGGCATCGACCTCGATGGGGTTGGCCTCGGCGACATTACATTGCACCGGATCGACTTGCGCCGTGTCCGGCTCGACGGCGAAGAGATCGGGGATGACGAACTCGACGATGTCAAGCGGGTCTGGCGCGACCTGGTTGAATGTGCCCTGTCGTCCGACCAGTGCGCCGAGATCATCGGACCGGACGGTTCATCGGAGCAATACTGTGGTATCGATGGCACAGCACCGACCTGGAAGTCCGCCATGCTGTCTTCTGGCGCTGCCGAGGCGGCGACTGCGCAATGCGTGATGAATCGAGCCGAGGCACGTGGACGCGATGTCTCGTACCGCAACCTGGAGGCAGAAACCGTCGAGCGGGTATTTTCTCATATGATCGCCTGTGCGCTGCCATCGGACCGGTGCGTCGGTATCACCGGCATTGATGGGTCACGACAAACCCATTGCGGAGAGAGCGGGCTCGATCCCGGCTGGGAAACCGGCCCACCGGATCCAGCCATGGCCCATGCAGTCGCAGACTGTGTTATCCAGGGCATCGACCAGGCCGGCGAGTCCTGGCTGGACTACATCGACAATTTCAAACTGGTCCTGTCCTATGCGGTTAGCTGCGCTCTACCACAGGAGGAGAGTGCGATGCTCATCGACGAGAACAGCGATCCCTGGGGGCTCTCGGGTTCGCTCGGATTGGCCCCGTGGTGGCAGGATCGGGCGCTCGATGACGTGCCGGACGGGTTTCCGGCTGACACCGGCCAAAAGCGCATCTCTGCCTGTTTGGCGGCCCGCACCAATGCGCTGGCCCGGCCCGTGGTCATCTCTCTGCGCTCGCCCGAGATCGCGACCAGTCCGGTCGAGCGTCAGATATACGATCATTCGGAAGGTGCTTTTTGGGCCAACTTATTCGGCGATGACCCCTATGTAAACACCTGTATCGCCAGCGGCGGAGGTCCAGCCGGCCGTATTTGTGCCGATGGATACTGCAGCTTCACCCACAAGGGCGATTGTGCGACCGTGTGCAGCTCACGCGACGGAGTCGACGAGCACTATGTGGACTGCGACGGCGAAGTCGCCGTGGTGACCACGTTCCTCAATCTGGGCGAAGGGTCGACATTCGGCCAGGACCATGCCTGTGCCCGCAAAAGCGACGACTCGCTGTGGTGTTGGGGAAAAGGTGGCGAGGGACAGCTCGGCAACGGACAGGGCAGTGACAGCCACATCGCGGTAGCAGTCGACACGCTCGGTCATGAGGTTGCCGAGAACAATGGCACGCGCCATCACTGTGCGCGCAAGAGCAACGGGTCCCTGTGGTGCTGGGGCAGAAACCGTCACGGTCAGCTCGGTGATGGCTCACGGACCAGGCGGACCAGTCCGGTACAGGTCGCGACTCTGGACAACGACGTGATGTCATTCGGAACCCACCGAGATCACACCTGCGCAGTCAAGAGCGACGGAACTCTGTGGTGTTGGGGCAAAAACCAAAACGGCGAACTCGGCGACGGCACCACCAGGACCAGAACGCTCCCGGTCGAGATCACGGCGCTCGGCAGAAATGTCGGCAGGGTGAGCCACGGACACGGCAGAAACACCTGCTCGGTAAAGAACAACGGCACGGTGTGGTGCTCTGGACAAAACCATCGAGGTCAGTGCGGAAACGGCGCTCGCAGCACGCGTGAGCGGATTCCGGTCGAGGTCGTGCGCGGCCACACCGGGCTCGCTCTGGACGGCATCACCGAGGTGTGCACAGGACTCAATCACGCGTGCGGGCGACGGTACGACAATACAGTGTGGTGCTGGGGAGATAATCGACGCGGCCAGCTCGGTCACGGAATCGCAGTCAAACAATCGAACACTGCAGTCGCAGTGTCTCTGCGCGGAGTCGAGCCCGTACCGGGCGGCCTCGCCTGCGGCCACTCTCACACCTGCACCCTGGCCCAGGACGGCTCGGTATGGTGCTGGGGCTACAACAAGCACGGCGAACTCGGCAACGGGACGTTGCAACCGCGCAGGCAATATGGTGTGCCGACCCGCGTGATCGGATTGCATCGGTCAGTTGCCGGCATTACAGCGGGTCGGCATTACACCTGCGCAATTTTCGGCAATCAGACCGCACAATGCTGGGGACAAACCGCTACGATGATCTTCACCGAACTCGGTGCTCCCACTCCGATGCCCGTCGAAGTCGAACTCGATCGGTGAGCTATCGAGACGACTTCACGCAGGGAGTCGACCAATGCATTGCATTGATGGATGATCACATACAAACGTGATTCATCGTGGGTCTCTGCAGAGACCGGGTTCGCTCGCGTCTATCTGCTGTTTTTGTTACCAGATGGAGAGATCTACCATTCCTGGACATGATCTCACTACGATATTATTTGTCAATGAATGTAATCCACATTATGTCTCGCATCCGGGAATAAACTCTATTCTTATTTCTGTACAGAATTCGTCAGCACTACGAAGCGATGCGCACCTGGCCGGCTTTCATCATTCTCCTCCTCCTATCGATTGGCTGTAACCACAGCATCCGTCGCACAGAGAGCAATCGAGCGGTCACCGAACAAAACGGGTTACAGCTCAATCGGCTCAATCCCAACGGGCTCGACCTCAACGGTATCAACCTCAACAGCATCAACCTCAACGGTATCAACCTCAACGGTATCAACCTCAACGGTATCAACCTCAACCAATTGCAGGTCAACGGCATCAACCTCAACGGCATCGACCTCAATCGAATTCGGTTCAACGGCATCAATCTCAACGGCATCGACCTCAACGGCATCGACCTCAACGGCATCAACCTCAACAGTATCAACCTCAACGGTATCAATCTCAACGGCATCAATCTCAACGGCATCAATCTCAACGGCATCAATCTCGATCGGATCCGCCTGAGTGGCATCGAGCTCAACCATATCGAACTCGCTCATCTGCGACTCGACGGCATCGACCTCGATCAAGTTCGCCTGGGAGGTATCGCTCTGGACACCATTGACTTGCGCACAGTCCAGTTCGACGGCAACGAGCTCGCGCCTGACGAGGTCGCCGATGTCAAGCGGGTATGGCGCTACATGGCTGAGTGTGCCCTGCTGTCCAGCCAGTGCATCGACGTCATCGACCTGGACGGTTCGTCGGTGCAATACTGCGGTATCGATGGCATGGCGCCGACCTGGTACACAGAGATGTTGCCCTCGGGTGCAGTCGAAGCTGCGGTCACTCAATGCGTCCTGGACCGAGCCGAGCTGGAAAATCAAGATGTCTCGCACCACAATCAAGAGGCCGAAGCCGTCGAACGAGTATTTTTTCACATGATCGCCTGTGCTCTGCCATCTGACCGATGCGTCGAGCTCATCGATATCGATGGCGCCAGTCACACCTTTTGCGGAGTAAACGGGCATGATCCCGGCTGGGAGACCGGTCCTGCCGATGTGGACCTGGCCGATGCGGTCGCCGACTGTGTTGCCCAGCGCGCCGACCAGGGCGACGATATCTGGCTCGACTACATCGACAACTTCAAGCTAGTTCTGTCCTATGCCATCAGCTGTGCCCTACCCCAGGACGAAAATGCGACTCTGACCGACGAAAACGGCGACCCTTGGTTCGTGTCGGGCTCGCTCGGACTGGCGCCGTGGTGGCAAGGCCAGCCGCTCGATGCCGCGCCCGACCCTCTGCCCGCAGACACCGGGCAAAAACGCGTCTCCGCCTGTCTGGCTGCGCGTACCAATGCACTGGCTCAGCCGGTGATGATCTCTCTGCGCGCACCCGAAATTGTCACCAGTCCGGTCGAGCGACAGATATACGACCACTCAGAAGGCGCTTTCTGGGCCAACTTGTTCAGCGATGAGCCCTATGTCGAAACCTGCCTCGCCCGGGGCGGCGGTCTATCGGGCCGCATTTGTGCCGATGGATTCTGTGGCTTTACCCACAACGGCAACTGTGCTGCTGCGTGCGGCCAGCGTGATGAACTCGACGAGTATTTTCTTGATTGTAACGGCGAAGTCGCGGTAGTCACCACGTTCCTGAACCTGGGCAATCGATCGACCTTCGGGCACAGCCACGCCTGTGCCCGCAAAGACGACGTCTCGCTGTGGTGCTGGGGAAAAGGCGACAACGGACAGCTCGGCAACGGCACGACCGGCACGAGCGAAGACCCGATCCAGGTCATCGCACTGGGCAACGAGGTGGCCGAGAGCAACGGAATCAATCATCACTGTGCGCGCAAAACCGACGGCTCGCTGTGGTGCTGGGGCAAAAACAACAACGGTCAGCTCGGCGACGGCACCGAGAGCATGCGGACCAGCCCGATCCAGGTCGCGGCTTTGGGCAACGACGTGATCTCGTTCGGAACCCACGAACTCCACACCTGCGCAGTCAAGAGCAACGGAACCCTGTGGTGTTGGGGCAACAACAGCGGCGGGGAACTCGGCGATGGCACGACCACGAAGCGAAAGAGCCCGGTCGAGATCACAGCACTCGGCGGTGATGTCGCCAGCGTGAGCCACGGCCACGGCAAAAATACCTGCTCGATCAAGAACGATGGAACCGTGTGGTGCTCCGGGCCCAACGACCTCGGTCAGTGCGGAACAGGCCTCGTTAGCTCGCGCGAGCTGCTCCCGGCCCAGGTTGTGCGAGATGATACTGGGCTGGCTCTGGACGGCATCACCGACGTTTGCACCGGTTTCAAACACGTGTGCGGCCGGCGCTATGACGGCACGGTGTGGTGCTGGGGAGACAACCAATACGGACAGCTCGGCCACGGCAGTTATGCCGCCAAATCACTCGATGCGATCGCAGTGGCGCTGGGCGAGGTCGAGGCGGTACCGGGCGGACTTGCCTGCGGTCTGTACCACAACTGTGCGATCGGCCGAGACGGCTCGGTTTCGTGCTGGGGACACAATGCAAATGGCGAGCTCGGAAATGGCACGTTCCAGTGGAGCAGCAATCACGGTACACCGACCCAGGTGATCGATCTGGCCGCGTCCGTTGCTCATATCACGGCCAGCCGGGAGTACACCTGTGCGATATTGAGCGACAGGACAACCTGGTGCTGGGGACGTGCCAACAGAGAGGTGTTCGAGGAACTCAAAGATGCAATCTCGACGCCGGTCGAGGTCGACATCGCTCTGTGAGCGTGCTCCGAATGCCATTGTAATGGTCCCAGGCCCGGGTGCGGAGGCACGCTAGCAGCATTCGGGAAAAAACGTTTTCCCGAATCTGCGCGCGCCCCGGCCGAGAGCGGCGATCGGCCGATTTCGGGCACATGGGGCGCCCGGCGGGAGTCCGCCGGAGGGCTTTGCCCAACAATGGTAGCAGAGTTCGGG
>JAKSDA010000022.1 GCA_022360315.1 Pseudomonadota bacterium
AGTACCCATTATGGCCGACCAGCCCGCCGATGGCTGTGTTGCTCATCGGTCACGTAGGCCCACTATGCTCCCTCTTCGCGCCTTGCCCTCGACGCGCTGGACCGACCCTACTGGGCACTTACTTACGGGTCGCGGTACTAAGAGCCGGTCCAAAAACTCTCCGCGTCGCCAGAGCGGCGATCCATCACCGCCAGCGGGCTTGCTCGTCGGTCAAATACACCCATCTCCACTCCTCGCCCACCCACTGGCGGCGCGCCTCGTCGCTCTGGCTCGGTCCGAGGTTTTTGGACCGGCTCTACTCAGTGCCCGGTTGCGACTCGCCGTTGCTCGGCTGGGGCGTTTCGGCGCTCGGTCGGGGCGTTCGATGCCCGGTCGGGGCGTTTTGGCTCCTCCTCCACGGCGAAGAACTCGGTTTTCCCTCGCTGTCCTGATATCCAATGGAAACGTTCCCGTGGCCGGCAAAACGGGGCTGGATAATTGGTCGGACGGCGACCCACCGGCCCCCGCCTGAGTGGCCGACCACATATCCCAATGTCAGAGCGGTTCTATTGCACATAAAAATCTGCTATGCCCGATGAGTCATTAGATCAGACAAAGATCAGACAAAGATCAGACAAAGATCGAGCAGATCGGACGTCTTTCGGTACTCACAGAAAAGGACTCGGGACCCCATGAAGATTAGCTACAACAGGATCATCAACCGGATCATCTGGGCCATCGGGATTGTCGGTATCATGGCAGTTGCTCCGTTTTTTGCCTCATTTGCCCATGCGGATCACGAATTCGGCACGACCGGATATTTGCGATTTGGCGCCGGGCTTTCGGGTCCCACAGAAGAGCGCGCCTGCTACAAGGCACCCAATGCGAATTGGAAGTATCGCCTGGGCAATGAATGCGATACCTGGACGGAGATCGGCCCGAACTACACCTATCGTCCCCACGGCGAGGATGGTCCGGTTTTTTACGGCAGATGGTGGCTCGCCGTTTTTGCCCCCGAGGGGCGGCAAAATGAGTTGGATTTTGATACCACCGAGTTGTTTATCGAGACGAGCAATATCCAATTCCTCGGCAAAAGTACGAAGTTTTGGGTCGGTCGCAAATACTATCAGCGATTTCAAACCCACCTCAACGATTTCTGGTGGCTGATGATGCTGGGCGACGGTTTTGGAATCGAAGAGATCGATGTTTCGTTTGGCAAAATACTGTATGCCTATACTCGTAATTCGGCCAGTGTCGACCTCAACGAGGCCGGAACCCTGCGCGGAGAAGCATTTCAAAACAACCACGACTTGCGCCTCTACGGACTGCCCGTCGGTTTCTCGGCCAAACCCAATTTATCCCTTCAGGTGGCATTTTCTCATTCGGCGGGCAATGATGGGGCCTTTACAGAGAGCGGCGCGGTCAGCGTGGCCAATGCGGCCACCTCCACCTATGGTTTTTCCTTCGCTGCCTGGCACGAAGAGTCTTTTGACTTTTTGTTCAACAGGTTATCGATTCAGTACGGGCGCGGCATCACACGCAATAACTTCGACGGAAACAACCCCGATACCGTGCTGACCACAACCAGCGATGCCGCCGACGATCTCCTCAGCGCATATATTGTCCGGGTTACCGAGGACTTGATCTTGATGCCAGATAAGCGCTGGGCTGTGATGCTCAATGCCATATTTCAAAAAGAGGACGGTGGCGACTACGACGATCGAGATCGGACCTGGTACTCATTGGGAATCAGGCCGTACTGGTTTTTGGACAAAAATTTCCGTCTCCTGGCCGAATACGGCTTTGACCGCACCGACGATAAGAGCTCGGACCTGAAGGGAAATCTGCATAAGCTGACCCTGGCCGGAGAAGTGGCCGCGGATTATGGTGTCTGGAATCGCCCGGTGATTCGCGCCTTTTTTACGTTTGCGGCGTGGTCAGATTCGTTTCGCGGCCAGGTCGGCAGTAGTGGGACGAATAATCCCACCGAATGCAATACTCGCACCGATTGCTTCAGCGCTGGCGTGCAGATCGAATACTGGTGGTAGACTGCGTGCCCGGCCTCCTATGGCCCTTTTGGGCCAGCCAGCCCGAATCTGCTAAAGCCCCGTTATGGCCGCAAAAAAAGGTCCGAAGAGCGAAGTCGCCGCACATGACGTCGGCGGGGCCAGTCTGGCCGGCAAAAGCGCGCTGGTTACCGGTGCTGGACGCGGTATCGGCCGCGCCATTGCCCGCCGCCTGCTCGAGCTGGGCGCACGAGTGAGCCTGGTGGACGTCGACGAGGCCGCCGTGCGCGATGCTGTCGCCGAATACGGCGGCGATACAATCGCCATCAGAGCCGATGTGACGGAAGAAGGCGCAGTGGCAGGTGCAGTATCAACGTCAGTCGACACCTTCGGCGGGCTCGATATCGCTGTCAACAACGCTGCTATCAGCACTGCGACGGCCGCGCCTATCGCCCGGCTCTCACTCTCGTACTGGCGCCGGGTCCTCGATACCAATCTCACCGGCCCCATGCTGGTGAGCAAATATGCCGCGCCTCATCTCGCCCGACGAAACGGCGCCATCGTCAACCTGGCCTCGACTCGCGCGCTGCAATCCGAGCCCAACAGCGAAGCTTATGCCACGTCCAAAGGCGGCCTGGTCGCATTGACCCACGCGCTCGCCATCAGCCTGGGTCCCGCTGTGCGGGTCAATTGCATCAGTCCCGGATGGATCGATACCAGCGAGTGGGAAATACGAGGACAGAGAAAAATGCCCGACCTATCCCCGCAAGACCATCAACAGCATCCCGCTGGCCGGGTCGGCCGCGCCGAAGATGTCGCCGATCTCTGCGCATGGCTGGTCTCGGATGCCGCAACATTCATCACCGGACAGAATCTCATTGTCGATGGCGGCATGACCCGCAAGATGATCTATCAGGAATGACTGGAGCCCATCGCGAGTTCGATCGTAGGGAAATGTGGGATTGAAGAATATAGTTGCAATGTTACAAGTAGTGGCATCATTCGTAGCCACATGTAATAATCTTGGACATGCGATCGTCGCGGCGTCTCATTGTCGAATTGCTCTCCGCGATTCCAATGCGAGCTACGCCGGTTCAGGAGTTGATTCGAGCGGCGGCGATCCTGGACATTTCGGCCAATAACCTGCGGGTCTTGCTGGCCCGACTCAAGCGAGATGGTCTGATCGAGACGACCCGACGGGGCCATTATCGGCTCGGTCCCGAAGCTAGGGCGGTGCAGCAGCAAGTCGGTACCTGGCGCGAAGTGGAGGATCAGATCCGGCCGTGGAGCGGCGACTGGGTCGCGGTTCATACCGGGGCGTTGGGGCGCAGTGATCGCAGGGCCACGCGCGCTCGCGATCGGGCTCTGCGTCTCCTGGGATTTCGTCAGCTCAGAAACGGGCTTCATGTGAGGCCGGACAATTTGTTGGGGTCGGTAAGTGGGATCCGCGACCGCCTGAACAAACTCGGCATGGAAAGGCAGGCCCTGGTCTGTCGCCTCTCGTGTCTCGACCCAACGACCGAGTCGCAGGCCCTCGCGCTGTGGGACGGCGACAGGCTCAACGCCTCCTACGCCGATATGCGCTCCATGCTGGTCGCTGCCGCGCAGCGCATCGCCAAACTGTCATCCGAGTCTGCCGCGCGGGAAGCATTCCTGATCGGCAGTGAGGCGTTGCGCCAGATCGTGCTCGATCCACTTTTGCCAGAGCCCATCGTGGACGGTGCAAGACGTGCCCGTTTTTTCGCGGAGATGCGCAAATTCGACGCTTTGGGTCGTTCTTACTGGGAGTCTATTATGCGGCCGCCATTGCGGACGGTGTCTTCGCAAAAGGAGGTAGCCAATGTCTGAATGCAGCCAATCGAGGCGGGTGGCGCAACTCTTTTCGCGCGACGAGATCGCGTATTTGACCACGGCCAGCGATCTCCGCGGTTTGCTCTCGCTCATGACCACATGGGGTCTTGTCGCGGGCGCTCTGGCTCTCTTTGCCTGGCTGCCGCATTGGACGACAGCGGTGGTGGCTGTGATCGTGATCGGCGGCCGCCAGCTCGCTCTGGCGGTATTGATGCACGAATGCGCCCACCGCTCGTTGTTCCGCAGCCGCTTGCTCAACGAGTTTTGCGGCCAATGGCTTTGTGGAGCACCGGTATGGACACATCTGACCAAATATCGCAAACACCATTGGCGGCATCACAATCACACCGGCACAGAAGACGATCCCGATCTCGGCCTGGTCAAGCCCTTTCCCACCTCGAGGCGCTCGCTGGCGCGCAAGCTCTTGCGGGATATCACGGGGATCGCTGGCATCAAGCGGATCGTCGCCATTCTGCTCATGGACTTTGGCTATCTGCAATACACTGCCTCGGTCGATGCCAGGGTCATTCCACAGCAAGGTCGCAGAGTACGCGATGTTTTGCGCTGTGGACTGGGCAATATATTGCCGGTCTTTTTGACCAACGCAGGGTTGTTTTTGCTGCTCCATGCCCTGGGACAAGCGGCTCTCTATCTCCTCTGGGTAGCGGCCTACCTGACCACGTTCAGCGTGTTCATCCGCGTCCGCTCGATTGCCGAACACGCCTGTACCGACCGTTCGCCCGATGCCTTTGCCAATACGCGGACCACTCGGGCCGGTCTGCTGGCTCGTTTGACCGTGGCACCGCACCATGTCAACTACCATCTCGAGCACCATCTGCTCATGACCGTGCCGCATTATAGGCTGGCGGCGATGCACCGCATGCTGCGGGCGCGCCTGGCCCCGAACGAGATCCATATCGCTAGCGGCTATCTCCATGTGTTGCGCCAGGTCAGCGCCGCATGACGCTGGTCAAAGCAGGGACCGAGAATTTCGGGCCAGAATGGCCGGATCTAGCTCCACTCCGAGTGGACAGTGATCCGAACCGCGCACGTGGGGCCAGATAAAGGCATCTCGCACGTGCTTTGCAGCGCGCGGGCAGGCCAGGATATAATCGATGCGCCAGCCGATGTTGCGTTCACGTACGCCCTTGCGCTGGCTCCACCAGGTATAATGACCTGGATCGGGCTGGAAGGCGCGAAACGTATCGACCCAGCCAGCGTCGAACCAGCGGGACAATTCAGCCCGTTCCCGGGGCAGGAAGCCGCTGGTATCGCGGTTTTCCCTGGGCCGGGCGAGATCGATCTCGCGATGGGCCGTGTTGAAATCGCCCATGACCAGAACCGGCTGTCGCCGCTTGCGGTAGCGCTCGAGCCGCTCGAAGAGGGCACGGTAAAAAGCCAGCTTAAACGACACACGGCTGTTGTCGCGACCGCAGCCACTGCCGTTGGGAAAATACACATTGGCCAGTACCAACGGGCCAATCTCGGCGATCTGCACTCTGCCTTCGCGATCGAATTCGGGTACACCGAGATCGGTACTGATGCGATCGGGCTGGTCGCGAGCGTATAAGCCCACTCCGCTGTAGCCCTTGCGCTCGGCCGCGACAATATGAGCAAAAAAGCCCTTGGGTCGCTGCAGGCGCCTTGGCAGTTGCTCGCAGCGGGCCCGCACCTCCTGTACACCGACAAAGTACCCGCTCGAACGGCTCAGCCAGCGCCGAAAAAAACCGTTGCGATCGATGGCGCGCAGGCCATTTACATTCCACGACAGGATGCGGAGAGATTGATTCGCCCGACTCATACTCTCTCTTACCCCACGTTCGAGCCAGGGGAAAGCCCAGCCCACGACCAGTTTGCGGATTCGGCCGCGAGGGCATGCGCTTCCGCCCAGACCGCCGAAGGCGAAGCCGAAACTGAAGCCGATATCCGATTTCGCACCATAAATCCGATTTTAAGATCACTCTGATATACGAGACTGATATCCGAATCTGAGTCCAGATTTCCGCTTCCATCGATCCTGGCAGATGTGGGCATGAATTCGTTGATGTGGTCGAGATCCGTATCAATCGTCATGGACACTACCGAAGCTGCAGAGGTCGGTTTCTCATCCCCTTGCCCGCAGTGCCTGTGGCATCTCGCCACAGCACTGTCCCGGCGTGCCCCACTGCACAATTTCGTCATAGAAGCGTGCAACTCACCGATTCGGGGTGGGTCTGGCTAGTATCGACCGGCCAGGTCCAGCCGACGAGGATCTCGACGCGCGCGGCTTTTCGCCGGCCTATTTCAACCCCGCAGAGCCAAGAGCCCTGCAAGAGCTGAGGTTTGATTGGAGGACACCTCAAATGGGAATTCTGCAAGACATCTCTGAAATGTTTCACGGCGGCGGCAACGGAATGTGGCTTATTCTGGCCGGTTCCGTCCTCATTATCGCGATAGCCATCGAACGAGCGGTATATCTATTCAAATCATCGGTGGACAAAGACAAGCTGCTCGCCTTACTCAAGAGTCAGGTCATGAGCGGCAATGTGCAGGGGGCCATCAAAGTGTGCTCGGGTAACCCCACACCGATGACCCGCATCGTGCAGGCGGGCCTCTTGAAATTCAACAAGAGCGACCATGAGGTCCAGGCTGCCATGGACGAAGCCGCTCTGCGCGAAATGCCCAAGATCAGCGCGCGAACTCCGTATCTCGCCATGTTATCCAATTTCGCGGTCATGGCCGGCCTGCTCGGCACCATCTTCGGAATGATCACTTCGTTTGGCTCTGCGGCCAGCGAAGATGCTGCCAACAAGGCTGCCGAACTCGCCTCCGGTATTTCCGAGGCGCTTAACTGCACTGCTTTTGGTATCGCGGTCTCACTGCTCGGCCTAATCAGCTATTCCCTGCTCACCGGCAAAACCACCCGAGTCATAGACGATATCAATGAAGTGACGGTTCAAATTGTCAATTTGGTGACCAATCATCGTTCTCATATGCATTCCTGATGCGATCGCTCGAAGCCGCCAGATCGATAGGCTTATCTATCGATAGAAAGGAGCAACCATGGGTGCAACCATGGATACCGGGAATAAAAAATCGCTAAACGTTCACCTCAATATTGTCCCATTCATCGACTTGATGAGTTGCCTCACCGCATTCTTGTTGGTCACGGCGGTGTGGAGCAGCGTGGCGCAGATCAGTATCAAGCCCAAGGGGCTCGGCCGAGAGGTCGACGAGGTTCTAAGAGAAGATAAAGAAGAAGTGCGGGCTTCGGTACTGATTCAGAACGAACGCATCTGGGTTGGCCTCAGCCGCATCAATGAATTTCATCAGATCCCGAGAAAGGGCGGTGACTACGACTGGAGCGAACTCGAAACGCTTCTTCTCCGACACAAAGCGTCTAGCTACTTTGCTGGCCGGCAGGACATCGAGGTGGCCGCCGAGGATGAGATCGCGTATCAAACCATCATTTCGACCATGGATGTGGCCATCGCTGCCGGATTCAGCGATGTGGGGCTGGCCGAGCCCAATTCTCTATCCGCGCGGCCTATCCTCTAGCAGCATTCGGGAAAAAACGTTTTCCCGAATCTGCGCGCGCCCCGGCCGAGAGCGGCGATCGGCCGATTTCGGGCACATGGGGCGCCCGGCGGGAGTCCGCCGGAGGGCTTTGCCCAACAATGGTAGCAGAGTTCGGG
>JAKSDA010000406.1 GCA_022360315.1 Pseudomonadota bacterium
CCCGAACTCTGCTACCATTGTTGGGCAAAGCCCTCCGGCGGACTCCCGCCGGGCGCCCCAGGTGCCCGAAATCGGCCGATCGCCGCTCTCGGCCGGGGCGCGCGCAGATTCGGGAAAACGTTTTTTCCCGAATGCTGCTAGAGCAGTAAACGCGTACTTGGCAGTTGACGAGATCGCGGCGGGGAATGAAGCTACTGGCCGGAGAGAACGACCATGAGCATCGACTGGATACACGAAAAACCGGCCTATTGGGACGACGACAAGGCGCGCATCATCGGCGGGGCCGAGACTGGCATCTTCGATGCCCGCTTCAAACGCTGCAAGGCGGGCGAACTTCTGCCCGCCGAGTGGTGGCGGGTCGAGAAAGACGGCAAAACCGTCGGTTACGGCTGGCTCGATATCGTGTGGGGAGATGCCGAAATCCTGTTGGTTACCGACACATCTGTGCGGCGAAGTGGGCTCGGCACGTTCATTCTCGAAAAGCTCGAGCACGAAGCGCGGCAAAAAGGCATCAATTACGTCTACAACACAGTGCGCCCCAGTCATCCCCGCAAGCACGAGGTCGCGGCCTGGCTCAAACGACACAACTTCCAGGAGTCGGAGGATGGCAGTCTGTTCCGCACAGTGACTCATATATCGGCCGATTCATAGGCAACCGGTATTGGGGACTTCTCCACCACTGCTCGTCCGATGTGAGACGAGAGAGCTGTGGCGTCGATCCAGCGAGGCAACGCAATCGCACAGATAATCGGCAGATAGCCGGCGGGCCTATTTGCGGCGATACGCTCTGTTCCGCGCATGACGTAGACTGTTGTGGAGTGTCTCGCTGTCCTAGCTGCCATCGCCGGCTCAATGTTGGTCGTATCTGTCCGCACGATGGCGGTGTCGCGCCGGCTGCCAGCAGTTCGTTCGAGCGATCGGAGGCGCCGCCCGAGGTGCCGGGATTCAAACTCGGCGACCGATTGGGTTACGGGGGTTTTGCCACGGTCTGGGCAGGACAGCGCCGAACCGATGGTGCTGCAGTGGCGGTCAAAATTGCCCGCACTGGAGGCGACCTGGTCAAGGCGCGTTTTGAACGAGAAGCCAACGCTCTGGCCCACATCGGACCCCCGTACGTGCCAGCCCTCTACGAGCACGGCTTGCTCGGCGACGGACGGCCCTTCTTTGCCATGGAACGCCTGCGCGAAGAGACTCTGGCCAGGTCACTGGGCGGACTGGAGTGCCTGCCCGATCTGCAGTGGGTTCTCGAGGTCAGCGAGTCTATCCTCACCGGCCTGGAAGCAGTGCACCGCCACGGCTTTGTGCATCGCGATCTCAAACCCGACAACGTATTTCTGGTCCAATCACCAGTTTTGGCCCGATTTATCGACTTCGGAATCGCCAAGGACACCACCGACAGAGTGGACAGGGACCTGACCCGGCAAGGTGTGATCGTGGGCAGCTCGGAATATATCTCCCCGGAGCAGCTTCGCGGCGAGATCGATGTCGATGTGCGTGCCGACATTTATGCCTTTGGTGTCATTCTGTACGAACTTCTCACCCTGCGCGTGCCTTTTGCCGGTGATCGCTCGTCGGTCGAGCGGGGTCATCTTCTCCTGCGACCGCCCCGTTTGAGCAGTTTTGCCGGTGTTCCCGAGCCGCTGGAGCGATTGTGTCTGTCCTGTCTGGCCAAGCAGCCCGATCGGAGACCGAGCAGCGCAGCATTTGTGCGCGAAGAGTTGGCCCGATTGTGGAACGGCGATCGGCGAAAAGGCGGCCGCGAAGCCAAATCGGTCCAGCCGGACGCCGCTCTGCTCACCGATTCGCGCCAGCCCGTGGTTTTGCTCCTGGTCGAGTGTCCCGATCTCGTCTCGGCTGTGGAACCCGTGGTCGCTTCGCGCAAAGGCGTGGTGGCCAGGCAGTGGGGAAAGCGCTATCTGTGTGCCTTCTCGGGGGCGCTGAGCAAGGATCCGACCCGGTCGGCAATCGCCGTGGCACATACAGTGGTGCGGGAATATCAAGCTCGCGCCGTACTTCATCTGGCTGCTCTCAAGGTGCGTGTCAGGGACGGTACTCCTCCGCTCAAGGTGTACGGCCGCGCGGTCGAGCGACCGGATGATTGGGTGCCGTCCGGTCCATGGCTGGGTGTGGTGGTCACTGCCGCGGCGTCGCAGATCATCCCGTCGGAGCATTTCCAACCCGAGAGTGGCGATGGATTCAGCCGCCGTCGGGCTGCTCCAATCGGCCACGACACGGCTCCGCGCGCCCCGACGGGATGTCCGGACAGCCGATCGTTTCTCGTCTTGCGGCCCGAGTCTGACGGCGCAGCAAGTGAAGCCGAACTGATCGGACGCGATGAAGTGCTCGACGAAGTCCGCGACAGCCTGCGTAGCTGTCTGACATCGAGTACGCCGAGCCTGTTTACTCTGATCGGTGATCACGGACTGGGAAAAACTCGTCTGGCCCGCGCGTTTATCGATTTGGCTGCGCGAAGAGACCGGACGATCAGATGCTGTGCGCTGCGCGCAGAGCAACAGGCCGGCCGGGGACAGGCCCATAGTACTGCGCGCCGCTTGCTCGAAAAGCTGTCTGCCCTGGTCTCATCGGATGAGAAAAGCGGTGCCGAAGGCGATTCGTCGGGCACTGGATCATTTCAATCATACGATTCGGCAGCGATCGACATGCAGCTTTTGGCGCAACGCCTGATCGACGCGGCGCGTGCGGGACCGTTTGTCCTGGTCCTCGACGATGCGCATAACGCCGACGAGGTGACTCTGGACGCCATCGAGTACGCAACACTCGACCGCGACGACACGCCGCTCTGGGTGGCGGTATGTGCCCATCCCCGTCTCGATCAACGCTGCCCGCAATGGGGGCGCCGGGCCAATCGGCACCATGGCGCGACACTCACTCAGCTCGACGAAAAGCAGGCGATGACTCTGGCCGCCGAGCTCCTGCAACCGGCCGAGTACACGCCGGCCGCCGCACTCAGGCGGTTGGCGCGCTGGACAGATGGCAATCCGTACCTGCTCGGCGAGGTTGTACGCACGCTGAAACGCGAGGGTGTTGTTCGCAAGCGGCCAGAAACCGGGACCTGGTATCTGGCCACGACCGAGCTCGACCGGCTGCCGGCCTCGCCGGTCGGACATTGGCTGGCAATGCGAACAGTGGGCGCGTTGCCCCAGGAGCTGGCGTCCTGTGCCCGGGTCTGTTCGGTCCTCGGTCACACGTTCACCCGTGACGAGCTCGAGTGGGTCCAGGACGCAGCCGAGCGAGCGGGTACGGCGAGTACGCCGATCGATGCCGCTGTGGGCCTGGCCGAGCTTGACCGGGAGCACGGGTTTCTCAGACGAGTCGGCGTCACCACCTGGGCTTTTCGGCAATTGGCGCTGCGCGACGCCATCTATCAGGCATTGCGGGTCGAGGACCGCGCTCCCCTGCACCGCTACGCACTCGAATACTGGCGTTCGCAGGCCGAATCGGACCGATCCGATGCCGTGCTGCTTGCCGTGGCACGGCACGCGAGCGCTCTCAGGGCTGGTGACGAAGCGATAACAGCCTATCTCCAGCTGGCCGATCGGGCGACCGGCGAACATCGATATGTCGATGCCGAAGAGCATTATTCGGCCGCGGTGCAGCTGGTCTCAGCTGACGACCTGGTCCGGCAGATGCACGCGCTACGCGGGCGGGCCAAAGTGCGCCATCGTATCCAGCGCAGCTTGAACGCTCTGGACGACCTGATCGCGGCGCGTCGGATCGCCGAAGAGCGCGACGACGCCGCGGCGCAAGCCGAACTGCTTCTCGAAGAATCGACGATTCTCGATTGGGCCGACGACCACGTGACCGCGGCCCAGCGGGTCGAGCAAGCCAGGCCACTGGTCATCAAGACGGGCGACCCGCGGCTCGGCGTGCGCTATTCGATGGCCTCGGGACGGTGTTCCTGGCGCCAGGAACGGGTCGATGATGCAGTCGAGCTACTGCAAGAGGCAGTCGAAAAAGCGGTGCAGCTGGGCGATCGCGAGACTCGCGTATCGGCGCTTTTATTGCTCGCACCCGCCCTGGTTTTTGCCGAAAAGCTGGACGAGTCGGCTGCGCGGTTCGACGAGGTCATCGCGATGTGCGACGAGGCGGGCGACAGATTTCATCTCGCCACTGCGTACAGTAACCGTTCGTTCCTGTGGTCGGCGACCGGGACATCGGAGCGAGTGTTCGAGGATTTGCAGCGGGCGGTGCAACTGGCCCGGGAAATAGGCTATCCGATGCTGGAACGCGCGGCGAGTCACAATCTGGCCGAATATCTGTACTGGAGCGGCAAGATGGCGCGGTCTCTGGCGCTGGCCCGGCGGGCCAAGGTGCTGCGCGATCGCTTCATGTCCGAGCCCAGCATCGCCGACGAGATCCTGCTGGCGCGGATCTACGCGGCACGCGGAGAGCGGCTGAAGGCGTGCTCGTGTGTGCACACAGCCCTGCAGCAAGGCGGCGTCGGTGACTTTCCCATCTATCGCATCATGGTCGAGACATTGGCCTTGCTCCTGGGCCAGGATTCGTTTACCGGGGATGAGTTGCAGGTTGCCTGGGATGCGCTGGTCGGCGAGGCTCGGGCCAATTTGCCCGGAGAAGAGCAACTCGAGGTTTTGTTTTTTCGCCACAAGTCGGCAGCGCTTCGGGGATGCCAGGACGAGTGTCTGCGAGTGCTCGGCGAGGCGGAGCCGATTCTGGCCAAATATCCCATCTGGCGCGCTAACTACGACTTTCTGGTCCCGCCGGATGGTCAATAATCGGCGCGTGCTCGGTCTCCCGGCAGGCTCTACATGTCCTCGAACTGCTCGAAGCTCTGACTGATGGTCAGAAAAAGCAAGGTCTCATTTGTAATGGGTAGTTGAAACTCTATCAATTTTCGAGACTATACTCAATACTTAAAACATGTTAATTGGGATACAATCATCTGATGAGTATAGCTTGAGACTCCTTGTTATAGCTAGCTGATATGGCATTGCCATGGATAGAGCATACACGTGTCCCATAGCACCTCAACACTGTAGTCGCTGGTGTGCGAAACGAATCTGGTCAAGGAACCATACGCTCCCAGGAATGACGTCCAAATTTGTCGACTCCGTTTGACGACTTCAGCCGCGAGGTACACGAACGCATTGCGAAACCGCTTCCATTGCCAGCGAACGACTTCATCCGGTAGGGCGGGTCCCAGCGACGCAGGAAATCCCCGGCAGTGGTCGGATCGGTTACCCAGCAGGCACCCAGCATCCGACGTACAGGCTCGCTGTGCTGCAAATTGGCCAGCTCCTCCAAGCAGCTGCCGCCGACGTACACATTCAGTGCTCGGGCAATAACGTGGTCGGATTCGTGGTAGGCCTGGTGCTGTTTGAGCACTGAAACACTCTCGTCGATGACATCGGCAACTGCAAACGCCGCAGGAAGTCCGAGACGAGCAGCAAGCCACCCAACGCTATCGTCTTGCGAGCGCGAAGCGGTCGAGCTGCGCACGATCACATTGCATCCTTCCAATGTGACTGTGTAAATTCGGGCCTTGCTTCATGTTCGAGAGTATTGCGGGTTACCGTGCGAAAAAGAATTTTTGAATCTCCTTGAGATCCTTGGTTCGCGTCAATGCCAGTATCAACAGGATGCGCGCCTTTTGAGGATTTAGCATGCCGGCAGCGATAAACCCCTTCGCATCGTCGTTGATCTCGACATTGCGATCGACTCTGCCGGCACCCACACGCGAACTGCGCACGATGGTCACTCCGCTCGCCCGAGCTCGGTCCAGCGCTGCCATCGCCGGGGCTGATAGGTTGCCATTGCCGACTCCGGCCACCACAATACCAGCCGCTTTTCCACTCACCGCTGCGTCGATCATCAGCTCGGTCATGTTGGCGTGAGCATATACGATTTCGACCCGCGGTAGCTTATTTCTCTGGCGGATGTTGAAACGCAGTGCTCGCCGGCCTGGCTGGTTCCAAAATACCGGCTTGTTTTTGAAAAAATGCCCCACAGCTCCTGTATTCGGCGACTGAAATGTATCCACGCGTGTCGTATGCATCTTCACGACGTCGCGGGCTGAATGAATGATATCGTTCATCACCACCAGACAGCCTCGCCCTCGCGCTTCAGGTGAGGCTGCCAGTCGTATCGCATTGTGCAAATTGATCGGTCCGTCGGCGCTTCGGCTGGTCGCGGGTCGCATGGAGCCTACCATGACAACTGGTTTATTACTCGCTATGACATGATCGAGAAAAAATGCTGTCTCCTCCAGTGTGTCAGTACCGTGAGTGATCACCACACCGGTGATGTCACGGCGAGCTAACGCAGCCTGCACCTCCCGCGCGATAACGAGCCAGACCTTGTCATTCATGTCCTGACTGCCAATCTGCGCCACTGCTTTGCCTTTTACCCGGGCAAACTCGCGTATCTCTGGAACCGAGTCGAGGATTGCGTCGATCGCCAGTTTGCCCGCATCATAGCCACCACTGCCATCGCTGCGCTCCTGGCCGGCAATCGTACCCCCAGTGGTGAATATGTGGACGCGGGGCAATGCGCTACGAGATTTTTGAGCATGCGCAAACCATACGGGGGCAACAACAAAGGCAATGAGAAATATCAATGTCTGTTTGAGCTTCATCTGTACACCGATCTTGAGATTGTCATTGGAAACATCCGCTCGTGTTGTCGAGGCCGACGTAAACTGCACAATAACCGCCACACGTGCACGTGCTGCGAACGATAGTTACATGGGCGAAAAGGTGGACGATTCCGATCAAAAATAATACTCTTTGCCTTTCTTTACTGTGGCTATTCATGTAGTATCCTGTATATTAGATTTTATCTATTACATTTAATGCCATTTCTGTAGCCGGCGCTACTTGTGGGCTATGTTGATGGGGCTGCGGATCGTCATCGCTACTGGTTTGTAGAGTTCCCGCATACCCTGGAGGAAAAGCCATGTGGGATATCGAACGCCGCGACCACGTAGCGGTGGTCACCATGAATAGTAATAAAGCCAATGTTCAGAACCCGGAGTTCTTTGCCGATCTCCACCGGGCATTCGACCGTTTGGACGGTGAATTTGGCGATTGTGCCGTCGTACTCACCGGACGGGGTAGCTGTTTTTCGGCGGGCATCGACTTTGACTACAGCTTTCCCCTCTTTGCCTCGCGCGATGAGCAAGCCATCCGGCGGTGGTTTGAAGACTATCGCGAGACCAATCTGCGGATTTTTCGCCATCCCACACCGACTGTCGCTGCGATCAATGGCCATGCGTTTGCCGGGGGTCTGATCACCGCGCTGAACTGTGACTTTCGGGTTGCCGGAGATGGCCCAATCAAGTTCAGTTTAAACGAAGTTCTCATTGGAATCCCCATGCCTGCGGTCTATGTGGAGATCATTCGCCACGCGGTGGGAATCACCAATGCGGCCGCCATGTGCCTGCAAGGCAGCATATACGACACACGCCAGGCCGCCCAGCTCGGTATTGTTCACAAACTTGCGCCACCGGAACAGTTGATCGAACACGCTGTGAATATGGCGCGCCGTGTGGATCCGGACTCTTTTGCCGCCTACGCGTTTACCAAGAAATCGCTCCAGGCCCGGACGTGGCACGCGATTGCCACTCACGCCGACAAGCTCGATCGCGACCTCTCTGCAGTGATGAGCGATCTCGGAGGGCTGTGTGCCAATGCCCGACGCTATCGCGAAATCAAAGGGCGAGATCCCAGCTGGGAAATCGGCCCCAAGGCGGAGGATCAAGAGAAATAGACAGAAACGCATTGGTTGTTGATCAAACAAGGCGTTCTGTTGCAAAATCGAGTTCCGAATCAGCGGCGCTTGTTGCGTAGCCTTCCGTCACAGATGCTCGTTGCGTTGCCTTCCGTTGTGGATGCTTTTGAGAGCATTGACTACAAACGCCACGGACTGTGACCGAGAAGCCATTCGAGCGGGCTTCGACTTGCCAATCATTTCGAGCGGGCTTCGACTTGCCAATCATCTGGAGATGTGATTCGCTCGCCAGTGATAGTATCGCAGCGTCACATCGCTCCGGATTGATATACAAGCAGCATGATGAACCCATGAGCGACCGCCCAGTTACAAAGCGAGATCTCGACAGCGTCGAGAGCATGCTGGAGAAAAAAATCGACAGCGTCGAGAGCAAGCTGGAGAAAAAAATCGACAGCATTGAGAGCAAGCTGGGGCAAAGAATCGCCGGGGTTGAGCAAAGAATCGCCGGGGTTGAGCAAAGAATCGCCGGGGTTGAGCAAAGAATCGACGGCGTCGAGCAAAGAATCGACAGCGTCGAGAGCAAGCTCGGAATCGTGGCCCGGCAGGTCGCCTGGCTTACCCAAGAGTCGGTGACCCGTACCGACCTGGCGACGGAACTGGCGGCACTGCGAGAGGGCCTGGGTCGAGACATCGCGCGGCACGTAGAGGCCGGCTTTAGGTAGAGGCCGGCTTTAGAATGATGAGAGACCAGCTCGGCATTCAGGACGACCGCGCCACAGCGATCGAAGACAATGCAGCCCAACTCCGCGTTGATTTCACTGCGCACACAAGAGATTTCGTGCTGCACAACAAACCGTAGAGCCCATCTCGAGGATCTCCCATCGCCAGGTGCGCGATCCATCAGCGCTGGGTGTGTTGTGCGCTGTGGTACTTGCTCACGTGTTTCCTACAGCGCTGTCACTTCGTCGAAATCACCGCTTATATCGATCAGCCAGGCCTTCTTGGTCTGATCGATACAACTGTCAAAGTAAATGGGACGTTGGTGACCCGGGGATCGACGATGCCGCGATTCATTGCGAAATAGTAGCCAGATAGACCTTCGGGCAGCAGGCAAAACGCGTCTTCATGGACCAGCATGTCCATGCGGATACCGTTTCGCCGGTAAGAGTGGCGTCCGCTCAGATGAGCCCGAAATTGCTCGAGGATCGATCGGGTCGGCTCGGGATGAAGGACGGTGAGCTCGACGACCTCGTAGGCTGTATCCGCCTCTTTCGTGGGCGGGAGCATGCCGAGAAGAAAAAATGGACTGGCTCTGATTTTGCCTTTGCTGCCGCCGAACTTGTACACCGGCACAGCGTGACGACCGGCGCCTTCGCCGACAATGATGGTCTGTCCAGCCCATTCCTTGGCGGTGTCATTGCCGCCGGTCAAGGTGATGTGGGCAGTAGTGGGAATCTGCACCGGTTCTTCGATTTCGTAGCCGGGGGCCGGGGAATGCCATGACACTCGGCCAGTCGTAATTCTCGACGCGCCCCGACACCAACCAAGTCACTTTGAGGTTGGTCGCGCGATTGCCGAAATCTGCGACGATGCGAATGCGCTCTACTGCTGTCATGGATGTCCTTTCGCGGGTTGGCTGGCAGGTGCCGGGCGGATCACCAGAGGCCGCCTCGAATGACCCGGGGAGTCTGTGGAAGTGACAGACCAGTAATGCAAACACAAGCCAGCAGCCGGAGGTCCGGGCAGGCAATCCAGGTGACCGTCGGTGGCGGAATCAGTGGGGCAACGCGTCGCGCCACTGCAGTCTGGCCCGGAGCAGTGGAGACCGCGAGCCCCGCCCATGAGGGCCCAAGTCCCGCCAGTAGACCGGGATCGGCAGCTACTGGGGGTCGGAATGGCGTTGCGCGGGCTTTACTCGGCGCAGCTTCCACACCTGAACAACCGCTTCGGCGAAGATCGCGCCGTTCATCTTCGATTTGCCAAGAACCCGATCTGGAAACACGATCGCCTGCTCGAGAACTCTGAAACCCCGCTTTACAGCGCGGTACTTGAGCTCGATCTGAAAGCAGTAGCCGGTGCTGGTAACTCGATCGAGTTCGATCGACTCGAGGACCGCGCGGCGGAATCCATTAAATCCGCCGGTCAAATCCCGACTCCCGAGACCGAGCACGATGCGGGCGTAAAGGCTGCCGCCCCACGAGATGAAGCGCCGGTGCAAGCTCCAGTTTTCCACGCCGCCGCCCTTGACCCGGCGAGAACCAACCAAGACGTCGGCCTTATCGGCGTGGAGCAGACCGGCGAACACTGGAAGGTACTCGGGGTTGTGGGAAAAGTCGGCATCGAACTCGAATATGTATTGATAGTTGCGTTCGAGTGCCCACTGGAAGGCAGCCAGGTAGGCCTTGCCAAGCCCTTCCTTGCCCTTGCGGTGCAGTACGTGGACTCTCGAATCCTCGCCCGCCATCCGGTCGGCTAACTGGCCAGTGCCGTCGGGCGAGTTGTCGTCGACCACGAGAACATTCGCCCGGGGCACTTGCTCGAGCACAGCTGGTACGATGCGAGTGACGTTCTCGGCCTCGTTGTAGGTCGGTATGCAAATGAGCGTGGCTGCTCCGTCGTGTCTTTCGCTATGCATCGCCGTGTCCAGATCGCCTGCCCAGGTCCAGTGAAAGTTGATGAGGTAGTTCCAGAACGTGCCGATGCCGATGCCGAGCAGTTGCGACAGATAAACCCAGTTGCCAACATCGGGCGGTGCCACGAACGGATGCCACAGCCATCTTTCCAGCCAGGTATCGGCAGCCGAGTGATACTCGGTGATGGTCGGAATGTCGAACATGGTCAAGAGCCACGCCATGTTGAACACCACGAAGGCGAGAAATTGCACTGTCGCCCCGACCATGCTCACCACCTGAAAACGCAAGCCCTGGACCAGGAGGCTCTGGTCGGCCGAGCCCCTGCCCCGAAATGTCCACGAGTAGTTGATAAGAAAGTTCGAGATGATCGAAATCTCGATGGCCATTGCCGAGGCCAGGTTAACCTGAACCTCCAGACCCTTGAAAAAGCGAAGAAACCCGAGATTCACCACGACGCCGCTGGCGCCGACAATGCAAAACTTGACGAAGCGCCACGACAGGAACGGAGAGATTACCGTTTCAGTGAGCGTTGCCCGGCGCTGGGATGTTTGTTTTGCCATATTGCTTACCGAGCGCCGACCCACGCCCACGATGCCATCTGAATAAACGATATCACAGCAGTGATTCTCCCCGCAAGTGAGTAATCGGCGCGTGTAATCAGCCTCGCTGGGGCGACCCAGGCTGGCTGGAAACATGGCCTCTGAGTCACGATGACGGACCCAGCGACTGCCACAACTTATCGAAGGTGTGCACAAACGGAGCGACCAGCTTGGCATCATCGGATACGATCAGGTTCTCCTGATTGTGCTCGGCCGCGCTCCGCGTCCAGTTGTAGCTCCCAGTCAGCACCGTCTTCCCGTCGAAGATGGCAAATTTGTGGTGCATGTGGTGCTCGCTCAGATCCACACGCACCGGCACTCCGCTGCGACCGAGCTGATATACGTCCGAGCCGGGGTCGTCCGCCTTGTCGTTGTCGGTGATGATTCGGACCGCAATACCGCGGTGATGGGCGTCGAGGATGGGCTGAGCCAGTCGGTTGTCGGTGATGGTAAAGACGCAGATATCCACTGTCGCCTGGGCTTGTTTGAGCATTCGGGTGATACACAGCCGACACCTGTCGCCCGGGCTGAAATGCACCTCGGCGATCGCGGCTGGGCGATCGGGGACTGGAGCCAGTAATTTGACCACGTCCTCGGCCCAATCCAATACGCTGTGAGCATCGGCGCCACGAATTGCCTCGCGGGCCAGGGCGAACACCCGGTGGCGGACAAAGGAACGGCCGTTTTCGTCGAGAGCCATGTCGGCAAATACCTCGCGCAACGCCCGCCGCTCGCCCCGCGACAAGCGGCGGTCTTCGAGTGTCTGGGTCAGGATCTCGTCGAGTTCTTCTCTGCTCATGGGTTTCATCGAACCCAACGTACCACGGTCTGTGGTCCGTAGAGGTCGACCCGGCAAAGCGCGTCACACCGTCCGTCCCGCGCAGAGAATGCACACCGAGGATCGGTGCAAGATGGCGAGAAAGTGCTGTGTTACTGCGCGGACCGGCGTGCCCACACGTATACGCATTGACCGACTTCTCCGCGCAGCTCTTCGCGTCGGTCGAGCCACGCTTTTACCGATCCGGATTCGATCATGGTGCGCAGGCGATCTAGACCGGAGCGGGTCTCGTCGTCGCCGGCCAGAGTCCATACCGAGTCGCCACGCCGCCAGCTTTCGTCGAGCGGGCTGCGCGGATCGAAATAGCCCTTGCTCTGTAGTACCGCATCGAGAGGGATGGCCGATCCATGGCCGACAAACCCGCTATTGTCCAGCAGCTGGCGCAGCGCCGGGAGCGGGATGAAACGCCGGATCAGCCGCTTCATCCCACCGGGGATGAGCTCCATCCACCAGAAGCCGTCGCGGATCTGGCGGTGCATGGAATGGTTGAACAAGATGGTTCCGCCCGGGCGTAACACCCTGTGCGCTTCGCCAAGCGCGAGCTGCAGCATGGGGAAGTCCTCGGGCTCGCTCCCGCCCTCGTCAAAATGGTGCACCACCTGATTAAACATCACTGCATCAAACCGCTGGGCCGCAAATGGCAAGCCAAAAGCCGATCCGCGGACGAGATGAACCGGGTCGGCAGACTCGAGTTTGCCGACCGCCTGGCCCAGCATGCCCGTGCTGTATTCCAACCCGATCAGGTCTTTCAAATAAGGACGTAATGCAGCGAGGTAATTGCCCGTGCCGCACCCGACGTCCAGAATGGACATGTCACCGAGCCGCGTCTTGCTCGCAGCCAGGACCCCGAGAAGAATCTCTACCCCAATGGCCGAGCGGGTGCTGTCATAGTGGCTGGCGCTGGTGTCGTAGTCTTCGTAGCTGCGATAGGCCTTCATACGCGCTGTATTCACGCATTGTTTCCGGCCCCAGGCAAGTCCCGCACCGCGGTGGACAGGCCTGGCTAGCGAAACTTGCCGTCCGGGTCACCCAACACAGCCGGACCGGTATAGTCGATGATCCAATCCTGCAATCGATCGATACGAGTGAACTCGTCCCGGCCGCGGCACGAAGCATCGCCGCCGCTCAGGGTGCCGGCGACACGAGCTATGCCGTCACTGGATACGACCATGACCGGACCACCCGAGTCGCCGCGGCACAGCCCACGGCGACCCTGACCGTGCACGCTCAGCATCCGCCAGGACAGCCCGATGATCGGCTCGGCCGTGAAAAAACGCGTTCCGCGCACACCCGTCTCGGTCCTGCCATAGCCCGCCGCTTCGGCAGTTTCACCCAGCCACGAGCAACCCATCATCTCGGTCATGATCGGAATGGGTCTCACCGAGGGCAGGAACCTTCCAGCGGCTCCAGTGAGTTCGACCAGGGTCGCGTCAGCATTGGCATGCTCGATGACCTGAGCGACTGGAATGCATATGTCCGAGTTATCCGGCTGCTCGCCGATACAAAATAAATCATCCCTCGTGAGCCGGCAGTGTCTGGCAGTGAGTACCCACCTGGGATGGATCAGGGTCCCGCTACAAACCTCGAAGTTGCCGATAGCCATTACCTGGCCTAAATCCAGCGGTACAGTCGTGGGATAACTGGTGCCGCCGAATACTTTGCTAGATGACACCAATATGTCCTCTTGACATAGCTCGGCGGGCTCGTCCCCATCAGCTGGCCAAATACACCCGGCCACACATGTAAGAACAGATAAATAGACTGCGCGACCGATCATGATTTTCACTCGAGAATAAATGATTTTAATCGATCACGTTCTTATCGCAATAGATAACTTGGTCGCGCGCTGTCTCGAAAAGCGCCCACTTACAATATACGGGTGCCTCATCGAGAGCGAAATCAGCATATTCACGGCCGCTCAAGCGAAAATCCGGGTGCTGTGTCGCAGGCGCGGAACCGCCGGCGAGCGCGTCATGAGCTCTGTAAAAGCGGGCGGCAAACCCGTAACCCAAAAACCAAAAACAAAGGCCGCCAAACCCGTCGACGCCAAAGCGGGACCTGCCTGGATTGAAATTAGAAGCTTCCCCGCATGATCGGAACCATCCATGCGGCTCTTGCCGCACTGTCGGATTCATCAAAGATCCGCTCGTAGCCCTTGTACACGGCGACTGCCGCTACCGCAGCAAGTCCGGCGTGGACCAGGCGCAGCGGCAGACGCGCCCATTCCGAGCGAAAACCCATCATGGTGTAGATACGCGGCATGTCGTGGTGCTCTGCGAATGGCAGGATGTCCTTGGAAAAATCGATCCAGAATCCGGTTGCCAGCACTGCGAGCGCGACCTGGCCGTAGTGATTGTCGGGAAGGGCATCGGAACCGACCATAGCGGCGTAGCCGCCCAACACGACGATGTCGGTGAGCTTGGGTGCGATGAGAAAAAATGCTTTTCTACCCGGCGATAGACGACCGCGAATCTCGGTATAGCCGAAGTAGAACTTCTTGTTTACGGGATGGCGTCCGGGCAGCAACTGCAGCGCTACCACGTCGGCACCAACCAGTTTGGCGGCCACCGCGTGAGAGCCCTCATGGGCAAAAACTCCCAAAAAATAGGTCGGAATCGCCATGCCCAATCCGGCCAGCACGAGATGCTCCGAGTCCGGCCGGTCGCCGTCCCCGGCAAATGAGCGAGCCGGTCCGAGTGCAGCCACAACAAAGGCGACCACGGCCGGGATTGAACTGGCACTGCTGTATCTCATCCTCTGATCTGCCAATCTCGGACCTCACGGCGAGATTACCACGGCAGAGGAAACGCCGACCCGGCGTCGACCGAGCCCCAGGTACAGTTCAGCGAAGAAATGCAAGCAATTGTAAGAATTATCTTTTCTTCGCTCCCGGCGGTCCGGTGGGGGCCATTTGGGCGCCGGCCCGAGTGTATTGGCCGAGCGCGTGGTCGACGGCGTCGGCCGATCGGATGGTACAGATTGAATACGTGGTTGTAGCATTCTACGTTCACCTGGTAGCGCGGTCGAGACCGATCTGACCATCGGTCCTCCCCCAGACGAATATGACCAACATGACGACACATAGACAACAAGACCTTTTGACCCTGGCAGATCGGGTCCTTCTCAAGAACTACCGCCAGCAACCCGTGGTGATGGAACGCGGCAGTGGCGTTCACCTGTGGGATAGTGGGGGCAGACGCTATCTCGATATGACCGCAGGGATCTCGGTATGTTGCCTCGGTCATGGCCATCCTGCCCTGACCGCGGCGCTGGTCGAGCAAGCTGGACGGCTCCTGCACACGTCGAACCTGTATTTTATCGAGCAGCAGATCCAGGCCGCCCGGGCCATCACCGAGCGCTGCTTTGGCGAGCGGGTGTTTTTCGGCAACTCGGGCGCCGAGGCCAACGAAGCCGCGCTCAAGCTGGCCCGTCGCTACCAGCACGAGGTCGCCCGACAACCCTCGCGCAACACCATCGTGTCGACCCTCGGCTCGTTTCATGGCCGTTCGTTCGCCACGGTTTCGATCACCGGGCAAGAAAAGTATCGCACGGGTTTCGGCCCCATGTTCGGACCGGTCGAGTTCGTGCCCTACGACGACCTCGACGCCGCTGCTGCTGTGCTCCGACGAGGGGACGTGTGCGCCTTCATCGTCGAGCCCATGCAGGCCGAGGGTGGACTGCTTGTGCCGTCGGCCGGATATCTGGCCGGGCTGCGCGAGCTGACCCGAGAGACCGGGGCGTTGCTCATCTTCGACGAGGTTCAGACCGGAATCGGTCGTACCGGCAAGTGGTTTGGTCACCAGCACGATGGCGTGGAGCCAGACGTCATGACCCTGGCCAAGGCGCTCGGCGGAGGCGTGCCGATCGGTGCAATGGTAGCCAGCGAGGAGGCGGCGCGCGGATTGTCGTTTATCGAAGGAGGTGCCGTGCCCCATGCCTCGACCTTTGGCGGCAATCCGTTTGCCTGTGCCTCGGCCAATGCGGTCATCCAGACCATCGAGAAAGAGGGCTTGATCGAGCATACTGCCCAGGTCGGTGAGTACCTGGGAACTCGCCTGGCCGAGGTGGCTGCAAAATACGCTCCGCACGCGGTCGGGACGCGTGGGCGGGGTTTTTTGCGCGGTTTGGTGCTCGATCGACCGGCTGGTCCGACCGTGGCTGCGTGCCGGAAAAACGGCTTGCTGGTGTCGGTCGCTGGTGGTGTGGTCGTGCGCTTCGCCCCGGCGCTCATCGCGAAGCGCGAACACATCGACGAGGCCATCGGCATCTTGCAGTCGGTCCTCGGTCAAGTCCTGGCAAGCGAGCCCTGAGCGAGAGCCCCAGCTAGGCCAGGCAGGAGGTTTGTATTTGCCATGAGCCGGATCCCCGACCCGATAGACAACCTGGGTAAGGCGTCCGACCGCTTGCGACCGAACCCCGAGTTCGACGCCGCCAATCACCCATTTGACAGTGATTCGTACTTTGTCTGGTCCCGCATCGACGGGGTTACCTCGATCCGGGACATCATCTTGATGGTCGGCTTTCCCATCGATCACACCATCGCGATCCTGAACCAGTTGCGCGAGTGCGGCGCCCTGCTTTTGCCCGGGGAAAATCCGGCCAGTGTCATACATCGATTGAACCGGGCCCGGGCCAAGACCGCTACCGGGCCGCGCAGGGCCGCTGCCCCGACTGCCGAGCGCAGGATCCGACGGGTGACCGGGCGGACCGGCGAACCGGCGAAAAGCCCGGGCCGTGCGCCGACCGATGATTCGATCCCGGCCGTGCCCACAGGGCCATCCAAACCGGCAGCCTCGCCGCAGAAAGACTCGCTCAATGACCTCGAGCCGCTCGATGCCGAAGAATCCACCGCCATGCTTGCCGAGGTCACGCTCAGCGAGGAGAGCAAGGTCCGGATCATCGCGATGCGACGCAAGTTGCGCAGGGCGAACTATTTTAATCTGCTCGGCGTGCCGACCGAGGTCGATAAACGCGAGCTCAAACGGGCCTATCGCCGCCTGTCCAAGGCGTTTCACCCAGATCGCTACTACGGCAGGAAGACCGGCCCGTTCGGCCCATGGCTGGCCGAGATCTTCGAGACGCTGACCAAGGCATTCGATGTGCTGTCGGATGGCAAGATGCGCGCGCAGTACATGATCGCCATTCAGGGCGGAGCGACCCCGGCTCGCGTGGAAGCACAGACCCAGACCGAGTATGCGGCCGAACTATTCGAGCGAGGCCGCCAAAATGAGACGAGCGGGGATCTGGCGGTGGCTCTCAAGCTGTTCGCGGCTGCAGTCCGCCTCGATCCGCAGACCAGGTACTTGAGCCGGGCAGCCCGCTGCGCACTGGCTGCTCAGAGACTTCGGGAGGCCGAAGAATATGCCAGTAAAGCTGCGGAGTTAGAACCCGATGATCCCTCGATATTAAGAGTTTTGGCCGATGTGTACCGCGCCTTTGGCAAGCTTCGGCACGCCGAGGAGGTCCTGGTTTCAGCCCTCGCCCTCAAGAGCGAAAACGACGTCCTGGGCAAAGGGCTGAGAACCGACCTTGCCCAGGTTCGGGCCGAACTCGATCGGCTCAACAGATAGTTGCAACCAATGGCCCTCGAGCCTCCCTTGCAAGTGATACAGACTCCGAATTTGGCTGACCAATACACTGGCTTCGCCGCACAGACGAGGCGAGAATAGAGCCAAATGGCAAGCGAGAAGGTCATCGGCATCGACCTGGGAACCACGAACTCGTGCGTCGCTATCGTGGAAGACGGCACGCCTGTCGTAATTCCCAACCGAGGCGGGTACAAGACGACACCGTCGATGGTGGCTATCGCGGAGAACGGCAAACGGCTGGTCGGCCACATTGCCAAACGGCAGGCGATCACCAACGCAGAAAATACCGTGTTTGCGGCCAAACGGCTTATCGGACGCAAATGGGGCTCGACTGCGGTGCGGGCATCACTCGACACAATGCCCTACCGAATCGTCGAGGGGCCGCACGACGACGTGCGCATCATGTTGCGCGACCAGGTATTCTCCATTCCCGAGCTGTCGGCCTATATCCTTCAGGAGATGAAGATCATCACCGAGGAATACCTCGGCGATGAGGTCGGAAAAGCTGTGATCACCGTGCCGGCCTACTTCAACGACGGTCAGCGTCAAGCCACCAAGGACGCTGGTCGAGTTGCCGGCGTCGAGGTCATCCGCATTATCAACGAGCCCACTGCTGCGGCGCTGGCCTATGGGTTCGGCCGCGATATCGAGCGCAAAGTCGCGGTTTACGATCTGGGCGGTGGCACCTTTGACATTTCGCTTCTCGACATCGGCAACGGCGTGTTTGAGGTCATCTCGACCGCGGGAGATACATTCCTGGGCGGCGAGGACTTCGACCGGCGGATCATCGACTGGCTGGTGCAGGAGTTCAAAAAGGAGAACAAGGTCGATCTGCGCAAGGACAAGATGGCGCTGCAGCGGCTCAAAGATGTCGCGGAGAAGGCCAAATGCGAGCTTTCCGGCATGCGCGAGACCGAGATCAACCTGCCGTTTATCATCTCGACCGGGCGCAACGAGGCGCTGCATCTGCAGACTAGTCTGAGCCGGACCCAGCTCGAAGAGCTCACCTTCGATCTGGTCGACCGGACCGCCGAAATTTGTGCTCAAACCCTCGATGAGGCCGGTGTTGACAAGGAGGAGATCGAGGAGGTCATTCTGGTCGGGGGCATGACCCGCATGCCGCTCATCCAGCAGCGCGTGGCCGAGTATTTCGGCCGCGAGCCGTGCAAGGGCGTCCATCCGGACGAGGTCGTCGCGCTCGGCGCCGCCATCCAGGGCTCTGCACTGGTCGATGATCAGCACGACGTCCTACTCCTCGACGTGACGCCACACTCGCTGGGCATCATGATCGTGGGCGGCTACTTTCACAAACTCATCGAGCAGAACACCACAGTGCCCACCTCGATGTCTCATGTTTTCACCACGGTCAAGGACAACCAGACCTCGGTGAAGATTCTCGTCCTTCAGGGGGAGAGCGAGCGGGCCGAGGAAAACGAATTGCTCGGCGAGTTTGTCCTCACCGGACTGCGCCGGGCGCCGCGCGGCGAGGTGGAGATCGAGGTGACGTTCCACATCAGCGCCGACGGCATCGTGAGCGTGAAAGCGCGCGACCAGGAGACCGGCCTCGAGCAGTCGATCACCGTGACCGCGACTAGCGGGCTCACCGAAGACGAGATCAGCAAGATGATCGACGCCAACAAGGACTACATGGTCGAGGTCAAGAATGAACAGGAGTTCGACAAGCAGCGCCATGGCACCGAAAAGATTCTCGACGAAATCGACAGCCTCTTTCCCCAGGTCGCCGATATCATCAGCGGCTCGGATTTTGGCCAGGACGCGGTAAAAAAAGCGCGCAGTGTATGCGATAAAGCCCGGCAGGCGATCGCGGCAAGGGATGCTGCGCAGCTTTCGGAGGTTACCGAGGCGCTCAATCGCACGCTCAACATGTTCAAGGGCGTCGTGTCCAAAACCCGCAACAGCTGAGCGGAGACCAATTTGTCGGACCGGCCGCGCACACATCGAGCCAATCACGGCGAAGTTAGCCGTGACGTGGCCGAGCTACTCGACAGGGGGCTCGAGTTCTTCCACGAGCGCGAACTCCTGGCCGCACTGGCCGAATGGGAAGCCGCTCTCGAACTCGATCCCAGCTGTGAGGCGGCCCAGGACTACATCGATTTTGTGCGCCACAACTTCGACCTGCTCGAAGAGCGATTTCGGCTCGAGGATACCGGCAGTATTCCTCAGGAAGACGGCTCGTTTGCCATCGAATCATTCGACTCATCCAACTCGACGATCGATCCCGGCACTGCGGCTCCCGAGCCACCCGGCGAGGCCGATGGGCCAAACGAGGACGAGCACAGTGACGGCTGGGCCATCTCCGTCGGTGTCGACGAACTGGACACAGATCGCAACGAGGTTGCAGTGTCGCCAGAGAAAACCGAGCCGGATCAATTGTCCGAAGTGTTGCCCCGGCCAGAAGATGACGATCTCCTCAAACTCGACGATATCGCGGGCGCTCGGCCGTTTGACGACGGGGACGCCACGAGGGGGCGAGGCGAAAAGGCGCCGAGACAACAGCGTCCGCCGACCGACGACCTCCGCAGCCGAGCCTCCGAGATCAGTGCGCAGCGGCTGGACTCAATACGTCGGACCTCGTCTGGCTCCGCGTCTCTTCGGTCTCGTCGCAGCTCCACGGAATCGGATTCCGATGAAGAAAAAACCATCGAGCGTCACAGCTTTGCCAGGAGAAGGGTACAGGCTCGTTTCGACGATGAGAGGACACCCGTTCCCGAATTGCCCGGCGAAGGTGCGTTAACCGTCGGTGCAGAACCCGACCTCGATGACGCCTGGACACTCGACCTCGGTCTCGATGCATCGACATGGGGATCTCCCAAATCGGCATCCGTGCCCACGGCGACAGCGCCAGAGCTATCCGGTCCAGTCGGTCCGATACCTGGACCAGAGGATAACCTGGCAGGCGCCGGGACGGACAATATCGCCTCTTCTGTACCGTCCAGACGAGCCAAAAGTGTCGAGGTCGCAGCGCTTAGCAAACCGAGCACTCCGAATCTGAACATTCCTCCTGTCGTCATTGAGGAGCTGCCGTCGTCCATCCCCGCAGGCGTTGCCGATGCAGACGATGCGGTCACGCGTTCGGCGGGGTACATCAGCCCGGGATCGAGTGACCTGCCGATCAGAGAATTGGCCGCCGATGATCGGGCAATGGACAGAACGGCCGCTGAAGGACCGGCAACCAAGAACCTGCGGATCCGCTCCGCCGTGCATGGGTCTGCATTGTCGTCCCGGGGATCGTCGCACCGAGAGGATTCCTTGCCGGGACGCCCGCTCGATGCAGGCGCAGAAATGCTCGATGGGGGCAGAAAACAGCTCGATGGGAGCGCCGAACGGCTTGATAGCGGCGCAGAAATGCTCGAGGCGGGTGCACAGCCCGGTGATGTGGGCACAGAATCCGTCGACCGGAGTGCGTCGAAAGGTCTACACGGCGGCATGGTCGGTCCTGCCGAGAGCGCGCCCCGTAGCTCCACGCGTCGCGGCCTAGGAGTTCCCCTGGAAGTCGGTGATCGGTCAGAACACAGTCGACCGCCTGTGCTGGGGACACCGCCAGGATTCGAACCATCGACGCTCGAATCTCCGAAGTTTGCAACGATCGAACTCGCTCCCGATGCCGGAGAAAACCGCTCTGCGGAGCGTGTGCCCCAGACCAAGCCAATTCTCGGCGTTCCATTGACCCGGCCGGACAGCCCGGGCCGCGCCCTCTCGCTGGATAGCAATGATCCAGGTGGGGCAGAGCCCGGCGGGGCAGACAGTGGAGGTCACCGAGATGGAGGCAAGAACGTTGTGAATCTGCCAGACAGAGATCTGCACGACAACGGTTTGGCAGATAACGTCGAGGATATCGAGCTAGGTGGCTATGACGGTAGCAGTCCCGCTATCCCGGCTGTCGGCTTCGCGCAGCCGGCATCGCTGGAAGGGGAAACCCGGGCACTGCTCGCCGATCTCGATGCCGGTGCCGTGTCGGGTGAATCGGAGCGCGATCGCCTGCGCCGTCGACTGACCACTCTGCTCGAACGGGCCGCCTCCGAGCATCAAGACGGCAACGATCGAGTTGCCGTCTTGGCACTCAATCTGGCCATGGCCGACGATCCCGACAGTGCCATCACGCAGAAGCTCATGCAGCTACATCGCGACGCGATGTACGACATATTTCAGTCCTATCTCGGTGACGCAGGTGCCGTACCCACGATGGCGATGGATTTGAACCAGCTCGGAGGCGAGAACATCGACAATCGCGCCGCCTTCCTGATGTCCAGAGTTGACGGAATGTTGACTGTCGACGAGCTTCTCGATGTTTCGGGCATGCCTCGCCTCGAGGCCTACCGGCACCTTTCCATGTTGGTGATCAAGGGCATTTTGAAACTCGACTAAACAGAATCACCTTGTTGTGCAACAAACGAGGTGATTCTGTTGCGAGGCCAACGGCCGAGCCGGCCGGGAGTCCGGCCGTCCGGGGGCTTTGCCCAAAAATGACAACCCGAGCGCGAAGCGGTCGGGCCGCACACGATCACGTTGGAGCATTTTCAACGTGATCGTGTGTAGCAAATCCCGACGCTGCGAGAGGTCCCGAACAGGTTAAAATCGGTCACGGCAACGACGAGTTTCATCCACAGTGGCGCAGCTCACCAACCTCTGGGCTGGCCCGGATCATTGACCACGACATCTGCCCAGTTGCATCTGTCGGGAACCCTTGACAGTGCGTCCTCGCCGTTGCCCGACCTGTGCCAATTCGCCTGGGCTGTGCCGCTAAGAGCCGGTCCAAAAACCTCGGACCGAGCCAGAGCGACGAGGCGCGCCGCCAGTGGGTGCGCGAGGAGTGGAGAATACCGGGTGTATTTGACCGACGAGCAAGCCCGCTGGCGGTGATGGATCGGCGCTCTGGCGACGCGGAGAGTTTTTGGACCGGCTCTTAGTCGTTTCCCAAATCTTGCCCGACAGCTGCAACCTCGCGACTGTGCGTGATGAATGATCCGGACTGACTGGCGGTGTCGGCGTGTGGGGCGCTGCATCAAAACCTCTCCGATGTCGGCTATTGTGCGCAGCAAGCAGTAAGTCTACTTGTGAGCTGCACCATAGGTAGGATATTCTTGGCAGGTAGGATATTCTCTCGGGACTGAGGATCAGAACAACCGTGGTCGATCGCCATCCTGGCTTGCAAAGTATTGCGTTCGAAAGCGGGATGGATCGACCGAAATAGCAGCGCCGACAGGCCGCCGAGGCCGCAGGCATCGCACGACATGGCATAGACTTCGACCTGTGACCGGCAAAACAACGACATTCGGCGACTATGTGGCAGATGAGCGAGTGGGGGCGCTGATCTCGACGATCGAGATTCGCATCCTGCCAAAGGATTTTAATACCGAATGGCAGCGCTGCGGCCAGACCGCCGACTACCTGGCCAGCTATCTCGCCCATCACTTCGAAGACTTCGAAATGGCGATGAACGTCCTTTCGACCGTGCTCAACGAGTTGATCGAGAACAGCGTCAAGTTCTCGGCAAGCCAGCACGAATGGGTCTCGATCTCGGCCTCGTTTTCGGGCAAGGCGGTGATCCTCGAAGCAACCAACTCGGCGACTGCGGAACAACTGGAGTTATTTACCGCCTTCGTCGAACGATTGCTGAGCGAGGATGTCGAGGACCTGTTCCTGGCTCGTATCGAAGACTCCGACTTCGGCGTGGAGTCCGGCTCTGGCCTGGGCTTGATCACGATCAAAAAAGACTATTTGTCGGGCATTGGGGTCCGGTTCCAGCAAAGGCCGAGCTCGGACCTATACGACGTGTCGGTCCAGCTTCACCTGGACGCCGATCTGGTCGCGCAGGGCTGATTCATCAGACTGGGAGTGCGTCGAGGACCGGCCAAAGCTGACCTGAAACCAGTCACTTGCGAGGGGTTTCAGGTCAGTGACCCGCTCCGGTGGGGCCAGTGCGAGGGGAGGAGATGGAGTGGACTGGTCTTTGCGTTATTTGCTTCGAACGGCTAGTTGATCGGCGGCGACCTCGTCGCGCAGAGCCAGGATATCGTCCATCGAGGCATCGTCCAAAAGCTGACGGCGGAACCATGCCAGGGTCACGCGGCGGGCGATAGCCTGCACGAACGAACGATCTGCGCTGCCGCACGGACTGCACGGCCAGCAACCGGAGCGGTCGGTCCAGTCGTTGTGATCGGTGTCGAACATCTCGACCTCGAGCGACGCATTGACCGAATGCTCGTAATACTGCTGGAAGTTGTCGGCTTCGGGCGCGCAGGCCGGGGTGAAGAATCCGCCCCGCTTGTTGAGCGTTTCGCCGAGAACGGCCACAGCAGCCGCCATATCCGGCATCAGCTCGGGAGTCACCGAGCTCCAGTCGGGCGAATTCCGGCCGGTGAACGGACCGTTGGCGTCGACCGGATCCCAGCCCACCACCGCGCCGATGCGCGAGTCGGCCGCGGCTGCCAGCATGCTCACCTTGCCGCCCATCGAATGTCCGGCGACCCCGATGCTGTCCGCATCGATAGAATCGGCGAGGCCGCTGTCAGAGCTGAGCGCCCAGTCGATCATCGCGCTGACGTCCGCAGCCGGCTTTTTGTGGTTGGCAGGCGGGAAGAGTCCGCTGTTGCCGATGATGCTCTGCGAGATCACGATGAAGCCCCAGCTGCCCAGGTGGTCGCAGTAGCTTCGGTACTGCGTCCGCGGCATGGTCGCACCGGGTGAGGTCACAATCAGCGGGAATCTGCCCTCAGCGATCTGTGTGCCGTCTTCGGATGCGGGAGCACAGATTGTTGTCTGGACGGTGCGGTTGCTCGCGCTGCCCGGAATCGATACTGGATCCATGATGTAGAGCTGATACGGCCCCGGATCTTCGAGGGCGGTATCGGCAGCTGTGCTGCGCTCGACATCGCTCGATTCATCACCACTCATCTCGCATCCGGCCAGAGACAGCGCAGAGCTGCCGAGCACGAGCACGAACGCGAGACCGATAGAACTGAGTTTTTTCATTGTAGTCTCTCCTTGTAATCAATCCATGAGTAAAATGTAATCTAACTAATCGGTTTTGCTGTCATTGGGAGTCTTCGAACACCGACAAGCAGCCCGGTATCCGCCGCTCTACAGGGCGGGTGGCTTGCAGGCCGGTGATTCGATGAATCGGTAAATCAATAGATCAGTAAGTTGTAAGCTAATGATTTATTAGAAAATAAGCTAACTAAGGAGTTTGTAAAGTCGAATCGAAATACGTTGGTCGGTGTCGGGCGCCGACCGCCCGGCGCCGACCAGCAAGCGTCGTGGTGCATCGGGACAGCAGTCGCCGAAAATCGAGCACCGGTAGTCGCAGTAGCAACCTCGGCGCCCGATTACCACGCGATCTCCGACTCGCGGCGAGACGGGGATCACCGAATAACCGCGCCGGACACGGTTGCCCGCGCGGCTGAGCATGTTTCCTGACGTTATCTAGTATAAATAAATTTTTTGAGCTGGAAACTGATCCCAATTACCAGTAATTCCGACTGCATTTATAGCTATTGATTTCGACTGTACTCAATAAGTTTACTATTGCACTTTGATAAAGTTGAGCTAACCAGATTCAGTAAACAAGCGATTATCACCTCTCGTTCTACGAGAGCGTCGGGCGAACTCGATCGGCTGAATTGATGCAGCCCCAATCGGCTTGGCATACACGGTCACTTTGCACCAGGCCGAATCCCTCGGTGAGGATCGAGCCGGAGCCCGGAAGTGGCACAGATCGTCCCCCAACGAGCCCGCCACAGCACCGACCACCGAATCTGTCGCCGGTCAGTTCACCGGAATGTATTCAGTTACTTTGGTCCCAAAATATCAAATCAGGCACGGTTGTAGGTGGCTATCCCTAATTTGCTGGTGTCTACATACCTCTGGCCGGCAGAGATTGCAACCCTAATTTGTCCTTTGGTACACCTTTTTGTTTGCACGCATTTGAATTAAAGCAAAAAACGCATTGCCAGAGAGACGCCTGATATCCAGATTTGAGAGGGATTTGCGAGACTGCTTGATCTTCGCCATTTGGTCTCGCCACGGTTGCCATTCCGCACGCCAGAGGCGAGCCACGACACCGAAAAGCGTACCGTGATTCGCCAGGAATTCGGCGAACCACGGCGCCAGGACAGCATGACCAGTCCCCGACAGTGGCAAACAACGGCTAGCGAGTAAATCGAACAATCAGTTCTGTACCTACACCTACCTATCGAAAGTTGCAAGAGTCAATGTCTACAATCGGAAGCCAGGTATCTTCACGACAACGGTTCATACTCGCCCCGGAAGTCCGGATGCTGTTGGTTCGACCAATAATAATTGCCTAATAATACTTATTAATATTGAAAACCGTTGCAGTTCTGGGCGAGATTGGCAAGCTGCCGGCGCCAGTGTTCGACGTTGAGACGACCGTGTTCTTAAAGTGAACAATTGGTTATATTAATTACTTATTTTATTGATATTTTTTGCTTGATTTGTTGATCCGCTCCCTTGACAGCCTGCTCGGAGCCGGGACGGGGCGTGACTGATGTGGTCCATCACTCGTTCATGCGGCCCTTGTGAAAACCGGGTAAGTGGTCGCGAGCCGAGGTATCAACACGGCGTCTGTACCGCATTGCCGATGTAGTTATTGGCGCGCGGCTTTCGGGAGAATGTTCGATCGAGACGTTTGCCGGGGTAATTCAGCCGATCGCCTGTGGCATTGCGGTCGAATGGTCGGCCATGGCGATCAAAGGCAGCTATACTAGTTCGGACCGGGCGCTGCGTTTACCGGCGTCGATTGTGCGAGCCGGGGCGTCCCGATGACGTGTTAGATCTGGCTTGTTGATCGCGGTAGAGCAATTTGTACGCAGGGAGAACTGAACCACAGGAGGCCGACATGGAGCATTTCGAGGAATCCCGCTCCAGCCGAAACGGCTCGATGTTGGCAAAGCTCGTCGACACGTGGATACCGCGCGCCGCGTTCGAGGCCGGGCCGGACGAGGTGCGGCGAGTTCGTATCCTCATGATCTGCTCGCTCGTGATCTCGGTTCTGGTACTGTTTTTTTTCGAGCGCGTGTACCGCTCCCAGGGCCAGATGACCCCCACTGCTTGGGTGTTTATCGCGGGCTTGCTGGTCATGCCGACCAACCTCGTCCTCCAGCGTGCCCTGGGCCCCAGTCGCTTGCCCGATATACTGTTTGTCCTCGAGCTGATCGTTCTCCTGGCAGCGATATCCTACTACAATGGTGGCGTGAGTGCGGCGATGTGGTGGAACGCGGCGATTCCCCTCCTGGCATCGTTCCTGGTCGGGTCTCGTTTTGGCTTGTTATGCGCGGCATTGATCATGTCTGAAATCGCGCTGTTTGCTGCCTGTGTCGCTGCGGGGTATCCGTTCCCGCATCCGCCGTCACAGCACCAGGGCGATTCGTTCTCCGCTTTTGGTGCGGCCAGCCTGGTCGGTTTTGTGTCGTTTACCGGCTGGTTGTACGAGCGCGAGCGCAAGCGGTTTAATGCGCGCATCGAGCAGGCGATTGGCGAGTTGCGAGCAACCAACGCAGAACTGGTCGATGCGCGCGATGCAGCCGAGGCCGCCAGTCTGGCGAAAAGCGAATTTCTGGCCACAATGAGCCACGAGATCCGCACTCCAATGAACGGCATCATGGGCATGAGTGGCCTCCTGCTCGACACCGATCTCACCGACGAGCAGCGCGAATACACCGACTCGGTGCGCGCGTCGGGTAAGGCGCTTCTGGCCATTATCAACGAGATTCTGGATTACTCCAAGGTCGAGGCCGGCAGACTCGAAGTCGAGGAGATCGACTTCGACCTGCACCAGGCGGTCGAGGAGATCGCCGAGCTCTTTGCCGCCAACGCCCACCAAAAGGGCCTGGAGATGATCTGCTCCATCGACAGAGCGGTGCCCAGTGCAGTATGCGGCGACGTCGGCCGGGTGCGACAGATCTTGAGCAATCTGGTCGGCAACGCGATCAAGTTTACCAGCTCGGGTGAGGTGATGATTCGCGCCGAACTAGCCGGGCAGGCAGACGTCCCGGCAAAGAATGCGAGATGGAGTTCATACGGTGCAGAGCCGGGCGAGGGCCGGGTCACGGTGAGCATCTCGGTGATCGATACTGGCATCGGTATCGCGATCGAGGCCCAGGACAGGCTGTTTGACGCGTTTTCGCAGGCCGACAACTCGACCACGCGCCGTTACGGTGGCACCGGCCTCGGGTTGGCCATCGCCAAGCGCCTGTGCCAGTTGCTCGGCGGTGAGATCGGGATAAAATCGGCGCCCCGCCAGGGCAGCGAGTTTTGGTTTACCATTCCATTCGCCGTAAAGGACAAAAATCCGTCCAAATTATCAAACGGATTCAAGTCATTTGCCGGTCTGCGAGTGCTGGTGGCCGATGACAATGAGAATCAGCGCGAGGCGGTAAGGCGTCAGCTGCAGGGTCTGGGCATATCCAGCGATACCGTGGCCAGTGGCCCCGAAGCGCTGCGCCGGCTGCACCATGGCCATGCGGCAGGGCTGCCCTATGGAGTGGTGCTTCTCGACTGGCAGATGCCGGCGATGAGCGGCATGCAGGTTGCCGAGAGCATGACGGCCGACGCGGCGCTGCGGTCGATCCAGCGCATCATTCTCACCCCGCTGGGTCAGGTGCCCAGAGAGGAAGAACTCGACGCCGCCGGTGTCCATGCCTACCTCACCAAGCCGATCAGGCGGGAGCGTCTGGCCGAAATGCTGCACGCACTGTGCGCCTCGCCAGTACCGCGGGTGGAGATGGCGCGCGAGTTATCGCAGCGGATTGCCCTGCCCGGCGCCGAGCGTTCGCAGCGCGTGTTGATCGCCGAGGACAATCCGATCAACCAGGCCGTCGCGCTCCGATTACTGCAGCGACTTGGCTATCGAGCCGATGCCGTGGCCGATGGTCAGGAGGCCATTCAGGCCCTCGAACGGGTGCCTTACGACATTGTTCTCATGGACTGCCACATGCCCATCATGGATGGTTATGCCGCGACCAGGGCAATTCGCTGCTCGACCGGCGAGCGCAAAGGCGTGCCCATTGTGGCAATGACTGCGGATGCCATGGCCGGCGCGCGTGAAAAAGCCCATACAGCCGGGATGGACGACTATATCGCCAAGCCCATCGACTTTGAGGAGCTCGAGGCGGTGTTGGCCAGGTGGTGCCCACAGGGGTCCTGCCGAGACCGGCGGGATGAGGCTCCGAGCGACACTCGCCCGGAGCGGACCAATGCCATCGATGTCAGCGCACTCGAAGAGCTGCGCGCACTCGAAGGGGACGAGCTGGTCTCGTCGATCGTAAACCTGTTCACCAGCGATGCTCGCGCCAAGCTGGGCGGGCTGCGGGTAGCGCTTGCCGAGTCGGATGCAAACGCGTTGAGCCTCGCTGCTCACGCGCTGAAAAACAGCTGTCTGGTGGTCGGTGCCCGCGCCATGGCTGGCACCTGCGCAGATCTCGAGCAATGTGCCGACCGTTCCGATCTGAACAGTGCCCAGGACCTCGTCGCCACGCTCGACGATGAGACCGAGCGCGTCATCGATGCGCTGGTCCGGTTCGCTCACCAGGGCGCCAGCGCCTGAGCCGGCGTTACCGACCACCGACTGACTACTTCGCCATCTCGCGCAAGGTGGCGACGTCGCGATTGGTGCCCAGGACGACCAGGGTCATATTGGGTTCGATGACCAGATCCGACCTCGGATTGTAAGTGTAGTCTGATTGCCCGGCCGGCCTGGCCGCCAGGACCGATACTCTCACCCGATTGCGAATATCGAGCTCGCGCATGGACTGGCCGATCATGATTGACGAGGGCAAGATCGTGACTTCCTCGATGCGGGTGATCTCATCTTTGTGCAGCATGGAGTCGAGAAACGCGACGACTGTGGGCCGGATTATCTCCGAAGCCAGGCGCAGCCCGCCGATGAGGTTGGGCGAGACCACGGCGTCGGCACCGGCCTTCTTGAGCTTGTCGATCACACTGACCTCGATACCGCGCGCCACGATGCGAAACTGGTCTCGCTCGGGGTGATTTTGCCGGGCCGATACCACGAGATAAAGATTGTCTTTGTCGCTGGCCAGAGCGGCGACCAAACCGCGCGCTCGCTCAACGCCTGCCTTGGACAAAACGGCATCGTCCGTCGCGTCACCACAGACGTAGAGAAACAAATCGTCGTCCAGCTCGGCGGCCAGAGTCTCCAGCCGCTCTCGGCTGCTGTCGATGGCGACGATGGGCGTTCGAGTTGCCATAAGTTCATTGACCACATGGAGCCCGGTAGAGCCGATACCGCAGACAATGATGTGATCCCGGATCTTGGATAGTCGTTTTCGCATGCGGGTGCTCACGAATGCCCGCCGTAGATCACCCTCGATGATGAACGCGGTGAGCGTGGAGGCGAAGTATACGAACGTACCCATGCCGAGCGTGATGAGTAAGACGGTAAACGGCCGGACGTGATCGACCTGGCTGAAACCGTCGAGTACCTCGCCAAAACCGACTGTGGTCAGCGTGATGACGGTCATGTACATGCAATCGTCCCACCCCCAGCGCCCGCCTCCGAGCACCCAGTAGCCGACTGTACCCAGGACCACGACCGAGATGAGAGAGAGAAAGCCGGCAACGAGCCGCCTGTCCAGCTGATGCATATGTCTATCTTATCAGAATCATTAAACTTGAAGCATGAGCCCTCGACCTTGTACACTGCCCGCCATGGAACGGCTGAAGAGTTATGTTCAGAACTCGTGGGTCGACGGCAAGGGGGAGGCGAGACCCCTTTACAATCCGGCAACCGAGGAGGTGGTAGCGGAGAGTTCGACCGAGGGCATCGACTTTGCGGGTGCGCTCGACTATGCGCGCAGCACCGGCGGTCCCCTGTTGCGCGCCATGAGTTTTGCCCAGCGTGGCGAAATGCTGCGCGCCATGGCCAAGATCATCCACAGCGGCCGCGACGAGCTCATCGCCCTGGCCATCGCCAACGGGGGCAACACCCGCGGTGATGCCAAGTTCGATATCGACGGCGCCAGCGCCACTCTGGCCGCCTACGCCGAGCTCGGCCGAGAAATCGGCGATATCAAGGTGCTCAAGGATGGCGACAGTATTCAGGTCGGGCGCACCGCGCGTTATCAGGGTCAGCACATCACAGTTCCGCGCCGCGGCGTGGCCGTGCACATCAATGCGTTCAACTTTCCGGCCTGGGGATTGGCCGAGAAAGCCGCCGCGGCGCTACTGGCCGGCATGCCGGTGATCAGCAAGCCAGCCACTGCCACGGCAGTGGTGGCCCATCACATGATGCGGCTTTTCGTCGACCAGGGAATCTTGCCCGACGGGGCCCTTTCGTTCATTGCCGGTGGAGCTGGCGACCTGCTCTCTCACCTCGATGGCCAGGATGTCCTGGCTTTTACTGGCTCGGGAGATACTGCCCAAACCCTGCGTTCGCTCGACAGTGTGATCGCCCGTTCGGTGCATATCAATGTCGAGGCCGACAGCCTCAATGCCGCGGTGCTCGGTCCCGATGTCGAACCCGGTTCGGAAACCGAAGGGCTTTTTCTGCGCGACGTGGTCCTCGACATGACCCAGAAAGCCGGACAGAAGTGCACCGCGATTCGCCGGGTATTCGTGCCCGAGAGCCGCATGTCCGCCGTCGTAGATGCTCTGCGCGACCGGCTCGATGGCATCTTGGTGGGCAATCCAGCCGATAAGAGCGTGGCCATGGGGCCGGTCGCCACGTCGTCGCAACTGCGCGATGTGCGCCAGGGCATCGCGATGCTGTCCGGCGAGACCGAGGGGATCTTCGGTGGCTCAGGTGAGATCGAACCGGTTGGCGTGGCCGCGGGCAAGGGCTATTTTGTCGGACCGGTGTTGCGCCTCTGTCCCGATCCAGCTGCTGCCAGGGTGGTCAACGATCGCGAGGTATTCGGCCCTGTAGCCACACTGGCCCCGTATTCGGGCGATCCCGAAGATGCCGCATCACTGGTTCGCAAAGGCCAGGGCGGCCTGGTCGCGTCGGTGTATTCGGACGATCGCCACTATCTCGGCGCAATCGTCCCCGCGATTGCTGCTCATCACGGCCGGTTGTATCTGGGCAGCGCCAAGATGGCCGCTCAATCGATGGGACCCGGCACGGTCCTGGCAACCCTGGTTCACGGCGGTCCGGGCCGAGCGGGCGGAGGCGAAGAACTCGGCGGCCGGCGCGGTATGGCTCTGTATCAACAGCGCACGGCGGTTCAGGGCGATAAGAGCCTGCTCAAAGCGCTCTTTGACTGATTCTGATCGATCGAATAACTCCCCGCCGGGCCACTCTCCATGGCTGCGCCTGGCATTCCTGGCCGGGATGTCAGATCGATTGATCGAATAGCCGGCCGCCCTGCCACCGCGCCAAAATGCAATTATTGTATCCTGTCTGGCGTTTTGTACGATCGCGTTATTATCCGTGACGATAGCGAGTTGCCCCGATGATATGGATTCATCAGTGCAGTGCTCGAGCGCGAAGAAAACCAGGCTACGGCACCCACATCGCTATCAACAGCTTCGATCCCACATCCAACGACGTTACACAGGCGATCCGAAACTGCAGCTTTGACCGCAAGTACCGATACATAATATGCAGACCTTCAGCAGTGTGCGTGCATCTCGCATGACACTCAAAATGACGTTGGCGCTGTCGATCAGGGGAATTCCGCCACCGAAAATCGGTTATCATTCAATAGCGGCCCTGGTACTGCGCCGGCCGGCGGCTCGAAGGTGCAATTGCCCTCGAGTCGTCACGTCGCTCCGTCTACGTCGAAATGATACGGCGCGGCCTGTCGAGCCTGCCAGATGTGATCAAGCACTCATGCGAGGCCGCTGACCGCCATACCCCAATTACGAAATGCATAGCGAAGAAACCAACGTCATGGAAACAATCCCGGAAGTCGCGATCGCATCCGATTGTGTTTTTACAGGACCCACATTGCCTACCCACCGTCGACCTGCGACCAGTGACCCCATCTGTAGCTGCTGTGAGCGGGACGATCCCGATCACACACACCGCGACCAAGATACAGTTGAATTGCAAAATTATTCTTCAGTATCTCGCGAAGACCAGCCGATGTAGGGATGGGACTTGAAAATATGTTAGCCAGGCAAACTATGTATAAAAAAACAATGGCCATGGGCACGTGATTTGCGGTCGCCAATTTGTCGCGGTTCGCTATGTTAATGGCGATGGATGCAGAAACCGGGACTCATACGCGGCTCGCTTCCAGTGGAATCATCGACTCTCTGAGCACGCTGGTCGGGTTGCCGCTGGCGATTGTAGTCAGCTTGTTGCCGGCGCGATGGCGCCGCCCCTGGCGGGGGCTCCCTCTCGCGGTGGGCACGCTGATATCGTCTGTTCTGCAGATTGCCTTGATCTTGTGGTGGGGCGCGGTCGAGTATGGAGAATACGCGCGCGCTGCTGCGGGCAATTATTCTGTACCCTTCGGAGCCGCTTATTTTGTCGGCTTTGTGCTCGCCACACCGTATGGTTTGCTGGCGATCTACGGATTGCTCGAGGGCTTGGTCCGTTTTGCATCGGCGGTGGTTGTGGGCGAGCCTCTGGCCACCCTGCCGTTGTGGATTATCGGCAGCGTACTGGCCGCTCTCGGCGCACTGCTGAGCGGGCGCGATCCCTCGCTGTGTCGCGATATCGCCGTGATCAGGCCCGATGGCCACATGTTGGATATCCGGACCTGTCGGCGCCGAGACTGGGACTCGTGCACTACCATCGAGTACCGCGGGGTGTTTTTTCGCCTGGTCGAAGAGCGAGAGCTCGCCGATGCGAGCCGGCCCCATTTCTATCGCTTCGAGCGAGTCCATCAGGGCGATTTGATTCGGCGCATAGAACCGTATAGCCCCGACGAATTGCTAGAAGATTAAGAGCCGGTCCAAAACTCTCCGCGTCGCCAGAGCGCTGATCCATCACCGCCAGCGGGCTTGCTCGTCGGTCAAATACACCCAGTATTGTCCACTCCTCGCCCACCCACTGGCGGCGCGCCTCGTCGCTCTGGCTC
>JAKSDA010000626.1 GCA_022360315.1 Pseudomonadota bacterium
CCGTCGAACCAGCCCAGGTAGCGGTCGTAGACCGCCTTCACGTTGTGGTTGACCGTACCGTAGTATCCCCGGCACGCCCAGTCCTGTGCCAGGCTGGGAGGCATCTCGAATACCTCTGCGATCTCGATGCCGGTGTACCCCTTGTTGAGCATGCGCAGCGTCTGGTCGTTCAAATAGCGGTACATATCGCGCTGATTGCGCAAAAACTCCCTGACGTTCTCGTTCTTCCAGATCGGCCAGTGGTGGGATGCGAACAGGGTCTCGGCGTCGCCGAACATCTCGAGCGCCTCGCCCATATACTTGGACCACTGCAGCGCGTCGCGGACCATCGCTCCGCGCAGGGTCTGAATGTTGTGCATGTTCATCGTGGCGTTCTCGGACGCGCAGAACGCCCCGAAATCGGGAAAATAGAAGTCGAACTCGGCCGGAGCCTCGGCGCCCGGGGTCAGGTGGAAGACGACCTCGACCCCGGCAAGCCTCCTAGTTTGGCGTCTCTCTCCGACGGTCTCCGTCGGCGGCAGGAGCGACACGGTTCCCGTGGATTGGGCCTTGCCCAGACCGCAGTCGACCTGGCCCTTTTCGTCCGTCTCCAAGTAGGCGCCGTACATGTACATGGTCCTTCGAGCCATCGCCATACCGGCGTAGATGTTCTCGCTGACCGCGTGTTCGAGGAACCCATGCGGCGCGACGATGCGTACCTCGCCCTGCTGGTAGAGCTCGTCATCGACGACCCCGCGAACTCCGCCAAAGTGATCGACGTGACTGTGGGTATAGATGACGGCTCGGACCGGGGCGTCCGCATACTCCGGTCGATGATGGCGATACAGTGCCAGACCGGCGCTGGCGCACTCGCACGAGATCATTGGATCGATGATGATGAGCCCCTCGGGTCCTTCGATGATGGTCATGTTCGACATGTCGAAGCCACGGAGCTGATAGATTCCAGGTACGACCGCGAACAAGCCGGTTATGCTGTTGAGCTTGGCCTGGCGCCACAGGCTCGGATTGACAGTATCGGGTGGGGGTGTGTCCGGTTGCTGTTCGGCATACGGCGTGAGCGTCCAGACCTCGCGCTCGTCATTCGAGCTTCGGATCGCCAGATTTGGCCAGGTGTCTATCTGTCCTTTCCGGGCATTGGCGAACGATTTCTTGTCGAAAAAATTCAGCTCTTCGGCCATGGTAGTGTTGGCATCGATTGTGTGCTGGGTGGCGTCCTTACGTAGTTTCGTCAACTTGATTCCTTTCTATCTCGTAACCGTCCGAGATCCACGCATTGCGGTCCGGCGGAGAGTGACTGATCCTCACGCCGGCCCGTTCTTCGTATTCTGCAATCAGTTTCGTCCAGTCGTTCCGAATTCGCGCATAACCTGCTCTCCACGCACTTTATAAAGCCAGTCGCGGAACGTCCATATGTTAATCCGCTTGCGCTGCACGAATGCTTCCTGCGTTTCTACTGATATACAAGCGAGGATCAAATATGCCAAAAAGGATAATACGACGGAGTCTCCTTTGGTTCATCCCATAAGTATACTTATAGACCGATTCCCATTTTGACCAGTTTGCTGTGGATAGGTCGCGCCGTGCCTATCCCCATTTCCACGAGTGTTGCTCTAAATAGGAAATGCTCAATATGCTACACTCGCCTTGGCTCTGTGAGTGGATGAGGCAAAGAGAGTGGGGACGGTGTAAGCTTTTCAACTTGGCACCGAAGTATACAGTTCCCCTACATCGAGCTCGTGCCGACTCACCAGGCGAGCGTCGTACAGCACCTCATTGAGATCCGCGGTGGCAATGCGCCGGTACCTGGGCCCGGCGGGCGTAGGGACGGTGTAAGCTTTTGAACTTGGAACCGAAGTATACCGGTTCCCCTACATCGAGCTCGTGCCGACTCACCAGGCGAGCGAACAGTGCACTTGATACAGCGTCGGCTGATGCCAGACGGTGAGTTTGAGAGCGCAGGAGGTTGCTTGCAGCCTGGGTCGAGAGCCCGACCAAGGCGCCCAGCTCGCTGATTGTACG
>JAKSDA010000117.1 GCA_022360315.1 Pseudomonadota bacterium
GCCGGCTCGATCACCCTCCGCAATGGCGCTGCGTGGACCGATGCAGCCCTGACATCGGTGCAACAAGACAATGCGCCTGACTTGGCCTTGCTTCAACTCGACGAGGTGACTATCCGGGACGGGGCGTGGGTGCGAGTGATCGGCGACAAGCCCCTGGTCATCCAGGCCATCGGCGACATCGTTCTCAACGGAGTCATCTACGGCAATGCGGTTGGCCTTCAGCCCGGCGCCAACGGCGGGCCCCCGGGCCAGGTACCGCCTGGCGGAGCGACGATTGCGGCCGACTGCCAGGGCAAGCAAGGAGGAGCAGATGGGGGCAGTCATGCTGGTGGCGGCGGGGGTGGCTTTGCCACCCTAGGTGCGCTGGGTGGAAATGACGAGGGGGGAGCTGGCGGACAGAACCATGGGGAGCAACGGTTCACCATTCTACTGGGAGGCTGCGGTGGCGGTCAGGGTGCTCATGACAATAGCGGCAACTGTGACGACAACCAGGGAGGAGCCGGCGGAGGAGCCATCCGGCTTCTTGCTGCTGGAAGCATCACCATTGGATCCAACGGAGGCATCAACGTCGGCGGTGGTGGCGGTCGCTCTGGCGTGGACGGTGTGGCAGATCCGCTCTGCAACGATTCCAGCGGCGCTGGCGGCGGTGGCAGTGGCGGGGCCATTCATTTGCAGGCAGCGAGCATCAACCTGCAGGGATTTTTGGCTGCCAATGGCGGTGGTGGCGGCGGCGCTGGGGGAACGGTTGCGAATTTCGTGTTCGGTCAGGATGGCCAGCTCAGCGCCAATCCGGCCTCTGGTGGTCGCATGTCGATGACAGCAGATCGAGGTGCCGGCGGCAACGGCGGCGCAGCGGGAGCGGCCCCCGTGCCTGGCGACAAATATGAAAATTCCAACGGCGGTGGCGGCGGCGGGGCCGTGGGCCGCATCTTGCTATCGTCCGGCCAGATCACACCAGCTGACCTGGCAACCCATTGCAGCCCCGCCTGTGTCATTTCCAACTGAGTCAAATCGATGGAATCGACACGTTGCATCGTGCTTCTTTCGCTGGCGAGGCGTCCCCGACAACGCCACAGCCCCCCTACGCCAAACTGATCGAGAGCCCCATAAACCCGGTACTGGCCCTGGTCGCCAACCCGATCACACATCGACTGAGCTCAGCGCGACTCTTCGAGCACAGCTGCAGCCGAGTCCGCTGTAGCAGCTCGGACAAGCCATGCTCCAAGTTGCTCGAGGTCACCACAGCTGTCGATGCGACTCCGCATGACCTCGGAAACCGTGAACCCCCGAGCATTGAGGATCGCATACAGGTTTACCCGGCGGTCGTGTAACACCGCTTCATCTCGAAGTCGCTCTTGCAGTTCCCGTTCTTCCTGTCGAATCTGTTCGGCGGCAGTCATATAGGCTTTCTCGGCTTTGGGTCC
>JAKSDA010000148.1 GCA_022360315.1 Pseudomonadota bacterium
AGATTTGAACGACAGTTCAAAATGTTCGCAGATGGCTTTCAGTGTTTTCACATTGAGTTTTTATAGTCCTTCTTGTTTGGTCTGCTCACATATATCATAACCATCGTACATGACAGGATGCATTACGCCCATCTAGTTAAAAATATCTTCAACCTTCTTGTCTCTACATTCGTCAATAAGACACGAGCCATTTCTTCATGCAAGAGCAGATCTCCTTCGTCATCACTTTCCACATTCTCGGCTCTGGTCACCCCTCTTTTCCTGCTGATTGCAAACAGTCTGGAAAAGAATGATTGAACTTGTCCCTTTGTCAGCCATTCGTCTCTGGAAAACTTTCTTGAACCATCTGCGTTTCTGGTCGTTCGCATGTCCGTTGCGACCTGAGAAGGATCTGATTTCATGCCTGTTTGCGTGCCAACATCGAATCGTGCTGTGAGGTAAGACTTGACTTTCTCGCTAAACCTTGTGCTACCTCCCCTTGGCTTCTGCAGGGCCCATCCGCTAGCCTCGAATTTGGAAACACCAGTAGGAGATTTTGGAAGTTGCTCGGATGGCGGCAATTTCTGTCTGGAATCAATGGACGGCGTTGAGAACTTGAGTGCCCAGCCTCGCCGTAATCGATCGTACACGCTTTCCTGATTCTCTCGAAGACTCGAAACGTGTCCTCCCAAGTGAACATGATCTTGCAGCTCTTCAAACATTGTAAAAACGTAGGAACAGCCAGGTTCTTTGCATTCAAACAACGCTGCCCCTTTCTCTGAGTCCTCTATCTCACAAACTGATTGTTTCATTCGCCTGGGCGTAACAGCAAAGAAGCCTTGTTCGCTAACTTCGTTTACGTATATGAGACCTTGACCCTGAACGTTGAGCTGCGACTATGTCATCAATTTTCCTGGGCCAATTTCATAGGTTTTTGAGATGCGAACACCCCCGGCTCTATACGAAAAATTATGAAATGCACTGAAGTTCCTATTGCGGTCAACTTTAAAACTTTGGCTGCGATCAATTTCGCACACCACTGCAGTGGTTCCCTTTACCCGCCTGGCTTACAGTGCCTGATACTTGTCTGAGGCGGTCAAAATATCGTGGCCCTCG
>JAKSDA010000639.1 GCA_022360315.1 Pseudomonadota bacterium
CCCCGCTGGGCCGGGGTCATGCTCGAGGTCCTCGGCAATCGCCAGGCCAGCGAGGTCAATTTTCTGTACTTCGAGAACAAGAGCATTCCGCCCATGGCGCTCTTGGTGTCTGGTGGTCGCCTGTCGAAGTCATCGATTCCGCGCATCGAGGACTACATCGCGAATCACCTGCGCGGCCGCAAGAACTTTCACAAGATTCTGATCCTGGAAGCCGAGTCGTCCAAGCGGGCGGGCGATCCGACTCATTCGGGCAAGGTGACTCTGGAGTTCGTGCCGCTGACCGGAGCCCAGCTAACCGATGCGCTGTTTCAGAACTATATGTCGGACAATCAGGATCGCATCGGCGCCGCGTTCCGCAATCCACGGATCGTCCGCGGCGAGATGAAGGACTTCAACCGGTCCACGGCCCTCGCAGCGTTGCACTTCGCCGAGCAGCAGGTGTTTCAGCCGGAACGCGAAGAGTTCGACTTCGTCATGAATCGCAAGCTGCTCGACTCCATGGGCATTCGCTTCTGGCGCTTCTGCTCCAACGCGCCGGTCACCCGGGATCCAGAGATCATGGCCGGGATCGTCGAGAAACTGGTCAAGGCGGGGGTTTTGACCCCGGCCGAGGGGCGCCATCTCGCTGGCGATGTCTTCAATACCGAGTTCAAGCGTTTGCGGGCGCCGTGGGTCAACCAGCCGCTGTCGCTGACTCTCGCGGGATTCCCGGCCCCGGCCACGGCGCAGAAAGACGATCTGTCGGTGAGTGACCTGGCCGAGCAGGGCGGGCTCTTGGTGCCATCCCAGGAAATCTACGAAGACACCTACCAGGACCCGAGGGACGACGACGACCGCCATCGGGCGCGGTTTCGACGGCTCAAAGAGCTGGACCGTGAGCACGTGGCGGTTCCCGATCGTGAGTTTGCGGCATGGCTGGCGAGTTGACGTATTTCTCCGTGGCTCCGTTGGTGGATCTCGGCAACCGCCGAGACGTGGCCTTGCGCGCCCTTGGCTGGACGCGCATGACCATGCCGCAGCGCAGTCTGGGCTATGTCGTGGTGGTGGACCGAGCGCTCGACCGAGCGATCTTGCGGTTCCCGGCGCGCACGCCGTACGAGGACGTGCTGCGATGTGCTCAGGTCCAGCGCGGGATCCTCGGTCGAGCGCTGTGTTCCATTGACGGCAAGACCCTGTTTCGGCATCTCTGGTCGCCCGTCGAAAAGCGCATCGATCCCAATACTCCCGAGGGGTTTTTGAAGATCGTCAACCGGGTATCCCGGGCGTTGCGCGGTGTGACCGCCGATCGGGAGAAGGAGGCCGTCGAGCGGGCCATTGCCGGCCTTGACGTGGATTGGCCCAATCTGACCGCGGCTGATCGGGCACAGGTGGTGCGGGCTGCGAACCAGGCCTTGCAGGGCTTGCCGCGGATCGTCATGCCAGAAATCCGCGAGACGCTGCAAGTCGAGGCCGAATCGATTGTGAAGGAGACACGCCGCGTGTCGGCGCGTACGTTCGACCTGGCGATCGAAACGGCCCCCGGGGCATTGGACGATCGCGTGGTCGGGTTCGTGGCCACGTCGCAGGGCAACTTTATCACCGACGAATATGGCCGGCGCGAAAAGCGGCTGTCCGAGGATGCCCGCGATCTCGTGGCCCAGTGGCTGGCCGAGGGGCTGGGACGCGACGCGATCAGCAGTCAGCTCGCCCATCACTACGCGACGTCGGGCGTGCGTCGGTCGCGGTTCTACTGGGATATCGTCGCCGCCACGTTTGTCAATCGCGCTCGTTCCTGGGGCCAGGTGTCCGCATATCGCGACGCCGGGATCGAGCGGTATCGCATCGTCGCCGTGCTGGACGAGGTAACCACCGATATCTGTCGGTTTCGCCACGGCAGGACGTTTTCGGTTACCCGTGCCATTGAGCAATTCGACCGGGTCGAGCGGCTTCGCGATCCCACCCGTATCAAGGAGACCACCCCCTGGCTGGCCGTGCGGCGCGATGACAAAGGGCGCCGGGTGATCGTCGTTCCCGGCGATCCGCCACTGCGCGCTGCCATCGTCACCGAGTCCGCCGAACTGGCCGGTCGCAAGGATGCCGTGGGCACGTTCGAGAAGCCGGCCTCCACCAATGCACTGCAATCTGCGGGTATTGGGCCGCCGCCCTTCCATGGTTTATGCCGGACATCGATCGTGCCAGAGGGGTAAGCATGAGCAATCCAAACCAGTATCATCGCGTGGCAACGGCAGTGGAACGGGCGATCCTGCGATCGTTCACGACCCGGCCGCTGCGGGGACATCGCATCACGTCAGGGGAAGTACGCCGGCGATTTGCTCTGTGCGAGGGCATCGTCGGCACGCTGTCGGCGCTGGGGTGGTCGACGGTCCGCATTGCCGACCACGTGTACGTCTATCTGATCGCCGAAATCGACGGCGCGCCCTGGGAGCCGAGCAACCGCGCTTCCTGGGTGATTTCCCACAAGAGAGGTCCATCATGAGTCAACAACACG
>JAKSDA010000258.1 GCA_022360315.1 Pseudomonadota bacterium
ACTCAAAGTGACTGGAACTGTGAAAAATCAGCCTCACCCATCACCGGGACCGCACAAAATTTCGCCGAATTTCTCCTCAAATGCTGAATTCTGCTGTTCTCGGCCAAATCACACTGCACAGAAAGGGCGCAAAATGGGCGGATTTTCGTGTAATATCAGCACATTAAGGATTCCGGGACGGGAACTACCTAGACTCCGCCCATACTGCCGCCTAGGCGAACGACGCCGCGTGCCGGGACCGTCACGCGATCGGCGCGGTGAGCTCATGGCCGCGGATACGTTGTCCCCGTTTTCGGGCAGCACGGCTTTGCCTTTATGAGGGCTTACGCTCAGGAGGTTTCGCCATGTCCGACATCATCACCTGCCCATCCGGTCTCACCGGGCGCATTCGAGGAATGAAGGTCCGTGAGGAGCGCATCTTGGCCGACCGCAAGCTGGCCAAAAGCGGCGGCCAGATGGACGAGCTACTGGCCGCGTGCTGGCAACAGACCCAGGACGTCGGTCCCTATGACTTTGGCAAAAGCGACATCGACTGGGGGGCCGTGCTCCAGGGCGATCGTTTCTATGCGTTGCTCCAGATCCGGGCCGCGACCTACGGTTCGGACTATGCCTTCGCCGTTCCCTGTGAAAACGAGGCCTGTCGCGCTCGCATCGAATGGGAACTCGATCTGCGAGACCTACCGGTGCGCTCTCTGTCCAAGGCGAGCCGCACGGCCTTGGTCAACGGCAACCGATTTGAAGCGACGCTACCCGACGCCGGCAAGCGGGTGTGGTTTCAGCTGCTCACCGGCGCAGATGAGCGCAAGCTGCCCAAGGTTCGCCGCCACGCAGGCGATCGATTGCTATCGGCCTTGCTCGCGTTTCAGATCCTGGAAATCGAAGGCGTTGAGCCACGGGGCAAGCGGGCCTTTGTCGAAGACTTGACCCTGCGCGATGCCGACTTTCTGGTCGATGAGTTCGACCGGGTGGACTGCGGCGTGGACACGACCATCGAGATCGAGTGCGCCGAGTGCTTTGCCACTCAAGACGTGAATCTCCCTTTCGGGCGGAACTTCTTTTTACCGGGCAAGGAACGCACCGCCCGGAGACGGGACCGGAGCAACTGTTTCCGCGAATAGACCTGGACACATGGCGCGAAGGCGTATTCCAGATGTGCTGGCAACAGCACGGCGGCTCCGGGCTCGCAGTGAGCATGCGCGAAGTGATGGAGATGACCACAGGCGATCGCGATTGGTTTCTTGCGCGCATCGGCCAGCAGCGCAGCCGCGAGGCCAAAGAACTCGAGTCCTCAAGCAAGCGGAGGTAGCGTTTGGCGCTCAATAATCTCGGCCTGGGCTTTGTGTTCACGGCGCGCGACTTTGCATCGGCCAAGATGCAGAAGCTCGAGCATCGCTTTGTCAGTCTGGATGAGCGCGTGACCGGCGGGACCGAGCGCATGACCAGTGCGTTTCGCCAGCTGGGAACGGGGCTCGCAGTGTTCACCACCGGCGCTGTGGCCGTGGGAGGCGCGCTGGCCCTGGCCAATGCGGCCGGGCGGTTCGAGCAAGGGCTCGCGGCGGTAGGGGCGGTCACGCGCGCCACCACGCACGAGCTGCAAAGGCTGCGAGACGCGGCCATTGAGGCCGGGATACGCACCCAGTTTTCCCCTGCCGAAGCCGTCGCGGGCCTGCAATCGCTGGCTACGGCCGGGCAAACCGCAGAGCAGGCGACTCGCACCCTGGTGCCGGTTCTCGATCTAGCTGCCGGCTCGATGGGCCAACTCGGCGTTGCCCAGGCAGCCGAGGCCGTGGTCGGCACCCTCAATGCCTATGGGCTCGAGGCCGGCCGCGCCGCCCAGGTCACTGACAAGCTGTTGCGGGTCACGCAGATGACCAACTTTCAAGCCCGGGACTTCGAAATCGGCTTGTCCAAAGCTGCCGCCACCGGAGCCACGTTCCAGCAGTCCCTCAATGACGTCATGCTCACCATGGGATTGCTGCGCAATCGAAATATCGACGCCTCGTCGTCTGCTACGGCAGTGCGCGAAGCCATCCGCCGCGTTGGCGCTGAACAGCGCGCGCAGACGGCCATCCAGGAGGCGGGCGTCCGGGTTTTCGACAAAAGCACCGGAGCGATGCGCTCCATCGTCGATATCATCACCGATTTTGCACAGGCCACGGAGGGAATGGCTGCGTCAGAACGCAACCGGCGAATCGCTACTGCGTTCGGGGCCCGCGGATTGCTCGCATTCAATGCGGTAATGAAAGCGTCCCTCACCACCACGCGCGATGGACAGAAAGTCACCTTGCGCGGGTCAGAGGCGATCGAGGCGCTGCGGCGCGAGCTCGCTCTGGCAGGTCGCGATGCCGAAGAGCTCAAAAAGATCGGCCTGAGCGAAAAGCAAATCGAGCAGCTGCTCCAGGGGCCCCGAGTCGCCGAGCAGTTCCGCCATGCGATGCTCGATACCTTCGAAGGGCAAAAGACGCTGCTGCGAGGAACCCTGCAAACCTTGGCCGTGGTCCTCGGCGAGCCGTTCGCCAAAGTCTTCCAACCCATCGTACGAGTCGTGGTCGATGGGCTCAATGCACTGTTGCGAGCGGTCCAAGCCATCCCAGCGCCGATCAAGAACGCCTTCGCGGGGATCGTCATGGCCGCAGGCAGTTTCTTCATGCTGGTAGGCGGCGTGATCGCAGCCAAGGCATCCATGGCGCTCCTGGTCATTGCACTCAAAGCCCTGGGCATCTCGCTGGGCGCCATCATGGCCACGATGTTGCCAGCGATTGTCATCGTGGCCCTGCTCGGTGCTGCAGTGGCCGGGTTTGTCGTGGCATTTCGCAAGAACCTTGGCGGCATGGCGGACGTTGCCCAGCGTCTATGGGATCAGGCGACACTGGTTTTCCGCGGCCTCGGTCAGCTGTTCGAGCAAGGCGGCTTTTCCGGGGCTGTGCGCAAAGAGCTTCATCGCGCCGAGAATTTGGGGCTCAAGCGTTTTCTGATTGCGGTTTGGCAGGTCGTCTATCGCATTCAGCAGATCTGGCGAGGATTCAAAGAGGGATTTACCAAAACCATCGAGGAAGCCCGGCCGGTCTTTGAAGACCTGGTAGACGCGCTCTCGGAATTCGGCCAACAGATCGCATCGATCTTTACCGGGATGACGGCGGGCGCCGCCTCGTTGCCTTCGGCCGAGTTTCGCAGCTTCGGCCAGATCGTCGGCTCTGCGATCGGGGGTCTGGCCCGCGGGCTAACCCGGCTCGTGGCAATCGTCACCCGCGTCACCAGCGGCATCCTCGGGGGCTTTCGCGGCATGATGAGCTATCTGAGACCCGCGTTTGCCGTCGTGCGTGAGGCAATAAGCGATCTCGGCAAGGCATGGGACAAGCTGGTCGGTCGCACTAACGACACCACAGCGGCGGTCAACGAGTCCACTCGTTCCTGGCGCTCGTTGGGGAACTTCTTGGGCAAGGTATTTGGCGGCCTCGTGACGGTCATCGTCATGGCGATGGGCGGGCTACTTAAGGTCCTCACGGCGATCGTCTGGGTCGTCCGTCAGGTCAAGGATGCATTTGTCGCCGCGGGAACCTGGATGGGCGAGACCATCGCCAAGATCACGGTCTGGTTTACCGAAACACTGCCCAAAGCATTGTCTCAAGCCATCCGAACGGTGACGGGCTTTTTTCAGCGCATCGGCCGATTCTTCGTCAGGATCGGCCGATGGTTCCGCAACCTGTTTGCCGCCATTGTCCAGGGCATCCAGAGCTTTCTCGACCCCATGGTGGAGTTCTTTCGCGGCATCGGACGCGCGATCAAAAACGTGTTCGACGGCATCCGCGATTTTGTCATCAAACTGCTGCGCAGAATTCCCGACAAGCTACTGCCGTCGAGTCTGGAGCAACTCAAGCGGCAGCCACTTTCTACCGAGGTGCGTACCGAGGATGAATTCGAAGCCGTGGGCCGCACCAAGGCCACCGCGGCCCGCGCACAAGCGGCCACCGCCTCGATGCCTGCGGCAGTCGCCACACGCGGTCGCAGAGACGAATTCGCTCAGCTAGAAGCCAACCTCCTGGCCTTTGCCAATGCACGGGCCAAAGAGCAGGGCCAGCCGCCGCCCTTTCAAATTCAGGTACAGGTCGACGGAGAAACCATCGCGCAGGCCAGTCACAACGCAAGCCGAGACAATGCCGCCCGAGCGTTCTCGCCTATTCCGAGCTACTGAGAGACACCGACATGAGCATCGAGTACGCCATGGTCCGTCCGCCACGCTGCATGCTGGTCAATGTCGTCACCAGCGAATCCATGGAGTGTCTGTTCAACCCAACGCAGCTCACCGAGAAAGTCCAGGTGAACTGGAATCGTTTGACCGTGCCGGGGCTGTCGCACCAAGTGCTGCAATTTCAGTCCACCGGCAATCGACAACTCGCTGGGATGGAATTCTACCTCGATCGATTCTTTGCCAGCGAGCAACCAGGTAATCCCGATATCTCGGCGTTTCGTCGCTTCTTGCGAGCACTCACTGTGCCTCCCGACGGTACCGAAGGCGTTGTGGACACGGCGCCGCCACGAACTCTTTTGTTGTGGCCCCAGGTGATGACAGTCGAAACCGTCCTTACCAGTATCGAATTTCAGTATCGCCAGTTCGCACGAGACGGATCGGTATTGGTCTACGCCGCCATCGCACAGTTCGAGGAAATTCTCGATACCCGCATCACCTCGGCAGAGCTTCGGGAGGGAGCGTGACCGTGCCGCCTCATGTCGGCTCTCGCTATAGTTTCTGCCGCGGAGTCCGGGATCCTGAAGGCCGAGTTTATCTCACCGATAGAGAGCCCTACCGATACCGCGACCATCGCGACAATCGCGCCCACGTTGCGGTGCAGGGCGATACGCTCTTTCACCTCGCAGGCCGCTACTTCGCGCCGCTACCGCGCGCCTGTGGCTTCTGGTGGGCCATTGCCGACTTTCAGCCCGATCCGATTGTGGATCCCACCCTCGCACTCGAACCCGGACGCCGCCTGTTCATTCCGTCGCTGCGGGTTCTCACTGATGTCATTTTGGGCGAACCGAGACGGAGAGCGCACGGATGAACGCAGCCATGGATCGAAGCGCCCCCGGCGTACGCATTGCCCTGCTGGATAACGAGCATGGGTCCAGCGCAGACCCGCTCGATCTGACCGGTCGGATGGTTGGGTTCACCTTCGAGGATGCGGAGCGCAAAGCCGACAAAGTCGCCATTCAGCTCGACAACCAGGATTTGTCCTTCTTTGAGCACCCCAGTCTGATTGGCGGCGCCCTGTTGGAAGTGTCCTGGGGCTACCCGGGCCACATGTCGATTCCGCGCCGTGTGGTAGTCAAAACGCTAAAAGGGTTCACGACCTTGACCGTCGAGGGCCACGCGCTCTCTACGCTGATGAATCGAGAAGCCAAGACGCGCCATTGGGAACACGTCACCCGTTCCGATGTAGCCAGGCAGATCGCCGAAGAATACGGCTACCAGGGCGAATTCATCGACGTCGAGACAACGGAGCAAGACTTTGCCGTGATCAACCAAGCGGGCGAAACCGATGCCCGGTTCCTGCGCCGCTTGGCAGCCCGCGAAGAATTCGAATTCTACGTGGATGCCGGCGGCTTCCATTTCCACGAGCGACGGCAAGGCGCATCCCCGACCCATACATTCACCTGGTACGCCGATCCAGGCCGAGGCGATGTGCTTTCAATACAAGTCGAATCCGGTGTGGCAAAACGAGTCGGACGAGTCAAGGTGCGCGGTCGCGATCCCTTGCGCAAACAAACAATCGACAGTTCGGCGACGAGCAACACCGTGACCCGATCCACCCTGGGCGAGGTGGTCGAAGTCGTCGATCCCGAAACCGGCTCCACCGCACTGCAGACGCGAAATGCTACCGCAAGTGTCCATTCCACCGCGGCCAGTAGGGAACCAAGAGCCCAGCGAGAATCGGCGGCGCGCTTCCGACGGGCCGAGCGAGTCACGATCCAACTGTCCATGCGCGTGGTCGGTGATCCCACGCTGCACGCCAAGAGCATTGTCGAATTGCGAGGCATCTCCGGCCTGCTCTCGGGTAAATACTACGCGACCAATGTAAAGCATGTCATCTCGGCTTCGGGCTACATTTGCGACGTCAAACTGGTTCGCGACGGTGCAGGCCGGAGGGCTCGAAAACGGGCGCGGAAACAAGGCGGCAAGCGCAATACGAGCCGCCCGCGCCAGAGCAGCGAGATGCGGCAAATCGAAGTCGTGGATCGCGAAACCGGCGCGACCTATATCGAGTACTGGCGCGATGGCCAGCGCATTGGCCTCGAAGACCCAGAAGCGGGCATGAGTCTAAACATGGAGTAACCGTGCAACACGCCCCCTTTGACGATGATATGGAAGCGCACGACACGCGACGATATGGATTGCATGTCGGCTACGTCACCCACCGGGATGACCCGGAGAGCTTAGGCCGTGTGCGCGTGTGCATTCCCGGCGTGCTGGAACCGCAGAGTGGCTGGGCCTGGCCGCTGGGAACCTGTGGCGGCGGCAGCAAAGATCGCGGCGTTTTTGCGGTGCCCGACCAAGGCGCCGAAGTGGCGGTTTTTTTCAACCAGGGCGATGTAGACGAGCCGTATTACCTCTCGGCGCACTGGGGCAAACCCGAGGGAGAATCCGAAGTCCCCACCGAAGCGCAGAAGGACCCGCCAGACAATTACGTGATGGCCACGCCGACCTTTCGCATCGAGCTCGACGAATCCAAAGGCGCACGCAAACTCAAACTCACCAACAAGCGAACTGGCGATCATTTGCTATTCGACGCCGAGAGAAACACCGTCACGTTGCAAGCCACCACGTCGATCGCGCTCAAGGCCATCGGAGCCATCACCTTGGAAGCTGCCCAGGTCATGATTGCAGGGCGCGTGGTGCTGCCGGTGGGAAAGCCCATCTGAGGAACAACAATGTCGTCCTCCACGTGCCTAGAGATTCCTGCTCTGCCAGATGCGCAATCGCTGACGTTGCCCGGTGGCGTGACGATCGAACAGATCGACCTGCTCGATGTGGTGCAGCCTGCGCTCACACCTCTCGTCCCGCTATTTCACATCGTCGATGCCGTCGTGGCCGTGCAGCAGTGCGTCCAAGCCATCCCCGACGCATTGGGGCCGCCGCCCGATCCCTCCGTACTCAGCGCATGCTTGCCCGAGCTAGCCGAGAAGGTCAGCAAGTTGCTGCAACTGGTCCCCCAGCTCTCACTGCCCAGAACGATCGTAGGCACGATGGATCTCCTCCTCGATGCCCTGCGGGATGCACGGAGCGCGCTGATTCACCTACAGCAACAGTCGGCCCAGCTTGCCGGAGCCGTGGATCGGGCGGCTGAGCTGTCTGACCCGGCGCTTTTGTCTATTGCCGAGTGCGCGCAGGCCAATATCGAACAAGAGGCGGCTAATACTGGCAAGCGCCTCGCTTCGCTCGGCAAGCTCATTGGCTTGCTCAATCTGTTCTTGGGGATGATCGGCGCGCCCGAGATTCCCGATCTCTCCGAGCTGTCGGGCCGTCCTCTGGATGAAGTGATCGAGCCGCTTGATCGGGTCGTGGAGGTACTGCGGAATGCACGTGCCGCGGTCCCGATTTAGAGTCATCAGTACTCAGTTGTCAGTATTCAGTGTAGGAGTGACATCGTGCAAGACTTTAAGAAACTTCGAGTGTGGGAGAAAGCTCATCAGCTCACGTTGGAAGTGTACCGAGTGACGGTTGTGTTCCCCAGGCAAGAACGGTTTGGGCTTGTGGACCAGTTGCGACGGTCCTCGTCTTCGATTGCTGCCAATATCGCGGAAGGATGCGGCCGACTCGGACGAAAAGAACTTCATCGGTTTGTTTCTATCGCCGCTGGCTCCGCCAGTGAAACAGAATATCACTTGCTGCTGGCTCGCGATCTAGACTATCTCGACACTTCTCAGCATCAGTCACTTCAGGAACAAGTCATTGAAGTCAAACGAATGTTGTCCTCGCTGGCCCAAAAACTGACCACTGACAACCGATGACTGTCAACGGTCCGAAGGGCCTCCTCACTCCTCTCCGTCGCGACCGCAAGCGCGACTTTGCATCTGGCACGGGTGCCGAGTTACTTGCCTCGAAGGTAACGCAGGCTCTAATGACCGAAGGTGCCACGTCGCGGTCCTCGGGCGAGCTCCCCTGGCGAACCGCTTTTGGCGCAGGGATCTCCTTGCTTCGCCATCAGCGCAACGACGCGGTCCTGGCCGAACTCGCTCGCGTGTACGTAAGAGACGCTCTTACGCGATGGGTCCCGGAGGTCGAGGTCGTCGAAGTAGCTGCTACCAGGTCGGGCGCAGCCCTAACGCTGCGGGTCCGCTTCCGCCAGGCGCGCAGGTCCCGTCGTGTCACGGCGCTCCCGATCGAGGTCCACGTCACGTTCGACGCCTGATCTTTGTCCCCGATCGTCGGTCACTGGGCTTTGCCTTATTGGAGGCTCGTTTGATCCCAGCGCAATCCGATTACACCAACAAGGACTTTGACGCCCTACGGGCTCGCCTGATCGCGTTGGTTCAGAGCGTCTTTCCCGATTGGAGCGACTTCTCGGTCGCGGGGTTCGGCAATCTTCTGCTCGAAATGCACGCCTTTGTCGGCGACGTCCTCACGTTTTATCTCGACAACCAGGCGCGCGAGTCCCGGCTGGCCACCGCGACCCAACGCAAAAACGTCATCGCCTTGGCCCGGATGCTCGGCTACAAGCTCCATGGAGCTCGAGCAGCCACGGCGGAAATCGTCTTCACGCTGGCCCGCTCGCCCATTGCCGACGTACTGATTCCCGCAGGCACGATTATTCGCACCCAGGAGGTCACCGAACCCGTCCGCTTCCAGCTCCTCGACGACGTCGCGATCGCCGCCGGGCAACAGCCGCCTACCGCGATCGGAATCGTCGAACACTCGCAAACCCACACCCAGCTCTTCGATGCCCGCGGCTTGGCCTATCTCGACCTGGTTCTCGATCGCACGCCCTTTCTCGACGGCTCTGCGCGCGTCGTCACCCCGGCTGGAGACTACACCGAAGTGGACAGCTTGCTCGGTTCCGGCCCCAACGACCGGCACGTCGTCGTTCCCGTCGATCAGCACGACCGCGCCACCTTGCGCTTTGGTAACGGTGTAAGCGGTGCGCCGCCGTCCGGTACGATTCGCGTCACGTACAAAACCGGCGGCGGACCAACGGGCAATGTCGATGCCGGGCGTTTGGTCGTGATCGAGGGGGCATTTACGGATGTCCATGGACGGCCCGTACAGGTTTCGGTCACAAACCCGGCTCCGGCCACGGGCGGCACCCGCCGACAGACCATGGCATCGGCCAAACGGCATGCTCCGGCCAGCTTGCGCGCTCTGACGCGAACCGTGACGCGCGAGGATTTTGAGATCAACGCGTGTCGGCTGCCCGGCGTGGCACGAGCCCTCATGCTGACGGGCAACGAAGATTCGGCCATCCCCGAGAACAGCGGAATCCTGTACGTCATTCCCGAGGGCGGCGGACTGCCCACTCCCGCACTGAAGAATGCAGCCCTGCGGCAAGTGACCGAGGTCTATCCCTGCACACTGACCTTCCAGGTCTCGGTCCAAAATCCTGTCTATCAACAGATCGATATCGAAGCGCGCGTGTATGTGCGTCAGGGCCATTCCAAGACGGTCGTCCGCGACCGGATCAAAGCTAACTTGCAAGCCATGTTTCGGATCAGCGAACCCGACGGCACGCCCAATCCGCGGGTCGGCTTCGGCTTTGCTCTTCAGGCCCCGCAAGAGCCATTTTCTGGCGAAATTGCCTGGTCCGATATCTTCCATACCATCCGCGATACCGAAGGCGTACGAAAAATTGGCGATCGCCACGGTGATCTCAAGCTGAACGGCCTGCCTGCGGATTGGAGATTATCTGCCCAGCAATTCCCGATCCTGGGCACGGTCACACTCTTTGACGGGGACCAGGGAGGGATTTTGTAATGACTATCCGTAACCCCGGTTTTGAGGACGCAGGAGATACACCGGGGCAAGCCCAGCATTGGACGCTGGTCACATTTACCGGGCGGCAGCGCATCGCGGGCTTTGGACCCATCCCTCATCAAGCAGGGGAAGACTTCGAGCGTTGGGTTCCGCTCAAACGGAACTTCGCAACAGGTGAGCTCGTATTCGCACTATTCGACGTGGTGGCCGAGGGCTATGAAGACTTCGAAGATGGTTTTCGCAATGATCGATTTCTGACCGAACTGCCTACGGGCCGGATCGTGACTGCCCCCTTTGGTGACAGCGCCGTCGAAACGCTGGAGTACGGCTGGCAAAATGCCCCCTACGCGACCTCGTGGCACCAAGTCATCGCCGTTACGGCCCTGTTCGACGCAGGCCCTGTCGAATCCTTCGAGGCGAGATGGCGCCACAACGAATCCTACGCATGGTCTTTTGGTGCCGTTCTGAGCGCGACCGCTGTCTTTGGAGCCGAAGCCGGCCCGGTCGAACACTTCGAGATGGCCTGGACCGAGGCCACCACGATCTGAGGAGAATCTCACCATGGCAGAAACGGATTGGAGCTACCTCAACGACGGTCTAGACATCGCAGTTGTCGATCGCGGTGTGACCGCTGGAATTGCAGGACCACCTGGCGGGGGCAACTTCGCCTTCGCGTTTCACTCCCTTGCGGCGGTCGAGGGAGCGGTCGCCTTGTTTGCCAATCAGCCCGACTTTGCTCCCATGGCCAAGGGGGGCTCGATCCGCGGATGCATACAGCGCGGCCCAGGAGGTGGCCCCACCGGCTTTGCGCCCTTCTTCTTTCTTTGCAGCCAAGGGACTTCG
>JAKSDA010000574.1 GCA_022360315.1 Pseudomonadota bacterium
TACTGAACAAACGAACAAGGCTGGTCTCGTCGCCTCTAACTGAGTGGGTCTATTTTGCCTGGCAGACCGACATTATCGGTCTGCGCAGGTGGCTCCGTTTTGCCGAGCAGAGGTGGGTCCATTTTGGTTAGCGTCGCAGGGCTTGAGGTCCCGATGCACGATCCTCTGCGCATGCGCAGCCCCCATGGCGCGAGCGAGCTGTCGCATCCAGGCCACGGTCTGCTCGACCGTCAAGGTCCCCCGCTGTTTCAATCGGTCGCCCAGAGATTCGCCGGTCAGCTTTTCCAGAACCAGGTAGGCCGTCCCATCCGACGCGCGGTCCACATCGATAATCTTGACGACCCCGGGATCTTGGATTTTGGCGGCAGCGCGGGCCTCTTGGAAAAAGCGTTTGAGCAGCTGCTCCTGGGGGACCATCTCGGGCTTGAGCAACTTGACCACCGCCTGGGCGCCGCTGAGCTTGTGCTGGGCCGTCCACACGTCGGCCATGCCCCCTTGGCTGAGCTTGTGCGTGACGCGGTACTGTCCAAAGATGCGACCTTCCACGACTACCTCCAGCTCGCCTTTGTGGTCTGGACCATCAGAAAACCCCGACCCGGCGGCCTGCCGTGCGCGTGGGAATGCGCGGCTTTCGTTCTATGGGCATCGCAGTTCATCCGTACTCCCGGCTGCATAAAACGTGTCGGACCTTACGAGGACAACAGCTCGACGCCCGGGCGTCGATAGTCGGTTCCTCTACCGTTCTTTTAGGCCCGGTAAAAACCGAGGGATGCGATAGGCCAAAAAGACGAAACGCAGAGGGTTACCGCCGTGCGGCTTGTGCGAGGGGAGCAAACACAGACACGAGCTCAGCGCGGTGTCCTACGCCCACTTTTCCCATGGCGGCCCGCAGCTGATTTCCCACGGTGTTCGCATGGTCCTTGGGCGCTTGGGCGTTCTCTGAGCCCGGCTCCCCGTGATGGGCGCGGTGGATCTGTTCGGCGATGTCCCGGTAATGCCTGTTCCCAAAGGCATCGAGCGCGAGTTGGATGGCTTGCCGCTCGCGCGGAGTCAGTGCCAAGGACTGACAACCGATAGAAGGGTTTTGGTGCACGAGAAGGTACCGACGGCCCTCTTGTTCCCAGTGCCCTAACAAGACCCATTGCCCTGACAGAAGGCCCTCCCAAACCTCAGCGGCAATTTGCGTCCCCGAAGGGCCCGTCCGGCCATAGGCCTGATCCAAGGCGTTGGCCAGGGTGGGCCAATCCGCTGCGTTCGTCGCTGCCCGCTCATCCGCCATTGAGGTTGGTGTGCAGCCGGCTGGGGGCCCCGAGCCATGGTTCCCCGCATGCGCAAGGGCGTCTCGAGCGCGTCGTCGCAGCCAATAGCCGAGCGCGATGTGCGCGGTGATGTCTTCCCACATGCGCCATCGCTTGTGCGCGACCGAGCGAAGCGTGGACGTTGGAAACAGAAAGACACATCCGGTTCCGTCGATGTCAGCCGCCCACAGCGATAGATAATCCGCGACTTGGCCGGATACGTCGCTGCAAGACTCGAGCAGTCCCTGCTCGTGCCAGCTCCAACACCATCCGACCTCGCGGTGGAGCTGTTGACTCCATTGGAGCGACGGGGCTACGCACACGTCCAGAAATGTGTTGATATGATCTACAGAGCACCCTTTGATCACGAACCGCCGGGGATGCAGTCCGCTGGGACCCAGGTGAAAGAAGCAGGAGACCGCCCGATTCTCATTGCGGATCCCGCGCAACAACGCCGTGGTCACTCCCTCAAGCCACTCGCTATCGTTGCCGGTAAGACGATAGCAAGCGCGAATACTGTCTACTAACCACGAATAGGCCATGGAATTACACTCCTGATTTGTCCTTTGGCTCGATGCAATCCGACACCAGCCGCTGGGCGAGCTGGGGCCGTGTCCAGGCCCCCACTTTCCCGTACACACTCTGTGTCTGATTCATAATGGTCTGCGGGGAACGGTGGCGCTGCGCCGCAATCTCCTTGTCGGTGTCGCCCTGTTGGATGCGCTGGGCCACGTACTTCTCGACGGGACTGAGTTTGTCCAACAGCTCCGGGTCGTACGCGGGCACGCTGAGGACTGCCAACACATGGCCGTCGAGTACAATCTGGCCCGCTCGAATCCCCTCACGGTTCGGGCAGACCTCTTGGCTCGCCGAACCTAGATCAGAGTGGTTGGCTGAGTTGGGCTCGCCAAGAGTCAGAGAGGGGGATGCTGGAGGCTGCTGGACGGGCGTCGTTGAGCCCGTAGCGATGCCTGCTGGTATGTCTGCCGGTGCGTCTGTCTGGTTTGCTGGTGCGTCTATCTGGTTTGCCGGTGCGCCTATCTGGTTTGCTGTGATCGTATTAGATGCGAGAAACCTGCGTTGTTTAAACCCCATCATTGCTCCACAAAATAAGTTTGCGCTCTGCGGTATCGAGTCATGTCATTACGGACTTCGCAGACACGACGTGTAGGTCATGGCTCTTCTGGTCTCAGGAACGGCTGCGTCCTTGTGACTCCTTGGCCATCGCATCCGACGGCTGGCTGGGTCGGTTCGCGAACACGTATGTCCTAAATTCTGGACACGACCCTTGCTCAGAGCATGGACTGGACATAGACCTCCCGATAATCAACATAGAGCGTCTCTCCGACTGACATCTGTGGGCAAATTTCTACGGCCACGCGGCGCTTCGCCATGGAGCGATGGGCTGAAAACCAAATGCAGACGCCGGGACAACTCCATCTGCCGTCAGAAAACGGTAGAGAAATCCTTTATCGACCTCGCCGTGTTCGTAACTCAGGATCGCGGCTATCGTGCCTATCGCGATCGATTGCAACTATGGCCCCTGTCTCCGATGGAGACGCGGACCTCTCAACCAGAGACGCAATAGAAACTTGGCAGCAGTAATCCTCGCTGAGGCCCTCAGCTGAGATAGGCATGACCAGACCAAAGCCCGCCGCACCACGCTACGAACCCAAGGACGGCTTCTCGCTGGCGCCCCACTCAGAGCCAAGGCAATCGCTGTCCGCAGCTTCCAATCCGCCAGCTACAGAAACGGATATCTTGGCTCGCGCTCCCCATCCGCGGCCTTTCCCGGTCCAGGGGGACGCCTATCGCCCTGGCACGCACATCGAACACTATGAGCTGATTCGCGAATTGGGACGAGGCGGAATGGGCACTGTGCATTTGGCCCGCGACACCAAGCTCGGGCGCCTTGTTGCCATCAAATTTTTGAACACTGATCAGTCGGAGCGCAACGCTCGGTTCCTCGTGGAGGCGCGGGCGACCGCCCAGTGCCAGCATGAAAACATCGTAGTGATCCACGAGGTCGGGGAGCACGGCGGACAACCGTTCATGGTGCTTGAGTACTTGCAGGGCGCGCCCTTGAGTAAGCAACTCCAAGAGGGCAGAAAGGTCCCTCCGGCGCGGGCCGTCGAGCTGATGGTGCCCGTGGTGCGCGCCCTGGCACGGGCCCATGCGTACGGCATCGTCCATCGGGATCTCAAGCCCGACAATATCTTTGTGACCGAGTCTGGCATGGTCAAAGTGCTCGACTTTGGTATCGCCAAGCCCCTCCAACCCCAGACTGACACTCTGGCCGATGCTCCGGTCGAGGATGCCATCGAGAATGTGCCCGCGGAGCAGACGGGCGCCTCCGAGGAGGCCACCGCGATCGAGGCAGCCGGTACCAGGATGCACCCCCGCTTGGCTCCTCCCTCCGGTCCGGCCCTCACTCGACGAGGCGCGTTGGTCGGCACCCCCCCGTACATGTCGCCCGAGCAGTGGGGCGCAGACGAAGTCGATCATCGGACCGATTTGTGGTCTGTGGGAATCCTCTTGTTCCAGATGGTCGCCGGCCAGCATCCACTCGCTCCGCGACAGGGCCTCGAGTTCATGATCACCGGCATCCTCGACCAGCCCATGCCCAGCGTTCGCTCCGCGTGCACCACGATTCCCGACGAGCTCGCCGACGCCATCGATCGCTGCCTCCTCAAGCCGAAACAGGATCGCATCGGCTCCGCCGAACAACTCCTCGATGCGTTGGAGCCCCTGTCAGCGGGCCGTTTCTCCCGCACGCTGCGCCGAGACCAGAGTCCCTACGCCGGATTGAGTGCGTTCCAAGAGTCTGACTCGGGCCGGTTTTTTGGTCGTACCAAAGAAATCGCCGCGGCCGTGTCTCGTCTTCGCGATCAGCCTCTTATTGGTGTCGTGGGTCCCTCGGGCGTGGGGAAATCCTCGTTCGTGCGCGCCGGGGTCGTTGCCGCCCTCAAACAATCCGGCGAGCCATGGACTGCCAAGGTCGTCCGGCCTGGTCGCCAGCCCATGGCCGCTCTCGCGCACCTCGTGCTCCCCCTGGTGAGCGAATCGTCGTCTACCACTGTCGAGACCGATAGGGATGAGCATCAAGCCGTGCTCGAACGTCTCTACGCACAGCCCGGGTATTTGGGCACCGTATTGCGCACTCGGGCGCGCCAACGCGAGCACCATGTGGTTCTCTTTGTCGATCAATGTGAAGAGCTCTACACCTTGGGCGCAGACGAGCGCGAGCGCCGGGCGTTCACTGCGTGTTTGGCTGGCGTGGCCGATGATGCGACCACGCCGTTGCGCGTGATCCTATCGATCCGCTCGGACTTTCTCGACCGCGTGCCCGAGGACGAGCACTTTATGGCGGAACTGTCCCGGGGGCTATTCTTCTTACCCCCGCCTCGTCGAGATGGCCTGCGCGATGCGCTCGTCCAGCCCGCCGAGCTCGCGGGCTATCAGTTCGAATCCGAGGCCACCGTCGAGCACATGCTCGACCACCTTGAGCATGTGCCCGGCGCCTTGCCCTTGCTGCAATTTGCCGCCACCCAGTTATGGGACGCCCGCGACGCCGAGAGACGCCTTCTCACCGAGGCCAGCTATAACCAGCTCGGCGGCATTGCCGGCGCTCTGGCGGCTCATGCCGATGCGGTGTTGGCTGAATTTCCGTCGCAAAACCAGCCCCTGGTGAGAGCAATCTTTCTGCGCCTCATCACGCCCGAACGCACCCGCGCCGTCGTTTCCATGGACGAGCTGATCGACGAGTTGCAAGAGCGATCCCGCAGCGCCGACGACATTCAGAGCATTGTCGATCATCTCGTCCGGGCGCGACTTCTGGTCATTCAGACCGGCGACGCTGGCGCTGGCGCCTCGGTCGAGATCGTGCACGAGTCCCTCATCCA
>JAKSDA010000132.1 GCA_022360315.1 Pseudomonadota bacterium
CAGGTCCTGTCCGCGCCGTTCGATGAGCCTGTCTTGCTCTGTGATGAATTCTCGGTATCGGGCTGTGGTCGACTCGAGTTCTTTGATGCGAGGCGCCAGCACCTTATCCGCTGCGCGCTGGACTCGGGCTTGAAACTGCTCGGAGCCGCTTCGCGGAATCCGCTACTGCGGGCAGATCCCCCATGAGTACGTGTGATGTCAGAGGGTCGACGCATAATACACAAGAGCGCCGGGAAGCCGCGAACTTCCCGACGCTCGGAAAGGTGCTTACCCACCTTGGACACCAAGCTACCAGATCCATCTGACAATTCCACCAACGAACTGATCACTACGCGCACCTTCAACCGCGTTGAACGTATGGCTGCAGCAGCCCAAAGGCGTCAAGCTCAAGTACAGACGCTAGCCTACTCGCCTCGCGATTTTGTTTTGTGCTCTTTACCTTACAAACGCGTCAAGGGCCTTGAATACGAGCGTCGCAACGGTCGCTTCCATCTGGAAGTCATTGGCCACCCTCGGCACGGCGTTCCATTCGGGCAGGATAGGCTTCTGCCGATTTGGCTCGCGACTGCGTTCCAAGTCATGAAATGTCCTTCTGACAACACGATCTTCTTTCGCTGCGCACGTGACATTTTGCGCGCTTTTAAAATCACGCCTGATGGCCGCCAGCACGCTCGGCTACGCGACCGTATCGAGCGTGTGTTCGCCGCCACATACATCGTTCACGACCTGCAGGATTCGAAATTGACGCGTGGAAAGCGCTACCAATTGATGCGTGAGCTTGAGCTCAGCTTCCAACGCCGCGCGGCGGTCAATCAGTACTGCCTCTGGGAGAACCGCATCGAATTAGATCCGCAATTTGCGAGCGACATCCGTCAGAGCCCTGTGCCAATCGACCTGGACACCGTGGTGGCCCTCAAGGATTCACCAGGCGCCCTCGATCTGTACATCTGGCAGGCGTATCGCTCGTGGGTGTTGCACAAAAAAAAACTCGTCAGGCCCATACCCATCCCCGTCTTTGGTGCACTCGGCTTGCTCGCACAGCTTGGAAGTCAGATCCAAAGCCCACGCAAAGCTCGCCAGCAGCTCAGCCGCGCGCAACGTTTGATCAAAGCGGCATGGCCAGAGTGCCCAAATTTCTTCGACGCCAAACAGGATCGCTTCTTCGTCCGCCCGGCCCGTGCGCTCCACACGAATGCCAAAATCGTCTTACCGGGTGTGCGCCCCAAGCCCCCTTCGGACCTCCAACGCTCCACTAAACCTGACCTTGTCCTTTCACGAGCGGATGATAGCCAACCAGTACGGTGAGTTGTCCCGGCGCTAAGCGCCGCCTGCTAGGACCTTCTGGTGCGTTCGGTCTAGCGCTTCTTGGTACGCCTCAGTCTAGCTGTGAGTGCTAGCTAGCTGTGAGTGCTAAGTGCTTCTTGGTACGCCCGCCGTGTGGACAAGCCTGTCTGTCTAGCGCCAAGTGCTAGGTGCTTCTTGGTACGCCCCCTCAACAATAATAACAGTGAGTTAGCTGATTTTGCCAGGTGCTTCTTGGTACGTTTGCCAGGTGCTTCTTGGTACGCCTACATGCCTAAAACCATGGAATTTAAAGGAGAATTGGCCCACTCCTGACCAGATTTACCTGACCGATTAAAGAACAGGACCGGAATCCTGTGGATTCTGTGTAAAAACTACCGGTCCAACCATCAACCTACCCCCTGACAGGCCGCTATCGCGGCCTAAAGGTGCCGCCTATCGGCGGCTTCGAGCCGAAGCCTCACGTCTACAGCAAAGAGAATTTTGCGCATGGCGGCCGGGTCGACGCGATAATCGGCGACAAGCTACGTGGGCTCCATAGAGATCTCGGAAGTGAACGGTCGAGCCGTGTACAAGCCGGAACACGCAGCGGCTTGCCTTGCACAGATTCGCTCAAACGGGTGCATGAAAGTTCAACAGTGGGACGCAATGTTCTGTGCAGGATTCGTGTCTCCCAGTGTTGAGAACGGAGAGTCCTGCATGGGCAACTATAAATGTATCAGGGAATTGGGGAGTCGTGTGACTGGGATCCGCCGCTCGCTCGGCAACCATAGAAGAAAGCTATGAGAGAAAGCATCACACACCGCATACGACGCCTTGCCTCTAGACTCACCAGGCTATTCACAATTCTCAAAATCTAACCATTCTACCTGTAACCAACAAGTCTATTTGACACAGTGAACGCTGAAATGCGACTTGTCCATCGCCGACAGGAGCATCTGATAGAGTCCAATTCATCGCTAAACCAACTGTTTCGGTTGGGATCTCTGTAGGGGCAATCTGAACACTACTCATGCTGACTCGACACTTACCCGTATTGATCTCCGCCTCTATATCTTCATTTGGATCCCCTGTTACCGAGAACCTCCCGTTCATTTTCTCGCCGATCGTATAAATCCTTATCCAAGGTGTAGAGGTATAGTCGCAATCGCCTGCACCGAAGTTTAAGTACAAAGTATACGTACCAACAGGATCGCAGTCGCTTCCACCACAGCCCAACATATGGGCCATAGCGACCGTCAATGCTATACGCCACATGCAAACCTCTGCCGCCGCGATAGTTCGTTCTTCTGTGACACATCTACATCGATATTCAATAAGAAGCTCTTTTCGCTATATTCGTCGTTAATACGTATAGTAATTATTTCTGTGTCTTCGCTGATGTTTTTCAGTTCTATCGGGTCGACATGCGGGGCTATGTTTACCAATCTGTCTAGCCATTGACTATATGGGAGCCGGCCTACATAAGAATCAGGTGGGAGCACCAACTGTCTGACTAGATCAGATACCATCGCATCAATCCCTGAACTCGACCCAGCTACGTACCAACTATCCAGAGGCAACGCGGATTCACTCAGATTGACGATCATTGTAAGGCCATCGCCCTGTTCGTCAGTCAGTGCATGTAGCTCAGACGCATACACAACGAACACATCACAGGTGATTTTCTCCCAGTTGGCATAGGATTCTCCCAACGTGGCTTCACCACAAGAGAACGTCATGGAGATCACCGACGCAAGCACAAATCTTCGCATTTTAAATCCTAGAGTCTTGAATGCTGCAGCCAACCAGAGCGTATTGGGTTGCCCACAGTGTTTTGGTTCAGCGTCAACACGATTTGGTTGAGGTTGGTTGGTATAACATAGATCGTTCATGTGCCTACTCTATCGCGCTGTGCAGGCGAACAGTGTTGTAGTGCTCGACGAAGGAGCCGACTGCCCGCCGCTACAAAGTGAAGTCACACGTCCTCGCCTACGCTGACCTGATCCCCCTACTCCGTCAGGCCCAGGCTCTCAACCCCAAGCTGAAACTCCGCTTTGTCGTAAACCAGCTCGATGGCCGCGCCGCACTCGGCCAGGAGGTACTCGAGCACTCGCCGCTGCAAAGCTGCCAAGGAAATCGAGGATCTCGCCCTCGAGACAATCAAGACCCTCGGTTTACGAATTAATAAATCGGCCTCAGTCCGAGAGGCCGCCCTTGGCTAAACGCAAGTCACTCCGCGCATTGATGC
>JAKSDA010000321.1 GCA_022360315.1 Pseudomonadota bacterium
CCCGCATCCGAGGAACTCATCGTCAAGAGCATCTCATTGACCCCAGCAGCGCTCGAGACGCTACAGCGACTGATGAAAGATACGGGTGACCACTTAGGCCGCAAGGTCTCGGCATCGTCAGTCGTGCGGGCCCTACTCGCCGAGGTGATCGGCGCCGCCATCGAGCTCGAGCTGAACTCTGGAGCCGTCGTGACCTCGCCGGGGACAAGTTCCCGAACCTCGCATTCTGTTCGGCGTACCAGCACTGCTTCTCAGAGTACCTCGGACCATGGCGATAGTGCCTGCTCGGCCCGGTGGGGCGAAAACCTTGCCGAATCTCCCCCTAGAATCCGGCGTCAGTGCGGGCCAACGACGCCGTGCCGGGTGTGGAGCGAAAAATGTAGATTTCGCCCCGCGCAATTGCACACTGACGTGTTTTCGGGCTCCCGAGATCTGCCCACACATTGCAGATCCCTCTTGGCAGAGACCTTTGGAGGGCTTTCCATGGCTGACCCCTGCGGCCTTCTCTGGGGCACTTCAGCGACCTGACCCGAATCTCGCCCGCCCTTCGACACCGGCCACCAATCGATGCAGGCCGGCCCGGCGACAAAGCGTCGCCATAAAGTGGCGGTCGTCAGATCTGGCGTGTTATGAATTCGTAAACCGGAGAGCGACGTGAAACGAAAAACATCTGTGGTAGCAGTTGCCAACACCAAAGGCGGCGTCGGCAAGTCCACACTCTCGGGCAATCTTGCATGGGGCATGGCCCAGGCGGGATGCCGCACCCTTTTAGTCGACTCTGATGCCCAGGCATCGGTCACCAAATGGTTCGACCTGGCCGAAGAAGTCATCTTTGACCGCTGTCAATTGACGACGGCAAGGGTCCTTCAAACCGAAGTCGGCCGGCTACGCCGCCAAGCCGACTATGACGTCATTATCATCGACTGCCCGCCGCTACAAAGCGATGTCACCGCCGCCGCTGTCAGTGCGTCGGCTCTGAGCCTGATCCCCGTACTCCCATCCCCGCTGGACGTCCTCGCCTACGCCGACCTGATCCCCCTACTCCGTCAGGCCCAGGCTCTCAACCCCAAGCTGAAACTCCGCTTTGTCGTAAACCAGCTCGACGGCCGCGCCGCACTCGGCCAGGAGGTGCTCGAGTCACTCGCCGATGCCGAGATTGGAGACGTATCCTCCGTGCGCTTGCACTACTTGCAGGACTACCGCAAGGTCATCGCAGAGGGCACGTCGGTGGTCACTCGCCGCTGCAAAGCTGCCAAGGAAATCGAGGATCTCGCCCTCGAGACAATCAAGACCCTCGGTTTACGAATTAATAAATCGGCCTCAGTCCGAGAGGCCGCCCTTGGCTAAACGCAAGTCACTCCGCGCATTGATGC
>JAKSDA010000198.1 GCA_022360315.1 Pseudomonadota bacterium
CACCGAACCGGGCCGCATCGGCATCGTACTTCGGGTCGGCGGTGTCCGGAAAGTCGAACTGGTCGGTGAAGGCCGGGTTTTGCGTCACCTGAGACCGGGTTTCCTCGTGCCAAACCTCGCCGTTGACCGTCAAGAACACCGACATGGGCACCGACACGCCGCCTCCGGGATCATCGACCCAGTCGAAGAAGTGCACCTCGATGAGAATGTCGCGATGCAGGTGGTCGTTCTCCATGGTTTGGACCTTGGCGATGCGTCCGGTGACCGGGTTGACGTGCACCGAGATGGGATACACGTCGTCGGCGATCACCAGGAGTTCATGAACAACGCCGCCATGCAGGTCCACGTCAGGATCGCCGAGGAGGCTAGTATTTTCATTGACCATGGCCAAGAGCACGTGTGGATTGAGCAACATGACCTGCTTGCGCACCGCGGCCCAGCGGGCCGAGGGCATATCAGTGGTCGAGGCGTCAGTGGCAAAGGCGTTGTCGTCGCCGTCGACACAGCCGAGGGAGCCGCGAATGATCTCGCTATACGTCAGCGGCACGCCGCCGAGAAACAGGGCGCTGCGGCTCCAGTCGACGCGCATGGCGTCTTGCCTAACGTCGATATGAGTGGTGGTGGTGAACCTGTCGACGGTTAGCGCCCAGTCGTGATGGCGAAAGCCTTCGCCGTTTATCCTGCGCACGCCTGCGGCCGCAATGGTGAGGCCGCTCAGTGCATTCAGGGCGCCCTGCCCGCCAATACCGATCATGGCTTTGTCCCAGGTGGAGAGGGTGGGGTCGAGCTCGCCCGACGGGCCGGCCGGACCCGGCGGGCCCTGTTCGCCCCGCGGGCCCGGCATGCCCGGTAGACCCGTTTCGCTATCGCAGCCAAACGTCACGAGGAGCGCCACAGCCAGGCTGGCGCGGGACACGATGCATGGTTTGCTGCTCACGAATGGTCTCCTATGCGGGGATCGGGTGCGTTGCTCGCGGTTGGACGTGGTGTTTTTGTAGCTTGGTTCGGTTCGGGGGCGACGTCGCTTTTGGCGGCCAATTCACGGCAGCACGAAGTCCTCGAGCTGGATGAGCGGAGCAAATGAGCCATGGCCGCCAACCAGGGTGGCGCCAGGGACGTTTAGGCCATGGCCGTTGATGGCGTTTAACAACTCGCTGGCGTGGGCTGGCGACAGGGCAGACCCGTTACCCCCGGCGTCCGGGTTGAATAAATCGCTCTGGAAGATATAACCACCAGCGCGATCGACATGGACCATGACCATATCCGCGGCGTGGCCGCTGGTGACGTGAATGGCAGTGACGTCCGGGAACGTCGCGGTCCCGGCGATGACGTGGGTCCCGCCCACGGGAACCGCAATGATGGTGGCCTCCTGTGGATTGGATTGCTGCGCGTCGGGATTGATCGTCGATGGCGCGTCGGCAAGCGCAGCGAACAATGCGGCTGAGGGCTCGCCAACCACCACGCTGGCACCCGCCGCCACGAACGCACGAAAGCCCCCGGCGTGGTCGTAGTGGTGATGGGTCAAAATCACGTGGGTGACCGGCTTGCCGATCTCGGTTTCAACCCAGGCCAGAATTGCCTCGCCGCGTTCCGGGTACAGCGATGGCTCGATGATGACCACGCCGTTTTCTTGCTCGACGGCCATGGAGTTGTGCGACGAGCCGCCCAAAAAGTGCACCCCCGGCTCGAGTGGACTCGAAGAGTCGACCACCAGCTGCTGGGCGTTGTGCGGAATGCCAAAGCTGGCGAGGCCCTGGACAAACTGGTGGCTTTTCTGGCCCCACGCCGCCGCGGCCGGGTCGTGGGTCGGGGACGAGCCGCCGGGCAGTGCGAACTCGTTGGTGAAACTCGGATTCTGGGTGATAGTGGTGCGCTTCTCCCAGTGCCAGATGTGACCATTGACGGTCAACGACACGCGGAGCGGGAAGTCCGCGCCGGTCCCAGGGTTTGATCTCCAGTCGAGAAAGTGGACCTCGATGGGGATGTCCCGATGCAGATGGTCGTTCTCCATGGTGCGCAGCTTGGCGATGCGGCCGCTCTTGGCGTTGACGTACAGGGTGATGGGATAGACGTCGCCATCGACCTCGAGGAGTTCGTATACGGCGCCGTTATGGAGCACTGTGCCGGTGCTTCTGGCCAGGTTGGGATCGCCATTTACCATATGGAGAAGCACGTGCGGATTGGTCAGAGCGACCTGCTTGCGGACTGCGGCCCAGCGGCCCGACGGCATGTCGGTGGTCGAGGCGACCATCCCGAACGCGCTGTCGTCGCCGTCGACGTAGCCCAGGTTGCCGTTGATGATCTCGCTGTATTGTAGTGATTTCCCGCCCAGGGGCAGGATGGTGCGACTCCAGTCCACGCGGATGGTCTCGTTGTTTAGATCAACCGAGGTCACGGTCTCGAACCGGTCGACGTCCTCGGCCGCGAGGTCGTAGCGGAATCCCTGGCCGCGTAAGCTGCGTACCCCGTTCGCCTGGATGGTAAATCCGGTCAGGTCATTGAGCGCCGTCTGGCCGCCAATGCCCGCGACTGCCTTTTCCCATGTGCTCAAGGAGGAATCCAGATCTCCGTTCGGGCCTTTGGGGCCGGGCAGGCCCTGCTCCCCTTGCCGTCCCGCGGGACCGCCCTGTCCGTCGTCGCCGCAGCCGACGACCAAACCCAGCGATGCAGCCAGTACGAGCGACACGTCGCGGGCACGGGCACAGAAACGCCGGCTTGCGCCAGCCGCGTGGGCTCGGGCATCGAAAAGCCGAACTGGACCAGCCGTGAGGGTAGCGGCGTGGCCAGGGGTAGCAAGACACCTTGTTTTGCTGCTCACGGATGATCTCCTCTGCGGGCCTGGCAATTGCCGGCGACGAGCGAACACCTCTCTACCAGGTGAGATGGTGGCATCGGGCTTGGTGGGGACACGTTTGGGGTGCCCCCCCGAGGCAGTGCGTTGCGTATCGATGCAGTACCGGTCCGCCATCGAAGTACGGGACGGTATGATTGTGGCGGAAATCTGGCCACCTTGCGGCGCTCGCTCGACCTGTTTCTAGCGCTGGTGCATCGAGGGCGTCCAAACGAGAACCGAGTACTCTTTCGGGAATTTCCGGGCTCATTCGGGCGGGCACGTCGTCGAATATCGGACGCCCCCCGAAGTACTTGAGCCCGAATCAACTTTGCCGCCTTCGCGATGCTTGGCCGGCGGTTTAATCCCCGCATCCCTGAGTCTGGCCCCACCCTTTATCGGTTCTTCGACGTCTACGACTCCGTCAATGTCGCTTCAATGAAAAGCCAGCTGAGCGTGAGCACGATGTGTGGCATTCCCACTGGTCATGACAGGTCGACAGCCATGGCTTTGTGCTCCCAGGGCTCCAGCCAGTGATCCCGCGGTACATTGCCGTTGTGCTCGTTGGCCTGGCCATAGCGTTGCCGCCACTTGTAGAACTTGCCCTTGGCAACCCCGAGCCAGGCCACAAACAGGCTCACAGCAAGCTCTGTGGTGTCGGCCCACTTGGTAACGAAGTCGACAAGCTCATCCCGAGTATCATTCGTCGGCCAAGTCCGAGACGGCGACCTGCTCAAACATCATTCGTCGCATGATGGCTGATCATTGCAACCGTTGCGGCGACCAGGGTGGCGGCATTGTCTTCAATAAACGCCAGTGTTTCAAAGACCGAGCCCGGCCGTTCATCCTGTTCCCTCAGCTGGCGCTGCATCAACGCAATGGCCTCCAAGCGCGTCAGTTCATCTTCGCTTGC
>JAKSDA010000409.1 GCA_022360315.1 Pseudomonadota bacterium
CAACGTGCTGCGCACGAGGTCCATCGCTATGACCGGACGCACGCTGGGGGTCACATCATCCAGCGCTTGCTCTCGCGTCAGTATTCTGGCGACTGTGCAGCTCAACCAGGCGTCCAGCTGCCCGGTGCACTGCACATGGATACCGTCGACCTCCGCAGCAATGCGATAGTAGCCCTTGCCCGGATCATCCCAAGTGACCACCACCCCCGGGCCAGAATACTTGGCTTGCATGGCTTCCGACGCCAGGTGATCCACCACCTGCATTGCTTTTCGACCTCGCTGTTGACCCAGGTCGCACCCGTCCGGCGGCGAAATTCATCCACCGCTTGACGGTGCAGCGCCCGGTCGATGGGGCGACCCTCGGCAGCGGGAACCGCAATGCGACCGAATTTCATGATGGTGTCCCGTTTGGGCACAGATACGGATGGTCCGATTTCCGCCGGTAGAGCCTGGAGAGCTCATGAATAATCCGGGTTGGAGGTGATCAGTGGGATATTACTGGACTGAATGCGTTTTCGCTCGGGCAGGCTGCCGGGAGTTTGGGGTGACGGGGTGGCCTTTCCAGTTGGAGCAGCGGATAAAAATTTGTCCCTTGTTTTGGTCGTGCCATGGCGGGCAATAATACCTGCGATCGACCCCGCGTGCGGCAGTACTACGCGGCCTGCGCCGGCCAAAACGCCGGCCCGGCCGGGTCAGCGGCTGCGACGGCGGCATGGGGATTTGCCCAGGTCCGGCAGCGCGCTCGCCACATCCGCGAGGGCGCTGCGCAGCCAGCGGTGGGCCGGGTCGTCGTGAACGCGCTCGTGCCAGAACGACCACACAGTGATCTCCGGCATGTCGAACGGAATCGGCAGCACGCGCACAGGCACGAGGTCCGCAAGAGGCCGGGCAATGCGCTCGGCCAGGGTGAAGCAGTGATCGGTGTGGGGCACGACGAACGGCGCCACCAGGAATTGAGACACGGTGACGACGCAGCGACGCGCCCGCCCGAGCTCGGCCAACACTTCGTCCGCGAGGCCGAGCCCCTCGATGGGCAACGCCTCGACGTGGGTGAGGGACAGGTACTTGTCCAGGTTCCAGGTGCCGCGCGCGACCGGATGATCGCCGCGCACGATGCACACCACCCAATCGCGAAACAGCGTGCGCCGGTGCAGCCCGCGCGGCGCGACCTGAACGCCGCCCACGGTGAGGTCGACCGCGCCACTCTGAAGCGCCGGCCACGGGAACCAGCTGTGCACCGGCAACACGCGCAGGGACACGCCCGGCGCGTCCGCCTCGAGGCGCTTTGCCAGCGGGCCGAGCAAGACGAACTGCACGTAGTCGGTGGCCGCGAGGGTGAACGTGCGCCGGGCGGTGCTGGGCTCGAACCGCCCGGGCCCGGAGACGACGTGGTTGACGCGCTCGAGCGCGTCGCGCAGCGGCGCCGCCAGGTCGAGGGCCCGCGGGGTCGGCGCCATGCCGTTGGCGGCGCGCACGAGCAGTGGATCGTCCAGGGCGACGCGCAGCCGCGCCAGAGCGTTGCTCACCGCCGGCTGCGTGAGCCCGAGGCGCGCACTGGCGCGGGTGACACTGCGCTCGGCGAGCAGCACGTCTCGAGCACCACCAGCAGATTCAGATCGATCGTTGCGAGCTGCGCCGGGTCCACACAGCGGCGACTCTAGCACGGCTGCCGCGGGCATTCACGGTGTGAATGAAGGCGGCAGGTCCGCCTCGCCGCTGCCCCAGGCCTTGTTGGGCGCGTCGCCCATCGTAAATGTCAGCTCGCCGCCGCCGGATACGTCGCCGAACCGCAGCCAGCTCCGGGTCGTGTCGGCGCCGCCGATCGCCAGGCTCTGCACGTACGGCGCCCCAGCGCCCGCGCCGTCGGCCCGAATCGCCAACGTGTTGCCGTTGGCGAGGTGGACGTCGACAGCCTCAAACCGCGGCCCGTTGACGACCAGCACATCCATCCCGGGAATCACCGGATACATGCCGAGGTACGACCACACCAGCCACGCGGATGTGGAGCCGAGGTCGTTGTTGCCCGGCAACCCGCCGGCGCTGGTCGTGAACTCCTCGTCGACGATGCGCGCCACCAGGGCCTGGGTCTTCCACGGTGCCCCAGCGAAGTTGTAGGTCCACGGCGTGCCGTGCTCGGGCTCGTTGCCGATGTAGAAGAACGGCCGTTTGGTGCCGGCGTTGAGCTCGGTGAAGTGCTCGTCCAGACGCGGAATGGCCGCCGCCGCGCCGCCCATCAACGCGATCAACCCGGCGAGGTCATGAGGCACCATCCACACGTACTGGGAGCCGTTGCCCTCGATGAAGCCACACTCGGCGGCAGGGTCGAACGGCTGGCAGCTCCAGTCGCCCACGTTGCCGCCTTGCACCGCCGCCTCGATGGTGAGGCGCACATAGCGCGCGGTGACCGCGCCGAGCGCGTGGGTCGTCATGTCGTCGCCGTTGCCGGTCACGGACACGGCCTCGGTCCATGTCTCGCCGTCAGCGCTCACGCTGATCGCGAAGTCCTGGGTGTTCCACTCGGGCGACTCACCGCCGGCGCCCGCGTGGTAGACGGTGAACCGATCGATGCTGCGTGCGGCGCCGAGGTCGATCTGCAGCCACTTTTCGGCGCTGGTGTTGTCGCACCACTTGTCGCTGTAGCCGCCGGTCCACGTGCCGTTGATCGCCTTGTCCGGGCCTTCGTTCGCGTTGCACGACGCGCTCGCAGTCGCCGTGCCGGCGGTCGCCAGGTTGGTGTCCGGCGCATCCGGACCGAACACCGCGAGCTCGTAGATGCGCGCCGCGTCCGTCCCCGGGATCGGCGTGCCCACGCGCGGTTCGATGAAGCCATCCTCCTCGTTCCAGTTCTCGCGCCAGTACGCGGAGCGCGCCAAGTACTCGTCGCGCACCGCGGTCTCGCCGAGAGCGCCGGCGAACTGCGCCAGCGCGAAGTCCGCCATGGCGTACTCCAGGGCAATCGCGGCGTTATTCAGGTAATGGAGTGACAGCCAGTCGGCCAGACCGTAGCGGTGCGTGTCCTGGGGATCCGTCGCCGACTTGATCATCAGGGCCAAGGCCGCGTTGGTGTCGAACCCGCGCACGCCCATGGCGTACGCGTTGGCGACGTTGACCGTGCCCGGGTCGCCGACCATCACGCGCACCTCGACGTTCTGGTGCGACCAGAACGGCAGCAGCCCGCCGTGCACGCCGTCTTGCACCATCGAGCGCACGATGTCCGGCGTTTCTGGCGCCACTGCGGCGACCAGGTGCGTCCACGACCGAATGATGTCCCAGCCCGAGTAGTTCTGGTACACGGTCCAGCCGTCAGCGGTATGCACCGCGCGGTCGAAGCCCATGTACTCGCCGTTCGTGTCGTTGGCGACGTTGGGGCTCTGGAACACCCGATACAGCGCCGTGTAGAACTTGGTCCGGTCGGCGTCGCTGCCGCCGGTGACCTGGATGCGGTTGAGCACCTTGTTCCAGCGCGACGACGCCTTGTTGCGCACCGCGTCGAAGTCCCAGCCCGGGTTCTCCGCGGTCAGGTTGGCCTCGGCGTTGGCCATGCTCACGAACGAGATGCCGATCTTCATGTGCACCGGGGCGCCATTGGTGGTGTCGAACCCGACCCACGCGCCGGAGCCCACGCCCTCGGTCGCAGCCACGCCCGGCGCGACCGAGTCGCCCAGCCACGTGCCGTGGTTCGAGATCGGCGCGTCGACCTCGATCGCGAAGTGGATGGCGAACGTCTGGTTCGAGCCGCAGAACCCGCCCGCGGTCGCGGTGCCCCGGATCATGCGGTCGTCCGGGCTGATCTTCACCAAGCCGGCGCGAACGCCAGTAGCGCTCCGGCCCGTGTGCAGCAGCAGGCGCGCGTCCGTGGACGCCGGGTACTGAATGCGCGAGAACCCGGTGCGCGTCGTCGTGGTGAGCTCGACGCCGATGTCTCCGGCCAGGGTGACGCGGTAGTAGCCCGGCGACGCCTGCTCGGACGCCTTGTCGTAAGCGGTCCGGTAGCTGGCCCAGTTCGTGGCCGGCGACCCGGTGACCGGGCCGACGATCGGCAAGAACGGCAGGTCCTCGTTGTTCGGGCAGCCCGCGCCGTCGAAGTGCGTGACGCTGAACTGCTCGATCTGCGAGTCGCTGTAGCGGTAGCCGGACGGCGACGCGGTGGGCGTATCCGGGCTGAGCTGGACCATACCGAACGGCACGACCGCGCCGGGGTATGCGCTGCCGCCCGCGCCGCCGGGGACTGGGTGCGGCGAGTCGCTATCGTCAGTGCCGATGAACGGATCGACGTGCTGCACCAGGTCGGTCATCGGCGGCGCTGTGTCCGGGCGATCGCCGCCGCCGTCGACCGCGGGCCGACTGCCGCCACACCCGAGCGCCATCAACGCGAGGGCAAACAAAACCTTTGTCGTCGTCATGGGAACTCCTATATTCGACCGACCTACGGGCGCGCCAGCAGCTCGAGCTCCCCGATGCGGGGAGCCGCGGCGCCGGTCAGCTCGAGCCGGTAGTGGGCGTACGTCGCGGCCTTTGCCGGGTCGATCCGGAACGCGCGCGTCTGCAGCAGCTCCGCAAACGCGACGCCGCTGCGCTCGTCGAGGAGCGCGTATGTGATCCCGTCGCTCGAACCGAGCAGACGCCAGCCCGTGGGCGTCGTGCCCGCGGACGCGGATGTCATCGTGTAGTACGCGACCTGCACCGGGCCACCAGTGAGCTCGATCTCCACCGCCGCGTTCGCGCTGGCGAACGCCACCTCGCTGGCGGTCGTGTCGTCGAACAGCGCGACCACGTTCGTGCCGTCGGTCGCGCTGACCGTGGCGCTGCCGAGCGCGACCGCGTCCGCGAGGGGCCTCGGCACCGCCGTGCCCTGAGTGATCGACGGCGGCGCGTCAGCCGCGCCAGTGCCCCACGTAGACGGCTCGCGCCCCATGTCGAATACGAGCCTCGCGCCGTCCGCGAGCACGTCGTGGGTCAGATAGGTGGCGCTATGGGGCTCGCCGTCGACGGTGAGCCCCTGGACGTAAACATTGCGCGCGGAGTTGTTGGGCGCCTCGATGACGAGGGTCTTGCCGTTTTCCAGGTGAACCGTCGCCTTGGTAAACAGCGGCGAGCCGATGGCATAGGTCGGGCTGCCGACCTGCAGCGGGTAGAACCCCAGCGCGCTGAAGATGTACCAGGACGACAGGGCGCCGTTGTCCTCGTCGCCCAGGTAGCCCTGGCCGATGTCGCTGCCCCGGAACAGGCGTGCGAGGGCATCGCGCACCTTCTCCTGCGCCTTCCACGGCTGCCCGGTGTAGTTGTACATGTACATGATGTGGTATGCGGGCTGGTTGCTCAGGCCGAGCTGACCCATGCGCACGTCCCGCGCCTCGAGCATTTCGTGAATGATGCTGCCGTAGGAGCCGGGCGACATCGCTGTCTCCGGTGTTGTGAAGAACGTGTCGAGCTTGGCCGCGAGGGCTTCGCGACCGCCGTAGAGGTTCGCCAGGCCCTGGCCGTCGTGCGGCGCGTCGAACGCCATGTTCCAGCCGTTGGTCTCGGTGTAATCGAAGCCCCACACCGCTGGGTCGTAGGCGGCCGGGCTCAGACGGAACGACCCGTCCTGGTTCCTGCCCTGGAAGAACCCGACCGACGAGTCGAACAGGTGCACGTAGCCGAGCGAGCGCTCACGAAAGTACCCGGCCATTTCTGCGTACTCGTCGCGGCGTGGGTCGTAGGCGTCCTCGGCGAGCGCCGCGGCCATGTTCGCGAGCCCGAAGTCGTTGAGGTAGCCGGCCATCGCCCACGACAGTCCGGCGCCGGTCTCCGTGGTGGTGTAGCCGAGGAAGATCGAGCGACTCAGCCCCTTGCGCCCGACGGCGCCGTTGGGCGGCGCGACTGTGGCGTTCTTGACCGCCGCGTCGTAAGCGGCCGTCGCGTCGAACGGCACGCCCTTGAGGTACGCGTCGGCGAACGCGACGTCGGAGCTGGTGCCCGTCATCAGATCCGCGTAGCCCGGCGACGACCACCGGGATACCCAGCCGCCGTCCTTGTACTGCTGCACGAAGCCGTCGATCATCGCGCCGGCCTGGGTCGGCGCAAACAGCGCGTACGCGGGCCACACCGTGCGGTACGTGTCCCAGAAACCGTTGTTGACGTAGAGCTTGCCCGACACGATCCGCGCGCCGGTCTGGGTGGGCGTGTTGGCGCCGACCGGCGGCGACACCGGGCTGGCGTACTGGTACACCGGCGCCTCGGCCGTGCCGGTGTTCTCGAACCCGGAGTTCGGGTACAGGAACAACCGGTACAGGTTGGAGTACAGGGTCACCAGCTGGTCCTCGGTGGCGCCCTCGACCTCGATGATGCTGAGCTTGGCGTTCCACTGCGCGCGCGCCCGCTCCATCACGTCCTCGAACGAGTCTGTCTCGGCGATCTCGAGGGCGAGATTCTTGCGCGCCTGGTCCACGCTGATCAGGGACGTCGCGATGCGCATGGTGACTGTGCGATCGCCAGCGGGCAGCTCGAACCGCAGGTAGCCGCCGACATTGGCGCCGCCGCCGCCCGACAGCGCGCCGCTGGCGGTCACAGGCTGGTCAAGCTCCGCGTACACGAACATGCGCGTCGCCCCCGCGGACAGACCGCTGCGCACGTCCGTGTAGCCCGTGACCACGCCCTGGGCGGCGTCGAGGGATAGCCCGCCGCGGTTATCGACGTTGTCGAACACCAGGCTCGCGTCGTCGCCGGGGAACGTGAACCGGAACATCGCCGCGTGGTCAGTGGGGGCGATCTCCGCGCGGATGCCGTTTTCGAACGCCACGCTGTAGTAGTAGGGCCGCGCGATCTCGCGATCGTGGCGGAACGCCAGGGCGCGCGCGCCGCGGTCGGCCGTGGGGGTGCCCGGCGCCGACGACGGCATGACCTGGAAGGTTTGTCGATCCCCCATCCACGGGCTGGGCTCGTGGCTCAAGCTCAGGGCCTGCAGGCGCGGCAGATTGTTAGCGTCGTTGGTGCGGTGATAGGCGTACAGCCAGCCCAACGAGCCCGCGTCGGTCACCGGCGTCCAGAAGTTGAACCCGTGGGGCACCGCCGTCGCCGGGAACGTGTTGCCGCGCGAGTAGCCGGGGCCCGAGAGCGTCCCGCGGGTCGTGATGACGTAGTCCGCTAGGTGCGCGGGGGGCGTGTGCTCGGGCTGGCCGGTGATGCGAAGGTCGTCGATCCACGCGCCAATCGGTCCGGGCGCGCCGTTCGGGTGATCATACCCGACGAGGATGCGTTTGATCCGCTTGCCCTGGGCGACGTCGCCGACGCGCGCGACCACGCGGTTCCACTCGCCCGGCAGCAGGGTGCGCGACGCGCCCTGCCGCTGCGGCGACAGCCCCGCCGACGGGTCGCCGATGGCGGACAGCTCGCTCAGATACGTGCCGTCGTCGAACGCCAGGTCGACCGCCGTGTAGGTGCTTGGGTAGGTCAGGTCGTTGGCGACGGCGTCGGGCATGATCACGTACGACAGCTCCGTCGTCGACATGACGGCGAGGTCCACATCGAAGACCTTGTTGTACGAATAGGCGCGCCCGGGGGTCACCACGCTGCCGGCCAGGCGAAACGCCCGCGTCCCCGTGAAACCCACGCCGAGGTTGGCGTTGAACGAGCTGCCGGGCCCCGTTCCGGCGAAGCTGCGCATCGGGGTCTGCTCCGGCGGCGCGTTGTCGCCGTTGGACAGCTCGACGTCGGCGATCTGCAAAATCCCGGCGTTGTGGTTCGCGGTCACGCGCAGGCGGTAGTGAGTGTAGGCAGTGTCGTTGGCGAACTCGTACTGGTGCATCTCGTACCGCTCCGCGAACGACTCGCCTGTGCGCGCGTCGAGCTGGGTCCACGTCGCCGTGTCGTCAGAGCCCTCGAGCACCCAGTCCCGGGGATCCCGCTCGGGGACGTCATTGGCGGAAGTGACCGCATAACGGCGCACTGCGACCGGCGTCTTGAGAGTCATCCGTATCCAGCCGGTGTCGGCGAACACGAGCCACTTAGTCGTGGGGTCGCCGTCGGCGCCGTGCGCCGCGGTCTCGCCGGGCGGGTTCTCCCCGCTGGCGGCGACCGCGCTGACCTTGTCCATAATGGTGCCGAGGATGCCGCCGAGTTGCCCGCTCACGCCGGCGGCGCGGAGCATGCCCTGGGGGTCGGTTTCGATCGAATCGGTCCAGTCCGGCTGCGGGTCCGAGATCTCGAACGACGAGAAGAAGTCGACCGGGCCGCCCGGTGGAGGCTCGCTTGCGTCTGGCTGTGCCTGGGCGTCCGGGGAAATGGGCGGCCCGCCCGCGTCCGTGCCGGATGAGGAGGAGCCACAACACAGCGTCCAGACAGCGAGCGCGACGGTGAAAGCGTGACGAAGCAGGTAGGCCATGCGGCGCATCTTAGGTCGTGCGCCGCGCAGCCGTCATAAAATCTAGTGATATTGCGAATGAATCTGAATGATGCCGCGCACGCTAGTTCACGACCGCGTCGATCTCGACAGGTGGCTGAACCTTATCGGAGCGAAGCTCCGAGGGGCCCGGTGATCACGCGTTGTGTCCACCGCTCGAGCTTGCATCGGGATGATCTTTGAGGTAGCGACGGAACCCCAAGTCATCATCTTGGTGGTGAGGCAGCGCGATTGTGTGTTGTCAGCATCGTACGCGAGATCTGCGCTCGGTCGACATCCTCGCCACAGTATGGCAGATCGACCCACCCTTTGCTGGCATACAGCTCGGTCTGATCGGCAAAGAACGGCGATGCGGAGTGCGCGGATTGTGAATAGGTCAGGATGCCGAAGGCGTCTGGGCACTCGGTATCATTCCACGTTACCGCTTGGATGTAGCTGTTGCCGTAGCTGATATTCGAGTAGCCCTGGCCGGCTACTAACTCGGCATTGATGACGCTGAACGCCAGGGAATCATGGCCTCCGTGGATCGGAATCCGTTGGCCGTTGCGCTCGGAAAACTGCAGCTCGCCCCAGGGTCGATCGAGTGGGATGCCGGCGTCGAGTAGGGTCTTGGTTGCCGCTACAAGCGCTTTCTTGAGCACCTTGGCAGTGGCTGGATCGCCACTATTGAGCGTGTGCGGGGTGTTGATGGGATCCTTGGCATCGAATTCCACGGCCCACAAGCGTTCGAGTGTGTCGACTCGCTTCCACCATTCGGTGAAAATTGCGGCGCCGACGCTATCTACATCAAAGCGACCATCCCAGCGCCTGAGAATTGTACAAGCCTCGGCAGCCTCCGCCGGGGACCAGTTGTTGATCGACGCGCATAGAGCGACTAAGTCATCGAGAACCAGCGTGGCGGCGATGCTGTCGTTGCGGTACATCAGGGCGCGCAGATTGTCGATGTTGAAACCAGCTGTGCCGAGGCCATCGCTGCCTGCTATTCGCTTCTCAGCCTGGGCGAATGTCTGGCGGGTTCGCAGCGACTGCGCTACCCTCTCCCTACCTATGATCGGCGCGAAGCCCGTGAGACGCTGTCTGGGATTGCTGAGCCAGTAGCTGTCGTTTGCGTTGGCGACATAGTCGCGCGTATCTAGCTTGGGCAGGTCATCATAGGCAAATAGCTCTGGACTGCCGTCGCTGCCCCACTGGCATGCGCTGGTCGAGCCATCGAGCACTACAAGGCCGAACTCGGCCAACATCATAGCCACCGCGGTGTGACCGCATTGCTGCTGCTTGGCGGCGCTTACGTGTGGCGTTACCGAGATATCACCGTAGAAAGCGTCTCCGGAATGTGATGCCGCGATGGTGTTTAGCCAGGGCAGAGCAACTTGCATGAGGGCAGTCTTGAATTCCTCCATCGAAGCGGCGCTGCCCATCTCTGCCCATTGGTGAAGAAGTCCAGCGCTGTCGAGATTGGCGTCTTTGATCGCCAGCACAGTGCCATAGGCGTTGGGCCAGCCACCGAGCGGACTGGACTCTGGAAACTGGACGATCGGGCCAAACTGAGACAGGTAGAAGGTGTGCTCGACGGTATGGACGTCACCGGTGCTGGTTTGCTGTTTCACCTGCACGGTGATTGGCTCGATTTCGTACATGTTGCCATCGTATTTGTACTGTAGTGGATTGTTTGGGTTGAGCGTGAGCTCGTAGAAGGTAAAGCGTTGCCCTGTCGAGATGGTGTGCGTCCACGCCAGCTCCCTGTTGAAGCCGATGGCGAGCAGGGGGATTCCCTCCAGGGTTGCACCCATAACATCGTATCGACCCGGAATGCGAAGGTGGGCCATATAGAACCTGCGGCCCCGTTTCCATTGAAAATGCGGATTACCAAGCAGCAGGCCGGTATTACTCTGTGAAGACAGTGCCCCAATAGCGTAGGCATTGCTGCCGAGCTGACTCGGGGCGGGGAGTCCCAAGGACCGTCGAAGCGCTTTGCGCTCGAGCAAACCTTCGGGATGAGCCGGGGGGCTGATGGCAGGCGCGATTTTGCGTGGTGTCGCGGCCACGATGTGTTCGGCGAGGGCCGCAGTGCCGGAACGGATGACCAGTCGATGCAGCAGCTTGGCGATGTCCAGTGAATCGATCGATCTGACCCATGGTGCGAGACGGCAGCCAAGCGGGCCCCCGGGCAGTCCGTCCGCACCGGTCTCCTCAAGGTAGCGGTTCACGCCCGAGGCGTAGCCGGCCATGAGCTCTTGGATGTAGCCTGGTTGCTCGTCAATCCACGCGGCGCGCAGTCTAGCCTCATTGCTGTAGAGCGCGTACACGAGATCTTTATTCAGATCGCCTTCCTCGCCGAGATAGCGCGCCGATTGGCCGTTGGCTTTGACAATCGTGCGCATGAGCACACAGAAATTGTCTTGCGAGTAGGCGTAGCCGAAGCCATAGCCGAGGCTGCTCCAGTCATTGGCAGTTACGTGGGGAATTCCGTGGGTTGTACGGACGATCTCAGCGCTATGAGTGGGGCCAGTTGCGTCGATGGCGGCTTCGGTGGAGGGTCCGTTGTTGTCACCGCAGCCAGAAGAATAAAAAAGTATACTCAGTACAATCACTATCGTGTGTTTCATCTTAGTCCTCTCTAAATAGAGGATCGTCGGTCCGCCACACTTAGCCAATTGATCGAACGCGCGGAATCTTTGCTAGAGAGTCCGTCTCCCTTACCTCAATCCAGGCCCTTACTCTCCTTGGCTGCGTGAGTGTAGCATCTCGAGGAGTTCCTATTTAGACTTAACAAACGATAGCTGAGCAATTCTGCAGCCTGATTGCACCTATGTTTCTGATTGTTGCAGCTCGCTGGGCTGTCGTGCCTGCGGCAGCCGCACGCGAAATATGCTGCCGTGGCCAACCTTGCTCGTCACTGAAATTGTCCCTTGATGGGCCTCTACGGTGCTCTTGGTTATCGCGAGACCCAGTCCGACACCACCAGTAGCGCGGGAACGGGACTGATCAGTTCGAAAAAACGGATCGAATACCTGCTCGATCGCTGCCGCCTCGATGCCGGTGCCACGGTCTTCCACGGTGAAGAGAACGTGGCGATCGCAAGCCCATGCGGTGATAAGAATCGGCAGGTGTGGATCCGAGTATCGGTCGGCATTTTGTAGCAAGTTGATGACGCAGCGGCTCATGAGTCGGGCGTCCATGTCGACCGCTGGTAACTCAGGCACTGATATATGCAACGCGCGGCTCGGGTACTGACGGGACCACCGTTGCACGGTGGCGCGCAAGAATTGAGCAAAATCGGTGGGCTTTTTGGGGGTAGCGCTCGCTGTCGCCGCGCTCTCCTTTCCCGCAGTCAGTCGCGAAATTCGCATGACATCGTCCACAATGTCCTCGAGCTCTTGCAGGTCTTCAGTAATGGCAGCGAGATCCGGTTGCTGCAGCTCGCCATCATCCTCGATCAGCTCAAGGGCGAGACGCAGGCGAGCCAAAGGAGTTCGCAGCTCGTGAGAAATGTTGGCGACGAGTAATCGCTCAGTGCGCAAAAGAGCGTGGGTGCGGTCCGCCATACGATCAAATGCCCGAGCTAGCTGACCGAGCTCGTCTCGTCGTTTCGATTCTACGCGGGCGGATAGATCCCCTGCGCCGAAACGGGAAACCGCGGTGGTGAGCCGCCGAACTGGCGCTGCGATCGACCAGGCGGCGGGCCAGGCGAGTAGAGCGAGTCCGAGCAACGAACAGAGCACATAGAGAAGCAGCGGCGTCGAATCAATGGTGGAATGATCGGTGACAATTGCGTAGGCGACTATCCTGTCATCGACGGCGATGGTCGATACAACGCCGCCCTCGTTGTCGCGTCGAAATGTCGTTTCGCCGGCGATTCGGGTCCGTTCAGCCAGACTCAGAGGGGTGTGGCTGGCGCCTCTGGTACTGACCAACAAGTTGTCGTCGCGATCGAACAAACCAACCGTCAGTCCGTGCAAGCTCTGTAGATTGATAAGTGGGCCTTCGAGAAGTTCGGCGTTGTCGCGCAGCTCATACGTGGTTAGGGCGAGCCAGCGGGCAACATTCTTTGTTTCACGCTCCGAGCCAACGTAGACAATCACGGTCACCACGGGGATGGCTACAGCCAAGGCTGCGACGAGGATTGCGAACAGGTAGATGCGAGTGAATAGGCTCAGGCGTACGCTCCGAGTCGAATTCCTATTCATCGACTTCACTGCCAGATATCGTTGACCAGCATGTAGCCAGCACCGCGAACGGTCTTGAGCAGGCGGGGCTTGCGCGGATCGTCAGCCAATTTTTGCCGCAGTCGGGATATGCGCACGTCAATGGAGCGATCGAATGCCTCTTCGGCGTTGCCCTTAGCAACTTCAAGCAGTGTGTTGCGAGAAACGACCTGGCCGGCGCGTTCTACCAGTGCCTTTAGGAGTTCAAACTCGTAGGCGGTGAGCTCGAGATCGCGTCCATCGAGCGTCGCACGCAAACTGGCTGGATCCAGTCGCAATGGACCGTGGGTGACGGCTTTCCGTGCGGGTCCCTGTTGGCCGCGGACGCGCCGCATGATAGTTCGGATACGCGCGACCAACTCGCGGCCGGAAAAAGGCTTGGTCAAGTAATCATCGGCACCTGTTTCGAGCCCGAGGATGCGGTCTGGTTCGTCGCCCAAGGCTGTGAGCAGGATGATCGGGATGTCGGAGAACGCACGCAGTTGGCGGCAAACCGCAATCCCATTGCTGTTCGGCAACAAGATGTCGAGAACTACAATGTCGTAGTGACCGGATTTGCCTTCACGCAGTCCGCGTGCGCCATCGCTAACCCAGGCTACCTGAATATCGTGGCGCGTGAGGTGCTTGCATGTAAGCTCGGCAATTCGCTGATCATCTTCGACGAGCAGAACGTGGACACGATTTTGATCGATGTGCACGATACAGCGTACCTGATATCGAATCGGTCTGGGCGACAGACACAATTCTACACAAAAAGGAGGAGCAACGAGTCTCCGATGGTCGTGCGAGACTCCCTCTCCAGAGTCCGTCGTACACCGGCATACGCACGCGGGGAGGCGGGGGTGTAGTCGGCCAGCTCGGCCACGACCAATCGGCTTTTGAACACACGACGCCAACTGGGGGCCAGTCCCCATAGCCTCCAGCCCCCATTTTGGTCGCCCGCTTCCCCCACTGGGCTTCCAGCCAGCTCGGCCGCTACGGATGGATTCCTGAATCTGCCCGACGAGATCCCGGGACGGCCATCGGCTGTGGATCGCGGTGAAGTTCGCTTGTGGCACTGGGCTCTGATGGCGGCGCGTGCGGTAAGCAATCCCGCCGCCTCACGAGAACGCCAATCTCAACAAGGGGGCTCAACGTCCAGATATTTGCCGTGTGCCGCTGTCGAGCATCATGGGGAGTGGACGTCATGGGACGGGTGAACTATGCCCTACGCGATGAGTTGATACCATTTACTGCGCTGAGTCTTTGCCTCAAGTGCATTCCGCAATGCCCGATCAAACGGAAACCGTCAAATTCGGACAAGAGTGCTCTGGTCGCGCGACGTCCAACAATGTGAACTATCGAGGGAGAGATGAATCCACGATTGCAACCATTCGCCACGATCCTGGTATGCGGGGCCTCATTGGCATGTTGCGGCGATAATACGATGCTTTCTGTTGCGACAGATGCTGCCGTACCCAATGGGAGCTTGCCCGACGCCCGGTCAACCGACCCAGATGCGTCATTGCCCGACGCCAGTGTTGCGCCGTCATTCCTGTATTGGGTGAACCAAGGAGAGTCGGTATCGAGAGGCCATTTCGATGGCAGCGATCCAAACGAGCTCATCAAACCAGTCCCCAATGGGTTCCGCATCGCCGTAGATCCCAATACACGGACGATCTTTTATGACCATTCATCAGGCAACATTGCGCGAGCTGATTTCGATGGTTCGAATCCATCGGACGTCGTGACCAATGCCGCGACCGTCTTTGGCATTGCCATCGATGCGAGCAACCGCAAGCTGTACTGGACCGAATTTGCTGCCAACCGGATCATGCGCGCCGATCTGGACGGGTCCAATGTCGAAGTCGTCATCGACTCGGGATTTGACAGCCCGAGCGGTCTTGCTCTGGACACCGCAAACAGCACGCTATATTTCATCACCTACAACAGTACGGCCCTGTACCGGGTCAATCTCGACGGCAGCGGGTTGGCAACGATCGTCCCCAACGTGGGCGGACAGGGAGTGGACGTTGCTGTGCATCCGTCGGCGCAGAAAGTGTTCTATACGGCGCGGGATGACGTTATATGGGTTGCGGGCCTCGACGGCTCCAACCCGCAAACCTTCATCAGTGGGCAAACGATCGCGCAAGCACTGGCCATCGACGTCGCTGGCGGCAAGCTGTACTGGGCGGCATTGGGAAAGATCCGTCGTGCCGATCTCACAGACGGGAGCAACATTGAAGACTTGGTCACAACAAATGGCGTGTCCTGGGGTGTATCGCTCATGCCGGCGCAATAGTCGGGCAAAGGTGGCAGGAGCGGCGACCGGGAATTTGGCCTCAATCGCTGGGGTCGAGCTGGCGGAACAGGACGTCGATCGCTGGGTCGCAACATCGGCTCGTCGAGTAACAACCTGAACTCATCGAGCAGTTGCCACGAGATTCGCGCGTTGGTCGCGTGGCCGATTTTGATCGCCGCGGTCTCCCCGCTCAACATGCGCTGGGTGATAAAACGCAGTAGCGGCTCGGGTATCCATTCGAATACGCGGTGTTTGGTGGGAATGATCGGGATTGATCCTGGGGCCGCCGGGCTGAGGCTGGATTTTTGTGATGGAGATTGCCGGGGACAATCTCGTCCAATCCAACCATGTCCAATGGGGCGTAGACGAGGCCGGAAATTCCCAATCGGCCATCATCGATGGTAGCGACCGGCACCCGCCCAAGGCAGACAGAAACGACGGAAAACGGCAATAGTACCGCCCGACGTCCACGTCCCCGCTCCGGGGTTCTTCGCAGCAACCATTCGTGGTTGAATTCACACAATCTACGCCAGGCACATTTCTCGGCACTTTTCCGCGAAGGAATCTCCGCGTGCGGCGACCCACGAACAGAAAACCCCGTCCGATCATGCTCCAGGTCCTTCCATACATCGCCGTTGTCGCGCCAGTCGTCATAGCATCGGCAACGACGCAAGCGGGCGAGCCTCCGTGCGTCGGTTATCTCGAGATCAACGCCGCGCCTGCTCGTATCGTCCAGGTGCGCAGCGAGCTCGTGCGCCGAGGACTCTACTCCGGCCCAGGTTGGTAGCCGTTTCCCGCCATCTCTTCGGGCGCAATACGCTGTGGCACTGTGCACAATGGCCGTTCACTGCTGTGGATTGGCAATGGAGCCGGAAGTCCGCAGGCTCCTCCGGGCGCTTTACTACCCGTCCCAATTTCGCCGTTTCGCCATTTGTGCTACCTTAGAAGGAACCCATGAGGCACCCAACCCATCCTGGCGAAATCTATCTCGCTCCTGGCGCCGACAGCGCGCATCGCGTGGAGTTTCCTGGCGAGACGTTTCCGCCTCCGGACGAACACCTGGTCGAGCCCGAGACCGATCGCGAAATGATCGACGGTCAGATCATCCAGGTGTCCCCGGCCAATCCGCCCCATGCCGATCGAACCGTCGACATCAGTTATGTTCTACGCGCCCATGTCGCCCCCAACTATGTCGCGTCGGCTGATCTGCTCACCCGTGTCTCGGACGAAAACGACTTCGCCACCGATGCCTGCATTCGCAAAGCTGGCACCGACGCTCAGGGCCATCGACACCTGGAAGAATTGTCCTTCGAGGTCAAACACACTCAGAGCGAAAGCTCGCTCAAGAAGCGCGCCCGTATGCTCATTCGCCGCGGTGTTCGCCGCGTCTTTGCGGTCTACGTCCGCGTCGAATATCTCGACGGGGCTGAAATCGTCAAGGCTGGACCCGTCAAAGAGTGGTCCCGTGACAAAAACGACTGGGAAAAACTCGATGATGACTATGTGATCAAGGACCCTTGCTTGCAGCAGCCCATCGCCGTGCGCTCACTGCTCGACGCCGTCCAGGCCGACAATGCCGTGGCCCAAGCCCTCATTGACAAACACAATCCCGTCATCGACCGACTGGTACGTGAAGAGAGCCAGCAAGCAATACGCGAAGAGCGTCGGCAAGCAGTACGCGACTTGTGTCGGGCATTCGCTATCGAATTGACTCCTGAACGGCAGCAGCGCATCGATTCGCTGTCCCCTGACGGATTGTACGCCCTGCGTACATATCTCCTCGAGCATCGCCGCTGGGTTCAAGACTAGGTCGCCTGCGCGGGAGCTAGTCCTGAAGTAAGCGGACTCGCTTTCCGAGTGGGGCATCTGTGTACTCCGTCCATTCAAACGGGAGCACGACTCACTTCCCAAGTGAATCATGACACCTGGTACTCAAACGCCGAATTCACGACGTACGGGCAGAATGGAGACAGAGTGAGACTTCGCGATCCTCCGAG
>JAKSDA010000503.1 GCA_022360315.1 Pseudomonadota bacterium
TCCATCACCGCCTGCGGGCTTGTTCGTCGGTCAAATACAGCCAGTATTCTCCACTCCTCGCCCACCCACTGGCGGCGCGCCTCGTCGCTCTGGCTCGGTCCGAGGTTTTTGGACCGGCTCTTAGGGCTTTTACCTTTGGTCAGGGCTTTTTAGGGCTTTTAATTTCCGGACAACCGTACTCAGCTATCTCGCTTGATATCGCGCCAAGTGGCGCCGTCTTCGAGATATCGCCTGAGATACGTCGCGAGGAGTGTTTTCCAGCCCTCATCGTATTGCTTGCTCCATTCCGGGTCGAGGTCGCCGAAACAGTGATGGGTCAGGTTTACTAGCGTGCCGCTCGACCGTTCTTCGATCTCGTAAGCGTATACGCTGACAAGCGGTCGGCCGACCATGCCGAGTGGGCCGCTAAGGCGCAAAACCCTGCCGGGCCGGATATTCGTCACCGTTCCCCATATCGCTCCCTCACCGTTGCTCCGCTTCTCGGCGAAATGGCCACCAATGCGCGCATCGAGCGTCATCATGGCATCGTCGCCGGTGATGCGGAATGCCCACCACGCGCCAATATCGGTGGTCAGAGCGGCCCACACCGCAGCGCGGGATGCGGCGATGACCACCTCCTGCGCGACCTGAAATGAATCAAGCCCTTCTCTGTTATCTCTCTGCAACATGTTCGCGTCTCCTCGGTTTCGGTTTTCGTCCAGTTGTCCGGACGTCCCGGCACAAGATGCAGTACCCCGTTCCGCCGGAGCAGAGCGGCCGGGCGGCCGGTTCTTCGATCGATCGGCCAAGCTGTCGACCGCGTCATCCACTGGGTTTCTGGCCGCGTTCTCGACCGCCTCTTTCAACTCGTTGAGATTGGCCGCCCACAGCCGCTCGTATCGTCCTACCCACCGCTGATACATCCGGTGCAACGGGACGGCGTTGAGGTAGTTCCACCGCTCGCGGCCCCGCCGCCGGACCGCGACCAGACCGGCCGATTCCAGTACTCTGAGGTGCTTCATGACACCAAAACGGGTCATGTCGAAGCAAGCGCACAACTGGGTCGTCGTCATCGGCCCCGATGTGAGTAGATCGAGGATCTTGCGCCTCGAGCCATCAGAAAGAGCTCTCCATACACCAGCAAGCTCATCGTTCATACGTGACTATTTAGTAACATATCGCTCTCGATGTCAAATTAGTATGGAAAACCACGGTTTTTTATGGATCACCTGCTGAATTGACCGGCCAGAGGGTCGAGGACGGTCCTTGATTTCGGCTAACTTTGTTTTAGTTCCGCCTACTTGGTACTCTCGCCGGATATGAATGAGGCCGCCTCTGCCAATCGCCTTGACCTCATCCTCTATCCGAGTGGCGCGCCATTGCCCTCTGGTATCGAGGCTCATGTTGTGGGAGGCGCCAGCGCGACAGTGAAACTCGATGCAGGGGTGTTGTCGGCTTACGTTTCCGTGCCGGATCGCACAAGGGCCGAAATTCGGTGGATCGTGGACCAGCTCGTTCGCAAGATCGCCGCTCTTGCCGAGTTTGGCAGCGCAACTCTTCGCGCTGCCAAAACAGGTGCCTCTGAAACTGGTCCCCCGGTCGATGACGATACGCTGGTCACGCTCGGGCTCGATCTGCACCACCGCACCTGCGGCGACATCAAGCTGGTAGAGCGCTCGGACTTGCAGGCTCGCGTCGATCGCGTCGGCCTCTTGGAGGACTGTTTTCGCACCTGGGTAAACGAAGATCCCGGGCGCCGTACCAGTGTTGCCATCGCACGCGACGTGAGCCAATGGGCTGCAGGATATCCGGATGTCACGGTCGAGGTGATGGCCGACAGGACTCTTGCCAGCCACGGACTGCGGCTTTTGCTGGCAGTTGGCCGGGGCAGCACAGTTTCGCCCCCGCGCCTGGTCATCGCGCGATATCGGCCCGGGGGCAGCGATCGAGCACCGCTCATGCTGCTCGGCAAGGGAATCACATTCGACACCGGAGGAATCAACATCAAGCCGTACGAGGCCTTCGTGTCGATGATGAAAAACGATATGGGCGGCGCGGCCCTGGCCTTTGCCCTGTTTCGCGGCATGGTCGAGGCACAGATCGAAACTCCGCTGGTCCTGGTAATCCCGACATGTGAGAATTCAGTGGACAGCAATTCGATGCGCCCTGGTGACTTGATCAAGAGCTACCGCGGCTCGACGGTACGCGTGGATCACACCGATGCGGAAGGGCGGCTGGTTCTCGCCGACGGCCTGGCCTATGCCTCAGATATGTATCGACCAGAGCGAATTCTGTGTTTCGCCACACTGACTACATCCGCGCTCAATGCTTATGGACCTTATGCCACTCCGGTCCATTTTGCTGACCCGGAGTTGCAAAAGTCCCTGCGCAACGCATCGGAGCGAACCGGCGAAGATTTGCATTTTTTTCCCGAGCGCATCTGGCACTACGAGGCCAATCGCGATCGAGAGGCCGATTTGCGCAACACAGCGCACTTGCCCGGCGATGCGACGCGCGCTGCAGGGTCGCGTAATGCAGCCCATTTCTTGAGACACTTTACCGATTTACCGCTGTGCCATTTCGACATCTTCGGCTCGGCCTGGAATTGGGCCGGCGATGCGCCGGGGGCCGGCTACGGTGCCACGGGCGCTCCACTGCGAACGCTACTAGCTGCTCTGGGGACGTAGCAAACAGAGTAAATCCAATGTAAAATTACATTACGGTCGGAGTAGTTTCGTGCATGGAAAACCATCACTGAGTCAATTTCCAGTTCCCCCAGAAGCTTCCGCCTCAGCGCGACGCATCGCTATGCGGTTCAGTGCGCCGGTGGAGAAATTCATCGGCCACCAGACCTCGAGTGGTTTTGTCCTCATGGGCATGGCCGTGATCGCTCTGGTCTGGGCCAACTGGCCGGGCAGCCACTCGTATCACCACATCTGGCACGAGACGTCGATTACCCTTGGAATCGGCAGCTGGTCGATGACCGAGTCGCTGCACTTCTGGATCAACGACTTCCTCATGACGTTTTTCTTTCTGGTCGTGGGGTTCGAGATCAAGCGCGAGATGGCCGAGGGCGAGCTATCCGATCCACGCCGCGCTGCGCTCCCGGTGGGGGCAGCCGTGGGTGGAATGGTGGTTCCCGCGCTCATCTATTTCGCGTTCAACCCCACCGGCCCGACAGCCGACGGCTGGGGAATTCCCATGGCCACCGATATCGCATTCGCGCTCGGCATCATGGTTCTTCTCGGCAAGCGGATACCGGCGGCACTGCGCATTTTGCTGCTGGCTCTGGCCATCATCGACGACATCGGCGCCATTTTGGTGATCGCCATCTTCTATACCAAGGGGTTTGCCTGGTCGGGCCTCATGGTTGTCGGGGTGGGTTGCCTGGTGTTGGTCCTGTTTCGGCGCACCGGCATTCGGCCCGGTCTGGTCTACTTCGTACCGCTCATCATCATATGGGCTGGGCTTCACAATGCCGGTGTCCATCCAACCCTGGCCGGCGTCATTGTCGGCATGTCCGCCCCGGTCAAGCCATGGCTCAGCCGCGAACAGTTCTTGAGCATTGCCGAGCAGTCCATTGCCGAGTTCCACGAACACCATGCGAGCAATGGCGAGGTCAGACACGAGGCCCTGCTCAAACCGATCAACCAGCTCACCCTGGCCGGGCGTGAGGCTCTCTCGCCGGTGGTTCGCCTGCAGAACGAGTTTCACGTATGGGTGGCGTTCTTCATCATGCCGCTCTTTGCTCTGGCCAATGCCGGGGTCACCCTGGGTGCTCTCGATTTCGACGCGTCTGGCGCGACGACCGCGATGCTCGGTATCGCCTTCGGTCTGGTCGTGGGCAAGCCCGTCGGCATCGTTCTGGTGAGCTGGCTCATGGTGCGGATGGGCTGGGCCGGGCTGCCGCGCGGAGTGAACTGGGCCGGCATACTGGTCCTGGGCTGTTTTGCCGGTATCGGCTTCACCATGTCGATCTTTATCGCCGAGCTGGCGTTCGCCAACGCCAGCTCGATTCTCAGCCTGGGCAAGCTGTCCATTCTCCTGGCCACCGGGGTGGCTACCATCGTCGGACTGGGACTGGGCAGAGGTCTTTTGTCGCGCGAACTCGACCCGGAGGTCGCAGCACTGACCCCGGCCCAGGTCGAAGCGTCGACCGAGTACTGATCTGCAACAGAGTCGTTTGGGCCGGGGTAGCCTGGGCCGGTGGGTTTGTTCCGATCCCCTGGCGACAGTGCCGGATGAATGGAACCGGACTTGCTCTGTGGTGCCGAGATCCGACACAGTCCTCATGGGTTGCGCTAGTATGCGATCCAGTGGGCGAGCCACAGAGGAGACTTCACCGTGCGCTGTCCCGCATGTGACGAAGAGATTCCCGAAGGGAGTAAGTTTTGCAACGCATGTGGCACATCGCTGCCGCGCGTCTGTCAGTCATGTGGTGAGGCGAACGCGCCGCGCGCCAAGTTCTGCAGTGAATGCGGAACCCAGCTGGCACCCAGTTCTCGCCGGCCCGAGCAGATTGCACTGACTCGACCGGAAGCCGAGCGCCGGCAGCTGACCGTGATGTTCTGCGACCTGGTCGGCTCGACACGGCTGGCCGGGCGTCTCGATCCCGAAGATCTGCGCGAGGTCACCCGCGCGTATCAGGAAGTCTCGTCGCGGGTGATCCGGCAATTCGACGGCTACGTGGCCCAGTTGCTCGGCGACGGACTGCTGGTTTATTTCGGCTATCCCAACGCCCACGAAGATGACGCTCAGCGCGCCGGGCGTGCCGGGCTCGAGATCATTTCTGCGATTGGCGATTTGAATACCCGCCTCAAGGCCGAAATGAACGTGGAGATCGCGGTCCGTATCGGTATCCACACCGGCACAACCGTGGTCGGCGCCATGGGTGATGAAGTCCACCGCGAACGGCTGGCCATCGGCGAGACCCCCAACATCGCAGCGCGCGTACAAGGGCTCGCCCAACCCAATGCGGCTGTGGTCAGTGCGGCCACCGCCCGGCTGATGCGCGGTTACTTCGAGTGGGAAGACCTCGGTCGCCACGAACTGGCCGGCGTGGCTCAGCCGATGCATCTATACCGCTTGATCCGCACCACGACTACCCGGGGCCGCCTCACCACCCAGGAGGAAGACAACAAGCTCACCCCGATCGTGGGCCGAGACGCCGACCTCGAACAGATCCTCGAGTGCTGGAACCACAGCTCGCAAGGGCGCGGTCAGATCGTTCTCATCAGCGGCGAGGCCGGTATCGGTAAATCTCGACTGATCCACGCGTTTGCCACCAGTTTGGCCGCTCACGAGCACATCTGGCTGCACTGCAGCTGCTCGCCGTTCTACACCAGCACCGCCCTGCGGCCGATGGTCGAGATGTTGTCCAGACTGTGCGGCCTGCGCCACGATGACGACGCCGAATCCAGGCTGACCAAGCTGGAGGCACAGCTCGCCGCGCTCGATCTGCAGGGCGGCGACGCCGTGCCCGTGCTCGCCCACCTTCTGTCCGTTGCCATCCCGGCCGATCGGTATCATCCACTCGTCCTCTCACCGCAGATGAGAAAACAGAGAATACAGAATCTTCTGCTCGACAGCCTGCTCCGAATTGCGGGGCGAAATCCGCTGGTCCTGGCCATCGAAGACCTGCACTGGTTGGATCAGTCGACCCTCGACTTTCTCGGCCTTTTGGCCGAGAGGTTGAAAGGGGCGCGCATGATGGCCCTTTTGACCACACGGCCACCATTTCGCGAGCCATGGTCGGTCGATACATCGATCGCGCTGCGTACGTTGGCCGGCCACGAAGTGGCCGAGCTGATCCGAAACATCACCGGCGGCAAGGACGTGCCGCAAAAAGTGATCGAGCTTGTCGCCGCCAAGTCCGATGGAAATCCCCTCTACGTCGAGGAGCTCACCCGTATGCTTCTCGAGTCGGGTCAGCTCGTCGAGCGCTTCGGCGCCTACGAGCTCGATGTATCTCTGCCCTCGCTGGACATTCCGACCACCCTGCACGACTCGCTTATGGCTCGTCTCGACCGTCTGTCGCCGGACAAGACCGTGCTCCAGGTCGGAGCGACCATCGGCCGCCAATTCGACTATTCGCTCGTCCAGCAGGTCACCAACATCGGCCACGATCAGCTGGGTGAGGAGCTCAATCAACTGATCGAGGCCGGAATTCTTCACGTGCGCGGTGCGCTGCCGGCAGCGACCTACACATTCAAACATGCGCTGATTCAGGATGCGGCCTACGTCTCGCTATTGCGCCGCACTCGCCAGCAGTACCACGCTCGGATCGCCGAGACGCTGGAACAGACCGCCCCCGAGACGCCACCCGAGGTTCTCGCTCACCACTACACCGAAGCTGCCCAGGCAGCCAAGGCGGTCTTGTACTGGCACTCGGCAGGACAGGCAGCCCTCGAGTCGTGGGCCCTGGCCGAGGCCACACAGCACCTCGAGCGCGGCCTTCTGTTGATCGACAAGATGCCCAGCACGCCCGAGAGCGCGCTCGAGGAGCTCAGCCTGCGGGTGGCCATCGGGGTTCCCCTCATGCTCACCCGCGGCTTTGCTGCGCCGGATGTCGAGGCGACCTATCGGCGTGCATTCGATCTTTGCTCCGAAGTTGGCGAGACTGCTGCGGGCCGGCTATTTCCCGCCCTCTTTGGCCTGTGGATCTTCTATCAGGTCAGAGCCATGTATCCCCAGGCCGAGGAGATGGGCAAGCGCTTGCTCGATTTGGCCAGGCGCTCGGGTGATAGCGGGATCGAGATCGGTGCCCTGCAGGCGCTGGGAGCTTGCCGGTTCTGGCGCGGCCGTGTGGCTTCCGCCAAGCAGCATTTCGAGCGCGTGCTCGAGATCTACGAGCCGCGCAGCCATCGGCATCTGGCCTTTCTCTTTGGCCAGGACGCGCGCGCCTTTTGCCTCGCCTTTCTGATCTGGGTCCACTGGCACGACGGTGATTACGAGAGCGCGCGGCAACGGCGGCAGCAAGCGCTGGACTATTGTGAAGAACTCGGTCAACCGGGCAGCCAGAGTTTTGTCGAGATCTTGGTCGCCACATTTCACTGCCACATGGGCGAATACAACCAGGCCGAGGAGCACGCCCGGACCGTTATCGCGCTGTCCGAGGAGCAGGGCATGCCCCACTGGGAAGCCTGCGGTCGCATCATGCTCGGCTGGTCGATTGTCGGCCAGGGGCGAGCGAGCGATGGCGCCGAGATCATCCGCGCCGGTATCGACGCACTCGACGCAGTGGGTACACGCAACGCATTGTCGTTTTGGCGCGGCGCTCTCATCGAGGCCGAACTCAAACGCGGCCGCATCGACGAAGCCCGTGCCGTCCTTCACGAGCTCATGGATTTTGTGCAAGATAGCGACGAGCGCTGTCACGAAGCCGAATTGGTCCGCCTGGGCGGCGAAATACTCCTCGCCGAGTCCAGATTATCCGATCGTGGGCCCAAAAATCGTGCACGCGAAGAATCGGTATCCCGGTTTCGCCGCGCCCGTGACCTCGCGCGCGCGCAGGGGGCAAAGACACTCTTGCGGCGGGCCGAAGAGAGTTTGGACCGCACCGGATAATAACCACACCGCGAGGTGATAACATGGCTCACTACGTCACTTCTCTCATCATCCCCCAGCCAATCGAAGAAACATTTGCTTTTATAAGCGACTTTCGCAATGCACCCCGCTGGGACCCACAGACCCTGGAAGCGTACAAAGTCACCGATGGACCGGTCGGGCATGGCACGTCGTTTCTGCTCGTCGGGACCTTCCTGATGAATAAACTCATTCTGCCCTACGAGATCGTCGGCTATGACCCGCCCCGCGAACTGACCCTATTCGGCCAGACCAATACATTGACCTATCGCGACCGGATCGAATTTGCCCCGACCGGCAAGCAAACCCAGCTCACCTATAACGCCCAGCTCGACTTCAAAAGTATTCTCAAGCTCGCAAACCCCGTATTGCAGCTGGTATTTCAGCGGATCGGCGACCGCGCAACGCGGGGAATGCCTCGAGCGGTTGCCGAGGGCACGACAGCAGTGTCATAGCTGGTATCTATCCATGACACCCGCGTCATGGTCGCTCCAGTCAGTCGACGAATAACAGGGACTGAGCGGGCCCAGGCGTCCAAATTGGACGAATATCGCCGGTGTGCAGTTGCTAATGACGCTACGCTTGCGTATTCGGGCGAACACTAATAGCAAATGGCCTAGAACTCGCTTCAGTGTCGAAATTTCAATTGCGCTCATCAGCCAAAACCGCTATACGGTGCGCCATGCTTGCTAGAAAAATACTAAGATTGACATTTCTCTGTATAGCATTTACCAGCCTCGTTATCGGCTGTTCGAGTGATGACGAAGACGATATCGATCTGCGAAACTCCGCGGACTTTGCCGTTCTGACTGCAAACACGGTCGACGCAGACATTGCGGCCCTGGGCAAGAAGCTATACGAAGATAAGCAACTTTCCGGCGATGGCACCGTCTCGTGCATGTCCTGCCACGACGTCGCCAAGGGCGGGGATGATGGCCGTCCCACATCGCTCGGCATCAACGATCAGGAAGGCCCGATCAACGCCCCGACCGTGCTCAACGCGTCTTACAACGTTCTTCAGTTCTGGGACGGACGAGCCGCTACTCTCGAGGATCAGGCCGGTGGTCCGATCGAAAATCCCAAGGAGATGGGCGGCAACATAGCTGACGTGATCGTTTATCTAAAGGGCGATACCGAGTACAGCAACGCGTTTGCAGCCGCCTTCTCCGATGGTGTCACCGAGGCCAATATCCGTTTTTCGATCGCCGAGTACGAGCGGACGCTGGTTACACTCAACTCGCCGTTCGACCAGTATTTGTCCGGTGACGATGACGCCATGTCCGAAGCGGCCCTCCGCGGGGCCCAGCTCTTTGCCAAGATCGGCTGCAGCGATTGCCACAACGGACCCGCGCTGGGTGGCAGTTCGTTTGAAAAACTCGGCGTTGCCAAAGATTATTTTAAAGACCGGGGCAACGTCACCGAGGCCGATTACGGCCGGTACAACGTCACTGCCAACGAGGCACATCGCCATCAGTTCAAGGTGCCGACCCTGCGCAATATCGAGCTCACCGATCCGTATTTGCACGACGGCACGGTCACCACACTGGACGAAGCTATCCGCAAGATGGCGACCTATCAGCTCGATATGACTCTCGAGGACGACGAGGTATCTGACCTGACCGCCTTCCTCAAAGCGCTCACTGGCGAGATCCCGGGCGCCTGAGCCAGAGCCGATACACGGTCCGACCGCTTCGCGCTGGGGCTATCATTTTGGGGAAAACCTCGCAACAGAAATACCTCGTTTGATCCAATGTGTTTCTGTTTAATTCAAGCGGCTCGCGCACAACGCTGCTCGGTCAGCTGCCGGGCAGCTCGTCGGGCGCTGGCAAACACCGCATCGGCCAGCATTCCCTCATCTCCCACCCAATCGCCGACCAGATACACGCCAGGCAGGCCGGGCACGCGGTTCGAAACCCGGCAACCCCGATTCTCGGCCAACGGCACTGCGTGGGCCACGGTGAGACCGGGGTAATAAAAACGCCTCGCTTCTCTATCCCGCCAGGTCGGCTGGACCAGATCGAGTACAGCCTCGAGTTGTTCGACATCGCCCGAGTGCTGATCTGGGGCCAGATATGCCGCCACATGAATAAGCGCGCGATTTCCCTCGGCCAATGCGGCATAGTGAGAATGAACTGAAAAATACGTCGGCTCGTCCAGGCCGAGGGCAAATATCGACTTGGGTCTGGGTAGGCTGTCCAGACCGATATCGAGACAGGACATGCGAACGGCAATCAGCTGATCGAGCGTCTTGTGGATGGGGTTTTTGTCCCAGCGTTGCAGAAAGCGGGACACTCGCCCGGGGGCAACGGCGAGAAAGACCGCCTCCGCCCCGTATTCGGTGCCGTCCTGTAGCCGGACGCCGCGCACCGCGTCCGTGCCGACAAGACCGGAGATGCTGGCTCCACGCCGTATGGTCACGCCGGCGTCGCTCGCCACCTGAGCCAATCGCTCGACCATGCGCTGCCAACCGCCATCCAGGTATCTCACGCCGTGGCCCAGGGCCAGCTGGATTTGCCCGAGCGCGAATCCCGCGCTCACAAGGTGAGGAGCGTGGACATAGGTGGTCAGGCGGACCAGCGCTTCCATCAATGCTCGAGGCCCTGGACCGATGGCGAGATCGTCGAGCCATTCAGCAACCGAGACTCCGCGCAGCGGCTGCGGGTTCAGCTTGAGCAGGCTCGCCAAGAGCCGGCCGATCTGCACCTTGTCCGATACGGTAAACGCACTGGTCTTGAGTAGGGACAGCATACCGGCGGGCAATGCGTGGACCTTGCCGCGGCGCATTACCAGGCCGCCAGAGCCGCGGGGGATGCCGCCTGTTAATTCGATACCCCACTGGTCCAGAGTTGCGGCTGCGGCACCTTTGCAATACAGAGCGCGGGGGCCCAGGTTGAAGCGAAACGAGCCCTCATCGCGGGTGATGGCCCGTCCGCCCAGCTCTTTGCCAGACTCGAATAAAGTCACTTTCTCGCCGCCCTCGGCCAGATGAATCGCGCTGACCAGGCCGCCCAAACCGCCGCCTACAACGACAACGCCGCCATGTCGCTCGGATCTATTCATGGTCTTCTCCTTGTCTCCCGGGTCCACGAACGGGCGGCGGCAAAGGTTACACCGACCGGGCGATTCCTCGCCCGACCGCGTCCGGCCGTGCCGGGTTGGGCCGGACCAATCCGGCAGAGCCCCGATTTGTCTGCGATGGGTCGTAGCAGAAGAGAACGAGTTTCTACACTTACAACCTGGCGCCAGCCGGGGCAGTATACTCGGCCTGCGTGACTGCGTAACTCATGCGGATCGCCCTGATTTCAGACATCCACGGCAACCAGGTGGCTCTCGACGCCGTGCTGCGCGATATCGAGCAACGCAATGTCGATCGGATCGTCTGCTTGGGCGATGTCGCCACCTTGGGCTCGTGTCCTCTATCGGTGCCTTCAGACTCTCCGAGATGTGGGCTGTCTGTGCATCATGGGCAATCACGACGCGTTCCTGCTCGACCCTGCATTGATTCATACCTACACCGAAAAGCCGGTGATCGTCGGTGCTGTGGAGTGGTGTCGGAGCCAGTTATCCGGTCGAGATATCGACTTTCTGGCCACATTTCAGTCGCGCGAAAAAATCGCGCTCGACTCCGCCACGGCACTCCTCGCGCACCCACTGGCGGCGCGCCTCGTCGCTCTGGCTCGGTCCGAGGTTTTTGGACCGGCGCTAAATAGAAACGCATTATTTGCGGATACCATATGGAAGAATTGTCATGAAGTTATTTGGAGGCATCGAGGCTGGTGGTACCAAGTTTGTCTGCGCAGTTGGCACCGGGCCGGGCGACGTGCGCGCAGAGATTCGTTTTCCGACCACAAATCCCGACGAGACCATCGGCAAGGCGATCGAGTTTTTCACCCGACAAGCCGACGCCGAGCCGCTGACTGCGCTCGGCATCGCATCGTTTGGACCGGTCGATCCCGACCCCGCATCGCCGACCTTCGGCTACATCACCTCGACACCCAAGCCGGGCTGGGCTCACACCGAGTTTGCCGGGGCCGTGGCACGAGCGCTCGGCATCCCGGTCGGGTTCGATACCGACGTCAATGGCGCTGCCCTGGCCGAATATCGCTGGGGCGCTGCCCGGGATCTGCACACTTTCCTCTACTTGACCATTGGAACTGGTCTGGGCGGAGGTGGTATGGCACGAGGGGCACTGTTGCACGGCTTGATCCACCCCGAGGTCGGCCATATGCGCGTGCCCCGGCACCCCGACGACGAATTTCCCGGCATGTGCCCATTTCACGGCGACTGCCTCGAAGGCATGGCCAATGGCCCGGCGATAGAAAAACGCTGGGGCATCAAGGGCCAGGACCTGCCCGACGACCACCCCGCCTGGACCATTGAAGCTCATTATCTGGCCATGGGAGTAGTAAATCTGATCTGCGCCCTGTCCCCCCAGCGCGTCGTCATGGGCGGAGGCGTGATGGACAAAAAGCACCTCTTTCCCATGATTCGCGGCAACGTTCTCGACCTTCTGGCCGGCTACGTTCAGGCTCCAGCCATCTTGCGGGATATCGACCGGTACATCGTCGCCCCCGGTCTGGGCAACCAGGCCGGCGTCCTCGGCGCCATTGCACTCGCCGAGCGTGCCGCGACAGACGTCTGATCTGGAACAGAGGCCGACCGAGCTCCGGTCATCGTTTTTTGCGGCGCAACAAACGTCGAGACGGGCCGTGCGCATGAAAAGCCGGTAATGACTATCGTGGGTCCGATTACACCGATCATGTTTATTTTGCAGTGCACAAGAACGCATTGACTACTGCGCTCGTTTGCCCTAGAGTAGGGCCAGTCGGGGTGGGGAAACACCACAGCAAATCTGATCGCTCTTTCGTCGACGTTCCCGGCGGATGCGCATATATACGCCTGGTAGGGTGTGTTTGATCGCTCGGTGTATCCTTGTAGACAAGAGATATAACAACAGATCGTAGTGCAAGGAGTTTAGATATGACACATCTCGGTAGATTGCTGTCCGGACTGCTGGCGACCGCAGGTGTTTATCTTGCTGCGTTCGCCCCCACAGCTTGTCTGTCTGTTGAATCGGATATAGAAACCGACGATGTAGAGGCTCAGCAAGCTGCGGTGGGAACCTGGAGCACAGAGTTCATTTCGGGTATGGAGGTACAGCTCTATACCCCGACCAGTCAGCCTCGATTGGGCGGAAAGCGGGCGCTGATGCTCAGTCTGCACGGGTGCGGCCAGACCAACGACGATTTTAAACAGGGTGCCAACTGGCAGTCTACCGCGGACGAATACGGCATGGTCGTGGCCCTCCCGGACGCGCCAAATGGCGGTGTGATCATCGGCTGCTGGGATTATTACGACCGAAACCACTCCCGGAGCAATCGCCACAACGACAATCTCATCGGTCTGGTCACGGCTCTCATGGGCCGCAGCGAGCTCGAACTCGATCCCGGGCAAATATATATGACTGGCCTCTCCTCGGGCGGTAGTGAAACCATGGTAATGGGCTGTCTCGCTCCTGATCTCTTTGCCGGTATTGGTATCAACGCCGGTCCCACAATTGGCACGAGTTCGGGGCAGATATCGTATGTTGCCACGACCAAAAACCGGGCGGTGGACCTGTGCGAACAGTTTGCCGGCAGTTACCGGCCGTCCCTGCAAGATCAGCTCACCTCCGTGGTGTTCGGAACCAGTGACTTTACTGTTGCTCAGGGCTACGGCGATCTCAATGCCGAGGTAATGGCCGAGATATATGGTGCCACTCAGGACCCGGGCAGCACCCCGGTGCCTGGTGGCGGTACCGAGTACCGCTGGAGTCGAGATGGAATTCCGGTGGTCCAAAAAATCCGGGTCGCTGGGCTCGGCCATGCCTGGCCGGCAGGGCCCGGTAGCTCTGGCGGGGGCGCTTACATCGATCATTCCACGATCAATTACCCGGCTCTTGTCACCGAGTTCTTCTTTTGCTCCAACCGCCGTGTTCCGACCAGCAACGGCTCCTGTGGCAGCGATCCCGATCCCCTGTATTGTGGCAGCGACACCAATCTGAATCACCACAATGCGGGACGTGCCATCATGAACGGTATTCCACCGTGGGAGAATTATTCTGCTTTGGGTTCATACCAATGGATGGGAGCGGGCGGCTCCAAGGTAACCACGCTCGAGGAGACCGCGCCCGGATACTTTGTCGTGGCTTCTTCCTGTCCGCAGGGCTGACGCAAAAACAACGTTCCGTTTTCAGGCAAGTGTCAGGTGTAATTGCGCTGGGGCAGCGGGTCCTGTTTGGCAATGCACAGGGCCCGCATGGCCGAGTCCGTGATCTTGCTGGCCTTGTGGGAGTGCTTGCGCACCAGTTTGGCCCGGACACGCGTGCGCGGCCAACAGATCCGGGGTAGAGCGGCCCGCGGGGAGGCTGCGGTGCCCAGGCCCGCTCTTTCGCATAGACCGGATCCAGTGTTCCAAAACCCGCTTTAAATCGCTAGGCCCGATCACCGGATTCGCGTACTATCTGTGCCAGTCAAGTCTTCGAGTTGAGCACGGGGTACAAACTCAGTGGAACAGTGGACACGATTGAAGTTGGTAATTTTTGGGCATGAAGGAATCGCTGGAGTGGACATCACGCTCCCGGGTCGAGCATGAAGCGCGCGTACCAGCTGGCGCGCAAGCCAGCCAGGCCGGAGGGTCGCCGCTCTGTGATGCAGTTTTCGGCGCCTGCACGCGATGCCACGTCGGCATTGCAGCCGATGCCTGTACCCGCAGTGCAATTGCAAGAGGACGATTGGCGCAATGCCCAGCAGGGAGCGGGCAACGCGGCCGTGGCCTCGGCAGCGCGAGCGACCGCCGCCGAGCGGCGTGATGAGCACACCGATATCATGCCATCCTCGGCCGCTCTGTTCGAGCGAACTCGTCTCGCGCTGCAGCGGCAACCCGAGGCCGAGGACTCGGGTTGGTCGGGAGTCGCGTCCTCCTACGACAGTATTATTGCCCTGGCACATCGGTCGAACGCCAGACCGGGTAACAGACCGGTGGCTGAAAACCCGACCCCGGTGGCAAGCGATGGGCTGGGCGTACAGACCAAACTCGAGGCGAGTGAGCCAGACGACGAGTACGAGGACGAAGCGGATGGCAGAGCATGCCAGCAGGGCACGTGCGCGGCTTCTGAAGCCGATGACGTGCCGCCCGTGCAGTCGAAATGCGAAGCCTGCGAGAGCGAAGACCAAGAACGCAGCGTCGAGCCGGTGCAGGAGAAATGCGCGAGCTGTGAGTCGCAGGAACCGGTACAACAAGGGGAGGCGTCGGCGCGCAGCCCGGATAACATCCACCGACATGCACGTGTCGGGCTCAGAGAGGCCAACCAACCACTGCCACACGGCGAACGCATCCAGGCTTCGTTCGGGCGCCACGATATCTCAGATGTGCGCGTCGACGTCGGTGGTAGCGCAGCATCGGCGAGTCGCGGCATGGGCGCGCTCGCCTTCACCTCAGGTAGCCGGATCGGTTTTCGCGACCCTCCATCTTTGCGTCTGGCGGCCCACGAGGCAGCGCATGTGGTGCAGCAACGGCAGGGTGTACATCTCGAGGACGATGTCGGCCGTCCCGGCGATTCCCACGAGCGGCACGCCGATGCGGTGGCCGATCGGGTGGTGGCCGGCGGCTCGGCCGAGGATCTCCTCGGCGACACGCATTATCAGGGTAACGACGCCCGGGGAATACAGTTAAAACGAGGCTGCGGCGGAACCTGTCGTCGAGATGGGAACGGAGAGGCAGTACAGCAAGCGGCACCAGTCCAGATGGAACTGGTAGTCAATGCCCGTCGCCTGTTCGAAGAAAGGGTGGAGAGCGCTTCGGTGTCGCCAGAAGCCGAACAAGGCGCGGAGGCGAGCGACCGTTCTGCCGGTGCAGAAACGAGCGCCGATACCGCTGGAGCATCCGAGTCGTCAGGAGAAGGAGGTGGTTCCGAGGAATCGCAAGCTGATGCGGGAGAAAGCGACGCTTCTTCAGGTGGTGCAAGCGCTTCGGCCGCCACGCCGTCGGGCTCGTCGATACCGGCGACCGAAGGCGGTGGACCCGCGTCGGGTGAAGGGTCAACCCAGCCGGCGGAGACACCGCCACCCGGTGCGCCTCAGACAGGTGAAACTGCTGACGGCAGCGAGCAACCCCAGCCGGCGAGCGGCTGTACTCCCGCATGCTATCGAGAGCCATCCGAAGAGCCGGCGGAGGAGCCTGACGACGCACCGCCCAATCCGCCGCAAGGCGAGGTGGAAGCTGAGGCGAGTGAAGGCGATGAAGAAGATCTGCCCGAAATTGATGAATGCCCAACCAGCGAAGTCGAGGCAGCGAGTGCGGCATCAGAAACCCCTGAAGCGGCGACGACCGAGGCCACCGGCGGTGGAGAAGCTGCGGGGGAGGGCGGTCCCGCCACTGCAGGCGGTGCTTCGCCGGTCGGCGCGTCCGCAGAATCGATTCCTGCATCGACCGCCTCGCCTCTCGCCGGGCTGATTGCAGCGGCAGAGTCGCAACGCGCTGTGGCGGTTTCTGCTTACGCCGAATCGTCTGCCGTGCTGGGCGGTGCCACGGCAACCACGCGAACGCTGCGTCGCGGCGTTCAATTCACTGAATCACCCGGAGAAAGTGCCGCGCGACAAGCGCAACGTCGCCGGGCTGCAAATCGCGCCGACAGGTTTTTTGCCGGTATCGCCGACCGACTCGATCAGGCCATTGCCCACGCGTTGACGGATGTACCCGATCAATTGGGTGTCGCCGCTGAATCGGCCAAGGCGCAGATCAGTGGCTCCATGGAGACTCAGAAAGCGGCCATCTCCACGCGCATTGAGCAAGCGCGTCGTCGGGCGAGGGCGAACGCCGCGATGGCACGCCATGCGGTCCGGGAGCAAACCGCCACCTATATCACGGATGTTGAAGCGGCAACCTTGTCTGCCATTGAATCGCTTACTGCAACCCATTCCGAGACCATGGGGCAGGTCAATGACCTGGAGACAACCACGCTCGACAGCATCAACGAGATTTACGCACAAGGGCGCGCCGAACTGGAAGGGCTGGGGACCACCGTGGGCGGTGAGTGCACGGCCAAGGGGGCAGAGTTCGCCACACAGTATGAAGGATTCCGAGCCTGTACAGAAGATGGTTTTTGGGATGGAAATCTCGCCGAGCGGCGCGCAAACGCGCAGGCCGATGCTGCGCGCTCGGTAGCTGAGAGTTACCACGACCGAATGGTCGACGCCGCACAAAAACGGGCCCGTGAAGTGACCCGAAATGGCCGTCGAACAGATCGTTGTTCCATCATTGCCTCGGCCAATCAGTCAAGGGATACCCTCGATGAACAGCTGCCCACCTTGATTAACGCTCTGGAGATGACCCGTAATGCTGCCATCCAACAGGCCTGGGTTACCCGAGACAGTCTGATTTCATCGATCGATTCATCGCTTGCCGCGACGCTTGGCCAGTTGAATCAACAAGAACGGAGTCAACGTCAAGCGATCAACGACACCGGATACATGCACCAGGTGTTGCAGGAACAGGTCGCTCACAGCGCCGCCTCCGCTGTTCAGCTAGGTGTGCAAACCGCCGTCGCCTCCGTGCAGCAGGCCATGTTCGACGTGCAGGCGCGGTTCGCAGCGAGCAGTCCTCCGGATGCCGTGACCCTGGACCGAGCACTCTCTGAGGTAGAGCAGCGAGTGAATACGGCAATGGACGGGCTGCATACCAGTGCCCACAACGGAGCCATGACGGCGGAGACGCAACTTGTCGATGCCGCCCGGCAGGCACTCACCTCACTTGAGAGCATTACTCAAAGCAATGCCGAACTCGCGGCATCGGTAAGCGACGGCTTTGGCAATGCCATGACTGGTATTGCCGGGGTCGATAATTTCGCCACTCAGAGAACCACCGTAACGGAACAGATACAACAAGCCACAGACGCGGGCAGCCAGGCGCTAAGTCAGGTCCTGGACGGCTTCCAGCAGAGCTGTGATTCCACGATGGAAGGAGCAAGGACGCAACTTACCCGGGCACACGAAAGCCTGGAACAAAACCTACGTCAGAGCAAAGAGGGTCTGGAATGCGAGATTACTCGCAAGGCCGACGAGGCCGCGGCGAAAGAACCACCTGCATGGAAGCGAGTTGTTGCTGCGCTTCTGGTGATCATCGTGATCATTATCGTTATCGCGGTGACCGTCATAACGGCGGGCGCGGCCGGGCCGGTAATCGTGGCGGCCCTGGGCGGACCGCTATTGGCTGGAGCCATAATTGGCGCTGCCGTGGGTGCTGTCGTTTCCGGTCTGCTCGCCATGGCGAGCAATTTGTGGAACAACCGCGATGTGATGGAAGGCGTTGGGCAGGCCGTGCTCGTCGGCTTCATTACCGGTGCCGCTGGAGGATTCATCGGCGCAGCGGCTGGCGCTGGGGCAGGGATACTCTTCCAGGGTGCATCAAAGGCCGTTCAAACCGCTGCCCAATTTGGCGCTGCCATGATCTCCGCCGGAGGATTCGATGTTGTGACCCAATACGTCATGGGCGGGTTCTCGTTCGATAACTTCTCCGTGACCAACCTGGCGACCACGTTGATCATAACCGCACTGACGTTTGGGTTGGCACACCGTGTCTCAGCCGGAGCCGGGGCCGGTCGGACAAGTACGACCGATACGCCCGAGCCGGTAACCACGACCGATACGCCCGAGCCGGTAACCACGA
>JAKSDA010000060.1 GCA_022360315.1 Pseudomonadota bacterium
AGCTACCTACATGTCGAGGAGGACTTTCGAGACTTTTTCGAGGATTGGCTGAGCTGTAAAAATTTGACTTGAGCTGACAGTTAATGCGGCGCCGAGTGACGAGCGCATGGCCATGCCGCCACGGTGGCCGAGTTCGCCTTTTTCTGATTGAGTAGAATCGGGAGGTAATCATGCAGATTTCGGAGAAGTTCCGCCGAGGAGTAGTTATGCCTCTTGATGAGACGTCGGCCAAAGCGTTGGAGGCTGAGGATGTCAACGATGCAACGCGTGTGCGATTCATCGAAATCGCTAGTCAAGACGAGTTCGAGTTGCTCTGGCAGACAGGTGTATTTGCCGCAATCAACGAACAAACTGGCAGCCTTATCGACGATTACGAGGAAGAGGTCATCCCGGCTGAAATGGTCTCGCGAGTGCACGCTGTGGCATTATCCTTCGCGAAAAATTGCACAGGTGGTGCCACCGCCGTTCGGTTCTTCACTGCGTTGGCAGATGCCTGTGATGTTGCGCTGCGTGCTGCAAAGCCGATCTACTTTGTGCTGTGATCGAAACTAACTCTGTCTGTGCAGTGTTGCGGGATGTGTCGCAAGAACTGGCAGTGGACAGAAACGTGTCCTGATGAGCTTTCGCGACGCTATGCCGCGAGAGACTCGAAGACGGCAGCCAGGGACGCTTCGTTCCCGTTTGCAGGACGCACCTGTCCCTTGCGGATCATAAGGATGAGTTCGATGCCGGCCAGGCGACGCTGCTGGTCCCGGGGCATACCACGGCCGCGATGCACACCGCTGATGGAAGCATGGCGCCGCTGAATGCCCTGGCGGTTCGCGCCACCGAGTATACAGTGGGAGAAGGCGGCCAGGCGGCCATGCCGGGCAGCTTGCCAGCGACGAGCGGCTATACCTACGCGGTCGAGCTGAGTGTCGATCAAGCGCTGCAGGCCGGGGCCACCCGGGTCGAATTCAGTCAGCCGCTGCCTTTTTACGTCGACAACTACCTCGACTTTCCCACCGGGGAGATTGTCCCGGTGGGCTACGGCGCTGCCGCCCTAGCCCGCCCTAGCCCGGGCTAGCGGTGACAATCGTGCAGTCCCCACATCATGCCTGGACTTCTTTTTAACTCATTGAAATTACTGTGGCTATCCGAGTTGCAAGGGGCAGTGCGGCGGCTGGGCGAAAACCCGCCTCGCCCAAGTTATCCGGTTGCGCTGCGGGCCGATCGCGTCCCGGCCGACGGGGTTTCTCTACGCCAGGGCTGAAGGGTTTGTGTGGGCCGATAGCTGGCAAATTCTTGCTGTTGCTGGTGGACTTCCCGGTTGTCCGGCGTGTTTCGGGTCCTGATGCGAAAGAGCGCCTCGGCCAGCCCCGCCCCTGCCCAGTGTTTGGTGAGCCGGGCCAGGTTGTCGAAGGTGCGCCGAGCCAGCAATCCCCGCATGCCGCGTGCCCGCCAGTTGAGTTTTAAATACCAGATCGAGCTGTATAAGTTGGTGTTTTTGATGGCCTGGAATAGATTGGTCCCCTGCGGGCCAAATTTGGTATTGTTTATGTAGTTGTCGTAGATCTTATACGGCGAGTAATCGCCAAAAAGGAACCCTTTTCGCGTCGGATCGAGCAGTCCTATGTTCTTGCCGCTATTGGCCACTTCAGTGAGCATTGCGTACATATCGGCAAAAAACCCCTCGTTCTGCTCCTCCATCATGGCGACCGCACGCTCGGCGAATTTGCTGTTTAAATGCCAGCGACCCGCGTACATCGGGACCATGAAACCAAACCACCACATCCACTCGATATAGATGCGCCAGCTCATGACGCTGGCGTTTCCTATATGATTGCCGTGGTCGCGAAAAAGGCCGTTGATCAGCCGGGCGAACTCCACGTTGAAGCGGTTGTAGATCGTCCGCTTTTCCGCGGCGTCGCGCTCTGCTGCCATGCTGGCCCGGATGAGCTCGCTGATCGATTCGATGGCGATGGCGATGGTACTCGTGCCCAGCGAATAAAAGGCGTCGATAATGTAGGCAGCGTCGCCCACAATATACCAGTTGCCCGGACCGAACATCTGCTTGCTGCGATAGGCGATCTGCCCGCGGCGGTGGAAATCGACGATGTCGCCGCTTTGAATCAAGCGATAAAGGACCGTGTGATTCTTGGCGAGAAAGGCCAGAAAATCTTCTTTTTTGGCCAGTTGCTCCGGGCCGATCTTATCCCTGTGGAAAACCACTCCGATGGATAATTCGTTTTCTTCTTTGGCGGCCGGAATCATCCAGATCCAGTGGCCATGACCCATGAAATGGTTGGTCGCGTAATAGAAGCTGGTGGTCGACCGATCGGGATGAAAGTCGTCGTCGAAAATGGTCCGATCGCTGTTGCGCACCCGCAACCAGACCGATGAGTTGGCCACCCCGAAAAGATCGTCGGTGTCGCGGATCACATTGTCCAGTCGGCGGCCGATTAGAAATTTACGCCCGGAAGCGTCGACCAGGTGTGTGGCGGTGATCCAGCGTTTTTCCCCATTTGACGCGATGAGTACTCGATTGGGCGCATCGCCTCCGGTGAGATCAAAATCGACCACGTGGCCGGAATAAAAATCGGCCCCCATGTCTCGATTCATCTGCAATACGTCGTGCTCGAATTTGGCGCGGTTGAGGTGAAATGATGGTATCGCAGTGGTAAACGCGGTCCAAATGCTGTAGTAGTCGTCTTTGCTCTCGGTCTTGTCTGGCTCCCTGGGCCAATGAAAATTGAGCCCCGCCTTGGGAGTGTGGTTCTCGATCATGTAATTGTGCAGGCCGAGTTCTTTGGCCACAAAGAGCGAGGCGATCTCGACCATCGATTCTCCGACCTTGAGGTCGCGGTCTCCGCGCGACTCGCCGCGCGGATCGATCAGCGCGACCGAAATGCCCGGGATTCGGAGCAAGAGATGCCTGGCCAGGCATACGCCGGCAAATCCGGCTCCCATGATTACGCAGTCATAGTGTTTCATGTCATGTTCTCCACGGGTGTTGGTTGGGCCGCCCCGGTGGCTGTGTTCCTTTGCCTTTGCGCGCGGACAGCGGGCGTTGATCGCCCCTTGAAGGCCATTCCGGTCCGGCATTTCTGTCGGCGGCGCAGCTGGCTGGCGATCCGGGCCAAGATTACTGGGACGCGGGGGGCAGATTCTGTTTGAAGGCTGGAAGTTCACACATGGCGCGATACCAGCGGTGGATTTCTTTGAGTTCGGCCATGGGGTATTGGGCCGGTTCGGCGTAGGCGAAAAAGACAGCAATGGAGATATCGGCCAGGGTCGGGTCGGCGCCGCGCAGGAACGCCTTGCCCTCGAGCGAACTGTTGAGAATCGCGCCGTAGCGGCGAAAGTCGACCTCTGCCTGCTCGATGATAGCGGCGTCGGGCTCGCCCACATCGAGCACCTTTTTGAGCATCCGCTCGCTGATGAGTTGGCTCGAGCACGGCTGGAAATGGGCCGCTTCCCAGTTCATCCACTGCATGATGTGGTAGCGCTCATCGCTTTTGGGCCACAGAGTATTGTCGATCCTGGACGCAAGATATGCCATGATGGCGTTTGATTCCCACAATGTAGTATCACCGTCGACAAGGACGGGGATTTTTCCATTTGGGTTGATCGCCAAGAACTCGGGGGTATGAGTCTGCCCTTCGAACAGCTTCATCTCTACTTTGTCGAGGGACAGGCCGAGATGATCGGCGACGATGTGGACCTTGCGGCCATTGGCAGTGAGTGAATTGGTATAGAGTTTCACGGCTATCTCCTTTCCGGCGGCAAACACTAGGACACTGGCAAACCAGATCCAAGGGCAGAATGGCCGCCGGGCGTTTATTCCATGGGCCGGTGCCAGGAAGTCCGACCAGTGCGTCGAGCACGTCCGAGGTAATGTATGATCAGTGTCCGGCTGACACGACGAGTGGACGCTAGACAGCAATCAAACTCGACGTTTATCCTCTACTCATCCAGACAAGGGAGAGCCATGCGCATTCTTCACACCATGCTCCGGGTGTCCGATCTCGATCGGTCGCTCAAGTTTTACACCGAAATTCTCGGCATGCAGCTGCTGCGCAAAAAAGAATATCCAGCGGGGCGTTTTACCCTGGCATTTGTCGGCTACGGTCCCGAGGTCGAGGGGGCGTGTCTCGAGCTCACCTACAACTGGGGGACCGACCAGTACACCTTGGGTGATGCCTTCGGTCATGTCGCCATCGAAGTCGACGATGCGTATAAAGCCTGCGAAACCATCAAGGCGACAGGCGGCAAGGTGGTGCGCGAAGCGGGCCCCATGAAGCACGGCACCACGGTCATCGCCTTTGTCGAGGATCCGGACGGCTACAAGATCGAGCTCATCCAGAAGGGCACGCAATCGGGTTAGCGGCCGCGGCTGTCGCCACTCGCGGTGCTGCCGTGGAGCTCGGCATTGACCGTGATGATGAGCGAGCACACGTAGATATCGAAATTGGCCTATCGGGCGCTTACGTACGTGTGGGAGATTCTACTGAGTCACCGACACATCTGTTGCGTTCAGCTCTTCGGCATCGACTCCGCCGCTGAATTCGAGATTGGCGGCGATGGATAATGTGGTCGGGATGGTGCCATTTCCGGATGGAGTCCAGGTGATCGAGCCAGACCCCGACGCGGCATCGACTCCGGCGACTGTTCGTGGTTCATCGCATCGAGCCGCGCCCTTGGCGTGTTGCGCTGCTTCCACTCCCCAATTGGCCGGCGTTGAAATCTGCAATACTCCCAGGACGTCCACATTGACCAGCTTGATGACCACGCAAACATCGCGCGTGCTATCGGCCTTGGTCACCAGGATGCGATCGATTCCGCCGAGGACGGCACGGGCGCGGTACCCGACGCCGGCAGCCGAATCCTCTGGGCTACCGTCAGCGGATGAAGTGCTGCTGCCACATGCTGTGGCCGCAGCGATCGATAGAGCGAACAAAACGAATAACCGGATGGGCGCGCGCACGTCATAAGATAATGAGTTCATGACCCGGCATTATGCCGCAGTCGCCAATCCCGATGCCGCACTGGGTCCTTTATGGTCGGACCACTGGCAGTGTTCAGGACAGAGCGACTCCGTACTGGGCCATCGGACGATGACAGCACGTCGAGAATCGACTACACTTTTCGCATGGCGAATCGCTTTACCGAACCTATCTGACGCGCGAGCACGATTCTTCGCCGTTTGGGCCTGACCGCGCTGCTCCTGCTCGGCGTGGAGGCCTTAGACGAGCTATTGGCCGGCATCCCCACGATCGGGGCGCCCGATGTGCAGCACGAGTTTGCACTGTCCTACAGTGCGCTGACTGTGGTTGTTTTCGTGGTCCCGCAGATCCTGGCGCTGGTGCTCGAGCCGCCGTTGTTTGTGTTGGCTGACCGGCGTCCGCGCAAATGGTTTGTGTGCGGCGGCGTGTTGGGCATGGGGGCATGTGCCATTGTGGCCGGTCTGGCACCGACTGTGTGGCTCTTTGCCGTGGCGCTATCGCTGGGCGTGGTGGCCAGCGGATGTGGCGTGGGACTGGCCCAGGCCACGCTGATGGACGAGCATCCACAGGACCGCGAGCGCATGATGACTCGCTGGGTGTTTCTCGGCACTCTCGGCGATGTGGCTGCACCGCTGGTATTTGTCGTGGCGGCTTATGTCTCTGTGGGCTGGCGGGCGGCATTTTTGACCATGGGAGTCATCATCGTGCTGTATGGAATGGCGCTTTATTGGTGGTTACCGAGGACTGCTGTGATCGACCCGGGCGAGCACGACGAGCAGCCGACGATTGGTCGTGCTGTGGCCGAAGCGCTGCGCAATCGCGAGCTTGTCATCTGGCTCGTCGGGTGTTGGTTATGCGATATGATGGACGAAATTCTGGTGGTATTCGCGTCGTTGCGCCTGCGCAATGATCTCGGCGCCGACCCGGCCATGCAGGGGGTGATTCTGTCCTGCTTCATGGCCGGTGCGCTCGTCGGGCTGGTCGTTGTCGACAGGATATTGGCCAGCCGAGAGCCGGTCGGCGTGTTGCGGATTTGTGCGGCCAGTTGTGCGGTATGTTATGCGGGCTGGTTGTTTGCCGATGCTCTGTGGTTGTCGGCGGTCTTTTTATTTGCCACGGGTTGTTTTTGCGCGCCGCTCTATCCGATTGCCAGGGCGCAGACATACCGTGTGTTGCCGGGACAATCGGGCATGGTCAACGCAATGACCAGCCTATTTGGCCCGGCCAGCATGGCCTTGCCCTTTGTGCTCGGCGCACTGGCCGACAGTGCCGGCCTCTTTGCTGCATTGTGCGTGCTTCTCGCCCAGCCGATCGGCTTGTTTTTTATCGCCTGCGCGCGCGCGCCGTAATGCCGATCAGTACCCCGACGGTACAGCGCCTCGTAACCTCGATCGCTTCACACAAACCGGTCGCGTCAAGAGCCACCACAACGTCCTCGAAGTGGGATTCGCCCGCTTTATCGGCATATAATCGCGTGTTCGTCATCCGCTGAGTATCGCCCAGTGCGTCCAGCTGAACACCCGGCTCCATTCGCAATGCCAGGAGCGGGTCTGATAGGGCTTGTGAACAGCGATTTTCGCGTAGCCACCAAAACATAAAATACTCGACAAGCGTGGTCGAGAGCGGCTGTGGAACATGGCAGTCCTGACTAAACATTAAACATCTTGTTTGTGAATATCCAAATGTAGCTGAATGCAGGTTAGTTAGCGGCTGCCTCTGCTGCAGATATGGAATGGAGCGGGGCGGAATTGGCAATTGCGCGGGCATCCCAGTACCCATTTGTCCAACTGTTTGCGTACTGTCTGTACACAGTTGGTGCACGGTGTGGCGGCAACTCTGCTGCTCGCAGAGCCAGCGATCATCACATCATGAGGTCGGAAAGCGGGGTGTTTTGGCTGGCCCTGCATTTGCACACGGGTCAGCCCAACACATGGGAGATATACATTGCGTCGGTGCGGGGTATGGAACCAATTCATCGACAACACTGCGCGCCGTGACCCATGCGCGGCGCCACGTTCGCATACGGACACCGGAGGCGCGCTGTTGCAGCGTCGAGATGTGTCTGGATGTCAAGACCAAGGAAGCTCACTACAATGCGAAGAATACACACAACAACCAAATACTGCGATCATTCATGGCGCCCAACCTGGCATATCCCGGCGGCAATGGCCTTCGGGATGGTGCTGTTTGGCTGCGACATGACCGACACGACAACGAGTAGCGAAAGCGATCACGTCGTCGCCGGCGCGACACCGGGCAGCGATATCGACAGGCCTGGGCCGCGCAAAGTTGGCGACGAAGTGATTGCAACCTACCGTTCCCCCGCGGTCCCGGCGACCAGTCGAGGTGACGTCGAGCTGGCCTGGCGGGCCGAAATCCACGTCGCGGATGCGACGTATATCGCGCCGCATTTCTCGGCGTTCGATCTGCCCGAGGGCGCCCACCTGGTGGTCACCGAGCCGAGCGGAGTCCGCACCCGAAGGTATACCGGCATCGGCAAAGACGTTCCCGACGGCGCCGGCTTCTGGGGCATGCACATGCCCGGCGAAACGGCGATTATCGAGCTCTACAGCGACGTTGCCCTGCCCGAAGGTGCTGTGGCGATCGACCGCTTTGCCAAGGGGATCGTTGCACTTGGGCCGATCGCGCCCGCGAACGAGGAATTGGGTACCGAGGCCATCTGCGGCACGGGCAGCGATCCCGATGACTCTGAAGAGGCCAAGTGCTATCAGAGCAGTGAGCCGACCGTATACGACAAATCCCGTGCCGTGGCGCGACTGCTGATCAACGGAGTGTCCGGGTGTACAGGCTGGCTGGTCGGATCCGAGGGTCATCTCATGACCAACGAGCACTGCATTACCTCGCAGAGTGCGGCGGCCAATACCGACTATGAATTCATGGCCGAAGGCGCCACCTGCGCGACCGACTGCAGGAGTCGCGGGGCCTGCCCGGGTACCATCGTTGCCGATACTGGCACGCTGATTCAAGACAATGCCGCCTACGATTTTGCACTTATCTTGCTTCCGACCAACCCGACCGGGACCTATGGGTATTTGCAAATGCGCGAAGGTGGTGCCCTTTTCGGCGAGCGCATCTACATCCCGCAGCACCCGCAGAGGTGGGGCAAGCGAATCGCCCTCTATAATGGCAGCAACGTCGCCACAGTGACCAGTAAAACCGAAGCTCCGTGCACTGGTGTGGGCGCTGGCGATCTCGGTTATCTCGCCGACACCCAGGGTGGATCGTCGGGCTCGCCGGTATTGAGCTATGCCGACCACGGCGTGGTTGGATTGCACCACTGCCGGGCCTCGGTGAACAACGGCGCTGGCTACTGTCCCAACCGGGCAGTTCCCATCGAGGAAGTCATTGCTCAGCTCGATGTCGCCGGCAACCTGCCCAACGACTCCACCGTCGAATCGCGCCGAGATTGGGGCTGGGCGTGGGCGCAGAGCGCGACCGGTACCTACACTGCATCGCCGACGTACTCGCGCAACTCGTCGGGTGGTTTCGACGGCACGGGCGTTGCGCAGACCATCACCAACCTATCGACCGGCCGTTACCTGGTCGAATTCCCCAACCTCGGTGACATCATTGGTGGCAATGTCCAGGTTTCTGCCTATGGCATTGGCAACGAGCGGTGCAACGTGCGCTCGTGGAACCGCAGCGGCACCACGTTGCGGGTGTACGTCGATTGCCGCACCCCCGCTGGCGCCCTGGTCAATACCCAGTTCGTCTCGTCCTACGTGCGCAACGGTGTGCCCTCTGGCGCGCCCGACGAGGCCTATCTGTGGGCCAACAACGCGACTGCGGCGTCGTACACGCCGTCGGCAACGTATCAATGGAATTCCGGTGGCGGGCTCAATACCATCCAGCGCACCGGGATCGGCGCCTATGCAGTGACGTTGCCCGATCAAGCTCCGGCGCCGCGCGGAGGTACGGTGCAAGTGACTGGTTACGGCGACACCGGCGACTACTGCAAAGTGGGCAACTGGAGCCCCAGCGGGACGTCAATGCGTATCAACGTCCGTTGTTTCGATACCTCAGGCGCAGCAGTTGATTCGCGGTTCACCCTCTATTACAGCTCGACCCGGGCCGCGGGCGGGCTGTCGGGCGGCCACGCCTGGGCCAACAACGCGACCTCTGCCTCGTACAATCCCAGCCCTAATTGGGAGTACACCGAGATCTTCAGCTCTGGTGAAGTCGCGGCGCCGACCACGGCAACACGCACCGGAACGGGCCTGTACAGCATGACCTATCCCAGCCTCTCGCCCTTCGGATCGACCGCCCTTGTCACTGCCTACGGCTACAGTTCCGAGTACTGCAAGATTCGCTACTGGGGTGGCTCTGGCAGCGTTTCGGTCAGCATAGGTTGCTTTGATGCCAGTGGTGCGTCGGTCGACACCCAGTATGTGTCCGGCTACGCGAATACGCAGCTTTAGAGCCGGTCCAAAAACCTCGGACCGAGCCAGAGCGACGAGGCGCGCCACCAGTGGGTGGGGTGGGCGAGGAGTGGACAATACTGGGTGTATTTGACCGACGAGCAAGCCCGCTGGCGGTGATGGATCGGCGCTCTGGCGAGCCGGGTCAGGGTGGGAATTGTGTTGGCTGTGGTTGGAGTGCCGAAAACCCGTGTTAGCAGGGGCCGTCGCTACAGCAGTCGTTGTATCGGCGGCACACAGAGTCGCACCAGCACCCGCCCGGCGCTTGTTTGCCACAGGAGTTGGTTTCCTGGCACGAGTTGGGGTCAGGGCCGGGGCCGGGGTCCGACCCGTAGAGCAGGCCGATCCCTTGGCCGTCGAGGGAGGTCACGACCAGATCTCCACCGTTGGTCGAGCCAGGACAAGACGGGTAGTGCATCATCGAGCTGCTGTCGTAGGATGTGACTGCCCGCCACGAGCCACCCTCGGTGCACGACGTTCCAGGAAACCGAATGTGCTCGTGGCGAAGCCCGAGCACATGCCCGAGCTCGTGACGCAACACACCCGTGACCGAGACGGCGCCACTGGTGAAGTCGGAGACATCAATGACTATAGTGCGGGGTACGCAGCCGCCCCCCGACGGGAAGAATGCACAGGCGCCCCCGCTGTTCCACGGCCTGACCGAAAACACAACGGAGGAGTTGGTGTTGCGACAGTTGCCGTCCTGCGACGAATCGTAGATGAAGTCGAACTTGCCGTGCGCCTCCAGGTCGGCCGTCGCTTGTGCCATCCCGTTGACCACGAGTGACTTGTCTGACTGGAAGTCGTTAGTCACGCAGTAGGTCAGGCTGTTTCGAATGTTGGACGGCCAGAGGTCGTCCGAGCCGCCCACTCGATTAACCGTGCTGGGGAGCTGCCTGGTCGAGACGCCATCGCGAAGAGCCTGATTGTACTCCTCCATGCTCGCGACGAGGTTGTCGTAGTGCTGGCGCAACTCGTTGTACGAGACAGCGATGTCACCGTCTGCGACGTAGATCGTCGCGCCTTCAAAGTGCCGAGTGGACTTCTCTAAGAATTCTGTCCACGACATGATTTCGAGCTCGTCAGCGTGGCGCGTCTGATCTTCGGCACACGAAGTCAGCGCAATTAGCGCGCAGAAGCACGCGCACAGCGTTGCCTTAGTCATTTGTTACCCCTTGAAATAAATTGTTAATCGAGGCCATGATCACAGCGATCAAGTCCCCACTTCGGCCGCATCTTGGCATTAATCACCGCTGGAGTCACGACTGGTTCATTATAATTTATAGGCTGATTCATTATAATTTATGGAAGGGTCTGTCGCAATTTCGCTATCAGATGCGATGGACCAGCACTCTTATCGGTGTTGGGTGACTTCTTGTATGACCCAATGACCAAACCGGAGGTGCAAACCCGGTTGGATGACTCGCTTCTCTGGGGGCGGGTACCGCGTAATGTTGAACAAACACGGTATTCCCGCAATACGGTGCATGATTGGTTTCGGGTTTTTAGAACCAATGACTCATGACGCAATAGACGAGTTGGGTCCGGAGCGCAATCTCACCCTGCAGATCGAATCCCCGGGGCATCAGACAAGGACGGGAATGGGCTCTCATCTGAGGTGCTGGCGCGTTCTCTTCACGCGATGAGGGAACTGGCGGGCGCCAAGCGCTCGACACTGAGTCACGCCGATCAGACGAACATAGAGTGCAGGCGGCTATTCGAAGTACGAGAACAGGTTGGCGCTTTCGAAGGCCACCTGCTTCATCAGCCCGCTGAGCAACCAAGGTTCATCGAGCTCACGACGATTGATGGCGAAATAGAAGGTGAGTTCCGATTCGCCGAGCGTACGCGACACCGAGAGTTGCGAGGCCAACGGCCGAGCCGGCCGGGACTCCGGCCGGCCGGGGGCTTTGCCCAAAAATGATAGCCCGAACGCGAAGCGGTCGGGCCGCGCACGATCACGTTGGATCGTTTCCAACGTGATCGTGTGCAGTTCGCAAATTGTCGTTTCGTGTTCTCCGAGTATCGAGCGCGAAGAAAACTGCCAAAGATCCGTGGGGCACGTTTCATTGTTTCAGCAGCTGTTAGACACGCGAGCAGCGACAACCGAGCAAGGGATCCGATGAATAGAGGCGCAAAGTTTGTCGGCAATCCGCGCCATTCTGCTGTGCGAGCCAGAGCCGACGCCGTCGCCGCCTTGGTGCAGTTCATGCAGGACGATCACCCAGCCATACAGCAGATCATCGAAACCACCGCCGATCGCCACCAGTGTGGTCTCGTTCGAGTTGGCCTGCGATACAACCGGCGACGGCGGGCGAGGGCACGTATCCAGTCATTGCCGCTCGCTTCTCTACAGGGGAGGCGACCGTGAAGAGATGGGTGTGCGCCGAACTGGGCAAGCCCCAATTGATGCCCTTTTGGGTCCCTTTCAGCTTTACCCTGGGTCGGGATCCGGTGCTGAGTCGCCGAGAACCTGATCGATGATCCCGTACTCTTTTGCGTCTTGAGCACTCAGGAAATAGTCCCGCTCGGTGTCGCTGCGGATCGTATCCACAGGCTGTCCGGTGTGCTTCGCCCACAGCCGCACCAGCTCGTCACGCGCCCGCAGAATCTCGGTTGCATGAATGTCAATGTCAGTGGCCTGCCCCTGGTACCCGCCGAGCGGCTGATGGATCATGATCCGGGAATGGGGCAGCGCCGCTCGCTTCCCCGAAGCGCCGGCTGCGAGCAAGAAAGCACCCATTGACGACGCCTGGCCCATGCAGTAGGTCGACACATCGCTGCGCAGATGCTGCATGGTGTCGTAGATGGCCAGGCCGGCGCTCAGATGTCCCCCCGGCGAGTTGATGTACAGCATGATGTCTTTGCCCACATCTTCGGACTCGAGGAACAGGAGCTGCGCGATGATCGTGTTCGCAACGTCGTCATTGACCGGTGTACCCAGAAAGATGATCCGGTCTTTGAGCAGCCGAGAATAGATGTCCCAGCCACGCTCGCCACGATGGCTCTGTTCAACAACGGTTGGAATAAACATCGTCGCGGAACGCTCCGAATGGAGCGCTGGATGTCTGTTGTTTACGGTCTTACTCATTGCCAATCTTCCCCAAACAGTCGAGGCAGAGGAACGTTCGCGGTCCGCTGCCCTCGTAGATCGCAATCGATGCCCTGCTTCCCTTGGGCAGTATGTTGTTGCATTGGTCGCAGACCGCGTTGAGGTTGAGGACGAGTTCCTGCCACCCGAGGAGCTGCGGCTTTTTGCTCTCTGCGTGCGAGCCTTGCGCCGGTATCACCCACCCGACACGCATGCCGTCCTGAGCGGCGGCGACATTGTCCGCCATGCCGCTCTGGACAACGCCAGACGTGTGACTCAGCGTGTGACGCACCAACCCAGACACCGAAGTCCCGAGTTCGGTGGCGCGTCGCTTTAGCTCGTCCTCAAAGTCTGCGGAGACGCGGGTATGAAGCACCCGTTCCTTTTTTCGACCAGGGGCTGCTTTGGAGTTGCCATCATCGTCGTTGCTCATTGTAGAGCATATGTATCACACCGTGACTCACCATGCAATCAAACAGCATCTTAGTAAGTGATTCTAACTACCTGAATAACCGCGACATCCTGCCATAATGACCGCATATGTATCACATCGTGATACGTCATCGAGTCAAGAGCGCGCAGGTATCGCCGACCTGGGCAAAAAGCCCAGCGAGCCGCTGTGCTCCGAGTCGCGCAAGAGCATCGTCATCGGTTTGCCCCGGCTGACTGACCACACGCTGGGGGTGATCACCCTCAGTTATGACGTTGTTGCACGTTTCCTGTCACATTGGATCTCAAGGGGTTGCAGGTCCGGGGCGGTTGAAAACGCGTTTTTTTGGAATCGGCATCCATCCTGCTAAGAAGAAAGGTGCCATGGCGATCGAGAACTCTTCCCCATATCGTATTTATCTGGTTCTCAAGCCGTTCAGCGAGCTCTTGCCGCACCTGCCGGATCTGCTTGCGCCACTTCTGGACATCGAGCCCCATTTGCCGGGAATCGAGGGATTTTACGAGGACAAGACCGACGCGGCCCTGCTCGGCCTGCAGTTTCAACGCCGTGCAGCCGAGCGTATCGGGCCCAATCTGCTGGTCGAACTGGTCACCGAGTGCGGTTTGCCGGTGATTGCACCCGAGGAGCTCAGCGAGAGCGAGTACGAGGGATTTTTTGGCCAGCACCTTCCGACCTATCCGGTTCAGCTGCGCCATTATCCGAACAGTTCGAACGGCCTATCGCTGGTCGAGGGGATGGTGGAAGCGCTCGGTGCACATGCCCAGGGGGACGGCCCTGTGACGACAGCCGTCAAATCAACGTTGCCGGCGGTGGAAGCGCTCGGTGCACATGCCCAGGGGGACGGGGCAGAGTGCGAGAAAGATACCGAATTCGACAGCCTGGTAGAAGCGCTGCGCGAGCATGCAGAAAAGCCCGATGAGGGCGACAACAGAGCAAATACAGCCTCTCTTAGTTCAGGGGACACCCATGGGATCGGGCGGATGCGAGCAGTACCGCCGAGCGCCCCCGGAGCAGGTGAGCAGGCGCCGCAACATGCAAGACAGTATCACGCGGTGTATCGCGAACGAGGTGAGGCTGGAGAGTTCGAGTTGGCGGAGGGGACCGACAAATACGAGAGCATGCAGCGTTCTATCGAGCCGTCTGCGCCGCCGCCCGGCGGCCGGCCCGCTTCGACGTGGGAGCTGGAGCTCGACGATCTCGAGCCGGAAAACGAGGGACGAGCGTCGTCGCAATGGGAGCTGATATCGTAGGCGGCGATGGTGTATCGATGCGGAGTTGGCTTGAAGCTCTGCATTGATACCGCAACCAGCTGGCGAACCGCGGCCTGTGGCTCCGGTCGCGGTTCGCCAGCCGGTAGCGAATTGCCAGACCGAAACGCATTGACGGGCTCCGGTCCAGCGCCACCGTTACTCGTGATTTTTGTCGGTCTTTTTGTCGGTCTTTTTGTCGGTCTTTTTGTCGGTCTTTTTGTCCGTCTTTTTGCGGCGCAGACGCAAGACGGTGTTTTCGGTGATCGCATTGCGCAGATGGTTGAGATTCTCGGTCGTGACTGTGATCGGAATGCGCTCGGTACACTCGAAGCCAGCTCGACCGGCCAGGTCGGCGAGAAATTCGCCGGTCGGGATGCGCATGGGGGTCTGGCCGGCTGTGGTGAGATTGTCGCCGATGACGACAGTCGCCTGGCCACCGGGGCGGAGAAGCTGGTACCAGTTGGCCAGTACCGACTGCATATCACCAAAAAAGCGCAAGAGCAGGGCGGCCAGGTTGCGGCGCCGAAACCCCACACCGCTGTCGCGATTGGCTCGATAAAGCCGGTCGATAAACTCCGTTACCGTCCCGGGCAGATGGCTGTACGCGTTGTTTTCGATGTCCCGGTCCAGAGCGCGCCGAACCCTCGGTGCGATCTCGCGAGAACCGGTCAATCCGGTCTCGAGCGGCTTGCGATCCCGACTCGTCATGCCGAACAAGATGAGGAGCGATAACCGATCGGTGTCGATATACGGCAACGCGGTTGCATAGGGCGGGCTGGTCACGATCAGATCGACGCTGCCCGGGCCAAGACCCAGGGCGTCGAATGTCGAGCGGTCCCTGGCATCGCCCCGACACACCTGGGCCGGGGCGAGCGGGCAGGGCGAGTAGCCGCGGATCGACCAGAAATGCTCGAGCCGTTGCATTTGACTGCGCAGTCGCCCGGCAAAGAGGCCGAATACATCGGCGTCGCCGATCGGCTTCTTGCGGCGGCGTATGCGCAGATCCCTGGGCTCTTGCTGCGATACGTCCCGCACCATGCTCGACAGGATCACTTCGAAAAAGTCCCGGACCATTCCGGTGTACTCGGTCCGGATCAGATCCAGTAACCAGATCAGTTTGTCGATGACCGGGACCGGAAACCAGCGCTCGATCTCGCTCGCGGCAGCGCTGTCAAAAAGGTCGCGACGTCGGGGCAACGGGCGCGGTGGGCGCTCCAGCTCATGGCCGAGCCGATGCGCAGCTCGCGACAGAACGTGCGGCTCTACATCGAGAATGCCCACCTTGACCCGTGCAATGACCGCGGCCAGGGGATGCAGGTCGCAACCGCGGGCGCGAAAGCCGTTGAGCCGAGCCTCGACAAGCGCGGTTCCACTGCCGCAGAACGGATCGAGAACCGTTGAGCCGGGTGCCACACCGGCCAAGTTGATGAGCGCCTTGGCCAGTTGGGGATAGAACTTGCCCTTGTAGGGATGAATCCCGTGGCTGGCGTATTTGGAATCCTTGCGGGCCACCGGCCGGGCATTTTCAGGTGGCGGCTGCAGGTGCGTCGATCGGCCCTCCAGCAGGTCTTGCCAGGTCGGCTCGTCGCGCTCAGCCGAAACCCCGACCGAGCCGGTAAAGGCCAGACGCCGGGCCATGGTCGCCCGGTACGGATCGACAGAAATCCGCCAGCTGCCCGGTTCGCGCGGTCCGCGCAGGCCGAGAAGAGCTCTGGCCTCGCGCCAGCGCAAGAGCTCCTCGTAGGGCCACAGGCGATATCCCGGCGGACGCAGGGTCAGGGTCAGCCGGCGCGGAGATCTGCGCACGATCAGGATCCGCTCGGCAACCGCTCGCCGACCCGGTCCCACAAACGAGCGACGGTTGGGGTGAATGGGTCGCTCGATGGCCCCAACCCACTCGAAGCCGACCTCGCGACCGACCGCCGCAAGTGCGTCTCTGCTGTTGTAGGTGTGGCCGCGATAGACCGCGTCACCCACGACCAGTGCGGCATAGCGACCCGGTTTGAGCACCCGATGCATGCATTCGAGGCAGCGCTTCATATCGTCCAGATATGACGAAAAGCCGGTCTTTTCTTTTTGATGGCGCAGATGCGAACCGACCTCGACGGCAAAGAGCTGGCCGGGATCGTAACCGAGCCAGAACAGGCGAAAGCGGTGGTAGAGATGGTAGTCGTTGCTGTTGCCGTAGGGCGGCGATGTGACGATGAGGTCGATCGACTGATCGGGGCATTGCTCGCGGCTCAGACATCGCGAGTCGAGTGTTTTGAACTCGGCCACTGCGTGGTGCAGGGCAGGCGCAGTATTCACCGCGTCTGTCACCACCCTGTCGAGGGCGTCGAGAAATCGCCGCAATCCCTCGCCACGTGCGATGGGACGGGGTCTGGCCGCATAACGGGTCTCGGAGTCCTGAAACGAGGCGCCGAGCACGATGCGGGACAGCGCGACCCAGGCGATATCCCGCGCTGCCGGGTCGGTCAGGCGCTCGATGGTATACCGGATCAACCCCAGTTCTGTGCGCGAGTTTTTCGGAAACCATTTTTCTATATTGGGAATGGCCGGAATGGTTGCCCGGGTGTCGGCCGTACCGAGCTGGCTCAGCTCGTTTTCCAGCTGCGCGCGCATATGGGCCAGTTCGGCCTGAACCTGGCGAGTCGGACACATCGTCTTGACCCGGCCGATCAGCGCAGCGACCGGATTGGCGTCGATACTGAGGACCCGGCGGCCCAGCCGTACCGCCTCGACGGCCGTGGTACCACTGCCGCCAAACGGATCCAGGACCAGTTCTCCGGGCAGAGATAGCCTCGCGATCAGGTTGCCGGGCAGCTGCGGGATGAATTTGGCCGGGTAGGGATGGACATCGTGGGTGAGAAAACCGGTATCAGCGTCGGTGAACGACCAGTCTATGCTCTCGAGCGAGGCCAGTACAGCGGCCGCATCGCGCAGCTCGGCGCCGTCGGTGACCCCCCCGTAGTGCGGTGCAGATCGAATCGCCGGCCGGTCCGACAGCGACATTCCAGCCGCTTGATGTGGATTTCGAGACATCGATCCTGTCGTGATGGCTTGTCGTGCTAATCTGTAGTGATACGTGTGTCGTGATAGGTATGTATGTCGTGATAGGTACGTCGTTTCGTAGTGACCGAATCGAGATCAACCGATTTAACATCACCGCTGTGACATCGGTCGGGGCCAGGCTCGCCCGGTACCTGCGTTTTGACAAAGATCTAACCGTTTTCAACACGTTACGAATCCAGCCAGCGCGCTTGTCGAGTTCGGGCAGGGCGGTGACTGGACAGCCGGCTCATGACCGAGAGCCAGTCACCAAAGAGCGAATCACCGGTATGTCGGGGCCAGATGGATATCGCGATGAAACAGGACTGATCGGGTGTTGTTCTGGCACTATCACCCCAGCGGGATCTCCCGCGATACTTTGGTTCCATGTCGTCCAGTTCTAGACTTCCCGGCTTTTATCGCCTGGACATCGCCGAGCGGCGTCGTATCCTAGCCGCTCTGCGGTCTGTGGATGGGGGGGAGTTCGCCGCTCTCGATGCCGGCGGGATCGATGTCGATACGGCCGATGGCATGATCGAGAACGTGATCGGCACCTATGCACTGCCGCTGGGCGTGGCCGTCAATTTCGTGGTCAACGGCATCGATTACGTCGTACCCATGGCAGTGGAGGAGGCCTCGGTTGTGGCTGCCGCGTCCAATGCGGCCCGGATGGTTCGCGAGGGGGGTGGCTTTCACGCCGAGCTGCCGCGTCCGCTCATGATCGGGCAAGTTCAGCTCACCGATGTGGCCGACTCCGAGGCGGGCAAACGCGCCATCGGCGACGCCAGAGACGAATTGCTGGCCCGTGCGCGCGAGTTGACCCCGCGTCTGTCGAGCCGGGGCGGTGGCCTGGTCGACATCGAAGTGCGCAGCCCGGGCTCGCACCACCCGTCGGCCGCGGGGATGTTGGTCGTCCACCTGGTGGTCGACTGCTGCGATGCCATGGGGGCCAATCTGGTCAATTCGCTGGCCGAGGGTCTGGCCGATCGACTGGCCGAACTGGCCGGCGGCGCAGTGGGCCTGCGCATCCTGTCCAACCTGGCCGATCGACGGCTGATCACGGTCACCGCGCGGGTGCCCGAACGAGCCCTCGGCCTGCCCGGGGCCGGCCGGCTATCCGATCAAGACAGCGGCGCTGCCGTGGTGCGCCGGGCCATTGTCGACGCCTCGCTGTTTGCCGAACTCGATCCCTACCGCGCTGCGACTCACAACAAGGGCATCATGAACGGCGTCGACGCCGTGCTTCTGGCCACCGGCAACGACTGGCGCAGTGTCGAGGCCGGTGCCCACGCCTACGCTGCCATGGGTGGCCAGTATCGCCCGCTCGCCACCTGGCATGAGGACGGCGACGATCTGGTCGGCACCCTGTGCATGCCCATGGCCGTGGGCACGGTGGGCGGTGCTCTCCATGTCCATCGCGGCGCCCGACTGGGTCTGGCCATGCTCGGTACCCGTTCGGCTGGCCAGCTGGCAGCGGTCGTCGGCGCGGCTGGAATGGCCAGTAATCTGGCTGCGCTGCGGGCCCTGGCGACCGACGGCATTCAACGCGGCCACATGTCGTTACACGCGCGGGTGGTCGCCCGTGCCGCGGGTGCTACCGGCGAGCTGATCGACCGGGTGGCATCGGAGATCGCCGCGCTCGGCGATGTCAAGACCGAGCGGGCCAGAGCGGTGATCGACCGCTTGCGCGCCGAGCAGACCGCCACGTCTCATACCCGACCGGGTCCGATGCCGGGCCGGGCCATTCAGCAGGACAGCGAGGCATCCGCGTTGGCGGATGGCGACCAGAGCCAGTCTCTGACTCCCGAGGAGGTACCTTGATTCACCGTGTTGGAAAAGTTGTTAGAGCCGCCAAGCCGGTTCCCGTGCCGCCCGAGCCGCTCGAACTCGACGCGTGTTATCACTATTGCGAGGCGCTGGCCAACGCGCACCACCACAACTTCCCGGTGGCGTCGATGTTCGTCCCCTCGGCGCTGCGCAAGCACATATGGGCGGTGTATGCGTTTGCCCGCTCGGCCGACGATTTTGCCGATGAACCCGAGTACGAGGGTCGTCGGGCCAGCGAGCTGGACCGCTGGGAGGAGCGGTTGGAGGCGTGTTACTTCGACGAGCTACCGGATCATCCGATTTTTGTCGCCCTGGCCGATACCATCCGGCAATTCGATCTGCCCATCACCGAGTTTTCCGCCCTGATCTCGGGATTTCGAACCGATCTCGAGAAACGCCGCTACGCCACGTTTCGCGAGCTTCGCAGCTATACAGCGCTGGCTGCCGAGCCAGTTGGCCATTTATTCCTCTATCTGGGCGGGTACCGGGACCCGGTCTTGCACCGCTATTCGGACGATCTATCGACCGGGCTGGCCCTGGCCAAACTGCTCCAGGACATTCCTGCCGACACGGAGCGCGGTCGGATCTACTTGCCGGCCGAGGATTTAAAACACTTTGAAGTGAGCGAGGACGATGTCGAGAATTGCCGCGCCAGCCCCGAAATCGCGGCCCTGATCCGGTATCAGGTCGCGCGTGCCCGGGCGCTTCTGGAGCGGGCGCGTCCCCTGGTCGATCGCATCGGACCCAATCTGGCCATCGAGGCAGCGCTCATCTGGCACGGCGGCATGCGCATCCTCGACAAGATCGCCGGGTGTGGCGAGAGTATTCTGGTCAACCGGCCGCGCCTGGACCCCGCCGATAAGGCCGTCGTGGTTGCTCGCGCACTGCGCTGGCGGGGCAATGCTCTATCCTGGCGAATCGCGCGGAGGCTGTCGCGCTGAACGTATGGGACAAGCTGGCCACGCGCAGTCAGTCCAATCTGTACTTCGCTCTGGTATTTCTCGATCGCCAGCGGCGCAACGCCATCCGCGACATCTATCGGTTTGTCCGGGCCGTTGACGATGTGGCCGATGCTCCGGGCGATGCCGAGCAGCGGATCGGGCTTCTGGCCGCCTGGCGCGATCAGCTCGACGCCATGTACGCCGGCCGCGCCACCCATCCCTACGCCATCCGTCTGGCCCGCGTGGTGCGCGGGTATGGCCTGTCGCGCGAGCACTTCGACAGCTTGCTCGACGGTCTGGAGCGCGACGTGCGCACGTATCGAATGGCCAGCTACGACGAGCTCTATGCCTATTGCGACGCCGTGGCCGCTTCGCTGGCCTATCTGTGCCTCGAGATATTAGGGGCGACCAGTCCAGCCGAGAGGCGGTACGGCCGCGACCTGGCCATCGGCATTCAGATTGCCAACATTCTGCGCGACATCGACGAGGACGCCGAGCGGGGCTACATCTATCTGCCCATGGACGAACTCGAGGCGGCCGGAGTCGCCGCCGAGGATATTCTGCACAAGCGTATGTCGCCGGCGCTGGCCTCGGTATGCCGCCGGCTTGCCGAACGGGCGCGCGCGCTCATCACCGCGGCCCGTGCCAGCCTCGAACCGGCCGCTGCGCGCCGACTTCTGGTGCCCGAGATCTGGGCCGACGTGTACCTGGCCCTCATGGACGAGCTCGACCGAGTCGCATTCGACGTTTTTGGGCTGTCCGGACGACACAAGCGCCCATATCTGCAGAGGCGGCGCAAGTTACTCCTGGCGCTGCGCCGGTGGTCGGCCCAGCTTGTCCAGCCGTGGGTGGGCAAGCTCTTTCCTCGCCGGCGCGGTATGTGGTAGTCAAAAGGACTTATGGGTCCTCTGGAATCCCCGCAAGAGCGTGTCATCCTGGGCATTGCCCATGCGCTGTTCATGAATCGCCTCCACCTCCTCCGTCTCACCGAGATCGTGCGTCTGCACATCGAGCCCGACGAGGAGGACGCTCAGATGGTGTTGCCGACCGACCTGGACAACGATCTCAAACAACAGGCCGTCGACTACGTACTGACCTGTTTTCCCGAGGAGTGGGCTGTGGTGATCGACCAGATCAAGTCGGAGTGGTTACAGCCCGCGTGACCGCTGGCTGGACCAAGAATGGTAGCGGCGTTCGGGATTTTCCCGAACGCTGCTAGCTCGGTGACTGCCTCGCAGCGGGGAATGGGGGCGACCGCGCCGTATCCGGTCGTGCAATGTACTACACCCGTTCATTGCAGACCAAGCGCTGATACAAACCCGACTCACCAATAAAGGGGTACGTCACCTGCCTGGGCCGGCGTCTCGTCATCGCCGATTTCGTCGGTGTGACTGTAACCGAGCTGGCCACCCCAGTTGCCGCCCCAGCAGCGAATCTTGCCCGTGGACAGCTGAGCACAGGTATGCTGGCCGCCAGTTGACAGTCCAGTTACCGGACTGCCGACGTCGACATCCCCGGCCTTGGCTGCCTGGCGGCGGCGATCGGTGTCGCCATACCCCAGCTGGCCATACCGATTGTATCCCCAGCACCGGAGCGCATTGTTGTCGAGTGTTGCGCACGTGTGCCGGTACCCGGCGTGGACGACAGTCGCCCGGCCGCTGACATCCACATCGCCAGCCGAGGCGGGAGACTCGTTATCGCCCACGCGGTTGCCGAAGCCATAGCCGAGCTGACCGTACTGATCATTGCCCCAACAGCGCACCCTGCCCGCCGCAAGTATGGCACAGGTATGCTGGCCACCTGCCGAGAGCGCTGTGACCGGACCGCCGACGTCCACGTCCCCGGCAGAGGCCGGGGTTTCGTTGTCGCCGATATGGCGGTCGTTGCCATAGCCGAGCTGGCCGGCCGAGTTGTTCCCCCAGCACCGCACCTTGCCGGCGTAGAGTCGCGCACATGTGTGCCAGCCACCTGCAGAGATGGCAAAGACAGGGCCGCCGATGTCGACGTTGCCAGCCGAAGCCGGAGTTTCGTTGTCGCCGATCGCAGTGGTGTTGCCGTAGCCGAGCTGACCTTCATAATTGCGTCCCCAACAGCGGACCGCTCCTCCCTCGAGCAGGGCACAGGTGTGGTAGCTACCCGCGGTCAGCGCCACCACCGGACCGCCGACATCGACGTCGCCGGCCTCGGCCGGCACTTCGTCATCGCCGATATGACCGCCCCCGCCGTAGCCGAGCTGGCCGTAAGGACTGTAGCCCCAACAGCGAACCGCATGGGTATCGAGCAGGGCACAGGTGTGAAAGTTTCCCGCGACCAGGTCCACGACGCGTCCGCCGACATCGACATTGCCCGCGCTGGCCGGCTCTTCGTCGTCGCCGATATGCTCGGTATGGCCATAGCCGAGTTGACCCAAATCGTTTTGTCCCCAGCAGCGAACCTCACCGCCACTCAGGAGGGCGCATGAATGCGCCCATCCGGTGACGACTTTGGCCACAGCAACGCATATATCAACGCCCTCATCGTAGCCGTATTCGGCGCCGATGTTGCTGGCGCAGAATGCGCCGGGGACACAATCGAGGTCGCTATCGCAATCGCCCTGTCCGTGTTCGCATAAACAGGTTTCCGAACAATAATCCCAGGTACCGGCCAAAAATTCGTCGCAAGAATCGATACAGACATCGATATGGGCCGGGAAGCCAAAGCTGGCGCCGACATTGTGGATACACACCGCGCCGGACACGCATTCGCTGTCACTATCACAGTCGCCCTGTTCGGACTGGCAGGGACACGCATCCGAGCAATAATCCGGGGTGCCCGTGCCCATGCTCGGACAGACATCCATACATACATCGACCCCGGCATCCCAACCAAAGAGCTCCCCCATATCGCGCATACAAACATGACCCGGAGCGCAGTCCGAGTCGCTGTCGCAGTCACCCTCGCCGAGTTGGCACGGACAATCCGGACGGCAGTAGTCCCAGCCTCCTACCGTCTGCGGGCACGCCTGCGCTCGCGCAGTTGCCACAGCGGCGACATCACTCCGTCCATTGGTCACCGCGTTTTTTGCGCAATCGTTCCAATCGGTCGCCAGAGCGTGCCGACCGCGATTGCCTGCCACGCGCAGACGATCGTCGCCGGGATTTGCCCTGTGGTCGTCGCCGTACTGGATTCCGATTTCGACCCAATCGCCCTCCGCGTCATCGCCGGGCGCGCAATCGTTGTTCGACGACAGTGACACATCCTGGTTCCACGAGGTGTCCTCCCCCGGCGAACGTTCGGCATCGAGCGGCGCGCAGCCGGCCAATACGTGTCCACCGAGAATGAGAACGATCCCCGCGATGGTATATAGAGCGGTTTTCACCAAGACCTCCTGTTGGTGATTCTGATCGGTTGATTGCCTGAGCGGAGCAGAATTCGAATCCGCACAAACTACATCTCGTCACAATCGAACGTTCACTATAGACTGGTCGAGTGTGCGATAGAAACCTAAAATGTGCCTTACTTGTGACCTGCGGTGTAGGATAGGTATGGCAAATTCGATATTTTGCGACGTTGTCCGACGTTGTCCGACGTTGTGTGACGGAGCGCCCGAGGACCCATAGAGAGGGCCTCATGCCGAGTGTTTTGACCTATTTCTGGCCCTACTGCACGATGTACGCCATTTTGCCCGAACCCGGTCGGCGCTTGCTCGATCCCGGCCTGTCACACGGTTGTCGCCCTCGATCGGGGAATTTACGGTATTCATAGTTCGTTTGGCCGTGTCCTTTACCGTAATTATATAGGCGATTTTTGACGACATTGCCCGACGTGTAATAGAGCCACTCTCAACCATCTCTGCGGCCAGGTCCGGGCATCATCACTGCTGGCGAGGTTGCTCGACTGGGCGGATATGCCTCGCGGTGGAAGTCGACGTATCGACTTTCATGGCTGTCATCGGGCGAAGATGGATAGACAGACTCGGTATTGTGTTCACGCTTGTTGCGGGTCGGTCGAGCGCGACTGGATATATGCGTGCGCCACGGTCTGCCCTTCTGTCATGGCGGGTTAATCTGAAAGAGTGCTCTTGCCCGAGCTGCAGTCGCCCAAACTCACCGACTTCGACCTGGTCGCCGCCTCCGACACGGCCAGAGGAACCCACGCCGGCGCTCGGCACATTTCTGTACATAGCGCTCCGGTTTTGGGGGTCTAGCAGAGTTCGGGAAAAATCCCGAACTCTGCTACCATTGTTGGGCAAAGCCCTCCGGCGGACTCCCGCCGGGCGCCCCATGTGCCCGAAATCGGCCGATCGCCGCTCTCGGCCGGGGCGCGCGCAGATTCGGGAAAACGTTTTTCCCGAATGCTGCTAGGCCGTCGCGCGGAACCAGCAAGATCCTGCGCAATACGTATGCCAGTAGCAGACCAACTCCGCCGACAATCACGAAGAACACAAGAAAATCGGGTCCATACATCTCGAGAACATTCATGGACTCACCTCCGTTGGGTTTTGAACTGCCGCTGCCGCAGCTGGTTCAAAGTTGTTGCCAGGACGTACCGCAATGTATGTGCCTGAAATTCAACTATATAATATTATTGAATAGATGGATTTCATTCACGTGTACCCAAGCGTAATACATCGGCAAAATTCCCCATGTGTTGCTCACTACCGCGCAGCAATCAGCAAGCTGTCGACGTTGTCTGACCCGCCCAGTGCACCCGGGCTGGAACTGGCATGAGCACACATCGCCCCGTCACAAAACACGCTGGCTGGACACTGGCCATCGGTCCCGCATCCACCTGTAAAGTGGGCAAACGATGTGTCCGCCGGGTTCAGGACAATGGCCACTCATGCAATTGTCGTCGTCTGGTGAAGCGAGGCTGGCAAGCCGGTGCGGTTTCTACGAAACTGGTGCCATGACGGCAACTTCACTCCATCCAGCCGCACTCCTCGACGGCCTGGTCATCCGCGTCGACCATGTCGGAATCTGTGTCAGCGACATCGATGAGGCCGGACAGCCGTGGACCCAACTGCTCGGCTGTGAGGTGGTAGATCGCGAAGAGATCGCCTCGCAACAAGTGGCTGTGGGATGGTTGCGCCTGCCGGGCGAACAGACAAAAATCGAGCTCATCAGCTCACTGGGCAATGCCGGACTCGACAAATTCCTGGCCAAACGCGGCAACGCCATGCACCACGTGGCGATCTCGGTCACCGACATTCGCGAAGCTGTGCGCCGCATGAAAACCGCCGGCCTGCGGCTCATCGATCAAGAGCCTCGGCCGGGTGCAGGCGGTCACCTGGTCGCGTTTCTCCACCCCTCGGCCATGGCCGGAACCCTGGTCGAACTGGTGCAAGCCGGCTAGCTCAGTGCTTTCGCGGCCTCAGGCGGAAGGGATATACGACGCGTACCGGCTCGCCGTTGCGTACTTCGGGAAAAACCAGGGTCTGAATCGCTTCGGCGGCGCAGCGGTGGACCCGGCGGTTGACTCCACGAGCCTTTACATCTCGTACGTTGCCGGCAGGATCGATCAAGAACTCGAGCTCCAGCGTTGCTGTCAGATCGGGGTCTCTTATCAGTTCTTCATTGTAGCAGTGTCGTATCCGAGCCCGGCGAAGTCCGATGTAACGCGCGATGGTCGCTCGATCGAGCTGCCCTGATGAGGTTTGCTCTGCCCGGTCCCGCGATCGATTCGCCGCAGAGGACCTCTCCGCCGTGTCTGGCGATTCAGACGCAGATCTGGTGGGTGGTTTGGTCGAGCGCTGTCCGATGGTGTTGCGAGTCTTCGGTGCAATGGTGTCGCGAGTCTTCGGTGCAATGGTGTCGCGAGTCTTCGGCCCTGATCGACGCCGCGACTTGTTCCAGCGCGGGCCGCTCTCACCTGTGACGCGCTGTCGTTGGTTTGGTCTGAGCGCCGCTCTGTCCGGCTGGTTCGATCGTCCGGTCGCCGCCCGTTTGGGTTCGTTCGATCGTCGGCCCGGCCCGGCGCTGTCGCGAACGGCTCCATGGCCGGGCGCGATCTCGGACTCGCTGTCCGGCCCGCCTCGATGACCAGGCACGGTCTCGAATACAATGCCCGGGCCGATTTGATGGCCAGACACGGCTTCTTCGAGCTCGCGGTGCGAGCGCGTGTCGACTCGCTGCTTGACCTGCTTGCGCAGCTGGTCGAGTCTCTTTCGCGAGTCGTCGACTCGCTGGTAAACGGTTTCGAATTGCTGCTCGAGGGCTTCTGTCCGCTCTCGTATATCGTCCAGCGCTCGCTGGCGGTCTGCAATGGCGTCGAGTTCGCGGTCGAAAACACTGCCCAGCATCAGGGCGAATGCAACGCTGGCAAACAGCGCTGCGAGCGAGAACCGCAGCGATCGCCCGCGTTGGGTAGAATGGCCGCGAACGCCGCGCTCGGCGCCGAGACTCGCCAGCGAGGGCGCCGAGGTGGTGTTGCCAGCACTTTGCTGCCCATGGTCGAGCATCGGCGGGCCGGCCAAAACGATCGCCGCAGGATCGGCACCGCGGCGCGATTGCAACTCGGCCACATCACCGGTGGCCAAACCCTCTCGCCGTACTGCGGTATTGCCCAGTTCGAACGCCCGGGCCACCGAATGCCCACAGCCGATCGAGTCGTAGAATACAGCTGCAAATGTGGTGACCGCCTCGGCACTCGCGTCTCCGCGTATCCCGATGACGCAGTCAATATGCTTGGCCACCGCGCGAGACTGCGCCGACGAGTGGCAACTATCGAGTACAACCGCCCGAATCGTGCCGCTGAAGGACTGAAACAGACGAGTCAGGGTGTCTGTCGTCAGAGCCAGCGGGGGCTCATCTCTGCCCACAATCGGGTTTTCCGCACCGTCGTGCGCTTCGTCCGATCGATTCCAGGCACTTTCGCATCCGCTGAAATGCACAATCGGCACGTTGTGCTGATTCAACGCCTGAAGAAGATCACCGGGACGAACCGCCCATTTGGCGATCAGCACAACCGGATTGCGCCGCTGCGAGGCATAGATCTTGTGCTCGATCTCGCGAGCTCGACGGTAAACCGCCTGACCCACGTTGGCCGCTGAGCTCAGACCCAAAAAAAGAATTTCTACGCAACCCGTCATGAAATAGTGCAGTACAAGAGCCTCTACTATGGCAACCAGCAATCGCTCGGCGAGCACTGGCAAAGCTCCAAAACAGCAGACGCTGCACGCGACTCAAATAATCCGATAACCTTAGATTACGACAAAAATTCGACTTCTGACACGGTTTTGATAGGCGGCAACTTGCCCCGTGTAGGTACAGTGTCTTGATATGTATCTCTGTGCTCATGAGTCATACTGATACAGAGGTTTCGTTACAAATAATTTACGTTGGCCAGGAACGTCTGTATGTGCGTATGTTCCAGTCGTGGACTGGGTAGGCCTGGCAACCCAGAGCATATAGACCCACCTCGGCGCCTAACGGTTGTAACGAGTAGTTATGGGCAGTTAGCCGTGGAGACGACCTACTCAGACCGGGCTAGCATGTAGCGCAGCATAGTAAAATATGCGTGCTGGCCATACATTCAGCGAGCTGATTCGTGACAATCGACCGCGGATATGGCACTCAAAGACTGTGAGATCAGCCGCGGATGCAGGGAGTTGTAGGATGCAGAGAGCTGTGATTTCGACTGTACGAGAAGGAGTGTGAGACCAGGCCCGGACGCGGTGCAGGGCGCTGCTGATCGCCTATCCGTCAGTAGTAGGCAGGACAGAAGGTAGGACCTATCACCACATCATCGCTACTACACCTTGGACACGGTGCAACGTGAGGTAGCCGGACCAGGCAGGAAAGAAGGGCCAGAACGGAGAAAGCGGGTGGGCGGAGACGGCGGGGATCGGGACTGTGCTCGAAGCGGTAGGGGGCTGGTCGCGCCAGCCCTCGGTCAAGATGCTCCGAGTTTGGCCATCACGTTTTCAGTGACCAGCGAGACGCATTTGTCGAGCAGCCTCTCGACCACACCTCTCACTTCCTGATCCACGATATTCAGGCGCGAAAAGGCCATCACAGCGACGTGGTTATTGAGTAGCTCGATCGACCGCGTGTAGCGTTTTTTCTTTTCCTCATCGGTCGTGTTGAGAATTTTATGTGTCAACGCTGCGATGTCACCGGCAATGAAGCGAAGAAAGTTCTTGTTCTGTTCATTCCACAACCCCTCTTTGATTCCATCGCCGAGTGCCAAAAGCTCCTTCTCGACCTCTTGTTTGATACTATCGATACCAGACATATTGATAGCTCCCTACTCGTTTGATTCTCGCGACACGCTATTGCACCGAGTCTGCCCACGCCTTGCAATCGCTATCGGCAGTGGCGGAATCGCTGGGTTTTGCACATTTACACGCGGCAGTTGGTGCCTCTGCCGTACTCGCTTTTTTGTCCTCGTCGAGAAGACACTGCAAACCGGCCAGACTCACCAATTCGGCGCGCCGGTTGACGTCCTCGATAGTTTGATCTTGCGTGAGTCTCTTTACTGCACCGCTATATGCCGGGCCCGATGTCCAGGCATTGACTCCCTGTTTAAAATTCGGACAGGGACCACCACAGCCCGCCGATAAAACCAGGAGTACAAACAAGCACCCCAATGTGATTGCGATTGAACGACTCATCATAATTCCTTTCCTCATGAAACCGCGAACCCACATCGACGCTACCATGCAGCCGAATGCAGGGCTAGAGCCCATCTCAAAAATCTCCCAGCATCAGGCTGGCAATGACCGCAACAATTTACAGGATTTCCTGCAGCAGCGTGAGCGTCATCCGGACCCACGCCTGCCACAGGTCGACCCGTTTTTCACCGTGTTGTTCACGGGCCGGCTCGATTCGATGAGCCCAGTGCAGGGATGGCTCGGGCTCACCGAGGACGAGGTTGCCGAGCAGCACGCCGGGTATGGGCTCGACATCGATTGGCCGGGCAGACACGATCACAATACAGGTATCGGCGGTGCGGGCGTCCTCCACGGCCTGGTCGAGGACGCCCGACAGCTCTGGCACCTCGATCACCTCGGCCATTTCTCGTCCGATCCACTCGCGCAAAAGGACTCCGCACAAAGCCCGCTCGCCGGACAGGGCGAGTTCACTCGAATCGCCGCCCCGTCCCCTCCTCGGCCCATGCTGTGGCAGGTGATCGGGCGAGTTCGCACCGGCAGCCCGGTCGTCTGGCCCGGCGTGAACTCCGCTTTGCAGTTCACGCCGGGAGGTCCGGATGAACGCGGCGCGAAAAAATAGCCCCTCGCCCTCGAGCCACTCGACCAGCCGGCCAATACTGCATGCCATCACTCCGAGCGCCATGACCAGGCGCTGCCATCTGAGGCTGGTATCTTTGAATCTGACCTGGTCGAGGTCAGGCATAAACGCGAATACGGTGATCCGGCGATTGCGGACAAATACGCTCTCGTCGCGGGTGTAGTACAAAAGCTCGCCTTCGGCGTAGCGAAGGTCAAAGAGATCGATGTCGCCTCGCTCTTCTTGTTCCATGTAGATGAGCTCGGAGACGACCAGATTCTCCATGCTGCCGGATGTCGATAGCGATGAGAAGCCGCCGGTCGGATAGTTGTCCTCGGCGGCCAGTGGAGTCGGGATGCGGCCGTGGTCGGTCCGGTGGTGCGGCTTGAGCCGCCGCGGCAACGACGCCGACAGGGCGTCGGCGACTTCGATCATCTGCTCGATGGCCAACCGATGGGTCAGTTCGCCGAGGGCCTCGAAGTTTTCGATCAAAAACACTTCGGGCTCGCTGATCAGCGTGCCCATGCGGCGCGATCCGGTGATCAATCCCAGGTATCCCGCAACCAGGACGTCGAACACGACATCGGCTTCGGTGGTGGCAGCATGGCCCATACTCACCAGTTCTTCGACTGGCATATGCAACACGCTGCGGGCCACGCCAGGGCCGATCGCCACACCGGCATCGTAGCTGATGCGACTCAAGAGATGGACGCAAAACAGGGCTATGGCGGCGTCTCGCCGCTCGACGGGAAGGCGGGCGACGGCGTCGGCGACCGCATCAAAACGCGGATCGGCTTCGAGCCGGCCGAGTACGTGGTCCTCATATCCACTCACCGCGTCGCGCAGGGTTGGATGTACGGCCGGTAATGGCCGGGCCGAACCGAGCGAGCGCCCGGTCAAGAGATGGCCGATGTCGGCGATGACTCCGGCCGGTGGGATGGCTCCGGCCTCGGATAGAGCGCCGAGCAGCCATGGCGAGATGCGCACGAATTCATCGGCGCTGGCCCGGGCCAGACGGGCCAGACACAGCCCTGCGGCCAACCATGCCTCGGCCTCGTCGCGATCGCGCAATTCGCGATAGTCGCTCATGACAGGCCCAGAATCACTGCCACTTTCGCTTCCAGGAGGTCGACTTCCTCGACGGTCTCGCCCAGGTACGACAGGAGAACCAGGTCTTCGCGCTCGACCGCGCCGCCATGAACGATCCAGGCGCGGGTGCGGATCAGACGATAGAGCTTGATGATCTTGCGGTCGCTGATAAACACCCCGTCCTCGCGGACTAGCGTCTTGATGAGACGGCGCAGCTCGCCGAGCAGCTCGCGGCGAAAGAACAGGTCGCGATCGCGCAGCTCGCCGCCGCCCGGCTGTCTGTGACGCCGGCCGATGAGCATGGTGAGATAGCGGTGGGCGTGCAGAAAGTCGTCGAGTGATGCGTGGCCCTCGACCCACGGGGCCTGATTGAGGTCGCGCTGGGTATGGCTGTCCAATCCGACGTCGAGCAACTCGAAAAAATGATCGTTTTGCACCGATCGGCAAGCCGCTTTGAGGCAAAAGCGATCTTTGAGTGCGGCCAGTTCGCTGTGCTCGGGAATTTCGTTGGTAGCGGCGAAGAGGATCTTGAGCGCAACCGGGTGGGGCAAGCCGTCCTGGTAGAACTTGCGCTCGTTGATGATGGTGAGGAGTGTGTTCAGGATGGCCGAATTGGACTTGAAGATCTCGTCGAGAAAAACCAGTTCGGCAGTGGGCAGTTTGCCGCGCTCGCGGCGCACGTAGCGACCCTGCCGCAAGAGGTTGATATCGATCGGCCCCAGGATCTCGGACGGCTCGGTAAACCGGGTGAGCATGTACTCAAAATACTGGTCTTCGGTCAGACCCAGAGCGTCTTTGAATTTGAGCACGAGGTCGCTCTTGGCCGTGCCGGGTGGTCCGACCAGGAGCAGCGGCTCCTGGGCCACTGCGCAGATGGTCATGAGGTCGATGAGATTCTGCTTGGCGACAAAAAACCGGCCCAGTGACTCGCGAAAGCGATTGATGCGGGCGCGCAGATCTTGCGCCCGCTCGGCCAGTTCTTCGAAGGAAAGCTCGTTATCCCGTGACATCGGTGGAGTAGAAGTCGGCGGTGTGGGCGCCTGCGGTCGCAGTTTGCTCATGACGATACTCCGATATCGCGGTGAATACGCCGTCGAACCAGATATTCGTCCTCGTCGAGCCAACGCCGTCCCAGCTCGCCGAGGGCGAGATCGCTGCGCGCATAGCCGAGAACCAATGCCTCCATGAAGGCAATGGTCGACAGGGAGAAATGGGAGTTGGTAGAAAACTTGTCCTTCACTCGCCCGAGCTCGGAGGCCAGATGCTCCAGTCCAGCAAATGCGTGCTCCTGCGGGCAAAGACTCCAGCCGGTGGCCAGCGCATGAACCAGATCGGGAACCCCTTCCAGGGAGTACTCCATGTCCTGCAGCGCGCTCTGAGCGCTGCGGAGCATGGGTTGTGCCTGCTCGAAATCGCCCAGATAGGCCAGTCCGGCAGCCAGGTGAACCCGGGCGGTGACCGTGTTCAGATCGTCGCCGGTCAGCATGACTCGCAACACGTCGATCAATCGGGCCGCGCGGTCGCGCAGGCCAACCCGGCGCAAACTGCGCAGGCATCGACCGAATTCCTCGGCCAGTTTGCCCACCTCCTCGGCCGGGAGATCACCGACCAGGCCGGCGATGGCCTGGGCGAGTTCGTCGGCCAGACTCTCCCAGCCAAAATAGCCCGCGATCATGAGCGCCTCTTCGAAGATCTGAATGCAGGCGAGCGGCGGCAGCCCTTCCGCCGCACCATCGACGATCGCGCGCAGAACCGGCAAGGCCTGGGAATCGGGCAACATGGGCAAGAAGTCCATGATGCCGTCGCACAGGCGTTGCCGATCTTCGGCCGACGAGACCGGATCCATGGCTCTGTCGAGAAGTTCGTCGATGGCCCGGCTCAGTCCGGCCGCATCGGTCATACCGCGCAGCGCGGTAAACTCGGGACCGCGCATGTCATTCTCTCCTTCGCGTCGGTTCAGAAAGGCGTCGATCGAATCGAGCCGCTCCTGGGGTTCGAGAATCGTGGTCAACTGGCGCAGCCGATCCACCTTGTAGCGCTCGGTTGCATTCAGTTCGTTGAGCGTCGCCGCCAGTTCGGGGGGAAGCGGCGTCTCCGGGGGCAAGCCCTCGAGCGCCTGATCGATTCGCGCCGCGTAGGCCGCGGCGAGAAACGCGTGAATGCGGTCGGAGATATCGAGCTGAAGAGCCGCTTCCTCGCGCATTCGGCGCGCCCGTTCGCCCTGACCGAGCCGGGCCAGGCCGTAGGCCATGACCAGTTGCACATAGGCGCGGGTGACCCGGAGCGGCGCCTCGACAGGAGAGCGTTCGTGCAGCGTGGAGTCAAAGAGCGGCAAAAGCGATTCGAGGCGATCGACCAGCGGAGCCACGGCCACCGAGTCGCCGATACCGGTACCGCCGTCGCTGCGCAAGAAACGCAAAAACGTCGGCACATCGCGCTCGAGCGACAACCCGCCGCGCAAACTGCGCAGGATGCGGTCGCGGGTGCGGGCCAGTCCGAGCGGATCGCCGCCCACCTGGGCGGCCAGAGCACAGCGCAACAGCCACGAGGTGCGGACATCGAGGGGGGCGTCGTTGGCGTCAAACCACTGCTGAACAGCGTGCGTCGCGGGCCCGCGATCGACCGGGCGTCCCGGCAGAGAATGCGCGGCATCCGGAATGGCACCGAGTTCGGCACCGGCCAGCCATACCGCGATCCAGTGCACGGCAATCGCGCGCAGGTAGTCGGTGGTGGGCGGCGGCGAGTCGGACAGGGCCAGCCACGCCAGTTCGCCGGGGGCGACGTTTGATTGCATGGCCGTGGCCTCGAACGACCACCACTCGGCGGCAACAGAGGCGGCGGCAGCAACCGGCAGCTCCCAAAGAGCGCGCACGAAGCACAGCGACGCGTCGCGACGGCGGTCGAGCTGGCCGAGCAGACGCGCCATGGTCAGCCACATATCGGTACGCGAGGGGTGGTCGGCCGGCCCATCGGAGTCGAGAAATGCCCGCTCGAGTTCGGCCAGTGCGAGCTCGGCCGCCGACGGGCTGTACGGGTGACTTTCTGGCTCGCCCGGCCCATCGAGTCGATCGGCCGGAAGCTCGATGGGTATCGGGGTATCCCGGCGCTCGCGGGCTGGCGAACTCGATGGTTGCTCGCCCGGCCCCGGCTGGCTGCGCGACCGTTCGCGCCGGCGATCGCGCCTCCCCCTGCGCTGACTTAAAAGGGCATCCGGGTCGGCGTCCCATTCCATGCCGACCGACTGAAACGACTCGAATTCGAAGGTCACCGAGCGCACCCACGGCGACAGCTCCTCGGCGTTTTTGTGGACCAGGTACTCGACCCAATCGGACAGCGGAGAAAACGCCCGATCTGGCGCACTGTCGACCCGAAAACGCCGCCCGCTCGGCTGCAAAGTCCGATCTGGCCCGGTCTGGCTGGTCGCCGTGGTCTCGTTATCCCTGCCGCTGGCGGGTGCAAGCGGCGACAGCCAGTACAGGCGGACATCGTCGGGGGCGAGCAGTTCGCGCAACATATCGCGGCGCAGAGGCGGCTCCACAATGGCATCGTGGGGCACGTACAGATTGGCCATCCCCATGAAGGGAACCATGGCGATGCCCTCGACGTCGATGGTCGGTGGCCCGGAACGGCCGTGCCGCGCGCGCAACACCACGATCGGGCTGTTCTGGTCCTGGCCGGGACGGTCGAGCACGGTGAACAGAAGCCGGTTGATGACGTCGTTGGGCAATGTGTGAACCAGGGTGTCCATCTGGCCGATCGGGTCGATCGGATTATCGCCCGCACGCCTGTACCCGCTGTAAAGGACCCACAGACTGGGCAGCTCGGTTCTGCTCGCAGCGGCCAGCGTCAGGGTTACTGTGAGCTTGCGCTGGGGACGGATCGGCACCAGGTTGGCAGGCTCCTCGGGCATGGCGACCTCGACAAAGTCGAACATGTCGTGCCAGGGGCCGTCGGCGACGTCGAGCCAGCGGCCGTCGCCTGTAATCAGGCCAATATGTCCAGCTGGCGGCTCGAATGAGCTGGCCATCGGATGGCTGTAGCCGAGTTCGATCCACCGGCGCGTCTGTCCACTTGCCACCGGTGCAAATGCCCGGTAGGGAGAGTCGCGATCACCGGCCCTGGCCACGGTGTAATACGGTGGCGAAAACGCGCGCAAAAGGGCCAGCTCGGCCGGGCCATCGGCAGGCCCGGCGCGATTCGCACTGGCCGTCGCATCGCCTGGCGGTCCATCGGCAACGCCGAAGAGCTGATAGGAGCAGCGATCGCAGCCCAGACGCAGAAGCTCGGCCGAGAGATCGAGCAGCGAGCCCGACACATCCCGGCCGGAAGCGCCCTTCACTGCGACCCGGCCGCCATCGCGACCATTCGGGCTCGCGCTCTCGATCGCGAAGAGCACGGTGCGCTCGGCGTAGACGTCTATCGACGAGATCGACAATGAAACTCGCGATGCAATTGACGACCTGGCTGGTGAACGAGTAGCCGAGCCAACCAAGAGGCGTGCCGGCGGTTCGATCGGCCGCGGAGGGATGATCTGCGGCCAGAAGCGAGCCCTGCTGAACTCGTCTGTCTGGACTCTGCGTTTGGTCGTGACTCCGACGCGGCGCAATTGTTGGGCCAGCCCGGTACCGATGGGCCGGTCTGGACAAACCCATATGGCCCCATTTTCGGCGCGGCGATAATACACCGGCCGGGCCCGCACGTCGGCGGGCAGCATGTTCGAGGTCAAGGCAGCGAGAAGCGCTTCCTCGCTGGAGAAGATCAGGGCAGAGGCCATGTCATCGTTCGCGGAGCACAGGCTCTCGTTCCCCGCCCTGTTCGCTTTCGGGCAGCTCGGAGGCCTGGCTGCCCTCGCTTTCGCGTTCTACCACGATCGTGCCCAGTTCTGCCGCCGACAGTGCACCGCCTTCGATGAGGCGATCGACCAGCTGGCGGTGTTCCTCTTCGTGTTCCATGGGCAATGCATCGGAATCGCTCTCATAGGCGATCATCACATTCTTTTTGCCGGTCTCGGGGTCGACGACCAGACGGATAGTCAACTCAGCCATGGACTTTGTCCTTAATTTTGCCTAGGGAGTCGCTTTGCTCGCGCAACAAATGTGACAATGCCTCGCGGTCGAGGGCTTTGCGTTGGACGAGTAGATCGCGCAGGGCGACGACTACCGGGCGATTTTCGGACAAGATCGCCCGCGCTCGTGCCTGCTGCTCGTCCAGAATCCGGCGCACGTTGCGTTCGATGGCCTCGCGCGTGGATTCGGAGATCATCGGGTCGACATCACCGGCGCGGTCGCTCCTGTATCGGAACGCACCCACCTCATCGCCACCCATTCCGTACTGCTCGATCAGGGCCCGGGCGATACCCGTGGCGCGGTCGAGATCGTCAGACGAGCCGATCGACAGATCGTCGAGCAGCAATTCTTCGGCCTCGCGTCCACCAAACAAGACGCAGATCGAGTCGAGCAGCTGGGCACGGGTGACCACGTAGCGATGGGCGGGGTCGGCATAGCGCACAAAGCCCAGGGTCCCGCCGATATCGCCGCGGATCGAGATGCGATCGATGGGCGGCGCGTGCTCGCAGCCCAGGGCGCACACTGCGTGACCGGCCTCGTGGGTGGCTACCACTCTCTCTTCCTCCGCAGTCAGCTCGGGTCGATCGAGGTAGCGGGTGAGCACATCTTCGATGTCGGCGATCTCGGTGGGACCGGTTTTGCTCTCGCGCCACTTGCGCCGCGCCGCGGCCCGGCACAAGGCCTGGATATGATCGCCGGTGTAGCGCGTGCCCGTCCCCTCCACCGGATCTGCCGTGCGGCGCACCGCATAGTCCAGCGCGCGCTCGGACATGCCGAGGCCCAGCTTGCGGTCGTAGATCTCGAAGATGGCCCGCCGGTCATTGGCGTCGGGATAGGGGATGTCGAGGTGAAACTCGAATCGACCGGGCCGGAGCAGGGCTGGATCGAGCGACTCGACAAAATTGGTCGTGCCGACCACGAATACCAGCTCGTCCTTGCGAAAGCCGTCCATCTCGGTGAGCAGCTGATTGACCATCGAGTGCTCCACCCCCGAACCGGTATAGGTTCCACGTGCCGACGCAAACGAATCGAGCTCGTCGAACACGATCACTGCCGGCGCACTTTCCCGCGCGCGCACAAAAATGTTGCGAATGCGTTCCTCCGACTCGCCGACCCAGCGACTCTTGAGTTCGGGGCCACTCACCACGGTGACCGCAGCGCCCAGCGCCGTGGCCATGGCCTTGGCAAAGAGCGTTTTGCCGGTTCCCGGCGGCCCCCAGAAGATCATGCCACGCGGGATCAGAGCTTCGATGCGAGCGACCTCGCCATCGTCGTCGAGGGTTTCTTTGGTCGTCAAGATGTCGAGGATCTCGGCCTGCAGGCGCTCCTTGACCTTGTCGTAGCCGCCGATGTCTCGGTGCAGATCGAGGTCGGGCAGGCTGAGATCGCCGCTCAGAGTGGCCGTGCGCAGCTGGGCCAGGGCCGGCTCGGCATCGATCGGGTAATCCTCGCCGGTCACACTCGAGAGCAGCCGGCGCAGCCTCACTGCATTGAGCCCCGAGATGTATTTGTAGAGCCGATACGGATTGAGCCCACGGCCGAACTTTCGGCTCTCGCGCTGGAGAACCAGGTGGGCCAGTCGATCCCGTCCGACGCCCAGGATGCTCTCGCGATGGGGAAACAGATTCTCGATCACCCGCGGCACCATGAACGTGGGATCTTTGAACCCCAGCCACAAGATCTGCGGGTTTTCGTAAAGCAGCGAGATGACCTCGCGCGCCTCGCCGGTCAGCCCACCACTCGAGGTGGTCAAGAGGTCCAGATGGGGCAAGACCACGATACGCTGCTCGACCGCTCCGCGCACCGCGTCTCGCAACTGGGCGATCATGGTGCCGATCAGTCCCACCGGGGTCGACATCGGCGGCGCGTTGGGATCGGGCCGGCCGTCGAGATATACGCAGCGCAGCGAATCGCGCCGCAAGCGGTCGCGCAGGCACCGGTAAAAATACGGAGAGAGCTCCTTGTCGCATTCGACCAGAACTGGCAGGGTACGGCGCAGCGCCTCGCGCGTGCGCGATAGTTCACCGGGATACGCCGCCTCGACTGCCTCGAACGGAGTCAGCTCGCGAGGCAGCCGCTCTTCCGCAATCACGATGCTCATACCCGTACCTTGATCGTGAGCGAGCCGGTTTCCGGGTCCTCGCGGATCTCGCGGATCTCGCCGAGCTGACCGGCACGAACCTTGAGTGCTTCGGCCGTGACGCGGTTGCCGATCCGATCGAGTTCGGTGCGGAGATCGCGCAACTTGCGTTCGAGCGTTTCGGTAACCTCGGCGCTCAGTCGCTCTTCCTCGTCGCTGGCTTTTCGCCTGACCGCGCGCGCAACCTGTCTTTTTAGTACCGCACGGGTCTGCTTTTCGGTTTCTTCGTAGGCCCGCTGCGACCGCTTGACCTCGATATCGACCTCCTTTTCCCGGGCCAGACGCACCGAGACCTGGCCTGCATCCTGTCCCGCCACGCCGATACGGATCTCGACACCGTCATCCTCGACTCTCACCATATCGTTACCGTCGAGCTGGAATCCCCGCCCCAAAAGCTCCGTGGCCAGAAGCTCGCGCATGGCTTCGGCCGCCAGTACATCGAGAAGCTCGATATGGGTGCGGACACCGTCGGATACGCGTACATGCCGGCGGACCGATTCAGACACTGTGATTTGATAGGCGCGGCTCATCGTGACTCCGATCTCGATAACAATTCAGGCTCCGACATCTTCTCGCGTCCGGTGAGGCGAGAAAAGGCCGAGCGGGCCCCGTGTCATCCCCTGATCGAATAGCCGGACCCCCGGCCGGCCCAGTCCGCATGAACTCCGCGTCGCGTTCTTTGCCGGCACCTTCGGCCGTCGGGTCGCACAAACTCGCTCACCGGTCCAATGCAACCCCAGTTTGCAGATAAAATGAAATAATTTCAAATAATTAAAGAACAACTACAAAGTGGTCGAACGTGGTCGAGAGTCGCTCGACGGGACCATTGGTCGACCTGCCGGGCGGCGATGGGCCTGTGTCGGGGACGATACAGATAAGAGGGCTCATTTCAAGAAATCGGACCTTCTCGATAGACAATGGCGATCGGCCTTGGTGGGACGACCATGGCTGGAGACTCGCCTCCGCTGTCGGGGGAACCTGTCCCCAAGCAGAGACGGGAAAGCAATGGCAGATTCACGCGTTTTCAGGTAGTTGCTGTCGGTCCGAAAACTGGCAAGCAGTTTGCTCTAGCTATCGAGCGTGACGGCGAACGGCCAACTAGCCGAATAACCACCGCTGGACGCGCCAACACGTTGTTTTCGAATGCACTCACCGCGAATCCATATAATCGACATCTGTAACTCGATTCGCTCTCGGTGGTCCAGACATCCATCTCACAGTATTGCGCCGAAACGGTGCAGCACCTGTTCGGCGAGTGCATCCACACCGATCGATCTCGGGCGCCCGGCGGCTCCGCTTTGCATTTCACACCGGGGCACCCGCGCGATTCGGCATCTGCACAGGTCGCTTCACTCGATGTCCGGCTGGCCGCAATGCCGCTCGCACGGCCGCTTCGTCGAGCCTTCCCGGAGACCCGGCGGCCCGCTCGCCATCAGGGGTTATTACAACCCGCGAACGTTTTAACTGATAACTGGCTGACTACTACTCTCCTTGTCCAAAAATCAGCCGACCGCGGTAGTGGAAAAACTCCCGGCGGCCATTGCCGCGGTCGGTTGTACTTTGTCCCAGCACCAGTGAAGAGATAAGATTCGTCAGTACCTGCCGTTTTACTGCCCTATACAGCGACCATCGATCACCGTGGTGGGATCGCGCACGTCGCTGTTGGGATAATATACGGATACGGCGAGCATTTCGGGTGTGCCCTGGCACCGGCTGTCCTCTTCGATGCGAAAGCACGGCAGCGCGGATGAGCTCTGCGGGTCGTCGTTGTTGTCGCAAACGGGTATGAGGCTGCGCTGTTCATCGGTTGTATTTGGCAGCCGAATTTCCTCGACCACGCATACCGGCTGGACACCCGGTGTCGCCGGCTCGATATCGAAGAGGGGATTGCGGATGCATCGCGCGTTGAGTCCGTTCTTGATGAACTCGCCGATGGCCGCCACGGCCGGCGATAGATCCTCGTTGCAGATCCGCTCGGTGCGGTGAAGTGGAAATGCTTCGAGAAACGCCTGCAGGCGAATTGGCGGAGCGGCTCCGACCTCGTCATCGGGACCGAGGCTGCAGGTGGGTGCGAGGACCGGTTTGTCCTGGCCCTGCGAGCTGGATTCGAGAACGACCTCGACCGGCTCGGTTTCGGCGATGAGTCCCGCGACCAGGATCTGACTCTTGGGAACTGTCTTGAGACTGCTCAGGAACTGAACAAACTCGGCCACATCGTACAGATACGGCGAATCGCTGCGGGCAACGCAGCCAGCCCTCGGGCCAGGTTGACCCGGGTCGCTGGCCCCGGCGCATGTGACTCCGTGCGCAAAACAGCGAAATGATCCGGCCGGGCCTATGCTGGCATCGTCTTCATCGAAAAGAGAAATGTCCGACGCCGAGCAGTCGTCCTCGTCGCCCAAGAAGATCACGGCGAGAAGGGCGTCGTCGCGCAAGAATCCGTCGTTCCAGGACAGCGTTCCGTCGAGCGCGAGCCGCATGGCCTGGAGCGGTTGCTCGAAGCCACATCCGTTCGTGCCGAGCTTGGCTATGCACGCAAAGGTGTCGGCCAGGCTGCCCGAGTAGTTGCGCTCTCGGCTTCCGTCGGAGAGTTCGACGTCGGAGATGAAATGGCCATCAGGCGGCGTACACCCCGGGATACGCGGCCCGCTCTGAAGCAGGCCGCGTTTGCCGATGGCCGTGCATCCCTGGCCGTGCGGTCCGGCCCCGAGGTCGGTCGAAATTACGCCCAGGTGAATGTTGGGCAGACCGTCTTCCAGACTCTCGAGCGCTGCGATCATCTGGTGAAAATGATTGGTCAGCTCGCTCTGCTCCTTTTCCATCGACAGCGAGTCGTCGATCACGAACAGAATATCGACATTGCGGTTGAGCTCGACCGGAAAGCGGACCTGTTCCTCTTTCTCGGGTTCGGCCTTGGGAGCGGCAAGCTCGCGATCGATACACGCGGCAAGGGCGAGGGCAAGGGCAACAACCGGTGGTCCCCAGCGGATGGTGGCGTTCATGCAACGTTCCCCGGCAACAAGTCAGCTAACTGGTCTGATAGTGTACCCGTAGTATACCGGTTACACGGAGTTCGCCCACTTTATCCTGTCGGCGAGGACTATCCGATGCGTCGGACGCGCATCAGGGGGTCGATACGATCGCCGCGAACCGATGTCGACGATACTCGCTGTGTTCGCCATCACGGCCGGGTCATCGTGCCAACTTACCCGCGGTCACGCTGGAAAAAACCCTGTGCGACCATGCGCGGCCCGACCGCTTGGTGCCGGGGCTGTCGTTTTGGGGCAAAGCCCTCGCGCGGCCGGAGTCCCGGCCGACTCGGCTGTTGGCCTCGCAACAGACACACCTCGTTTGATCCAAACCAATGTGTTTCTGTTTTATGCGTTTTCCGTTTAGAGCCGATCCAAAACCTCGGACCGAGCGGGACGGCGGGGACGTCCGACCGAGTGAACGGATCCTGCAATTGAGCGAATCTCGCAGTTGAACGAATTTTGCAAAGGACACGACTAATCACTTGAATCCGACCATCCAGAATCATATACAGCAAAGCAACGCCTGTATTACATCCTACAAAACAAGGGAATATTTAATGTCAAAACGTGTGCGTATCCAACGGGTGGACGCAGCGATAGCCTGGCTTCCGAGTACCTACGGGACGGCGGGCCGAGTCGCCGCGGTCACAGTGGCATTGGCCTTGTTGGGCCTCGCCTGCTCTGGAAGCGGTGAGAGTACGGCGCAACTTGCTTCGGTAAAAGAGATACCGTTGCCAGACGGCCGCACCGGCTGGTTGATCAGCGGGGACGGCTCGCCGCTCGGCCGCGACGTGAACAGTGTCGCGGATCTCGATGGCAAGTCGCCTGTGCTGGTTGTATCGAAGAGCGGCGAGTTGCTGCAGCTCAACGGCGGAGACGCCGATGTTCTGCTCCGCACGGAAGCTGCTGGAATGTCGGCGCAACAGCGCCTGCAAGCGATCGAAGATCTGGCTCGCAGCCACGCCCGGCGCAGGGCGACCACAGCGGTCGTCGACCCGGCAGTGACTCCGATCGCACAGTCGCCGTCGGCTGAGCGCAGTGCGCTCGCCGGCGATGTGGGCCTCTCTCAGGTCTTGACCGGGACCCCCGGAAACGACACGCTGATCGGCACCGAGGAGGACGATACCCTCGAGGGATTGGCCGGCAACGACACCCTTCTCGGTGCTGCTGGGGCCGACCTTCTCGACGGTGGCGACGGGGTCGACCTGGCCTCGTACGCGGGTGGAACAGGCGGCGTGAGCGTGAGCCTGGCGGCTGGCACGGGCACGGGCAATCACGCCGAGGGTGACACTCTGGTCAGCATCGAAAATGTGCGCGGGTCGGATTTTGACGACACCATCACCGGCGATGCCGGACGAAATACCCTGTTTGGAGCCGGGGCCAACGACTCGCTATCGGGTGGTGGTGGCCGGGACGTACTCGACGGCGGCGACGGCGCAGATGTCCTGGACGGCGGCGATGATGCTGACACCGCGTCGTACGCCAGTGCGCCCGCTGGTGTAGTGGTCGACCTGGTGAGCGGCGGCAGCGCTGGCGAGGCAGCTGGCGATACCTACCTCAGTATCGAGATCGTCCGCGGCTCGAATTTCGACGACTCGCTGACCGGCGATGCGGCGCGAAATACCCTGCTCGGCGCTGTGGGCGACGATTCGCTCCATGGCGGCGGCGACCGAGATGTTCTCGACGGAGGAGACGGTGCCGACTTGCTCGACGGCGGAGACGGCGTCGACACGGCGTCCTACGGCAGTTCGCCGACAGCGGTGGTGGCCGACCTGGTCAATGGTGGCAGCGGTGGACACGCGTTGGGCGACAGCTATGTGAGTATAGAAATCGTCCGCGGCACCAACCTGGACGACACACTGCGCGGCGATGGAAACAACAATCAGCTATTGGGCGGTGGCGGAGTCGATACCCTGGCCGGACGCGGTGGCGACGATGTTCTGGTCGGCGGCGCCGGCGGCGATGCCCTCGACGGCGGCGACGGCTTTGACTTTGTCGTCTACAGCAACTCCTCGGCCAGTCTGACCGTGGATCTTGCTGCCTCATCGATCAGCGGCGGCGAGGCCGACGGCGACAGCCTGGTCGGCATCGAGAACGTGCGCGGCACCGACTTCGACGACAGTTTCACCGGCGACAGCAATCACAACATGTTTATCGGAGCCAGTGGCAATGACTCCATGATCTGTGGCGACGGCGACGATTCCATGCTCGGCGGCGCTGGCGCCGATGTTCTCGACGGCGGCAATGGCATTGACGCCATTTCGTACAACGGATCGCCCAGCGGCGTGACGGTCGATCTGGCCGCCGAGACGGTTTCTGGCGGCCATGCTGACGGCGACACCATCTCCAGCATCGAGCAGGTCACCGGGTCGGATTTCGACGACGTTCTCATCGGCAACAGCGTGGACAACATTCTCAACGGCGGACCTGCTGGCAACGACATCCTCGACGGCGCAGACGGCAACGACACCGCATCGTTCAGCCAGAGTACACAGGACTGGACGATCGATCTGGTCACCGGCATGGCGGTTGCGGCCAACGGCGAAACCGACACCATGATCAGCATCGAGCATGCCATCGGTGCGCAGGGCAACGACACCATCATCGGTACCGACAGCAACAACACCTTGTCCGGCCGCGAGGGCAACGACTTCATCGACGGTGCCGGCGGCACCGACGAGCTCAACTACACCGGTCGCCAGGAGGATTTCACCATCGACCTGGCCAGTGGCACGGCGAGTGCGCCAGCGATCGGTGAAGCCGACACGCTGGTCAGCATGGAGGACGCAGTGGGCGGTGACGGCGATGACACATTCATCGGGACAGCCGGCCAGAACGTCTTCTACGGTGGTCCTGGCGCCGATGCGATGGACGGTGGAGACGGCGAGGACTGGTCGAGCTACCAGCTGGCCGAAATCGGCGTCACGGCCGACCTGGTCAATGGCGGCAGCAGTGGCGAGGCAGCCGGCGACACGTTTACCTCGATCGAGAACCTGCGCGGCTCGGATCTTGCCGATATCCTGCGCGGTGATGCCGGATCCAACACGTTCTTTTCCGCCCTGGGCGACGATGTTTGCGAGGGTCGGCAAGGTGACGACTTCTTGCTCGGCGGTGGCGGTGCCGATGTACTCGACGGCGGCGACGGGGTCGATTACGCCATCTACAGCAATTCTCCCACCGGCATTGTGGTCGATCTATCATCCTCGGGTCCGGGCATTGGCGGCGACGCAGAGGGCGACACCTTTATCGGCATCGAGAACGTGCGCGGCTCTGAGTTTGCCGACGCGTGCATTGGCAACGGCAGCGCCAATATCTTTATCTCGGCGGCCGGCGACGACACCCTCAACGGCGGCGGCGGCAACGATGTCTTTTTGGGTGGCCCGGGCGACGATACCTTCATCTTTTTGCCCGCTCCGGGCAGAGATCGCATAGCTGGCTTTGCGGCCGGTCCGGGCAGTGAGGACGTGCTCGACGTGCGCGGACTCGGCTACCGCAATCTCGCCCAAATTCTGGCCGATTCCGAGCAATCTGGGCCCCACACATTCATTCGACCGGACGCCGCCAACAGCATCATGCTGATCGACGTCGACCTCGGCGACCTGCACGACGACGACTTCGTCTTTCTCCCCGCCCTCACATCTCGGTAGTCTCGGCACAGAATGCCATCTCCACGATGGACCGCAAACCGGCGCGATAGCGGCCATCGGGGCAGTCAAAAATGGCTTCTGAGCTCCAGCCTAACTGCCTTTGTGTCAATACGGCGAAGCTCTGCATACAGATTCCATCTCGATCTCTCGTCTATCGACCCGGGACCGAACTTTGGCAGGCTTTTCGGTATCAACCGGGCCGAACCCTGGAGTCGAGCTATGGCGCCGAACTTTGCGGGGCCCGTTATCAACCTGGGGCCGGACTTTTGGATTTTTCATTATCCACCCTGGCCGGACTCCTGCACCCTCACTTTCCGGTAGTCTGACGAGTGATTTCCATCGCCACGATGGCCGGCAACCGGGCACGAGGACCCCCTCAAGCGCCCCCGGGTTTCACAGACACAAACCGTAACACCGTTCCCCCACTGGTGGGTCGGGTGAGCCACAAAGGGGGGGCTTTATAGGTCATTTTACCTGTAGGGTAGAACACTGGACGGCGTTGCTAAAACTAACGGCTAAATCCCTTTTTGGTCCGAGTTCGTCCGACTTGGGGTACGATAACAACCTATGCCGGTATACCAGGTTGCGCGCCGCATTGGCTCAGGTGGGATGGCCGAAGTGCTGCTGGCCTGCCAGCAGGGTCCAGGTGGCTTCGAGAAACTTGTAGTGATAAAGCGAATCCTGTCTCAGTTCCACGGGGATGAACGTTTTGTCAGCATGTTCCTCGCGGAGGCCCGGCTCGCAGCATCGCTAAAGCATCCGAACATTGTCGAGATTTACGACGTCATACGCGAGCACGATCAGTTTGCCATCGTGATGGAATATGTCTCGGGCGAGGATCTGCGATGCATTCTCGACTCGGTCGCACAATTCGAGCGTCGCCTTCCCGTGCCACTCATATGCCAGATCGCCGTCGCTACCGCCGATGCTCTGCATTGCGCTCACTCTGCCACCGACGCCGAAGGCAACGTGCGCTCCATCGTCCACGGCGATATATCGCCCTCGAATATCATGGTGACCTACGGCGGCTACACCAAGGTGGTCGATTTCGGCCTCGCCAAAGTACCGTCCAAAACTCTGCCGGGCCACATCCAGGGCAACCTCCTTTATTGTTCGCCGGAACAGGTCAACAGCCAACAACTGGACGAGCGCTCCGATCTCTTCTCTCTCGGGACCGTACTCCACGAAATGTTGACCTCGCGCAAACTGTTCGTCGGTCCGTCCGAGGCTGCGATCGTGCGCAACATCATGGAGCGCCCGATCCCGCCGCCGAGCATCTACAATCCCAACGTGCCACTGCAGCTCGACGAGATCGTTCTGCGGCTTCTCGATCGAGATCCCAACACTCGCACTCCCACAGCGGCGCATCTGCGCAACGATCTGGAAGCACTACTCCACGCCTTCGGCGACAGCTCGGATCGCGCGATCGGACAATGGCTGACCACCATCCTGGCCGAGCGACATGCCATGCGGCTCGCTGTCGAGCGTCAGGTAACCGAGGACGCGCGACGAAAAGCGCTGCCCGCCGACAGTGCGTCGCTACCTCTCTTCGTGCCGTCAGCCACGGATAGCGCCACCTACCGCTCGGGCAGCTCTCCGCCACTCCGCCGCGCGACAACGGGTTCCCTACTACCCGGGGCCGCCAGCCCCGATACCGCGTCGGCTCATACGACTTCCCAGCCTTTTCCCTACGCACCGACTGGTAGCAGCCCGTTTATTCAGGGGATCAATGTGCCGCTACCGCCCAAGCGGCGGCGAAGTCTGGTCGTGCTTGCCAGCTTTACCCTGAGTGCGTTGCTCGTGGGCGCAGCAGCGGCGTCCTTCGTCACGCTACGAAGAAGTACCCCGCCGGTTGTGGAAACGCCACCGCAGCCACAACCGGCAGCTCAGACCGCGGATCCTGTCAAGGACCCGGCTGTCGAAAAAGCCGAGATTCCGTCTGCGGCGCTGCGACTGCACGCAGTTCCCCACGGCGCCACCATCACTGTCGACGGCGAGCCATTTGAAAAACAGATCGGCCCCGATGGTCTGCTGGTACCGGTCACCCCGAGTAAAGAGATCCGCATCGCGATCTCCAAAAAGGGCTACAGCTCGCACGAGGCCACCTTGCTCAGCCCGAGCTCTGGCGTGATGCCGGTCTACGTCACGCTGACCAAAGAGGTCGCAGCGAAAGAAAAAAAGCGAGACGTGAGACGGGTATCGAGCCGTTCACGACGCCCGAGCAGCGGCACCCTGGTGCTCGACTTCAAACCGAGCGATGCCTCTATCGTGATCGACGGAAAGGTGCGTTCAGGGCAGTCGCCGCAGAAGCTGCAACTCAAACAAGGGCGACACATGGTCCAGGTGACCGCCTCCGGTCATATTCCCATGGCGAGGACATTCGAACTCAGAGGGGGTGCGACAGAGCGTATCTCCATCCAGCTGCAACGAGAGCCGCCCAAGATGGGCAAGGTGAGTTTTTCTTCCACGCCAGCCGGAGCCAAGGTGAGCATCGACGGCAACTACAGGGGCGAAACTCCCCTCAAAAATCTCATCGAACTGCCAGCCGGCAAATCGGTCGCTGTAGAACTCACGCTGGATGGATACAAAAAGTGGAGCAAGCGTATCACCCCGGCGACCAACGAGGTCGCCAACGTGGTTGCCACACTGGAACCGATCATCAAGGTGCAGCCCAAAGCCAAAGCCAAACCCAAAGCCAAACCCAAACCGCCACCCAAACCGGTGAAAATATCGGCCTCTGATGTCACCAAAGTGTCGGGCGACTTGCCGTCCATCCGCGTGCGCAACGTCGAGCAGGATGGCTCCGCCCTCGCGCGCCGAGACCAGCGATGGAGCAACCTGGCCAAAAACAAGCCGATCTCAGCTTATCTGTGCATCGATACCAGGGGCAGAGTCACCTCGGTAACACTGGGGAGCAGTGCCCCTGCCAGGATGATCCCAACCTTGCGCCGTGCGCTCATGTCGTGGCGTTACAAGCCGTATCGCTCCTCGGGCAGGGCAGTGCCGGCCTGCTTTATCAACCGATTGCAACTCAAAATCAAGCCGATGTAAAGCTCACAAAACCCCCCGCTGGCCGATTTCTGCCGTATGCGGCCAGAGAGGCCCACAACACGCATCGCGCTGATCCCGGTGTCGATCGGATGCCCACAGCGTAGCCATTCTCGGACTGGGAGCCATGGGCATCCGCATGGCCGACCGTCTGCTTGCCGCCGAACACCAGGTGACCGTGCACAACCGAACCGCGACACGGGCCGAGCCGGTAGTCGAAAAGGTCTGATCCAACGAGTCAGCTCAAGCGCAGCCGATTCTCTCCTGCCGGTGCGAACCGAGACCCGCTGACGATGTCAATCAACAATGCAAGAGCAGCAATGGAGCCGGGCCAGGAGCAGCGCCCGGAACGAGCTTGAGCACTTGGTCGCCCTGGGCATGAGTAGCGCGGATATCGCTGTGGCAATGCCTGTTCCGTGCCCAGACCTGGCCGCTACCGACGTCGCGAGCGTGCAGTGTCGATATCGAGCAGCCGAGAAGAATCATACCGCGCTCGTCGCCGGCGTTTTTTGCGCTTGCGTGGCTTTTTTTTCTTCTTGCGGTAACTCCGTGTCGAACTCGATCGCGAGGCCTTTTTGGCCTTGCGGCGCTTGGCTCGCGGGCGGTCCCGTTTCTCGGCGCGGGATGACGCGACGTCCACTTTCCCGGACGGTCCGGCATCCGGCTGGCTGGCTGAACCGGGCGCTCCGACGTCCGGCTGGTTCGCTGGCCGCGCAGCGGATCGCTCTACCCGACTTTCTTTCGAGCCCTGCACAGTGTCCCCCGGTACAGCTGCAGTCGGCCCGGCAGGCGAGGCGGAAACGCCCCACCCGGGCACCTGTCGCCCGGCCGAAGAGCCGCTCCGCTCTTGCCGAGACGTCGGGCCAGACTGGGCAGGCGCAACCGCGCGGTGGTAGACTGGAGTGGTCGGCGTGGTCTGGCCCGCCCGACTCAACGACGACGCTGCACTGCCTGGCCCCATGGCGCTGAAACTCAGCCCGAGCGCTGCAAAAAGCACGACCCCAGCAGCAAACAATGTACCGTAAATACTGAGCCACGAGCGTCTCCGAGCAGAAGATGCGCTGCTATGTTCCCATTGTGAGTCCGAATCCCCGGACTGCCCATTCTCCGATTGGACCAGTACTATCGTCTCGACATCCGGGCTGCGCGGCTGGCGCGCATCAGCGCTGGCCGCGCAACTGGCCCGTTCACTGTGGCCTTCGGCCAGATCACGGGTGGGCGCCCGTTCATACCACTGAACCAGACTCTGACCGGCCGACCAGGCATGGGGAAACATTTGGCGCAAATATGCTCCCACCGCGGCAGCACTGACACTGCATTGCTGCGCACGCGCAAAGTCGTCCAGGTCACATGCCAGCTCATGAGCGGTTTGATAGCGCTTGCCGATATTACGCGACAGCGCACGCATGACGATTTCTTCGAGTGCCCAGGGATAATCGGGCAGGATCAGAGAGGGCCGCGGTGCGTTCTTTTGCGCGATGTATTTAAGAATGGCAAAATCGCTGGTGCCGTAGAACAACTTGCGCGTAGTGGTGAGTTCGTAGAGCAGGATGCCGAGGGAAAAAATGTCACTGCGGCTGTCGATCGGCTCACCGCGACACTGCTCGGGTGACATATATGAAATTTTGCCCTTGAGCGTGCCGTCGCGGGTTTTGGTTTTGCGCATCCGGGCTTTGGCCACGCCAAAGTCGATCATCTTGACGATACCGTCGAAAGACACGAGCACATTGGCCGGCGATACGTCGCGATGGACAATGCCCAGCGATTCGCCGTCCTGGTCGCGCTTTTCGTGCGCAGCGTGCAGCCCGCGTGCAGCTGCCGCGACAATGGCAATGGCGTATTCGAGCGGGACACGCTGGTTAATGTCCTGATGGACCTGCAAAATCCTGCACACATCGGGCCCGTGGACGTATTCCATGGTGAAAAACAGTCCCGCACTGCCCCGGCCAATGTCGAACACCTGAGCGATATTGGGATGCTCAAGCTGGGCCACCAGACGGGCCTCGTCGACAAACATCGAGGTAAATTCGGGACTGGCCGCGTAATGAGGCAGGATGCGCTTGAGGGCAACTAGACGGCGAAATACGTCCATTCCCGTGGTCCGCGCTAAATATAATTCGGCCATGCCACCAACCGCCAAACTGCGGACAATCTGGTACTTGTTCAAGCAAGTACCAGGGGGGAGAAAACCGTCGTAAGACTGCTGATCGTCGAACATCGCGATGGCCGGTAGCCTGATCGATGTAGCCGACGATTCGTCGCTTGGCAAACCCAAAATCTCGGTGAATAAATATCAAATAAAACATGATCAAAAAAATACGTTTTCATTGGATGATAGAATAAGTATAGATACAAGGTCTGGAAATCAGCGATCTATATAGATGCGTTGAATACCCGATACGCAATGCAACTACAGGTAGGAGCGAACCGGGCATAGAGGTAAACAAGGGCATGGGGGTACCGATGTCGTCCCGGATAGGATAGAGGTCCACGTCGGGCGGTCCGGACTCCTGGCCGGCTCGGCCGCTGGCCTCGCCAAAGAAACGCTTAGAGCCGGTCCAAAAACCTCGGACCGAGCCAGAGCGACGAGGCGCGCCGCCAGTGGGTGCGCGAGGAGTGGAGATGGGTGTATTTGACCGACGAGCAAGCCCGCTGGCGGTGATGGATCGGCGCTCTGGCGACGCGGAGAGTTTTTGGACCGGCTCTTACTTTAACTACAAATTCATGCGGTTTTGTTCAGTCCCGGCCAACCTCGCGCCCAGTCGAGGGTCGCGCGCAAGCCTTCGGCCAGCGGGACCTGGGCGCGAAAGTTAAAGATGGTATCGGCACGGTCGACCGCAGCCAGCGACCGCAGGATTTCACCGGGTCGGGCCTCGGCGTGGGTGATCGTCGAGTTCGCGCCGCAAAGCTCGATGACCGTGCGAGCCAGCTCGTTTATTGTCGTCTCCTTGCCGGTGCCGACATTGACGGCTTCGCGGTCTCCGGCGTCCGACAGACAGGCGTCGACAACAATTCGCGACACGTCACCGACATAGACGAAGTCGCGAGTCTGTTCGCCGTCGCCGAAAATGGTCAGGGGAGTTTCGGCCATCGCGCGATCGGCGAATATCGAGATAACTCCGGAATATGGGCTTTTCGGATCTTGCCGCGGCCCGTAAACATTGAAGAAACGCAGCGCAGTCGCAGCAACTCGATGTACGGTCGAATAGTAATACAAGAAGTTTTCCGATCCGAGTTTGTCGATGCCATAGGGAGAAACTGGTTTTTTCGGCGCATTTTCGCCTACCGGCGACTCGGTGACATCACCGTAGACTGCTGCCGACGAGGCAAAGACGACCTTGTCGACTCCACTGGCGCGCGCGTATTCCAATACCTGCACAGTGCCCGCATAGTTGACCCGCACATCGTCGAGCGGGTTGGCAATCGAGTGGATCACTGCGGTCTGCGCAGCCAGGTGAATGATGCGCGATATCGGACCCATCCGTGCTGTTACCGGCGCCAGCGCCGCAAAAATGCCATCGGCAATGTTCACTGTCAGGATCTCGACCCTTTCGTCCCCGGCCCAGGTGGCCAGATTTTCGCGTTTACCGGTAGAGAAATCGTCGAGTACGATGACCCGGCAGCCGGCTTCTATGAGGCGATCAACGGTATGCGAGCCTATGAAACCCGCCCCGCCGGTAACCGCGACCAATGGCCCGGTCGCGTCGCTACGGTGATCGGTCTGTGTTGCACTCATGACGCAATGCTACCCGATACCGGTAGCATTGCTGATCCCGCCTGCGCCAAGAAGCGCTTTGTCGACAAGTAACCCCGACCGCACGCCCGCGCGACAGAATTCTCGATCTCAGAACTCTCGATCGTGAACGCCGATGCAATCGGCCCACTCGCGCTCATCGACTGCACGGCATCGCGTGGCACCGCGATGCTCGACCGGTACGTCCGTCAGCCGCGGTCCGGGCCAGCCCGTTACCTATCGATAGAGGCAGAGACCTCGTCTGGCGAGGCGGATACCTCGTCTGGCGAGGCGATGCGACCCAGCTTGCCCAGGATGACTTCGATCGCAATGTCGTTTTCACCCCCCTCGGGAATGATGAGATCGGCCCAGCGCTTGGATGGTTCGACGAACTGGATATGCATGGGCCGGACGCTCGCGTAGTACTGATCGTGGACCGATTGAAAGGTGCGCCCGCGCTGTTCGAGATCGCGCTGTATGCGGCGCATGAGCCGAATGTCGGCATCTGTGTCGACGAAGAGCTTGATGTCGAACTGGGCGCGCAAAGACGCATCAGCAAGAACCAATATGCCCTCCACGATGACCACAGGTGCCGGCTCCACCCGCTGAGTCTGCGCGCGTCGGGTATGGTTGACGTAGTCGTAAACCGGAACTTCTACTGCATGGCCGGCCCGCAACCGGGCCAGGTGCGAGGCCAGAAGATCGCTGTCCAGTGCTTCGGGATGATCGTAGTTCACAGCCCTGCGCTGCTCGGACGACAGATGGCTGCGATCGCGATAATACGCGTCGTGCTCGATAAGTCGGCACTTGCTGGCCATGGCAGTGACCAGTCTCCGCGCAATGGTGGTTTTGCCAGACCCTGTACCGCCAGCAATGCCGATGATCACGGGAGCATCACTGCTCAAGTTGGACACGGACCGAGCATATACCACCCGTTCCGCCTCGATCGAGGACACATCGAAACGGGCGATCTGCCGGGCCAGTGTGCCCGCACCAGGTTCAACTCCTTCCGTTCGAAAACCTCGACTGCGTCGAAACCCTCGATTGCACGATCGCAGTGTGCGAGAAGCTGAACGTCGGGCTCAGTCCAGTATCGAGACGGGCCGGCCTCACACCACAGAGAAAGTTTCGCTTGGGCCAGATGCCAGCCGCGATTATCAGAAAATTTCTGAGATAAATCTCCAGCCTCTACATCAGACTGAGATCAACCGATGTTGAGACAGTGAGGTGCACAGTAATTTCCTTCTCGCGGCACTCGCTGCTACGATCTGAGGGATGAGATTGCTCCTCCTAGATTCGCCGCCGGGGGTGGAGCAGTTTGCCGAGTGGCTGAGTGGGGCCGACGGGTTCGAAATTCTCACCGCGCGCGACGTACAGACCGCGGTCAAGACTCTTGTCGACGAGGAAGTCGAGGCGGTGATCCTGTCGGTATCGTTTTCAGAGCGCGGCACCGATATTACGACGATTCTCGATTACTGCGAGCCGGGCAATCCGTCGGTTCTGCTGGTCCTCGAACACCTCGGTGACCTCGACGAGTTCGGGGTGGCCACCAACGACACTGTCGAGGATTTTGTCATCAAGCCGCTCACCGCAGAGATGTTGTGGGCTCGACTGGGCCTGATTCGCCGCCGGCGCAACAACATTCTCCTGCCCCGGCAGGCGCTTCTGGCCGCGCTGCCAGACTTGATGTTTCGGATTAGTCGCGACGGTACGTATATCGATTATCACTTTCCGTCGCCAGAGCAGGCTTATGTACCCGGCAAGGAGCTAGAAGGCGCCCGAATTGCCGACGTCATGCCGCCCGACGTGGCCAAGGCGTTCCTCGATATGATCCAGGAGGTCCTCGAGGTGCGCGAAGCCAGGCTGCTCGAGTACGATTTGCCCTCGGTGGATGGACTGCACGCCTATGAAGCCCGCATCGTGCCCAGCGGAGCCGCCGAGGTGCTCACCATCGTTCGCGATGTGACCGAGCGCAAACGCATGGACAAAGAGTTGCGCGCTGCAGCCGAGGTGAAGCAGGCGTTCAGCTCGGCTGTGGTCAAGGCGCAGGAGGCCGAGCGGCAACAGCTATCGCGAGAACTGCACGACGGGGTTGGCCAGATCTTGCTCGTGCACCGCATGGACGCCGAGTGGCTGGCCAATCAGGCCGAACCGGCCCCGCTTCGCGAAGCCGCTGAATCGCTCTGCTCTTCACTGGATAATACCCTGGAAACAATACGGAATCTGGCCATGGATTTGCGTCCCCCAGCAATTGACGACCTCGGTATTGGCTCGGCGCTGGAGACTCTGGTTCAAAATATCGGTCGCCGTTCGGGGATCGACTGCCAGGTCGAGATCCAGATCGACGCGACGCCGCTCGACAGCGACATCAGTGTGACTCTCTACCGCATTGCCCAGGAGGCACTGGCCAACGCGATACGACATTCACGATGCCGGAATATCAAAGTTTCTCTGAGCCTTGGCCAGGAAAATCTAGAGCTACAGGTGCGAGACGATGGAATCGGATTCGACCCGCTGCGCACCAGTGCCGCGACTTGTATGGGCCTGGTTAGTATGCGCGAACGGGCCGAGCTGGTCGACGGACGTGTTACCATTGAGTCGGGTGCAAATCAGGGAACATGTGTCAAGGTAAGCGTACCTGTGCGGCCTATATGAATTAGCTATATCAGAGGAGCCAATCGAGCGAAGAGCGAAAGGTATGAGATGATTCGAGTAGCTATTGCCGATGATCATGCATTAGTCCGCGAAGGACTGCGTCGCATGCTGTCTGGAAGTAATGTAATCGAAGTTGTCGGCGAGGCGGCGAACGGAGCAGAGGCTGTCACGCTGGTCGGCGAACTGAAGCCCGATGTCCTGCTGCTCGATATCACGATGCCAATCAAGGACGGCATCGAGGCGACGACGGACATCGCGGCGATGAATGTGCCAACCAAAATTCTGATCCTATCGATGCATTCTGACGAGCAGTACGCGCTGCGTACCCTGCGCGCCGGTGCAAGCGGGTTCATCAGCAAAGGGGCACGGCTCGAAGAGTTGCTCAAGGCCATTACCGAGGTCAAAGACGGCAATCGCTATCTTCCAGACCATATTGCCAAATCGTTTGCCGAAAAGCATATCCGGCCCGATTCGGACAAGCCGCTGGCCGAATTGCTGTCCAAACGCGAGTTTCAGGTGATGAATTACCTGGCCTCGGGAATGACCAACCGCGAGATCGCCAAACTTCTCGACATCAGCGTCAAAACTGTCGACACTCACCGTGGCCACGTGCTCAAGAAGCTCAAGCTGCGCAACAACTCCGACATAACGCGCTTCGCCATCCAGCACGGCTACATTCACTGCTGAGTACTGCGAGCCCGGTTGCCAGCGGGTCATCCATTGAGGGGGTGAACGCCGAAGATGGCCTGGTCTTCGGTGAGACCCGGGTCGAGCCACATGACTAGCCATCGGTCCTTGCTCGCCTCGGTTTCGACCTTGATGGTTCGGCGCACGCTCTTGCCGCGACAGGCCTGAATGAGATCGGTCTCGAATGAGTTCCACGCCTCGACCAGTGTCGTGGTCTGTACCTGCAAGCCTTCGACGTCCACAGCCACGCCCATGATGAACCGGGCAAATGCCGGGTTGGCCACCACGATGACGCCGTCGCGGCTGATCAGGGCCATGGGAATCCGGCTGGCGTCGAACAGCGAGCGCGCTGTCTTGTCCCGCTCGCTGGTTGTCCATCGCGTTTTTGCCTCGGCGGCCACGCGCCGGCCGCCGCGCTTGCGCCGGCCGTAGCCCAGGGTATCGATGACGGTCTGCAGCTCGAACAAAAACGCGGCGATGTTCCTGTGCCGGCGGGCCGGATCCTTGGCCAGAGTGCGCAGGACGAGCGCCTCCACGGCGGGTTCGAGGCCGTCGACCAGCTGAGACGGCGGTGTCGGATCGCGGTCGAGGTGGCCGTTCAAAATTTCGTCGACAGTTCCGTCCCATGGCACCGTGCCGGTGATCAGTTCGTAGAACAGGATACCCAGTCCGTAGATATCGTTGGACGGGGCCACCTGCTCGCCGCGCAGCCGCTCCGGGGCGACATAGTGCGGAGTGCCGGACAGTGACCCGGTATTGTGCAATCCCGAAGTCGACCGGGCGAGGCCGAAATCGAGCAGTTTGACCTGGAGTTTATTGCGCTTATGCGCCCCCCCCTCGACCTCGGTGAGCATGATGTTCTCGGTCTTGATGTCGCAGTGAACGATTCCCTTGTTGTGGATGTAGTCGAGAGCAGCGGCCACCTGTTTGATGATCTCGCTGGCCTGGCGCACCTGGATGCGGCTTTCTCGTTCCAGGCGATCGGCGAGCAGTTCACCGCGGACGAACTCCATGACCATGAAGTTGCCCACTGCGTCGTCTTCGCCGAAGTCGACCACCGATGTGACGTTGGGATGAGACAGCGAACTGGCCAGGCGGGCCTCGCGATAGAACAGCTCGCGCGCCTTTTTTTCGCGGGCCAGGCCTCCGCTGATGATCTTCAGTGCAAACGTCTTACCCAGCCGGGTGTGGGTCACCTTAAACACCTTGCCCATTCCGCCGACACCCACTCGTTCAATGATGCGGTAGCGACCGCCGACCACCGATACGCGAGCAGGCATCAGGGGATCGGTGATGATATCGCCGGACGACACGTCGTACATGGTCTCGCTGGGAACGGCATCCTGCCTGGTGCTCGGCCCTTGGAAGTCGACGCCGGCCCGGAGCAGCTCGCCGGAAGACGCCGGGCTGGCTCTTCGTGCCGGCGCCTCGGTGTGTATCGGGGGAGCCGACGGATCGGTGGAGATGCGCGATGCCTGCGCCTCGGCGTCCGGCTCGGTGGCAATGCGCGATGACGGCGCAGTCGGCGCAGGCAGGGGAAGAGCAGAAGGGCCACGGGTGGGCGAGGTCTTCATGTCGTCGTCGTTGACCGGGCTGGCGGGGTCATCACGGGCGTCCCGGCGCAGTCCAACTGGTGACTCGACACTCACGACCAGCGAGCGGAGCTCCTCGAGGGTCAGCTCATCGACATCGCTGGCCCCGGATGACTTGCCCATTGGTGCAGGCGCAAACGACGTCTCGCGCATCGGCAATTCCGCGGCCAGCGGCAGGTCCAGATCGACCACGGTGTGTTCGTTTTCGGGATCGAAATGCTCCACGTCCTCGACCACGTACGACCCGCTGTTCGAGCCGGACTCGAGGGGAAAAATTGGAATGGGCCCGGCCGTATCGGCCTCCATGAAGTCACGCGGCACGCCGTGGCCACCAGCTCCCTCTTTTCTAGGCAACGATCGCACGGCCTCCCCGGTGGTGGAGCTACGGGGTGGACTGTGGCTGCCTTTGTCGTTGGGGTCCGACACGAGGCCCTATCATAAGGGCCTTGCAAGGGCTTGACAATCTGGCGTTTCTCTTGCGATGTCCACGAAAGTGCGGCGATTTTCGATCGGCGTTACTATGACCTACCGGCCACTGTGCCGGCATTCCGCAGACCCAAAGCCGCTACCGTGGATGAAGTGAGCCTCCCGCCTTATTGGCTGCAGTTGCCATTTGCCCTAGCAACCACGGGCACTGTGGCCATGGCCTTCTACGCCCTGTTCATCAATGGATCTTACCATCTGCGTGCGCTGTTTGTGATCATCTGTGGCGGTCTGGCCCCGGTGATGATAAGCGGAATCGTGGTCGGTTTCCTCACCGGCGATGGAGCGGCCATCACAAGCGGCGATGGAGCGGCCATCACGACAATCTATCGCATCGGCTTTGCGCTCGTTCCCGCAGCGACCTCGGCCGTGCTCATCTTCGAGTGTGCTCTGGCCCGGCAGCTCTACCAGTATCGCTGGATTCTCATCGGTGCTGTGGTCATCTCCCTGGCCCTGGCCACTCTGGCATTGGTCTCGGCTGGCCACATCGGAGGTCCGTGGAAAACCTATAAACTACAATGGCCGTACTTTAGAGCAGACGGCTGGCTGGTTCCTGTCCAGACCGCGAGCTCGGCGCTGTGGCTGGCCCTGACTGCCCTCTTGCTGCGCCGTCAGCTCCAGGGCGAACGCGATACACTGCGCCGCCGCCAGATCAAATCGTCGCGGAACGCGGTCGTGGCCCTGGCCATCGCTTTGATCGATATTCATCTCGCGTACGGAATAGGTGTATTTCCAGTATCTTGGCTTTTCTTTGTTGCAGCATTGTGGTTTTTGCTGCGATCCCTTTGCGCCGATTCTCTGATCGATCCGCAATCGAGAGACATACGCGGTGCTCTGGTGCTCGCCTATTCGGCCGCGGCAGCGGTGGGCACGTGGGTGGTCTGGACCCTGGTCAGCGGTGATTCCGGCCGGGGATCTGATGAAAAACCGATCGTGATACTGGCCATCGTGACCATGGCCGTGTTTTTGATACTACGGGTTCTGATCGCGCTGGTCGGTTTGACCAGAAATCCCACCTCGGCCGCGGCTGGCACACCGTTGAAGCGGGTGTTCGAGCAGTTTAGCGGCAAGGTGCAGGGGTTGCACGAAGAGCGAGAAATCGGCATAGAGACCGCCAACGCGCTCAAATTGGGGCTTGGCTGTGAATGGAGCAAACTGCTTTTGCCCTCGGTCAAGGACTACTCCTGGGAAACTGCCGATGGCGAGACCTTGCCCGAGGAAGCCCTGCCCGACCCGCTCACCTTTAGCTGGCTGCTCGATCACGCCAAACCGATCCAGCGCAGCGAGCTGGACAGCATGCGCCTGGGCGATCTCCGCAAATCCATCGAAGGTCTCTTCGCCGCCAACAATGCCGAGGTCATCGTACCGCTGGTAAGTGGCGAGGATATGGTCGGCATGCTGGTCCTTTTGGTCCACAAGGAGGGATTGGTCATCGGCCGGGAAGGCTTCGAATTTCTCGGAGCGGTCGCCGAGCAGTTGTCTGCCGCGCTGGTGTACGCCCGTATGCACCGCGAGGTCAACCGACGTGTGGCTGCCCACAAGGAAGTCGAGCTGGCCGCTGCAGTGCAGAGAGCATTCGTTCCCACCGTGGATCTGGTCGAATGCGGGCCCATTCAGATCAGCGGTCTATGGGCTCCGGCCCTACAATGCGGTGGCGACTGGTGGTCGGTACACCAATTGCCAGACGGTCGAGTTCTGGTGCTCATCGGCGATGTGACCGGGCACGGGGTTGCGGCCGCGATGATCACGGCGGCGGCCAAGGGTTGCTACGATGTAGCAGAGCGTCTCATGGGCAATGACTTCGACCTGGTGCGGTTGCTCGATCTGCTCGATTCATCGGTTCGTCTGGTCGGCGCCGATCGCCTTCACATGACCTGTTTTGCCACCTTGCTCGACCCGGTGAATGGTACAGTCGAGTTTGCCAATGCCGGCCATGTAGTGCCATATATCTGCCGGCCGCGCAACGACGGCGGGGTGGAGCTCGGTGCGCTGGTATCGCGGGGAAATCCCCTCGGTTCCCGCGATCCGTTGAAGTATCGCGCGCAGACCCGTGATCTGACCAGTGGTGATGTACTGGTCTGGTATACCGATGGAATTGTCGAGTGCACAAATCCGGATCAAAAGCAATTTGGCGAACGCAGGCTGCAGCGGCTTTTGCGCAAGATCGACGATCTCGAAGCCAATCCCCGGGCAGTGCGAGACCACATTGTTCGCGCCCTGGTCGCATTTCGGAAGGATCAGGCCCAGGACGACGACATCACGCTGGTGGTGGCTCGACTGGCCTGAACCGCGGCCGTCCGGGCAAACGATACAGACTGTAGAATTTGGAATTTCAAGTCAGCAGTGTTTATCCGAATACTCACTTACAATATTCACAAATGTATTGGTGGTGTCGATCGGCGCTACGATCCGTCGCGTATTTGTGCCACGATTGCCCACTATGATCCCGATGTGGTGATTCTGCAGGAGGTCGACCAGTTGGCCAAGCGATCCAGCCATGACCGTCAGGTCGATATCCTGGGCGACGAGCTCGGTTATCGTCACCGGACCTATTTTCCCAATGTGAAGGTTCGCGGCGGCGGCGAGTATGGAAATGCGATTTTGAGTCGTTTTCCGCTATCCGACACCCGCAACATCGACCTGACCGTGGGCCGCCGCAAGCGGCGGAGTGTTCTGCATGCCCGGTACCGGGTGCGTTTTCCCGGCAGCCGGCACACGCGCACGATGCACGTCTTCAACATGCATCTGGGTTTGTCTGGCAAGGAGCGCAAAATCCAGCTGCAGCGTTTCCTGGACAGCCATCCGTTCAGCCACTTCAACGCGCGCACACCGGTGGTTGTCGCTGGCGACTTCAACGATGTATGGGGCACGCTGGGCAAAAGGATGCTGCAGCCGGCCGGATTCCGCGGTATGGCTGTACCGCTGCGGACATTCCCCTCCTATGCCCCGGTTCGCGCCCTGGATTCGATCTACGTGCGAGGCGACGCGGCTCTGCGCAGAGTGCAGAAATCCCGCCTGAGCCTGGCCAAACGCGCGTCCGACCACCTGCCACTCATCGCCGACATCGAGCTGATCTAGTCCTGAATTAAGCGGACTCTCCGGCCAGGCCAGTTGTCGAGGCTATTTTTAGGTCGGTTGTGTGTATTGGAGTTACGCAATCTGATGAGTTGGCTCCAGATTTGGTGTCCGAGAATCTGTCCACTGACAAAAACCACTACATGTAGTGGTTTTTGCCGGCTTCGGGAATACAACTCGGCACGAGCGCTGTTTTCCAGTGTTCTATTGAGGACGATTCAGTAAGAGCCAGATGACTCTCATACTTGTAGGCGCTCATGAGCGGCCAGCAGCACGTCCAGGAACCGATGGGCGCCCTGGAAGCGGACCCATATCTGACGGCTTCGCTTTACGACCTCGGCGGCGAGATTGACAAATGCGTTGCGAAACCGCTTCCATTCCCAGCGAACGACCTCGTCAGGTAGTGCCAACTGTGCAATCCACTTGGCCAAGTTCCAGGCCAGTCGAGCAATCTCGAGCCAAGCGCAGTTACCGGCGAACTCTCTTACCGGCATACGCCACACAGGGAGCCCGCTACCCATCTATTTGATGACGTTCTCTTGGTCGCAACGCTCGTAGGTGAGGTCAATGACGCGCTTGGTCGAAACCAATTGAGCAGGCAGATCTGTGACCACGTACCGATAGCGATAACGGAAGCAGAATGCTGGACCGAGCGACGTTTGCGGTTTGGATTCTTCGATGAGCTGGCGTCGTATGACCAGGCGATATGTTTTGTCCGAGCCGGCCGGCTGGTAGGGGACCTCGGCGACTGCCTGGTTGATGAGTTCCAGATTGGTGTAGCCCCGCTCTCGGGTGCGTTTTTTCTTCAAATTGGCCTTCCTACGACGTTTGCGGTACCCAAGCTTGCTTTTGCGTTCTTGGCTTGCGCGCACACACGGGGCTGAAATGGCTTCCAGTCTGATGAATCGAGCGACCTTCCGCATCAACCTTAGAGCCGATCCAAGAAAACCTGAGTAGTAGGGTTGAACTTAGGTGATCTGATGTGGTTAGTTGGATGCATGGAAGCAAAGTTCGGACATATTCCTGATGAATTATGGGAACAGATCGAGCCGCTCCTGCCCGTGAAATCACCCAGTAGACGTGGTGGCCGGCCGCGACTACCTGATCGCCCAATTTTTGCCGGAATCCTGTAACGTGGCGAACCGGCCATGGTCGGTGCTGTTCATGGAAAGCCACGCCGCTGGGTCGTCGGACAAACAGCTGGCACAATCGCTTCCGGGCTCTTCTGGTACGTTGGGAACGAAAAGCCGAGAGCTATCTCGGCCTCGTCCACTTGGCCTGTGCCCTTATAGCCTTTCAGCGGACCTTATGAGTTTTTGGATCGGCTCTAAAGAGCAGGAGCAAGAATTGTAATGCGATGCATAGATACCAAAGAGAGGGTAAACAGGGTGCAGGGCCGGGGTACAACCGAGCGAGCGACACATCGCCGAACGGCTCGCATCGCGGCTCTCGGACTGCTGGGATGCGCCCTGCTAGGTGGGTGCGGAGACCCATCGGACGGCCTTCCAGATGGAGCAATCCAGCAACCCGACGCGGGGCCAGCCACGCCCACCCCCGGGCCGCTGGACCCGGCGGACATCGCCCCGTCGCTCTCCCCGGTGGAGGAAACACCGTTCTTCGAATCGGTTAAATTTCTGTGGGAGCATGACCCACCACTGCAGATCGGCGTTGTTCCCGGTAGCCTGATGGCCTATCGCCTGGCCGTCGTGCGCGGCCTGGTGACCGACACGGCGGGAAAACCGCTCCCTGGTGTGCGCATTGCTGTCCATCGCCAGCCCCAGCTTGGCCATACCTACAGTCGCGATGACGGTGCGTTTGACCTGGCAGTCAACGGCGGCGGCACTCTGACCATCACCTACACCAGGGACGGCTACCTGCCGGTGCAGCGTCAGGTGCACACCCCCTGGCGCGACTACGTAGCGGCTGCCGACGTGGTTTTGACTGCGCTGGATCCCGTGGTGACGGACATCGCCATCGACCATCCCGAACTGCAAGTCGCGCGGGGCCGCATGCAATCCGATGCCGATGGCAATCGCCAGGCGACTCTTCTGATCCCGGCGCATAC
>JAKSDA010000311.1 GCA_022360315.1 Pseudomonadota bacterium
CGCGAGCTGATATAAGTCGCCATCGCGGTCAGCAACCCGCGCCCAACGTGGCTCCCATATCGTTCTCCGGTCCCGTTTTACGAGGCAAAACGGGCATTTAGGGACGGGAACTAGCTAGTCCGAGCCGCTGCCAGATTTGCCTTGAAAGTCCGGCGATCGCTTTTCGGCGAAGGCCGCCAACCCTTCCCGACCGTCGGGATGGTCCGCACAAGCAACGAGTGCGCCCCGTTCTCGCTCGAGGGCCGTCTCCAGGCTGATGTCAAACGAGTCGTTGAGCAATTGCTTGGACCATGCAAATGAGTTCAACGATCGTTTGGCCAGCTCGCCCGCCAACTCGACAGCTTCTTCTAGCGCCTTTCCTGCGGATGCGACTCTGCTGACCAGCCCCCACGCCAATGCCTGTTCTGCAGCGATCGGAGCGTCGAGCGCCGCGATCTCAGTGGCCCTGGCGAGCCCGACGAGCCGGGGAAGGCTGAAACTTGCCCCACCGTCCATGCTGAGACCGATGGATGTGTACGCGAGTTTCAGGACCGCTGACGGGTCCATCACCCGGAAGTCGCAGGCCAACGCCAGCGAGAACCCCGCTCCTGCGGCGATACCGTTGATCGCGGCAATGACCGGCTTCTTCATTCGTTTGATTTCGGTGACGGACTGATGAAGACGACCCGCGAGTACGTGAAATCCGGCATGCAGACCTTGCGGATGACTGCGCGCCCACGCCAGATCGCCTCCCGAACAGAAAGCTCGCCCCTCACCGGTGACGACGACCGCGCGGCAACCATCATCGACAGCCAGAGCACCGAGCACCTCGGCGAATTTCACCGCCATGTCCAGGTCGAAGGCGTTGAGCACTGTCGACCGGGCGAGGCTGACAACGGCGACTTTGTCCTTCCATTCAACTCGTGCCACTTCACTCATCTGGTGCGTCTCCTCGTTCTACGCCAGTATCGAGATGCTTGCTGCAAGGGCCTGATTTTAGCCCTCCGCCACTGTTTTGGCAACTGACGGGGGCGCGGTACTAAGAGCCGGCCCAAAAACTCTCCGCGTCGCCAGAGCGGCGATCCATCACCGCCAGCGGGCTTGCTCGTCGGTCAAATACACCGAGTACTCTCCACTCCTCGCGTACCCACTGGCGGCGCGCCGCTCTGGCTCGGTCCGAGGTTTTTGGACCGGCCCTAAGCCAGTAGGGTCGTCCAGCGCGTCGAGGGCAAGGCGCGAAGAGGGAGCATAGTGGGCCTACGTGACCGATGAGCAACACAGCCATCGGCGGGCTGGTCGGCCGTAATGGGTACTTACTTGCGGGTCGCGGTACTAAG
>JAKSDA010000547.1 GCA_022360315.1 Pseudomonadota bacterium
GCGAAGCGAATCGCGCCAGGGCGCTCAATGGGCGCCTGTTTCGCATGTGCGGGCGGCTGGTCATGCTGGCTGAGCGACAGGGCTTCTTCACCACGGTGTCGGTGACGCGAGGCATGCTGGAACGATGGCTTGTGGAGCTGGCCACCTGGGTCACCGCGCAGGATGGCCACCAGGTCGAGCCGGATCCGCCGTCGGCGGTCTGCGGTCACCTCATGGCCTCACCGCCAGACACCATCCCCGCATTACGGCTGATTTGCCATTTTCCACGCCTCGCGGCCACTCCTGTCGGTGCCGAGCCGTTTTACGACGTCGCCCAGAAGATCCTCTATTGCGCCCCGCCCGCGCCGATGGGGAGTCCATCGCGGTCGCAGGTGCACGAGGCGATTGCCGGGCTACAGAAGTGCATTGCCGGATTTGCCTCCGACCCGCGTTCTCAGTTGCATGTGCTCGGGCTCGTGTTTGCGGTCGTGGGTCATCTGTCCCTGCGAGACGCACTGCCCGTATTTCTCTTCGAATCCGCCGAATCGCCGCTGCGCGGGCTTTTCGCCATGCGCTGGCTCAGTCAGGTGCTTTGCGGCCGCGGGCCTGCAGCACTCTGTACGGTATGTGAGAGGTATCGGCCGAAGCTCCCGGAGAGTACGCCAGTCGTGTTCGTCACCAACTGGCACAGGCTGAGTCGGTGCGATCCTGTAACCCTGGCCGTTCGCATCGCCCAGGCGCCGCATATGCTGATTTCTGCCAGTATCAACCCCGATATACCAACCGCGCTGTCCCCATTGGTATGCAGAATGCAATTGCACCGAGACGTTCCGCGACTCGAGCGAGACGAGCAGGTGCGCCTGAGGTCGTGGGTCAGCCATTGCGCGCTTGCCCTCTTGACCCGCCCCGTGCCGCGGACGTGGAGCGCGCTGCTATCCCGGGTGAGCGAACTCGCCGGGATCCCGCTGGACAGTCCCGGCTTGGCGCCAACGGTGCACCAGCTGGCCGAGCTCGAGTGGGCTGCGCTGTTTCGCGCATGGTGGCAGCACTACGGCGGCACGCCTGTGTACGTACGGAATGTCAATGAGCTCTGTTTGGCCCATACGTTGCTTGAACGAGTTCGTGGCACCGGATCGCGACGATCTCAGGAAGTACGTCTCGGCACCGCGCTGGTCACGCGGCGAAACCAGACCCGAGACGGCTATACGCTCTACTGTTCCCTGGAGACGCGCACGAGGAGGCCACAATACCGACTCCTCTCGGTCACAGGGCATTAGACGTCGCCGTTGGACAGGCGAATGACCGCATTCTGCTCGACCACGAGGCCTCGCGCCAGCATCGCGTCGACCACCTCGCGGACGATGCTGCGATGGCGACGGAGACGCCGGGCCAGTTCGGCCAGATTGCAGCTGCCATGAGCCGTCAGCGCCTTCTGGACCTGGCGGGCCAGCGCATGGGTCTTCATGGTCCGGCGTACCGGCATGATCACCTCGCCGAACTCGGAGAAGCGACGCACGAAGCGTTCCCGGGTTCGCCGATTTCCGCCCAGCAAGCACAGAAAGTTACTATGGGTCGGGTGGCCACCCGTCCCTTGAGCATGCGCTGTGTCCCCCAAACTGAGCGAGGGAAGGCCCAGCTGCAGGGTCACCTCCCCACCGGGGATGAATGCGATGCGCTCGGTGGGAATGACCATCGGGTAGTGCAGCGGCGATGGACAGGGGCGCCCCCCAATATCAGCACATCGCTGCAGCGTCCGCAGCTGCTCCAGCGTGAAGCCCACCCACAGGATGACCGCATCACCCGCGAGCACGTGCAGGTTGGCCTTGCGCCAGAACGCGGGCACATTCTTGCCCTGTGTATCGCCGGGCGGATTGAGAAGAATGCGCCCGGACCACGGCTGCGTGAGCCCGTCGCTGACCAGATCGTAATACCGCGTGGCGCAAACGATCTGATTGGCCGCGCGGCAGCTGGCGGGATCCAAGTCTATGGCGCCGAGCACGTACCGGACGGCGTCCACGTACCGCTGGGGTGTGTAGTGCTCCGCTGACCTGCACGACCGTCTTGGCTTCTGCTTCGTAGATCGCATCGTTCATATAGAACAAAGCCGTGATCGCCCGGATTCTTGACAGGCCATTGGTGTGTTTTGCGTCGGAGCGCTCGGACCGGACGTACTATGTGAATGGCACCAGGGTAATGGCGCTTCCGGGAAACGTCAGGTCGATCTCACGCGGGGTATCGCGCTCGTGTTGATGAACGGCCACGGAGTCTGCATCGGAGTATCCGTGCTCTTTGAGATACTCGGCAAGTGCATTGACGCATTTGCGATGCGCCACATGGGCCGACGCCGCGTACGCCGATGGCGTGACGTCAAAGGTGCGGACAAGGCACTCCTTGGCACCGCACTCCGGGCAGTGCGGCAAGTCGATGATGTTTACATCCGTCATCGCCTGCGGTCCCGAGCCCTTAGTCACGCCAAGGCATCTTGCGCCGTATCGCCGGTTGTAAAACCCGAGAAGTTCGCGCGCGGCCCCAGCGACTTGAATCGACGTGGTATCGACCCCGGTCGTATGGCTACAGATCCGCGGCGCGTGCTGGTCGGCATCGGCGGTGGCGCCGACGAGGACGGCGTTGATGCGATCGACGACCTCATGCACGCGCGGATTCGCCGGGTCGGAGAAATGCGGGGCCGCGAATTCAACGGCTTGTGCGGTGTTCCCGTCGACCGCAATTTCGAGCGTCTGTCCAACCAGCGATGCGTAGGGCCCCCGCTTGCCCTTGCTACATCCGTGCATGAGCGGGATGGTGTGGGTTCCGGCGCAGTATGCGCAGGTCTGGATGAGATCGGTCGCTGTCAGCTCTCGAATGGGCATGGTGAAGACTCCCTATGAGGCGGTGAATTCCAGAAACATGTATTTGACCTTGTTGAGGTCATCCGTGCTGTCAAACCATCCCATTCCATTGACCGACGGAGCAAACGCCGATGGACTGTTGTCAGTGCCAAACTGCGTAATCACGTTGAAAGTGACGGAGCTCGGTGTGCTCGGGAGTGTTCCCGAGGTAAAGGACGCGCCACCGCCAAGGTTCGCATTTGCGAGGATGTACGCTTGCCCTGCGGCGTACCCGACCAGCGGGCCAGAGATGATCAGCTCGCGGCCGAGTTGGATGAACTCACCAAACGCGAGGTTCGGCAAAAATACCGTCACCACCTTGCTCGACGGCCCGGCAAGCCAGAGCGAATCGCCGAACGGCTGGGCAACGGTGCTGGCAATCTGCTGGATATCAAAGCGGTCCCGCTCAAAGACATACCGCGCGGCCGTGGACGCGGTGTCATCGCGTTCCCAGTCAGTCCCCGTCCAGCGCGCATTGACGGTGCATTCGAAGCGCGCGAGCGGTACTGAGTAGTACAGGCGATGCCGGATGCCGCTGGGCGGGCCCAGTTCGAAGACGAGCTGCCGTCCGCTGGACGGCGCACGCAGCGTCTCCCAGCGTGGATCCGTGTCATTGTTCGGGCCGGTAAACGACTGGATCGCGGTCCATAGATGCGCCTGCGCTGGGAACGTGTTGATGAAGCCGAGGAGCGCGTTGAGCTGGGCTCGAACCGAGCCGACGGGGAGGCTATTCGGGGCGCCAAAGACCGCCGCAGCGCCGATGCGTTCGGCGCCGTCGTCGTCGGCGACTTGTGCGGCCAGATCGGTGACGATCTTATCGAGCTGCGCTGTGATATCGGCGGCCGGATTCGCGCGCCCGCCCAGCCAGCTGGTCCCACCGGGAAACGCAATCGCCGATCCAGCGTGGGCACCGGTCGTTTCGTTCTCGTGATCGTTCCCGTGTGCGAGCAATTCGTCGAGCTGGGCTCGCACCGTGGTTCCGGCCAGGGCGTTGGGGGTCCCTGCGGTGGCCGCGGCGTCAATGGCGCTGGCTGTATGCCGCCGCGCCAGTCCGCCGAAGTGGTCGGCCAATTCGTCGTCGATCTCGTCGAACGTGGATTGCGCGTTCGGCGCAGCGGGCGCAAGCACAGAGAAACTAGCGGGATTGACGCCGATCCCGTCCGCCGAGGTCAGCACGAACGCCTGCCGACGGCCGACGTCCCCGGGCACCACGGGATTCGGGGACAAGTCAGCGTTGGCGATCTGGGTCTGGCCGAAGGTCCGGGTAATATCGACGATCAGAATCTCATCGGACTGCAGCGGCGGTGGGGTCGCGGTACCGATGGGCGCCTCGCCACCTTGCCGGACGACGAATTCGAAGCTCTCGTCCTGGCGAAAGAACACCTGCTGCGAGGCGCGGTCGGTCCGTGGGTCGCTCTCCAGGCGCACAAACCGGATGAACACCGAGAGGAGCTTCTCGTTGCCGGCAGCAGAGACCTCGGTCGCCAGGCCGTTTTCGTCGGTGCTGACGTCCACGTTTTGGGCCGAGCCATAGAAGATGCGTCGCCCGAGCTGATCGTAGGCCCGACCGGGCGCGGTCAAATCGATGGTCAGATCGGCCAGGGGCGCATGCTCGGTGGCGATCATGCCGGTGAAGATGCCAAAGAGCCCGATATCGGTGGCCAGATTGCGGTCGGCGTTCTCCAGGAGCGCAAATCCCAGATCCAGCTCGGCCTCGGTCACGCGTTGGCCAGAATAGTAGTTCAGTCGGTCTGCCATGGGTTATTCGTCCTCGTGCAGGATGGCGGTGTCGCCCAGCGCGCTGATGCCCAGATCCCAGTGGTCGATAAAGGCCGGCTGGCCTGGCTCTTGAAGCGCCAAAAAATGGGTATGCGCCGGTTTCATAAAATCGACGATGCGGCGGATCTGCGCCCGCTGCAGGTCGGTCAATTCCCGATCGACGGCGATATCGAACGAGTAGAGAAGCACCCGGTCGCTCGGACCCAGGATCCAATCGACGCCCAGATCCGAGACGCCGAGCACCAGGGTCGATGGGTGATAGGCATCGATCGCGGTCACATCAATGCCGAGAAAGAAGCGGATGGCATTCTGGACTCCGACGGCGGTACCCACCTGCCGATAGAGCTCGACGAGCAGGGTTGCCAGACGGCGCTTCTGAATCAGCGTGAGGTCGAACGCAAACGGATTGCCGAGATCGCACAGCATGGCATCGAC
>JAKSDA010000583.1 GCA_022360315.1 Pseudomonadota bacterium
CCACAGCGACTCGATTTGGCTACGACGCCCGACAGCGGCGGGTAGTCAAGGCGGGGCCGAACGAGACCACGATCTACGTGGACAATCTATACGAACGCATGACCACGTCCACGAGGACCACCCATCTCTACCACGTGCTGGCCCCGACCGGCCCCATCGCGACCATTCAACGGTCGATCGGCCTGCCCGGGACAGACGAAATCCGGTTTGTTCTCGCCGATCGTCTGGGCTCAGCGCGGACCATCATCGATAGTGACGGCAAGGTCGTCGCGCGCCAGCGCTTCACCGCCTTTGGCAAGCGCGAGACCGCTCTCGACCCCGGCGCGGGCCATCGCGGATTTACCGGCCATGAACACGACCCGGACCTGGGCCTGGTCAACATGCGAGGCCGCATGTACGACCCGGCCATCGGCCGCTTCCTGTCGATCGATCCGATCTTGCATACCCCGTTTGCGTCCCAGGGAACCAACGCCTACTCCTACGTCTACAACAACCCGCTGTCCTTCCGCGACCCATCCGGCCTGTCGCCCGACAATGTGCAGGTCGTCGACTTCAGTGACTGTCCCACGGTCATCGTAGCCGGCGCAGATGAGATCCCCGACCAACCCTGCCCGCCCAAATCGGGCTCATCTGGCAACGGCGCCAGCGCCAGCGGCACCAGCAGCAGCCAGGGAACCACGGGCTCCGGCAATCGAACCCAGCCTGGCTCCGCCGAGACCACAGCGCATCAACCCGGCGCCACGGGAACCGGCGACGGCGAGCCCGGTGGCGGTCACAGCGACCCGAGCACAGCCTCTGGACGTCCCGATGGCTCCCCCCATGGGGTCAGCTACGGTAAAGCAGGCGGCGCCGAGGAAGTACCCCTGTTTGCCGGTATCGGCCTGTTCAACACTGCCCTGGGCAGATGGCTATCCTCGTTCAAGGTCAAAGCGAGCACTAAAGCCGCCCTCGATGGCGCCTCCATCCTCGCCGCGGTATTCACCGGCGTGACCTCCTTTGTCGCGAAGCTGGCGAAAAAAGCTGTGCGGGCAGGCACGAAGGCGCTCGGTGGAGCGTTTCGCCGATTTAAGCGGCCCGGTGGGGCAAGGCGGGGACTGCGCGGCTGTTTTGTTGCTGGAACTCTCGTGGAAACAGAAGTCGGATCATTGCCGATCGAGCAGATCCGCGAGGGAGACCTTGTCCTAGCCCGCGACGAGGAAAACGGAACCGTAGGATACCAAAGGGTCTCTGCCACATTTGTTCGCGAAGGCATTGAGATTTACGAGCTGACAGTCAATGCTGGTTGTGGCGCGACAGAACTCCTCGAGACAACCGCAGAACACCCTTTTTGGGTCGTCGATCGCGGTTGGGTCGACGTGGCCGATCTCGGGGTCGGTGATGAGCTGCTGGATGCCTCGGGTGGAGCGCTGACCGTCTCTCGTATCGTCGCAACAGGCCGAACAGAGACCGTCCACAACATCGAAGTCGAGGGCTACCACACCTACTTCGTGGGAGAGCTAAAAACTTGGGTTCACAACAAAGCCGCGCTGAATCCGAAGATCTTGAAGCAGATCGAAAAAGCCGGGCTCCCACAAACAGGAGACATTCCATTTCGCCCAGCCACGGTATTGAACAAGAAGGGAAACCCGATCATCAAGAAGGCCGAGATCACTTACGGACCCAAGGCAGGCAAGAAAGGCTATGTTGATCAGGAAGGTCGCATATGGATCCGTGATCGAGCCCATGGAAACCATGCCGATCATTGGGATGTACAAATCGATGGTGGGCAGTCCTATATTAACGTCGGTATGAACGGTAACTTCTCTCACTAGCTGCTTGTAGCCGTTGCACTGCAATACGAGGATAGAATATGAAAGAAGGAGATATCGGGCTGGCAGGGATTGGGCGATCTGGCGAGTGGACTGTCGAACTGGATGAGAACGCAGAGGAGGAGCTTGCCGTAAGCATTACTCATCCTCGCATCTGTTTGCAGCTTCCACCGATGAGCGAAGCGCAGGTCTACAGGCTCAGGCAATCCATCGAGAGCACTGAGAGCGGCGAGTTCGGGCGCATGTTCGGTGCACTGCTCTCCCTCGAATTCGCCGCTCGGGGAGTTTGCTTCCGACTCAGGGACGGCAGTGTCCTCCTTGAGCTATCGATAAGCCTGACTGAGTTCTCAGGACTTGCTGACGCGTTTCGAGCAGCGTGTATTGATGCGGACCTCGTCGACGCCCATTTCTAGACTGCCATCTGGAACCGATACAGCCGCAAATGCCGGACTCTCCCGAACTAGCCCTAACGCAGGCAAGCGCGGCGGGGAGACGCCGCGCTTGGGCCCCTCGTGAGCGCGCAGCTGCGAGACCTTGTCGGATGCCCACGTCGGGCCGGATGTCGCCGATCGCCCTGCTGTAGCCGGCGTTTCCTGTACTGCCCGCCCTTGAGCACGCGTGCCTACATAGATCTCACTGGACTACGCGCGAATCGTGGTTCTCAAAAATCAAACCAACCAGCACAGCGACGCAACGCTGTGTCATCCCAATCCCCGGCTCCAATCTGCCAATGCGGCAGTCAGAACGGTACAGAGGCGGGTGGGATTCGCCAATGCAGCGCCAAATAGAGCGCGGATCGAGCGATCTGGACTCCCTCACCACGCGATACGGTCTCGCAAATTGTTCGCCGAATGGCGCTTTCGGCCCCTACTACCGTTCTGAGCACGTTTACCCGGGATTTGCGGAACGGTTTGACGAATGATTTGGCAAATGAGTCGAATCTGCGCTCTTGAGAGCACATCCTCAAAAGTGCTCTTGCTTCGTACAGGATCGCGACTCATGTTGTGATATACATTTCCGAGCTCGAAATCATGGTTTACGTTATTCGCCGCGACCGCTGGCACCCGTGCACAGGGTTGACGGAAACGCCGTAGGGGAGCCACGATGGGATCCATGCGTGACCCAAGCGCTGGCGTGGTCACCCAGAAGACCATGCACAACCAGAACCAGTTCCATGCACCAGGCAACCCGACGTCACCCCGAGACTCTGCGGAGTCCGGCCGGCAGCAAACTGCGCGGCGCCGCTACGTCGAGTTGATCCGGGTCAGCGGCCGTGGTCAGGTCGAGCGCGAGACCCCTGAATCGCAGCGCCGTTCTCTCGATAAACTGGCGCGAATGCGCCCCGGCATCCGTATCGCCCGCATCGAGGCTCTGGCCGTATCGGCGGCGATTCCTCTGGAGCAAACGGAGCAGGGCCAACAGCTGCTCGAACTCGCGAGCAATGGATTCGAC
>JAKSDA010000557.1 GCA_022360315.1 Pseudomonadota bacterium
CACAAAATTTCGCCGAATTTCTCCTCAAATGCTGAATTCTGCTGTTCTCGGCCAAATCACACTGCACAGAAAGGGCGCAAAATGGGCGAATTTTCTTGTAATATCAGCACATTAAGGATTTAGGGACGGGAACTAGCTAGTGACGGCCTGTTGGCCGGTAATCTACACGAAAACAGACGAGCAATTCTCTGTGAGAGCGCGCTGGCAATAGGTAGTACAATTGGGCCTGAACGAGGACTAATGTTCAGTGATGAATGGGTGTTACGATCGTTATGGCTCTGGTATGAGTATCAGGGAATGAGTCTTCGACTCATCGCCCCCGGACTCTGTTCTCCGGGCAGCATGCTGCGCAGGGCCAATTTCCACGGGGCTAACCTCAGCGATGCCAAACTTGGTGGAGCAGACCTCAGTTGCGCCAACCTCAGTGACGCCAACCTTTACGACGCCAGCCTTGGCAAAGCAGACATCAGCGGCGCCAACCTCTTTGGGGCCGACCTCTCCGGAGCCGACCTCTCTGAGGCCAGCCTGTTCGCGGCCCAGTTGAGCACGGCCGACATGAGCAAAGCCAACCTCGTGGGGGCAAACCTTTCTCTGGCTCAACTCAGCGGGGCTAGCCTCAATGGCGCCAACCTCAGCGGCGCCAACCTCCGTTTGGCCACCCTCGGCATCTCCCACGTCAGAAATACTGAACCCCGCCACGTCGTCTTCGATGACGACAGTGGGAATGTGGTCATCTTCAACGGCTACGTCGATGGGGCGAATCTCAGCGGAGCCAATCTCAGCGGAGCCAATCTCAGCGAAGCAAATTTCTGTAGAGTAAACCTCGCCGAAGCGAACCTAACCGGAGCCATCCTCACTGGGACGGACCTTCGCGGAGCCAACCTCGAAGGGGTCGTTGGACTGACCGCCGCCCAATTGATCGCCGCTATCACGGACGATTGAGTTATCCGCTCGCCGTCACGAGCCTCGTGACCTCCCCGCTGCTCATGCTGAGTTTCCGCTATTTCGTCAGGCCAAACAACTGGCTCGGTACGGAGTTCGAAAACAATCGACATGGGCTCGCTTGGACCGTTTAGTCTCTTAGCGGGTAGATTCTGTCATTCTCGGCAAAGATTTTGGGCTGCGAGCACACTTCCCCCTTTGCTGCGGGACACAAATCCTTATGTCCAGGGCATGCCTATGCACTAGATATAATATAAACATCGATAATGCTCTACCAGCAACGGATATTGCTGGTAGAGCGGTATTCCCGGCTGAGCC
>JAKSDA010000187.1 GCA_022360315.1 Pseudomonadota bacterium
CGCGGCCACGGCCAGTTCGACATGGGGCAGCGCGGCGAAATAAAGCAGCCACATGAACGCCAGCAGCAGGCTGCGCAGCAGCGTCCAGCCGACCTGTTTCGGCATCAGCGTGACCGTACAACTGTAGATGCGGACAAAATAAATCAGGAAGGGCAGCGCGATGATCGAGCGCATGACGAAAATCTGCCATAACACGAAGCTGCCGCTTTGCTGCTTGACCAGCGCGTCGCCCAGCGACAGCGCGAACACCGCCGCCAGTATGGCGCCGATGGCGAGTTTCAGGTTGTCGTTGGCGGTGATTTCCAGCGTAGTGACTCCTGTATGGATCGACCGGATCAATAGTCTGTATTAATCCTCGGGGCCGGCACGGCGATTGCCTTGTGCATCGCATACGGCGTGGCTATGATGCGGGGTCTCAACCACAGGTTCAAGAGGTTCGTCATGAAAGTTTGCGTACTCGGCGCTGCCGGCGGCATCGGCCAGCCGCTCTCCCTGCTGCTCAAATTGCAACTGCCGGCGGGCAGCGAGCTGGCGCTCTACGACGTCGCGCCTTTCACACCGGGCGTCGCGGTGGATCTCTCGCACATCCCCACCGATGTCAGCGTCACCGGCTACGTCGGCGACGAAGCCGACCAGGCCATGCGGGATGCCGACATCGTCGTGATTCCGGCCGGCGTGCCGCGTAAACCGGGCATGACCCGTGACGATTTGTTCAACATGAACGCCGGTATCGTCAAGAAGCTGATCGGCGTCGGCGCCAGCGCCTGCCCCAACGCCTGTTTTGCGATCGTGACCAACCCGGTGAATTCGACCGTACCGATCGCGGCGGAAACGCTGAAAGCGGCCGGCGTCTACGATCCGCGCAAGGTTTTCGGCGTGACCACGCTGGACGTGATTCGCTCCAATACCTTCGTCGCGCAGACCGCCGGCAAGAGCACCGACGACGTCAGCGTCGACGTCATCGGCGGCCACAGCGGCGTGACCATCCTGCCGCTGCTGTCCAGCGTCGACGGCGTCAGCCTGAGCCAGGAAGACATCGAAACACTGACGCCGCGCATTCAGGAGGCCGGGACCGAGGTAGTCGAGGCCAAGGCGGGCGCCGGGTCGGCCACGCTGTCGATGGCGCAGGCCGCGGCGCGCTTTACGATGTCGCTGGTCGCCGCGCTCGACGGCGAGTCGGTCACCGAATGCTGTTACGTGCAGGTCGGCGACGACACCGCCAGTTTTCACGCACAGCCGGTGGTGCTGGGCAAAAATGGCGTCGAGTCGATTCCGGAGCTGCCGCCGCTGTCGGCGTACGAGCAGCAACTGCTCGACGCGATGCAGGAAACCCTGGCCGGCAACATCAAAAAAGGCCTCGAATTCGCCAACGCCGAAGACTGAGAACATTTCGTCATGCCGGGCTTGACCCGGCATCCATTTCTGACTGACTCGGAAAGTGACCCACAAAGCCCGTGGGGCTTTGTGGGTTATTTTCCTTACCATCCGAAAAATAG
>JAKSDA010000496.1 GCA_022360315.1 Pseudomonadota bacterium
AGCTCAGCCGCGCCGATTCGGTTCTGCAGGACCTGGAGTGTTCAGGCCGATCTGCTGGAGAAGGGGTCGTCGACGGCTGTACGGCCGCGGAGCGCGACAACGATGTCGACCTATACCGCAATCGTGGCCTGTGGCAGCAGCGTCTGGCCCTGGGCGCCTACGTGGTCGGCGGCGGCGCCCTCGTGACCGGTGCCTTCCTGGTGTACACCAATCGACCGCGACTGCCCCCGCGCTCATCTGAGCGGCGCGGCGATTCGCCGCGGGCCACTGTAGTGCCGCGGGTGGGGCCGTCCTCCGTTGGCCTCGCTGTGCATATCCATTACTGAGTTGACGGCTTGTCAGCGCGTGGCCAGCGACCTGACAGCGGCAAGAGAGCTTCATGAACATAGCAGCATCTATTTGCATTGCATTTGCATTGGCCGGTCTGCTCGCCAGCTCGGCCATCCTGCCTGCCTGCTTCTCGGGCGAGCTGTCGATCTGTAAAGACGGAGTTTACTGCCCGCCCAACACCGTGTGCGCCCTGGGCTTCGGCAAGTACGTGTGCGTCCCCGAGAACGGTTGTGGCAATCGCCGCCTCGATCCCGGCGAGGTATGCGACGACGGCAACCGCCTCGACGACGACGGCTGTAACCACAACTGCAGCCTCATAGAGACCTGTGGCAACGGCATCGTGGACCGAGATAACGGCGAGGTGTGCGACGATCGCAACGCCGACCCTGGCGACGGCTGCAGCGCCGATTGCCGCTCCGACGAGGCCTGTGGCAATGGGGTCAGCGACCGCGCAGTGGGCGAGGTGTGCGACGCCGAGCCGCAATGCGTAGACCAGTGCTCGCGCCTGGCCAGCTGCGGCAACAAGTACCTCGATCGCGGCGAGGCGTGCGACGATGGCAACCACGTCGACCGGGACGGCTGCAGCGCCGATTGCCAGTCCGACGAGACCTGCGGCAACGCCTTTGTCGATACGCTCGTGGGCGAGCACTGCGACGCCGGGGATGCCGACTTCGACCGCATCCCCGACACCACCCTTTCCTGCGACGGCGACTGCACCATCCCCGAGTGCGGCGACGGTTTCGTCAACATTCTCGTCAATCCCGCCACCGAGGAGCCTGACGACGGCGAAGAATGCGACGGCGGCGCTGGCGCCTCCACGGACACGGAGCGCTGCGACGCCGACTGCACCCTGGTCTACTGCGGCGACGGCCACGCCAACCCGGCCGCCGGCGAGACCTGCGAGCCCCTCACCGATACCGGCGAGCCGGCCACAGACCCGCGCGGCAATCCGGCCCACACTGCCACCTGCGACGCCGATTGCACCACGCCCGAGTGCGGCGACGGCGTCATGAATCCCATGGTCAATTCGGCCACCGAGGAGCCCGGCGACGGAGAGGAGTGCGACGGCGGCGACAGCGACGGCGACAGCGTTGCCGATAGCACGCCGCTATGCGACGCCGACTGCACGATACCCCGCTGCGGCGACGGCATGCTCAACCCAGCCGCCGGCGAGACCTGCGATCCCGCGGATCCGGCCAGTTCTCCGGCCACCTGCGATCCGGACTGCAGCGCCGCCGTGTGCGGCGATAGCCTGGTCAATCCCCACACCCAGTCGCCCGCGGGCGGCGAACAGTGCGATCCGGGCAGCGATGATTCCGGCATCGTGCGCAACGTGGCCACCTGCGACCGGGACTGCACCGTGCCGTCGTGCAACGACGGCGTGTACAACCCGGCCGCCGGCGAGTACTGCGATCCCGGCGACCCGCAGAGCCCCAACCGCAGCCGCGCCCAGTGCGACTATCAGGATTGCACCAGGGCCGAGTGCGGGGACTCTCTGTACAATCCAGCGGCTGGAGAGGCGTGTGACAGCGGCGGACGCGATACGTCCGCATGCGACGCTGACTGCTCGACAGTGGTGTGTGGGGATGGGCATCGCAATTCAGCCGCAGGAGAGGAGTGTGAACCCGGACAGGCTGGTGCATCGTGTGGCAGCGGCCTCACCTGCTGCCCGCAAACCTGTGAGTGCAAGGCGAGATGTTGACAGCCGCGCGTGTATCGGCCTGGGGTGACAACCACGGTGCTGTCGCAACACTATTTAGCTTCCGGCTGCGTCCATCCGGTTTGCGGCACAGATGGATGCATGATCCCCGATGTGCTTGGCGGTTGCCGACACACGTAGCCGTCGTCCTCATGCTTACGCTACTCGGCGCACCAACGGGCCACGCAGACCCAGCGGCCAGTGCCAGATATTCAGTTCTGCGCTGGCTGTCCTGGTGTCCTCACTCGCAACTGCTGGGCAAATACGGGGTCAATCGGGTGTCCGTCACTGGAGCAGACGCGAACAACCCCGATTTCGCTGTCGCACCTGGCCCCGAATGGCGCGCCTTTGGCGTTGCTGGTGTATCTTTCTCATGTGCGCCGATCACCAGCACTCCACTCACCCGGCGGATCCGACTTCAGGCCGAATTTCTGGTAAATAATCGAGGCGCAGAACTACTCATCGACAGCGTCCGAGTGGGCAGCAACACCTACCGGTACCTGGAATCCCCTTTCGTGGCAAGGTTG
>JAKSDA010000434.1 GCA_022360315.1 Pseudomonadota bacterium
CTAAGCCAGTAGGGTCGTCCAGCGCGTCGAGGGCAAGGCGCGAAGAGGGAGCATAGTGGGCCTACGTGACCGATGAGCAACACAGCCATCGGCGGGCTGGTCGGCCGTAATGGGTACTTACTTGCGGGTCGCGGTACTAAGACAAGTGGATTTCTTTGGGGACCTTGTAGCTCGCGAGCCGCTCCCGGCAGAAGGCTCGTATCTGTTTCGGAGAGACGCTGCCCGATTCATTCAGGGTCAGCTTCGCACAGATAGCCACTGCCCCGATAATTCGATCCTGATTTTGAGACCTTTCGAGGTATACATCGACATCCCGCACAGCGGGATGCAACAGCAGGACGGCTTTGAGCTCAAGGGGATCGACCTTGTTGCCGTAGATGTTGAAGATGTTCTTCTTCAGGCCGGAGAAGTATAGATAACCATCCTCATCCAACTTGCCGAGGTCTCCGGTGCGAAGCCACCCGTCCCGCAAAATCTTCTGGGTGCTCGCGGGATCACGATGATACTCGGCCATCGTGGTCGGGCTGAGGATGGCGATCTCACCAACACGACCCGGGCCGAGCGGCTCCCAGTCTTCATCCAGAATACGGATCCATATATCCCGCCTGCCCGGGATGCCCAGAGTGCCATGCTTGTTTTTGGAACTGGGAGGGTTACAGATGATGGGAAGGGACTCGGTCAATCCATAGCCCTGGACGATGCGGCTCCCGAGCACTGTCTCGACTTGCTCTTGTAGCGCCGCCGGCATGAAGTCGCCCCCGGTCACGCAAAGCCGCAGAGAGCTGAGGTCGAAGCGGTCCCTGCGCCGGTAGCCGACCACGTACTCAAAGATCGCTGGAACGGCGGTCAGGATGGTAATCCGGTAGTCCTGGATCGCTCTCAAGATAGCCCTGGGACTGTAATTGCGAATGATGACGAGCGTCCCGCCCCGAATCAGCCCCGAGTTGATACAGCCGGACAACGCGTAGACATGCGCCATGGGCAGAATGATCAAAAATCTGTCCTGTACCGAAAAACCCTGATGTCGCGTGTACCCGGTGGCGGCATAGATATGGTTGCCGTGGGTCAACACCGCCCCTTTCGCGCGGCCTGTTCCCACATAACAGTAGTTGATGCTGGCCGTCGTTTCGCTGCGGACATGCCGGACCTGGTCTTCGCCCTCTATTGCGTTCACCTCCAGCCCGTCGATGGAAACCGTACGCAGCTCAGAAGACAGTCGCGCAGCTTCCGGGTTCTCGTCCAGCCAGGCGTCACAGGTGACCAGGAGGCGCGCTTCGCTGTCCCGGAGAATGTGCGCGATCTCCCAGCAACGAAACTCGGATTTGATGGGGACAGAGATGGCGCCGATCTTGAGCGCCGCGAAGTGATAGATCAGGAATGGCAGTCCGTTGGGGAGGACGATGAGGATCGGGTCTCCTTTACGGACCCCCCACCGCTCATAGAGGGCACCGGCCGCGGCGATCAGCCGCCAAAACTCTCGGAAGGTCGTCCTCTGCTCCCCGACGACCACAGCGTCCTTGTCGGGGTAGCGCCTCGAGTTCCACCGGATCAGACTCGTGAAGTTCAACGCACTGCCATTGACCTTCGCCCGATCCCGAGCTGCACCAGGCCCTGGGGTGGGTGGTGCTGGATCGGTTGCTTCCCGACCAACGGTTCCCAGTCCATTGGTGGGTCCACCCATGGCTTCGTATCCGGCTTGTAGGGAGTAGCCCACTGATTGACGATATTGGGGTTGCGCCGTTCGATCTTATTCCATCGTCGGACGAGCTTCTCCTTGCGCAGATTCATCGGGTGACAGTGGTTCTTCACGCAGTAGTAGAGGAGCTTCCGCGCCTCTTCCGGCGTGAAGTTTGGGTGTTCCTGGACCAGATGGAGAGCCGTGTAATGGCTCCAGTCCTTGTCCACGATTCTTCCCGCTGCATCGACCTCGTCGTAGAGATCGGTACCGGGGAAGGGCGTCGTGATCCAGAAAATGGCACCATAGAGGGCCGGGAACATGTCGAGCTTGGCCACGTCCTCCTTCACGCTCTCCTCGGTGTCGTTGTCCATGCAGATCATGTAGGTGCCAAAAGCAAAACAGCCCAACTCGTGGAGACGCTTGAGCAGAGCCGTCGTCTTGTTCGGTGTGTTGCCCTTGCGCACATTCTGGAGCGACACCGGGTTCATCGACTCGATACCGACGTAGACGTTGGTCAGGCCGTGCTCGTGAAGCTCATCGATGTTGCGAACCAGTACGTCGATTCGCGACGTACAGGTGAAGGTCATCTCGCGCTTCTCCATGGCCTCGATGACCTCCTTGGCGTGCTGCTTCCTCTGCAGGAATGTCTCATCGACCACGGTGATGTGCTTGATGCCGCGTTCTCGGTAGAAATCGAGGATCTTTTCGACCTCGGGAAGCGGCGTCGCGGCGAGCTTTTTGTAGTAGCGAGGCCCCGAACAGAAGTTGCACGGTGCCCGGCAACCGCGTATGGCGAACAGATAACCGGTGGGGACTTCTTCGAGAAAGTAGTCGTACTTGTGGCTGAGGTCGGGATGTCGGAATTCCGTGATCTCTTCGCCCTCGAGTAGCAACTTGAGCTCGTACTCGGAGTAGCTGTCGAATACGCGATCGAAGTGGGCGTCGATCCCGGGGGTGCTAACTCCATGCCCACCGCCCCATACCTCTGGGATGCCTGCTTCCCTGGCCATCTTGGCCATCTTGGCCGCCGCGCCGGAGGTATAGGTCCAGAAGCTTATACCGAGCACGTCATAGCGCTCGGACTTCAGCGCCGACTCGTACTCATCCCACGTCGGATATTCGAGAATATCGACAGAAGGTACGTTTGCCTTGATGAAACGAGTAGCGTAGTTGGGCAGAGTAAAGCCGTTGACGTACTCGATGTTGTTACCCGCCATGAAGCATTCATCAATGCTACGAAGGGTAGGGGTACGGCGATGAGCCCTGGCGGTCAGGACGATGTCCTCCACCGGAATAGTGCTGAGAAGCATTTTTTTGCGTTTCATCTCTTCTACCTTATCCGCGGTTAGCTTCACTCCGACGGTCGACATTGGTTAGTGAGGTCAAACGATCCGGTGGGATTAGAGCCTCTTTGGACAAAAAAGTCGGAGCATAGTCACGTACTGAGAGTTCGGGCTCGTTCGGAGTCTCTTCCAGCTGCTGACGCTTGATGTCCTCGAGGGCAAAAATCCGGGCAATGAGCTCCGATTGGGCCTGTTGCTCCGAACTCGGGGGGCCGAGCTCGGCAATGACCTCGTCCACCATGTCGGTCACCTGGCGACGAATATCCTCGTTGGGCAAGTACTCGCCTGTCCTGAGAAATAGCGGCAGCGCCTCCTTGACCCTGCCGGCGTAGAGGTTCGCCCGCCTGCGTAGACTCGAATTGAGCGAGTTGCGGAGGTTCTTGTAGCCAGTAAACCACGTATCCACAATACGGTATATAGAAGGGCCGATCGCGTCGTAGAGCTGGTTGTATCCAGAGAATATGGCAGGGGTCAGCTCTCCGGGGCGGAAGTTGGGATGGCTGACGATCTCGGAGAAGAGGTCGGCGTCCTTGTACTCCAGGCTCATGATACGACTCTCGTCCTCCAACCGTTCGCGTAACTTGGTACCTATAGCGGGCATCAAGTTGGAGATCTGAGCGGTCGAGGGGCGAAGGGAGGACAGAAAGTCGACTTCACCGGGGAGTTGCTCGGGCACGTGATGATCGAGGCCGAAGATGATCGAGCCGGTCGTGGTGACGCCCAGAGAGTGGAGTTCGTCGAACAGACCCTTGACGTCGCGTCCGTCCCGTTTCTTGTACGGCGCGCTCGACGACTCAACGCCGATCCAGACGTGGCCAAAGCCCTGAGCCACCAATTTCTCGATGTCGTGCTTGGACAGCGCCTTCACCGAGGCGAAGCCGGCGTAGCTGAACGTGGCTTCGCGATCGTCCTCGATGCACTGGCCCAGCTCAGCGAGCTTCCTCTTGTAGTACAGCATGAGGTCTTCCTCGTAGATGAGGAAGTTGTCGATGGTTCCCTTGCTGGCCCGGTACTGGCTCTTCATGGCCTCGTAGAGCTCACGGCCGTTCTTCAGGAACCCGACGCTGCGATATCCAAAGTAGGCCGAAGTGCTGCAAAAATCACAGGCATGAGGACAGCCGAAGCCGCTGGTGATGAGCCCGATGGTCTGTTTCCGTAGAAAATTGTAATTTTGAAAGATCTTCAGGGTTATGTCCGCGCTCACATGAGGATGAACATAAGGAAGATCCGGCGACGCACCGAGAACTTCGCGCATGAAGCGCACGCCTTCGCCCGTGGAGATGTAGTCGGGCCCGAGATCCTTGACAGCGTGGAGAGCGGTGCCGAAACCGCCGACCACCACCTTGGCCTTGGGAGCGTGCTTGCGGGTCAGGGCGATCATCTTGGCGAGTTTGCCGAAACCCTTGATGAGGAACGTAATTCCCACATAGTCGGGCTGCTTTTTCAGCTCCGCCACGAATTCCTCTATGCTCGGCCACTCGAGCACTCGCGTCTTCGCGGGCAGATTGGCGGCGAGGAGGTGCAGACCCGAAGCAGGCACATAGCTGCTCAGCGCGAACAGACCCGGCTCTCGAGTCAACCTCGACGACAGGTAGTCAAGCAGCTCCTCATCGCCTTTTTTGTTGTATTTGCCTACTACCCCAAACGGTCGAAACACCGTTGTCAACAGTACTCGAGTCATACTGAAATCCTTGTCGTGTAGATGGTTGGACAGACACTCAGGAGTCGAGTTTTGACTCGATCAACGCGATCACATCACCCAACGTACGGAGTTCGCGAGCCTCGTCTTCGTCGATATCGATGTCGTACTCGACCTCTATGTCGGAAATGAGCTTGAGTGCTTTGACCGACTCCAAACCGTATTCGTCGGCAAGACTCACGTCCAGCTTCACAGTGTCTGCCGAAATTTTCATTATTTCGGCAAACGTCGTTTTTACCTGGCTTGTTATTTCTGGCATTTCTATTTGACCGTTCGCTTCGATGGATGTTTGTATCTATTGTCGGCTCCTCACCGGACCACACTGCATAGGCGAGAATCTATAAAGCCTCACCGGATCCGAGATCCACAGCGCGGTACTGCGTTACCTGATCGCGTACTTCGTGTACTCTCCACGTGACTCCTCGCATCCGCCCTGTCTCGCTTGTGTCTCCCGAGCTAGTTGAGATTGTATAACACGAACCCATAAGTCGAAAAAGTGTTCTCAGTTGCCGTGGAGTACCTCGTCGAAATACGACAGCACAGAGGGCGAGATCTGTAAACCGAGCTCGCGCATGCGAGCCATGTTGATGCTCGCGAAGCTTTTCTGGGAAACGACAAAACCCACCCCGTTCGGCTTGGAACCCTCGAGAATGGCTGCCGCCATTTTTCCAGTGGTTAGACCCGCTTCCCGAAAACATCCTGCGACCGCGGCAGCAGCCCCAATCTGCGTTGCTTCGGGGTTGTTGTTCCACAGTAGAGGGATGCCTCTCTCGATGGCGAACGTCGTCAGCGTCGTGGGGGCGTCCGCGCAGTAAACGCTGTCGTTGTAGGGCATCATCATCGCCCGACGCGGATCGATGGAGGCTAAACCCGCGCGGAGATCGTCGAGGTCCCTATACACAAACTCACGATATTGCAAGCCGATAACGTAGCACAAACCGGCCAGGCTACGGTACCCGAGAAATTCTGAACCGTCCGATACCCACATCACACCCGGCTCGGCAGTGCGGAATCGACGATGGCGAGCCCTCATCTCTGGATGGCAGAAGACAGTGTTCTCGTAGAACGGTACGTAAATTCGCTCGACGTCGGTGAATAGCTTCCTAACGAATCGAAAATGCTTGTAGCTGGCCGTGAATGGTAGGGTGAGTACCATACCACTCACCGATTCCTTGTCACGGACTGACTCACCGACACCGTCGGGATGGGCGCCGTAGTAGACCACGGGAATAGACCCACCCAGCTTGGCCGCAATGATGGCGTTGGGGGTGCCGACCGCGTGTATTAGATCGGCCGGCTTTTCGAGTGCCCGGGCCAGCTGGGACTCGAGAGTCTCGAGGTCATTCGAGTCAATGAATTCGACCTCCACATTGTGGCCGATACGAAAGCCCCCTTCGGCGAGCCCCTCGAGAAAGCACCGGACACGTACCTGGTCCTGGGGAGCTTTGGAAGTAAGGGTATATGAGTTCAGAATCAGCACTCTCTTCAAGAGGAAGCTCCTTGTGCGGCTGAACCATCACACCATTTATCACCAGCATTTGCTGGCATTCAGTCGACGAATCTATCGTGGAAACATATAAAGAACAGATTGCTTCGTTGACCCAATCAACTGACAGCACGTCCCCGATTTACTCGCATGCATACTACAACTAGGCCCGAGCTGTGCTCAAGAGAGACGTTAGCGTAAATTAGAGAGAGGCGTTAGCCTAAATTAGGAAGTCAAGACATTATGAAGTACCTCGACTGCTACGGTCGGGCTAAACCGACCTGGCAGCATCCGCGTGGTCGTGATGTGGAGCTCATCGAGAGCCAGCCTCACGCGCGACGCTTTTTGCTGCGAGCTGAATCCGATGTTCTGGCTCGCTGTGTCGAACGGAACCATGACTGGTAATTTGCCATCGAGACATGTCTCCGAACTTCAGTTGCACGCCGAGTCCCGCACCTTCAGGGTCGACGCCCATACCCGCGTGGTCGCGCTGTGTAACTGGCAACCGGACCGCCACCGTTGCCCCACTCTCATTTTGCTGCACGGACTGACTGCTGACGCCAACAGCACCTATATAGTGCGTACCGCAAGCACAGCTTGGCATCAGGGCTGCAACATTGTTCGCCTCAACATGCGGAACTGCGGTGGCACCGAGGCCCTCACGCCCACCCTCTATCACTCTGGACTCACCGAGGATCTACGTGCTGTTGCTACCGAGCTGGGCGAACAAGACGGCCTATCACCGATCATCCTATTGGGGTTCTCGATGGGGGGAAACATCGTCCTCAAGCTGTCGGGAGAGCTGGGTGAGCACGTACCTCGATGGCTGGTCGGTGCGGTTGCGGTGTCACCGCCCGTGCAACTCGCTGTCACCTCGGCGATCCTGCACAAACCCGCGAACCGGCACTACTCCAGCCACTTTTTCCGCGGCCTCAGGGCGTTCTACAAGCGCAAGGCTGCGCTGTTCCCCGATCGTTATTCCGTCGCGCGCCTGCGGGGGCTCCGTTGTACCTACGATTTCGACGACCACATCATAGCGCCGAACTTTGGTTTCGACAGCGCTGACCACTACCATGAATGCAGCAGCTCTTTGCAGTACGTACCGCAAATCAGGCTCCCCACCCTGATCCTGGCTGCCGACGACGACCCATTCATCCCGGTACAGATGTTCCAGAGCGCCGAGATACGTGCGAATGCTGATGTCGTGGTGGATATACAATCGCTGGGCGGCCATCTGGGCTTTCAGGAACGCACCGCTGAGGACGGCAGCTTCCGCGTCGCAGAGCGGGTGGTGCGATTCGTGGCCGAGGATCTCGGGTTCGCATCCCTTATCTCCGGAAACGCTCCAGGATCTGTGACATCTTCAGACGCACCAGAGTGAGCTTGGACGGGGTATCGGGCTGGAGTTGTCCCTGTAGGTAGCGGTGGCGCATGTGGCGCCGCTGGAGTTTTCCAGACGAGGTCTTCGCCACTGTCCCGGGCCTGACGAGCTTCACGGCATCAGGAGCGGTGCCGATCGCTTTGTAGACACTGGCGCGGATATCTGTCCTGAGTCTGTCCAATTCCGCATCATCGGTCACTCGTGTCTCGCAGATCACCACGAGATCCTCGGTCCCCCGCGATTCGTTGGCCACACCGATTGCGACACAGCAGCCGATGCGTACCCCCTCCACGCTGGCAGCGGCGCTTTCGATGTCCTGGGGGTAGAGATTTTTGCCGCCCTTGATGATCAGATCTTTGCGGCGTCCGGTCACGAACAGCTCCCCGCCGGCGATGTACCCGAGATCGCCGGTACTGAGCCAGCCGTCCCGAATGATTTCTGCGGTAGCTCGAAGGTCCTTGTAGTACGCGCTCATCATCGAGGGGCCGGCGAGTTCGATTTCCCCCTCGTGGCGTTCGGGGAGCGGGGTGCGATCCGGGCCGACCACGCGGACCTGGTGGCCGGGAAGCGCCAGTCCGACCGAGACCCATACAGCGACGTCCGCCCCACCTGCCTCGTTCTCACAGGGAACGGCGACCCGCATGCTCTCGAACCGCTCACGGTCGACACGGTCAAACCTGACCTCGTCGCCCGGGCGCGGAAAGGTGGCCGCGAGGGTAAATTCGGCCATCCCGTAGACTGGGAAAAAAGCTCTGGAATCGAATCCATATGGCTGAAACCGCTCGCTGAACTGGAGCACCGTGGCCGGATCAACGGGCTCTGCCCCGCAATAAGCAATTCGCCAAGAGCTCAGATCGACCCCGTCGAGCTCGCGATCTTTGATCTTCCTGACGCACAGGTTATAGGCAAAATTTGGCGCGGTGCTCTGCGCTACCCGGTAGCGGGACATCGCCCGGAGCCACTCCCCGGGGCGACGAATGAACACCTCGGGAGGCATGAGAACGAGTGCCACTCTCCACATGGCAGAGGTCAGAACGTGCCCTATCAAACCCATGTCGTGGAACAGAGGCAGCCACGCCATTGCGACATCGCCATCTCGGAACTCAGCCGCTTGCCCGATGGCCCGGATATTCTCGATGACATTCCGGTGGGTCAGCACGACTCCCTTGGGATCACCGGTACTGCCCGAGGTGAACTGGAGCATGGCCGGATCGTCGGCTCGCGCGGGGGCGGGAGCGACCGGTCCTGATTCTTCCGTCATCAGCTCGATGTCCCGTACGACGTTTTCCAAGGCCTTGCGCGCCTCGTGGTCCCGACCGCGCACGAGGCTGAGGACCGGTACCAGCTGGCTGTTCACGACCACAGCCCGGGCGGCACAGATGCGGGCGATGCGCGCGATGCGGTTCAGATGATCCTCGATGCGGTTCAGCGAGGTGGGAGGGAAGATGGGGACCGGCAGAGATCCGAGTAGCTGACACCCATAGTAGGCGGCCAGAAAGGACGGCCCAGTGGAGAGCATGAGGAGTACTCTGTCGCCCGGTCCCACACCGCGCCTGCGGAGGCATGTGGCCGCTCGGGCGGCCATTTCATAGGTTTCGGAATACGTGAAGGTGATGCGGTCATCCTCGCCCTGGGGGCTAAAGCCGGGACACGCCTCCTCTGGCTTCATGAAGACGAAGCGGATGTCATCTCCTTGAGGCCCTTCGGAGCGCTCGAGCAACATTCCACCGATGGTGTCCGCCCTGGTGAAGGAGAGGGTTCTGTGCTGTGTTGCCAACTTGCTCATACTTTGGCTTTCTCTGGAAGTCCGACATCCGGGCAGTCCGCTCTGCAACACGGCGCCGCCTGCGCCGGCTTCGTCATCCGCCGATACGTACCCGGCCACTCGGCGAATATGAGCAACAACGGCATGAAACTGCTACTCGAATGCAAGTCCCGACGGGCATGATGGTATCGTGATGAGGACACAGAGCAACAGAGCCCATGGCGCCAAGGGTATGTAGTTTATTGAACCACATGCCCTCGACGTGTCTGAGCACGAACCGCCAGGCCGATTTCGAATTGCGAAAGACCATGACTGGAAACAACCTGGACACCCTGAGAATACGTAAAGAAATCTTCTCTCTAGACGCACAAGAGCTGCAGCAGCTGCGCATCGCATTCGAAGAGATCAAAGGAACAGAGGGAGAGGCTGGCTATCAGCACATCGCAGGCTTGTACGGCCTGCCGAGCCCCGCATTCTCTCCCAACTATTCCCCGCTCTTCCTGCCGTGGATGAGAGCCTACCTCGTCAAATTCGAGCGAGCGTTACGGCGCGTCAATGCCGGAGTTGTACTGCCGTACTGGGATTGGACCTCTGATGAAGCTCGAGCCAACGGGATCCCGATGATCTTCGCCGGCGAGACCTATGAGGATGTCGATGAAGGAGTCTGGTTGAATCCCCTGTTCCGGGGTCCAATTGAGTTCAAGAACGGCTATACCCAACGGGCACCAAAGTCACCAGCAGCGCTGCGGCGCCTGAGCGATTCAGTTCACTACGCCATGCGAGCAACCAACTTCGCGAGCTTCAGCTCACGGCTGGAAACCAGCAGCGATGGCCTGCACTGCTGGATCGGGGGGGCCATGGCGGACAGCGCCTGTGCTGCGTACGATCCGATTTTCTGGGCCCATTACGCCAACATCGACCGGCTGTGGGCGCAGTGGCAACGGGAGAGCCCCGATGCTGAGATACCCGAGTCGGTCAAAAGGACCGTGCTGGTGCCGCTGGAGATAACAGGCGCTGAAGCGATCGACACACGCCAACTGGGGTACGACTACGATGATCAAAGGTTCGATCTGACGCCCGTACTCACGCCCGATTCCCAGGGCCTCGCCAGCTTTGGACCGTGGAACGTCGAACCACCCCCGGCGACCCTGTGGCTCAAAGGCCTGCGGCTCGCCCGGCAGAGCTACGAAATCCGGGCATTCATCAATCTGCCCGAAGCAAATGCGGAGACCGACATCGAAGACAATCCTCACTTCGCGGGGAGCATCTACATCATGGGAATGGGTAACGCGGTCGGTACCTCGCCTCCTGCTGCCCACAACAGAACGTCAGATCGCTCTCTCGACGTCTCCGGCCCGGTCCACGGTCTGCTGTCGCCCGGACAGGAGCTAACGGTCCGCCTCGTCGCGCTCGACACATCCGGCAAGGAGATATCATTCGACTCAATCGCCTTGCGAGGGGTGTCGATTTCAAGCTAAGTACAAACTATTGGTTGTGGAATCAAGGGAGGTGTTTCTGTTGCGACGCCACGGGCTCACGGGCTTTGCGCGCCGAGCGACTCGAGCGGCGGTAGCCCTACTGCTGCGGCGGCCTGGACTGCGGCCCCGACCGCCAGAATGAGTTCCTCGCCGTGCCTCGGGCCGACGATCTGGACACCCACGGGCAGGCCGTTCGAATCTTTGCCGCAGGGCACGGACAGGCTCGGCAGCGCAGTCAGTGATAACAAATAAGTCGGTGCAAACCAGTCGAAATAGGATTTCATGCGACGACCGCGAATGGACGTGGGTACGCCATCGGCAATGCGAAACGCCGGGATTGCCACTGTTGGCGTCATGATCACGTCGACCGTCTCGAGGATCGAGGCCACCTTTCGAAACATGTCGCCGCGCACTCGCTGCGCCGCAGCGACCTCTCGTGTGGTCACGGCCAGGCCGGCTCGCATATTGTTGGCCAGGTTGTCGCCCAGCTGGTCGATGCGGTCGAGCAAATGCAGATGCTGGCCCAGCATCCACAGACCGCGCAAAGCCGAAAACGCCTCGATTCCGGCTGAAAGATCAACTGCCACGTCGCTTACCGAGGCGCCGCGTTCGGCCAGCCCATGGGTCACCCGGCGGGCTGTATCGGCGAGTTCGGGCTCGACGCCACAGCCGTCTGGCCCGTCGAGCGCCTCGCACCAGCCGATCCGCACTCCGTCGGGAAGGCCGCTCTGCACTGCATGCAAGAAGTCACGGCCCTCGACACGCTGTCCGATCGGCGATGTCGCCGAACCGCCGGCCGCGGCCTGGAGGGCCAGAGCAACATCGGCCACGGTACGCCCCATCAGCCCGGTGACCTGCAGATCATCCCACAATAGCGGCGATGGCACGGTTGGAATCAAACCGAGCGATGGCCGCAGACCCACCACGCCGCAAAAAGCCGCCGGAATGCGCAAGGAACCGCCCATGTCGGTACCCTCGGCCAGGGCGATCATGCCACAGGCCAGCGCAGCTGCGCCTCCGCCGGTGGATCCGCCAACAGTTCGCTCGACATCCCAGGGGTTGTGTGTGGGTCCAAATACCGCATTGTCGGTGTGTCCGCCAGTGGCAAATTCGGGCGTGTTGGTCTTGCCGATCACAATGGCTCCGGCAGCTTCGAGCCGCGATACCACAAGAGCGCTTTGGTCGGGCACATGGTCGGCATACAGGGTGCAGCCATAGGTGGTGCGCAGTCCGGCTGTGGGAGTGAGGTCTTTTATGCCCACTGGCAGGCCGTGCAGCGGTCCCCACCGGTCGCCCTTGTGCAATGCGGCGCGGGCAGCTTCGGCTTTTTCCATCGCATCATCGGCCAGGGTGCATATGGCGTTGATCGACCCGTTCACGGCCGCGATTCGCTCCAGTGTCGCCTCCATCAGTTCGACCGGGCAGAGTTCTCCCTGGCGAATCCGGCGGGCCAGTGCAACTGCGCTCGAGCGCACGAGATCATCTGATCGGCTGTCAGTCATTTGTTATCTCCGGTTGATCGAAGCGCCGGTCGGTCCTGGCTACGCCGCCACGTTTCGGTACGGGCCAGCATATCGGGATAACCGGGGCCGCGGTCGATGAGCTGATCGCCCGGCCTGTCGTCGGGTGTTTTGGCGTTGCGCCGCGCGGCTTTGAGCCCGGCGCGCTGGGCTTCTGTGGCTCGGGCATCGACGGGCAGTGATGGATCGTCGGCTCCGGCAAAGACCACGCCGTAATCGCGGAGGGCCGACTCGCGGGATACCACTCCGCGCACCACGTCCATGCGCACCAGTTCGCTGTCCCGGTCGAGCGGATCGCCCCAGCCGCCTCCGCCAGTGGTCACAATACGGACCAGATCGCCGGCGCGCAGAGGCTCGCCGTCGACCAGGCCGGGCAGGGAGCGCGCCTCGCTATCGGGATTGATCACGGTTTGATAGGGCTGACCGGCAGATCCACCGTTGACGCCATAGCAGCCCAGATGAACCCGATCGGCGGTCAATATTAGATTGGCGTCGACCAGCAGGCGGACGTCTTTTTCGTAGCCCAGGCCGCCCCGCCGTTCGCCGACACCGCCCGAGTCGCGGCGCAGGCCGAGTTTTTCGATGATGACCGGAAACCGGGTCTCGGCAAACTCGGCCGGCTGGTTGCGCGAATCGGGCACGATGTGGATCGCGTCGCTGCCATCCGCGTAATATCGCCCGCCCGAGCCGCCGCCCAGAACCTCGCGCCACAAAAAGAAATGCCCCTCCTGATCGTGTCCGTGCAGGCCCCAGTAGCGGATGGTTTCCTGATCGGCCGGCATTCTGGCCCCAGACACGGCATGGGCGACCACGCCGGCGAGAAGTCCCATGGAGCGGAGCAAGACAAACGAGCGCGCGTTGGTCGCGGCGGGGAATTGCGGGCTGATCAGAGTGCCCTTATCGGGAAAAATCACCTCGAAGAGGTCGCAGATGCCCTCGTTGACATGGAGTTCGGCGGCTCTTTCGGGCGTATCGGCCAGGCTGCGCAATACCGGGGTGACCCACTTGATGAGAAATTTGCCGCCGGCATAGTCGGCCGGCCAGTTGATCGGCCCGGGCGACTGGTCATCGGTGCCCCGGAAGTCGAGCACGATCTTGTCGTCGTTTTTGGTCATGGTGAGCCGGAGTGCGTGCAGCCGCGGCTCGCTGACTCCGTCGTGCTCGACATAGTCTTCCCAGGTATAGGTGCCATTTTTGATCTTGGGAAAGATCTCGCGCAAAAAGTTATCCCGGCAGCGGTCGAGAATGGCCTGAAAGCACTGTTCCATGGTGTCTCGGCCAAACCGCTCGAACAGCGCATCAATCCGCTCGGCGCCCATTTGACAGGCTGCGATCTCGCTGTCGATATCGGCTGCAACGCTGTCGGGCAAGCGAGTATTGCGCACGATGATGCGATAGGCGGCCTGGTTGCGCACGCCGGCCTCGACCAATCTGATCGGCGGGATCATCAGCCCTTCTTCGAAACAGGTTCGGGCCGACCCCGGCATGGAGCCGGGCACTGCGCCGCCAATGTCGTCGTGGTGGCCAAACGCCTGGACAAATGCCACCACATCGCCTTTGTGAAACACCGGCACCGTGGTACACAGATCGGGCAGATGGCCGATGCTGCCCTCGGACAGATAGACATCGTTGAAGAAAAAAACATCGCCCGGCTGCATGGTCTCGATGGGAAAGTCGCGCACCACCGGATCGACCATGGCCGAGTACGAGCGCCCGGTCAGCTTGCGGCAGCGGCGGTCGTGAATGCCGACCCGGTAGTCGTGTTGATCGCGGATCATCGGGCTACGCGATGTTCGCTCGATAGCGGCCTCGACCTCGCGCTCGATCGAATTGAGTGATTCCTCGACGATCTGGAGAATGATGGGATCGACCCGGGCGTCGGCAGAGCCAGGGGCGGTTTTTGTCTCCGTGGTCATGGCATTACTCTGTCGGGTCGTGCGGGGCGGATGATCAGGATACCATGCGGATCGACCTGGACGTTTTGGTTGGGAAAGACCACTGTGGTCGAGCCGAATTCCTCGATGACCGCCGGGCCGGCGACAGTCAAGCCGGCGGCCAGGGCGCTGCGGTTGTAGATCGGAGTGTCGATATGGCCATTGCCGAACCACACCGGCCGTGACCCGGACCGTGCCGATTGCGGCGAACCGGCTGTTTGCGCGGCAGTTTTGAGGCGCGGGCGTTCGATACGACCGTAGCCCGAGACCGCGAAATTGACCAGTTCGACCGGCTGCTGTCCCTCGTAGTCATAGCCGTAGAGGCGGTGATAGGCCCGGTGAAAGCGGCCCACGATCTCGCTGGCGCGGGCTGCGTCAATGGCGCCAGCGGGGACGTCTACTCGCACTTCCCACGCCTGTCCGGCGTAGCGGACGTCGGCGTGTCTGACCATATGACAGCGATCGCCCGGCACCCCGTCGCGTTCGAGAACTGCCCAGGCTTGATTTTCGAGCTCGCGATAGATCGAATCGATGTGGTCGGGGTCGAGATTTTGCTCGTACATGACCGAGGTCTGGATGTGATCGGTCAGCCAGTCCACGGCGAGAAGGCCAAACGCCGACAGATTGCCCGGGTTGGGCGGTACGATGGTGGCTTGCAGACCGAGCAGTTCCATGACTGCAGCCGACTGGGCCGGTCCCGAGCCACCGAACGAGAGCAGGGCGAATTCGCGCGGGTCGATACCGCGTTTGATCGTGATCTGGCGGATGGCGTTGGCCTGACTCCAGTTGGCGATGTCGAGGATACCGGCGGCCAGCGACTCGACTGACATGCCGTGGCCCATGGTTTCGCCCAGCCGGGCCAGTCCGGCCCGGGCGCGGTCGGTGTCAAGAGCGATACCGCCGCCGATCAGGGCGGGCGGTATGCGTCCGAGTACCACGTTGGCATCGGTGATGGTGGGCTGGTCACCGCCGCCCGGATAACACATCGGTCCGGGCACTGCGCCGGCGCTTTTGGGCCCGACTTTCAGCCCGCCCGATGGATCGAGCCAGGCGATCGACCCGCCGCCGGTTCCCACCGTGACAATATCGATCATGGGCAGTTTGACCGGAAAGCGTCCGACCGAGCCATTGGTGGTCAGATGGGGTTTGCCGCGTTCGATCAGGCAGACATCGGTGGATGTGCCGCCAGCGTCCACTGTGACCAGATCGGCAAAGCCGGCCAGCTCGGCGATCACGGCTCCGCCCAGGGCGCCGGCTGCAGGGCCGGACAGCGCAGTGGCGATGGGCCGTTCTGTGGCCTGCTGGGCCGAGATAACACCGCCGTTGGATTTCATGACCAGAAATGGTTTGGCGGCAAACTCGTCGCCGAGCCGCTGTTTGACATTGCCCATGTAGCGGGCCATGACCGGTTTTACGTAGGCGTCGACCAGGGTGGTCACGGTCCGTTCGTACTCGCGGTATTCGGGCAGAACCTCGTGGGACAGCGAGGTGACCGCCTCGGCCAGTTCTTCGCGGACGATCTCGCGCACTGCGCGCTCGTGAGCGCCGTTGGCATAGGCGTGGATCAGACACACGCCGATCGCCTGTACGCCGCGGTCGCGGAAGAATCGCGCGGCTGCTCGCACGCTGTCTCGGTCGAGCGGCCTGAGTATATTGCCCTTGAAGTCGAGTCGTTCGTCGACCTCGGCGACCAGTTCGAGCGGCACGATGCGGTCTGGTTTGACCCAGAAATACGAATTGCCATAGCCTTCGGGCACGCTCTGGCGAGCGATCTCCAGGACGTGGCGAAATCCCCTGGTGACGATCAGGCCGAGCGATGAAAAGCGCTGCTCGAGCAGAGCATTGGTTGCCACGGTGGTGCCGTGGCACAGCGCGGCCACTGCGTCGGTATCGATACCGACTTGTTGCATGATCGCTTGTACCCCGCCGACCAATCCTCTGGACGGATCGTCGGGTGTGCTTGGAACCTTGGTGACAAAAAGCTCACCGGCCTGGCGATCGACAGCCACGATGTCGGTGAACGTACCCCCGGTATCGATGCCGATACGGTAGCGGCCTTGATGGACATCCATGGTTTCCTCGGTGACAGGTTATCAATAGTGAGTTTTAAACCGGGCTTTGGGGCGGGCCGGGTACATCAGAGGGTGTAACGCAGATAGATCCGCGTCGTCACTGTATGGGTGCTGTCGAATTGCGGCAGCCACATCCACTGTCCAGCCAGACCAACGGCATAGTGACGGTTGAGCAGCTGATACTCGAAACCAGCACCGGCCCGGACAAGTAAACTGAACCGCTCGCCTGGCCCCAGGATGTCGACCCGGGACAGAATATTCGACGAGACCGTGCCCAGCCCCACACCGCTGTCGGCAAAGAGCCCAATAGGTCCCAGTAGAAAACCAAGCCGCGAATCCACATTGATGCCGTAGAGCTGATAATACTCGCCCTCTGGCGGTGGCGGCACAGTGGCCTCATGGGTCGATGCGCTGAGCTGCCCGCCGAGCGAAAACCAGGAGGCCAGTTCGTAGCCGACGTGCAGGTCGAACGATGGGCCGATCTCGGAATACTCGGCCGCAGCGCCGACAAATGTCGTGGCTCCGACTCCAACTTCGGCGTAAAAACCGGTCGCAGCAATGCGATCCTCGGCCGATGCCGAAGCGGCGGCACAGAGAAGAATGATCACTCCGAGCAATGAGCGCCCTCGGAGCTGGCGCAAGAGTCGCGCAGATTTCATCGGAGTGTGGTCCGCAGCTTACTCCATTGCTTCTGCCATGGGGGAAGCTCGGGCCGGTACAAACGCGGTGAGCTCGCCCCTCGGTGCGTCGAGAAGCTCTTTGTGGAGCAGATCTCGGTGATCGCGCACTCTCACCGTGTACTCGACAGCCATGTGACGATTGGCTTCGAACGATACGTCGAACTGAACCAGGCTGCCGACGAATTCTTCGGCGCGGTCGCGAAATTGCTCCGGCACAGCAAGTCCGTTGTCGCCGCCGACAAAGTCGTCAATGTCGTCGTGCTGCTCGAGAACTGCGGCAAATGCATTGTAGCCTGCCCGGGTGATAAGAGTTAGATCGATCGCGGCCTCGCGGACCTCGTCCTCGCGAAACACTCCGCTGATGGTGCCGTTTGCCGGGATCGGCAGCGGAATACCTCCCATCAGTGGAGGCGGTACTTCGTCGCGGGAAAGGGCAAAGTCGTCGGGGACGTAAAAGTTGGACTCGTTGCCCCCGTTGACGCTGATCCGCGCTGTGCCGTCGTCTGCGGACAGGTTCTTCACAGTCCACTCGATCGATAGGCTGAGGTCGTTTAGACGCACATAGGGCACTGCCAGACCAGATTGTGTGGCGAGCTCCATCCGCTTCATATGCTCGGCTGTCCGCTCGATCCGGATCGGTAACACGAGCTGTCCCACGGCCAGGTCCGGATCGTCATCGGGCCCGCCCGCCTCCAGTACCTCGTCCTGTTTCAAATACCGGATGTCGTCGGCACATGCGCCGAGCATAAACCCGGCAACTATGGCCAGAATTAGAGTTATCCGGGCCGTTCGCACCCGCACTCTTCGATCGATGTTCACGTGAGTCTCCTCATCCTTGCGAGAAGATGAATGGGTAGTCGACCACAGCGCCACTGTCTTTGGCCGGGAATTTGAGCCGGGCAATCTGGCGCTTGATACACGATTCTACCCTGGGATTGCGAAGTGAGCTCTTGCCACCGACCACGCGCACCGATTGCACCTTGCCCGAAGCCCGGATGCGAAAATTGACCACGACCTTGCCGCCCAGTCCGCGCACACGGTTGAGCTCGTTCTGATAACAGGCGCGAATAAACCCTTTTCGCGCCTTGATCACTCTGTCGATCTCGGCCTTGGTCAGGCCACCAAAATCACCGGTCGCAGTACCCGGCTTGACCACTGCAACTTCCTTGCGCTTGGTGCCCCGGTTGTTGCCATTGCCGCGGGGCGCCCGGGTTTGTCCGGTGTCGATCTTGCCCTGGGACACAAATAGCTTGTCGGCAGAACCCCCGCCACCCGGACCGGCCCGCTCAGAACCCCGCGTGGCGCCGGTGCCATTGCGCGCGTCGCCAATGCCAAACCCGGTGGCCCCACCCTGGGTAAAGGTGCCCGTGGTACTCGGCCCCATCCGGTTGAGCATGCGAGTAACCTTGTCGTCCATCGCTCGATGCCCGATGATGCGGTCAAATGTTCGGGTCGCCTTTTTGTCGAGCAGGGCGACTTTGGGCGCCTCAGGCGCCAGGTCGGGAGCGTCGGGATTGGTCGCCAGCGGCTTTTCGCTCGTCTCACCGCCAGCCTTGCCCTTCTTGTCCCTGGTCGCCGATTTGACGTCCTCCTTGTCGCCATCCTTGCTGGCAGACTGCTCCGGGGTCTTCACCGGCACTGGCGGCCGGCGCACCAGATAACGCGTCATGAGCGAACGCCGGCCGGGAAAGACCAGGCTGTTGCCCTCCTCCTGATGGGGGTACAAAACCGCCAGGATGACCGTGTGCAAAATGAGCGAAAACGCAATGGCCGGGAGCAGTAACTCGGCGTCGCGCCAGCGCGGCGGCTGCAGAGGAGGCTCCTCGGCCACGAATTGAAAAAATACGTTCTGCTCGCCACTGCTGTCGAGCTCGATGACTCCCCAGTCGCCGGGACGGATCGGCGTCGTGTGAACGTCGCCAGACGTGACCCCGCCGCCCTGCTTGTCCAGAAATTCGGCGACGTCCATCTCGTCACCAGCAAGGCAAATACGACCGCCCATGTCCGCGCCCAGGGTGAGCATGTAGACGCTCTTGCCCGGCTCGAGAAAACTAAATCTCTCGGGCAAGCCCACGTCCGCTATGGTGAATGTACAGTCCTTGGTGGTACCCAGGGTGACCTTGGTGGGAACCCAATAAACCCGATCGGCCATCACCTCGTCGTGCCACACCTGGGCCACGCGAAGCCGAAACCTGGCCCGACTCGACGCTTTAACCCCGCCCCCAACGGGCTTCATATCGGGCTTCACAGCGGCTTTTTTCCCCGCCCTCGCGGCTGCCTTTGTGCGCGCCAGACCACTCACAACGCCTCCTCGTCGACCGAACGAACCATCTCCGGGATGAACGAACGCCGCTCGAGCGAAGCCCGCTCGAGCTCCTCGTTGACGCGATCCAAAAAGTACAGAAGCTGCGGTGTGCGCATCTGTCCTTCCAGGTCCAGGCCGGTAAACACAAAGCGCTTGACTTTTTCTTCCTGCTTGGCGCCACCCTTGGCACTCTTGCCCTTGCTGCGCTTCTGCGCCGATGGCGCCTTGCCGCGCCGCTTGCTCTGCGCTTCCGCCGTGTCCAAACCGACCGGGAAACAAAGAGCCAAGAGTACAGCGAGTGTAGTCAAATATCTCATTAGCGACATTCCGGAATATCTACCTGCCTGTGGCCCGACAACGTATTATTTCGAGCAGTATTGCCACCTGGCGTCGTTTTTGCTCTGAGTGAGGGTAAGAGACCCCAATGGGGTGGATATGCTTGGGCTTCAAAGCCCCAATTCTTTCTTTTTATCCAGAGCGACCTGGCGCTTTTCGTGATTCTGTGGGGCTTCCTGCAGGTACTGATCCAGGGCAGCTCGTGCTGCCTTTTCGTCCTCCAGAAAATTCATCTGCAATATCGCCAGATTAAACAGCGCATCCCCGCGCACTTGGCTGCGCTTGGGAGCGCGCTTCACGACCTCTTGCCAATGGCGTTTGGCTTGATCGTACTCGCCGAGTCCGCGACACGCCACCCCCAGCGCGACCCGGGCGTCGAGGTCGTCGGGATTGAGCTCGGCGACCGAGCTGAGCTCGGATTTGGCGCGGCCAAAATCGCCCGCCTCGACGAGCACGGTGGCCTTGTTGAACCGGGCATCGAGGTAGTTGGGATCGAGAGAGGTCGCGTGATCGAAGCGATTAAACGCTTCTTGTGATCGGCCGTGCGACAGGGCCAGGAGTGCCAGAGCGTTGTGAACCGACGGTTCTTTGGGATCGATCTTGGCCGCCTTGGTCAGGACGAGTTCGGCCAGTTCATCGTGTCCCTGGGCCAGGTAGACCATGCCGAGTTCGACGTAGACCTTGGCATTGGCGCCGGCAGTGCGCAGGGTCTCGCGAACCACCTCGACGGCATCGTCGTATTGTTTGCCCTCGCGCAGAAGCGAGGCAAGCCGCGCGGTGGCGTTGCGCTTGACCGCGTTTTCATCGGAACTGCGCTCGATGGAATCCTCGTAGTCGCGGCGGGCGTCATCGGTTCGCCCGGCTCGACGGTGGGCCTCGGCGCGGGCGAGCAGTGACTCGGTATGCGATGGATTGACCTCGAGGACCCTGGTAAAAGCGGTCACAGCGCTGTCATCATCGCCTTCGGCGTAGTGCACGACGCCGAGGTTGTGCCACGCTTCCCACATTGTGGAGTCGAGCTCGACAGTGCGCTGAAAGCGCTTTCTGGCCTGTGCGTACGCCTCGGTCGACCGGTCCTGGCCGGCCAGGCGGATGGCGCGGGTGCCGGCTTCGAATTCGCCCATCGCCTCGGGGTTGACCAGAGCGGGCTGGCTCGGCTCGGGAGTGGCGGCTTTCTTGCTGGGCTCGGGTTTTTTGACCGTGCGGCGAGCCGGCGAATCTCCGCACCCGGCGCAAAAGACAGCGATCAGAATGGCAGTAATCGGGGCCAGCCAGGCAGCTGGTGGCCGGGCCAGCCCAGTACCCGCCAGCGCGGACAGGCGCTCACTCGTCACGAATTACCTCCTTGACCAGCTCGGGATCGAGCGGTCGATCACCAAAGCGGACTGTCGATCGCGCTTCTATAACCGGTGGAAAGGTGGACGAGTCCATTCGGCCCAGAGCCTGGCGCAGCTTGCTGGTGTACTCGTTGTAGACTTTGAGTTTGATGGCCTTTTTGTAGGCGACGGTATAGAACTCGATGGCCTTTTCTTCGATCAGGATGATGTAGTTCTCCAGGCCTTCTCGGTAGAGTCGTTGCTCCCGTTTGCTCAGGCCAGACGGGTTGGGCGCGTTGCGCATGGCATCGGCGTAGAGTTCGAATACATTGGCAAAGCGAAATAGCGCCGCGGTGGTCCACTGAGAATCCTCGAACTCACCGACGTCGATATACGCGGTCTGCGCCTGTTCGAGCAGCTGGGTCTTGCGTTCGAGCGTGCGCTGCAATCTGCGCGGTTTGACGGCCAAGTTGATGGCTTCGTACTGGCGGAAGATCAACTCGCCCTCGTAATATCGAGCTCCCGCAGCCCAGGGTCGCGATGCTTGCCTGGCTCTGGATTTGCGTTTGAGCTTGTTGTACATCTTGAGCGCGGTCTTGAAGTGTTTGCCGGCCTGTCGAGTCCGGCCCCGGGCCAAGGCGATGCGTCCGGCGCGGGTATGGGCCTGAATGACGTAGGCCTCGTTGGTGCGGCGATACTTGCGAGCGTAAAGCGCAAAAGCTTTGTAAGCCTGATTGGTCTGTTCGGCCTCCTCGTAGACAACCCCGGTGCGAAATGCCACCTCGGCGGCGTCTTTGCGGTCGCGATAGCGGCGCGCATAGGCATTATAGTGGCCGATGGCGCGTCTGGGCTGGCCGAGCGCCTGGCGCAAAAGGCCGGCGTTGAACAGGGCGTTGGCGTCGTATCGGCTGTTTTTGAAGTTCTTTACCACCACCTCGTAGGCCTCGGCGGCCTTGTCGAAGTAGGCCACCGACTCGTAGACCTTGCCGGCCTCGAATGCGGCCTTGGCCGATAACTTGCGATTTGTGCTGGCGTACTTCGAAGCCAGGGCCAGATATGTGACTGCAGCCCTTTGCGGATTCTTGGCCTTCTCGTACATCACTCCGGCGTTCATATAGGCCTGCGGGGCCAGTTTATGCCTGGGGAACTCCTTGGGGATGCGCAGGTAGAATGTCGCCGCCTTGGGATAATCACCGGTCTTGGCGTATTTCTCGCCGCTCTTGCCGATCGACTGGATGATCAGGCGATCGAGCCGGTCTTGCTGGTTGGCCGTCTGAAACGCCTTGGCTTTCTTGAGCTTGCGCGCCCATTCCTCGATGTTCTCGTAATCCTCGGCCTGGCTCAGCGACTTGAGGATCCGGTCGCCGGCCGGGCCGGCGTTGGGGTCGTTGGGATATTTGGTGACGATCAGTCCAAAGCGCTTGATCGCCTCGTCGTAGTCGCCGTAGTTGTAGAATAGCTCGCCGTTTTTGAAGATGACCCCGACGATCTCGGGATCGGCGGGAAATAGGGTGGCAAAGAGATCGACCGCCTCGGCGTACTTGCGATCGACTGGCAAGAGCTCGCGCCGTCTGGACGTGTCGACATTTTTGGGCCGGGCCTTTTCGTAGGCGTCCATGGCTTTGAGCAGCGCGTCTTTGTGCAGGGCTTGCTTTTGCTTTTCGGTCCTGGCTTCGGTTTTGGCCACGGCCATGTACTGGTCGCCGGCCTGCTCGTACTTGCGCAGCTTGAAGTAGAGGATTTCGGCGCGCAGAAAGCGAATGCGTGCCGCATTGGCGTGCTTGCCGAAGCGGGACAGGTAATACGAGTAGGTGTCGGCAGCCTGGGCGTAGAGGGCCAGATTGGCCTTCTTGCGCGCCTTTTCTACTTTCTGCGCCTCGGCGTGATAGCCGGTCGCGGTATCTCTGACCAGCCGCTCGATCCGCCGCAGCGAGCGCTTTACCCGGCTGGGGAACCGCTTGTTGTTGACCTCGACCCATTTCGAACCGGGCCCGAAGTCGTCGACCAGGATCTTGATCTGCGCCATGGTCTTTTTGGGGTCGAGCGATTCGGCGTACGCTCCGACGATCTCGCGCTGAAATTTTGCCGCGTCGAGGTGAGTCGGAGAGCGCTCGATCAAAAAGCGGTAGGTGTTGACCGCGCGTTCGTATTCGCTCTGGCCGTAATAGGCCTTGGCAACCCGAACCAGAACGTCTTTGGAATAGCGCTCGCCTCCGATCGAGGCCAGAAAGTCATACACTTCCCGAGCCGAGATGGCCCGATCCTCGGTAAATACCACGACCAGGTAGTCGAGCGCTTCGTCGCGCAGGTTGGCCCGGCGTTTGCGCACACGCGAACTGCCCGATCGCTCGGCCTCGACGGCCAGGTCGAGGACTTCTTTGAACCGCCTGGCCGCCTGCTCGATCTGGCCCAACTTCCAGTCACACCACGCCGACTTGAACAGGGCGAGGTCGTAGCTGATCATCTCGGGCCGCTCGAGGATGTTGGCGTAGGCGGCGCGGGCCTTGCGCCAGCGGCCGAACGAAAAGTGATGCTCGCCGATCATCATCCACGAGTCGCCGTAGAGCGGCGAATTGGGAAAGCGCTCGATCACCTGGTTGAAGTAGACGAGCGACTCGTCGCTTCGGTTCTGCTCGCGGGTGGCAAAGCCGACCAGGTAGAGCACGAGATCAGTGCGCCGGAAATCGGGATACTTGTCGAGGATCTCCCGGTAATACCGAGTTGGCTCGGCCAGGGCGAGACGGGGCTCTACGGGCCGTTTTTTGCACCTCTTGCGGTTTTCGCGGCAGGCTTCGAGCTGCCGCTCGTAGCGGTTCATGTCGCGCACAAACCTGTGCCGGGCTTCTTCCCACAACAGTTCGGCCAGCTTGAACAGAGTCTCGGAGCGGACCTCGTGTGGGGGATTGGTGGCCAAAAGCGAGCGCAAAAGCGAGATGGCCTGTTCGCGTTTGTCGTTGCGCTGTTTTTCGCGTAGCTCGAGAAGTTTGTCGAGCTGGCCGGTCGGTTGGGGCGTGAACGGCGAAGCCGGCCGCTTGCGGATGTACAGTTCTGCCGCAGGACCCCGGTCGAGGTCGGTGTCGCCGAGCTGAGCCAGGGCGGCAGCCGCGTCGGCGGCCAGCACGGCAAACAATACGGCCAGGCTCACAGCCATTGCCCCGCGGGTAGGTGACGTCGGTGAGACGGTGTGTTTTTGCGTGTCGGGCACGGATTTCTACCTCCAGCCTTCGTACTCGTCAGACCAGTACTCGCCCTCGAAGGGCCAGTATTCCTCGTCGTCGCCGATCAGACTCTCCTCCCACAACCTGCCCCGCAACTCGGCCGGCCAGCGCCCGATGGCCAGATCCTGCACCTCGATGTCGAGCCGGCGCTTCTGCCCGATGATGGCGTCGATCTTGCCGAGTCTGGCCTTGTCGAGCACGCGCCGGGTGTCCCAGTAGAGCTGATCGAGCGATTTCTTGGCCAGTCGGCTGGCCACACCACCGAGGCGGGAACGCAGCTTGCGGGAAGCCTCGGCCAGCGCCCGCGCACGCCTCAGATCGCCTGCGACTGCCGGGCCGAGTGTTTCGGCCGCCTGGGCCTCGACCGCGGCATCGGCCTGCCGGGCCGCGCGCAGAGCCCTGGCCTCGAGCGCATCGAGCGCGCGTTCGAGACCGTCCAGCCGTTTTCCCTCGGCCTCGGCGGCATCTTTGGGCAGGGTCTTCCAGCGCAATCCCCGGCGCAATTCGGTGCGGGCGCGGGCCAGCTCGTCACCCAGCCGGCGGATGTCTTCGAGCAGTCCGTTGGCGTCGTCAGCGTCCTCTTCCTCGATACTCGCCTGGCGCGCTACCTGACCGACTGCGGTGCGGCCGAGACGCCGACCCAATGCGCTCCACGCCCGCACCACGTGGGGCGCCTCGCCAGCTGCACGATGCAGGCCCTGAACCGCTTCGTGCAATCGGACAAATCCGGGATCGAGCCGCAACAGGCCGATGATTCTGTCGTTCATGGTCAAATTGCCCACCGCCAGGCGCCTGGTCGGATCGGCCCGCTCGTCCCGCCAGCGCTCGATGGCGCGGGCCAGCAGCGCGGCCCGCCGCTCGGGAAAACGGCGGATGCGGTTGATCTCGGCCACGATGGGCTCAAACTCGGCGACCAGCTTGTCGTAGTAGGCGTGCGCGGCGTCGAACTGGCAGTCGGCCAGCTCGATATAGCCGGCCAGAAGGCGGGCTTCCAGCCCGAGCGGAGAGGTCGGAAAATTGTCCATAAACTCGGCCAGAAGATCGCGTGCAGCGGCGAGGTCGCGCTGCTGGTACATCGACCACGCTGCCTCAAAAAGGGCGCTGGGCAGCGAGTCCGAGTCGTCCGGGATCTGAAAATAGTGGTAATAGGCGTCGTCGTACTCGCCCTGTTCGTGGGCGATGCGACCGAGGCCGAGCCGGGCCAGATCCTTGATCGTGTAGTAGCGCTCGTCGATGACAAAGGTGAATTCATCGTCATCGGAAGTATCGGCGATCTCGCACAGCGCCTCGGACGCGCCGCGAAAATCGCCCCGGCGGGTGCGGATCACCCCGCGCAGATAAAGAGCCGAGGAGAACAGCCGACTCTTTTTGCCGATCCGGGTCAGCTGGCCCTCAGCAGCCCGAAAATCGCTCTTTGCATAGGCGATGCGGGCGCGCAGATAAGCCCGTTCGCCCGATGCTTCGGGCGGCAGCGGCTGGTCGAGTTTGACCCCCTCGAGGGCGTCCAGAACCTTTTTGTAGTCGCGGACCTCGAGCGCGATATCGACCGCCCAGCGGTGGGCGGGGGCGAAGTACATGGATGACGTCCCGCGTTTTATCGAGCGCAGAAAATAGCCGAGCGCCGAGTCGTAGGCCCCGGCCATGGCAAGGGCCACGCCGAGGTAATACTCGGCGTTCTGATAGGCGACAAAGTCGCCGAATCCGTCAAAGCGCGGCGATTCGACAATGGCGTAGAGGGCCACTGCGGCGTCGATGGCCGCGCCTGCGTGCAATAGTGCCTCGGCCGCTTCGAGCTCGCGGCTCAGCGCGCGCTGGGTTCCGGTCTCGATATCGATCAATCCCATGCGCTCGAGAGCGGCATAATACTCGGCGATCGACGCCTCGACGGCACCGCCCCGGGCTTTCTTGCTCGCACTGGCCACCTGGCTGGCCGGTTTTTGCCCCACTGCGGGCCCGGCGCCGAGCAAGAGCAAGAGCGCGACCCACATCGCTTCAGTTCTGCGCATACTGGGTTTCCTCGCCCGATCGTGCCGCGGCGGCCCGGCCGATCGTGCCGGACCGGCGGTTGTTGGCCTTGTTTTGCGGTTTTGGCTGCGACTTCTTGCGCGGCTGCTTGCGCGGCGGTTGCTTTTGCTGCTTCTGGCCAGTCCCGGCCGGTGCGCCCCGGGCCCGCGGCGCGGTCGCGACCGACACGTCGAGACTCAATTTGTACGCGCCGTTCTGCCGTTTCTTCCACTGGTACGCGATGTCTCCGCCATCTCTGGCGCTGGCCGCAATAACCACGTCGCGGCCGGCCGGCGCCTGGATCGTGAAGGTGTTGTCCACGATCGAGGTGAAGCGGTCGTCGTCCTTGCCCGCAGCCTCGATCCGGATGTTGATCTGATGGCGCCCCGGCGCCACATAGCCCTCGAAACGCGGTGCCCGGTCGCGGGCGATGGCGCCCGAGGTGTCGTCGTAGATGTTGGCGCCGTCGAGTCGGATGGTCGCCCGGGTGACCGAGTAAAAGCGGCCCGAGCCGTAGTCGAGCAGAATGCGCAGCTTGGTCGAATAAAGCGCACTGGCCACCGCTGCCGCGCGCGCCCGACTGCGAAACAGTTCATCGCGCAGACGCAAGTATTCCCGGCGCAATGCATCGATGTCGACACTGTCGGCGCCGGCCGCTCGAGCAGCTCTGGCCGGCTCGTCACTGTCCTTGCCGTCCTCGACCGTTTTCTCGGCCGCGGCGCCGGACTGGCCTTTTTCGGCTCCTCGTGTCCCCGGATCAGATGCCCTGTCGTTCTGTTTGGCCCCCTGAGCGACCGCAATACGGGGCGCGAGAGCCACTGGAGCAGCGCATAACACGGCGCAAAGGACGGCAGTTGGCGAAAAAAGCAAAAGCATTGGTAGTTGCATCAGTTTCCAAATGGCAAAAACAGCGAAAAACCCGCGGTCACCGACAGGTCGTTGACCAAAAAAGGCTCGTCGAGAAGCTCCTGGCGAAATACGTGATCGCGGGCGTCGATGCGAAACGCCATGGCCTTGCCGATAAAGAGCTTGACCCCGACACCGGCCACTCCGGCCGCGCCCCGGCTGGTCGGCGAATCCACCACACCGAGTCCAGCAGCGAGATCGAGGTCGAAACGCACGATCTGGCCTCCCATGCGCAACTTGCCGTAAATCGGCGTCCACACCAGCAGCGATTCGATCAATAACACCCGGGAAAAATCGTCGTCGAGGATCGAGCCGCGACTGTCCTCGACAGCACGAATGACATCGGCATTGGCATGGGTGTAGAGAGCGCCAAATTCGACCGCAGTTCCCTCGGTCATGTGATAGGTGTACGACCCACCGATCACATACGTGGCCGAGAACAGATCCGAGGAGTAATAACCGCCGATCAGAGTAAACTCATGGCGCCCCTGCTTGACGAAGAGGCGATCGACTGCACCGCGCCGCTTACGCTTGACGGTCAGACGGTTGGCGATCTCGCGGTCGATGCACTGCTGGGTGGTGCGCAGCCGATCGGTCTTTTTTTGCGCCGATGCCGGGACCACCACAGTAGTGAGTGACACCAAAAAAGCCAGGGCGCAAACCCCAGCCCGACTCCATCGAAAACAACTCAAAGCCCGGTTGGTATCCACAGCGCAAGCCCCACAGTGGCTAGAATGTTGTTGGTGAGACGGGTCTCTCCCACCGCCTCCTGCACCGCAATGATGTCGCGGATGTCCAGGCGTAACGCCAGCATCTTAGTCATGTACAGCTCGAGCGCCACGCCAGCGTCAAATGTCACTCCTTGCACACTGTCATGAAATAGCCTACCCAAGCCCGCAACCAACATGATGTCCGAATGCATGATGCTATCGTTGATTTTGAGCTTGGCGTGTACAGGTGACCAGACCAAATTGGCCAGAGCGAGAGACGCAGTGCCGGATTCGAAACGCCTGTCGCCGAAAAATTCGGCCAGGGGCTTGTCGAGATCGAACTCGACCGGGGTGACTCCGAATGACAGCTCTAGTCCCAGGTCCTCAGTGACAAAAAATGACACAGCGCCGCCGAGCAGATAGCTCGACGACAGCAGGTCGGCTGAAAAAAGACCACCCCGGGCGACGATCTCAACCTTTCTTTTCTTGAGAAACTCGCGTTTCTGAACCCCGCGAGGCCTGAGTGTCTGGCGCAGCTGGTCTTTGAGAGTCTGGTCGAGACACGAGGGAATCGGCGCGTCTGACGGTCGTGATGGCGCCTTTGCCCGCTGATCAGACGATCCAGATGATCCGGACGAACCGGATGCACGATCGGATTTCACCGCTTGCTGCGCCCGGGCTGGCTCTGCGCGTTGCGCCACCAGCGCTACGGCGAGCGCGGTGATGCAAACAGCGGAGCCCCTTCCCGCAAAGAGGCGGGACTTCCACGTTGTTCCAAGCACTTTGGCGAGGGTACTCCCCCCGAGAGGAGTCGGTCAATCGGCTGGCTGTGGCGAGAGAATTGACCCTGGCCGTGGTAGCATCCGACCCCGAAATGGATCACCTGACCGGGACTCGCATTCAGCGCGACGTCAAGCCGCCCACGGTCAATCTGCGTCGATGTAAGTTGGTGGTCATCAAAGGACCGCAACGGGGTACCGAGTGCGTGATTTCTGCGGACGTGATCCGGGTTGGAAAAGCCGACGACAACGACCTGGCGGTCACCGACGAGACGGTGTCGCGGGTGCACTTCGAGATCGTCCGCGATTACAACAAGGGCTATCTGCTGCGCGATCTCGGCTCGACCAACGGCACATTTCTCGACGGGGCAGAGATCAAGGAGGCGTACATTCGAGCCGGGTCGGTAATCAGCGCGGGCGCGACTGAGCTCAAGTTCACGCCGTTCGAGGAGCGCATCGAGATCTTGCCGTCCGAAAAAGAGCTGCTCGGCGAGATGGTCGGGCGCTCGAGTCAGGTACGCGAGATTTTCGGGCTCATCGAACGGATCGCCCCGACCGATGCGACCGTACTCATCGAGGGCGAAACCGGTACCGGCAAGGATATGATCGCCCGGACCATTCATACTCTTTCGCCGCGCAAAGACCAGCCATTCATCGTGGTCGACTGCGGCGCGGTTTCGGGCACTCTGATCGAGAGCGAGCTTTTTGGTCACGAGAAGGGGTCGTTTACCGGTGCGGTATCGACCCGACAGGGCGCCTTCGAGCTGGCCAGCGACGGGACGGTATTTCTCGACGAGCTGGGCGAACTCGCCCTGGACCTCCAGCCCAAGCTCTTGCGAGTGCTCGAACAGCGCGAACTCCGCCGGGTGGGCGGGTCCAAGACCATGAAGGTCGATATCCGGGTCGTCGCCGCGACCCGCAAAGATCTCCGCAGTGAAGTCGAGAAGGGCAAGTTTCGCGAGGACCTCTACTTTCGCTTGAACGTGGTTCCAATCGTCGCCCCTTCGCTACGCGATCGCCGCGACGACGTCCCCATCCTGGTCCAGCACTTCTTGCGCAAATTGACTCCATCGGAAAAGGAGGTGCCCAGGCTGTCCGACAATACGATGGCCGCGCTCATGGCTCACGACTGGCCCGGCAATGTGCGCGAACTGCGCAATGTGATCGAGCGAGCGCTGGCCCTGGGCAGTGATCCCGGGCGCCTCGTGGCGCCGCTCGGCGATCAGCCGTTCCTCCGTCCGCCACCCAAAACAGAAGCGGCCGAGCTGTCATTCGACGCCGAGCTGTCGTTTCGCGAGCAGAAGGAGCGCTGGAATGAACACTTCGAGCGCAGATACTTGCGCTGGCTGCTGCGCCGCGCCGAGGGCAATATCTCCAAGGCCGCGCGCGACGCCGATATGGACCGCAAGTACCTACATAAACTACTCAAGAAATACGACATTGATCCAACCGATTTGTGAGTCGGCCGGGTGTCCCGGCAAGGAATGCGAAGCGGAGTGCTGACCGAGCGGAGCGGCCGGCTATTCGGTCGACGACAGCTCACCGGTACACCGAGGCGGCGGCGCCGCGCCGCCTCGGTATTGACCTGATTGCGCCGGCGCTGCGACGTACCGTCTGTGACTCCGGTATTTGCAGTATGGGCTGAAAATTCGTAATGCAGGTTGGTATGTTTTCCAAAGAGTCCCTCGTGCCGAGCACTTTGCGGCGCGCTCTCGAGATGGCGCATCGCAGTCAGCTCACTCCCGCGGTACACTCGGAGGCTCGTGCAGCCCAGTAGCGTCAGCAAGTCACCATTGGAAAAGGTGGGCAAATACGATCTTCTGGATCGCATCGGAGCTGGCGGTATGGCCGAGTTGTTCAAGGCGCAGCTCGCCGGTGACCACGGTTTTAGAAAGTTTGTGGTCATCAAAAAAATCCTGCCCCATCTGACCAGCGACAGCACGTTTGTCGAGATGTTCATCGATGAGGCGCGCATCACCGCCTTGCTCGAACATCCCAACATCGTCCAGGTATTCGAGTTCGGCAGCGAAAACGGCGATCTCTTCATCGCCATGCAGTTCGTCGATGGGCTCGACCTGCTCACGCTGTTGCGGATGTGCAAACGGCTCAGCATCAAGATACCGGTCGAGCTCGCGGTATACATCGCTCATTGCATCCTCGACGCGCTCGACTACGCCCACCACGCGACCGATGCAGATGGCAAGCCACTGGGTATCATCCATCGCGATGTGTCACCGGGAAACGTGCTGATCTCGCGGCGGGGCAATGTCAAGCTCACCGACTTCGGCATCGCGTGGGCCTACGAAAAGCACCACAAAACCGAAGCCGGCCGACTCAAGGGCAAGTTTGGCTACATGTCGCCCGAGCTGGTCGGCGGCGGATCCATCGATGCGCGCTCCGATCTCTTCTCTTCCGGCGTGCTATTGGCCGAAATGCTCATGGGGCGGCATCTGTTCACTGCGCCCAACGACCTCGACGTCTTGCTCATGGTCCGGGACGCCCAGCTCGACCGGCTCGAGCGCTACGGCAAGGATATACCGGCATCGCTCCAGGCTATATTGCACCGGTCCCTGGCCCGGGTGCCCGGTGAGCGCTTTGCCACAGGAGCGGAGTTCCGCGACGCGCTGGCCGACTGGCTCTTCGACAACCAGGCGCGGGCGTCGGCGCAACACCTGGCCCGATTTATCGATCGGGTCCGCAGTGGCGATCCCTCGCTGGCCAATCCGCCAGAACACCAGCTCAAGTCCAAAAATATCGACAGGTCGACGCTGAGCGGCACCTTCACCGAAGAGCGGCGATTGTCGGCCGAGCGCAAGGCCGGTATCGCGCGGGCGGTGTTCGCAGGCACTCAGCCCCATCGCAATCCGGACTCGACCGGAGTGCCCATCGAGATCGGCGACGACTTGTCGAGTGAAGTCATCGTCGAGTTCAAGTCCCCGACTTCGGCGAGCGATCCCACCGAACAGGGCAGTTTCCGCACCACATCACCGATCCGCTTGCTCTATCGATTGGCCGAAAAACAGGCAGATGGCCTGCTTTTGGTCGAGGGCCGCAAGGGCAAACTCAAAGAGGTCTACCTCAGCGGCGGACACCCAGATTTCGTGGCCTCGAATGTCAAAAGCGAGCAACTGGGCGAGTATCTGGTGTCCAAACACGTCATCAGCCAGGATGAGCTAACCCGCGCTGTGGCCGCGCTGGGGCATTTTGGCGGGCGCCTTTCAGACACCCTGATCGGTCTGGGAATCCTCGAACCGCTCGAGGCCTTTCGCCTGCTCAGCTTGCAAGCCGGCGACAAATTGATCGATGCCTGTAAGTGGCGCAAGGGCCATTACCGCTGGTTTGACGGCCGTCAGAATCCGTGGAAGTCGCGCCATCTGCACCTCGATATGTACGAAATTATCGGCCAGGGCGCCGCTCTGCTCGACGTCGAGGACGTTGTGGAATGGGCCAAAGGCATTGCCGACAAGCGACCCTTTGGCGCCGCTGACAGCGCCAACCTCGACCGCTTTGGCCTGGGCGAGACCATTTACAAGGCCTACGACATGCTCGACGGGATCAGCACGGTCAGCAAACTGGCCGGACGCATCCCGATTCTCGAGGCCAGACTACAATTTCTGCGCATCCTATATCTGTTTGTCGAGTGTCACCTGGTCGACACCGAATAATCGTCACAGGCCGAACCTCTGCACCATATCTGCGCGGTGTGCCGGTGGTGGGTCATTCTTTGGCTGCAGCGACCAATAGCCGGCGGAACCAGCGATTACTCGGGTCTTTGTCGAAGCGCTGATGCCAGACCAGAAGAACATCGAACGGCGGTAATTCGATCGGCGGATCGAAGAGATCGAGCACGTGGGTAAACTCGCGGGCGGTTCGCACCGGCGCGGTCAGGATCAAATCCGAGTGTGCGACAACCAGCGGTGCAGCCAGAAAATAGGGCACTCGCAGGGCGATACGGCGTTTTCTACCCAGCGCCTCGAGCGCGGTATCAACCACTGCAGGGCCTTCCCCTCGCGGGCTGATCAGAGCGTGTGGCAAGGCCAGGTACGCTTCCAGCTCGAGTCGCCCACTCTCGTCCAGCACGATGCCCGGATTGCTTTTGCGAGCTAAACACACGAATGGCTCGCTAAACAGCACCTCGCTGCGCACATCGCGCGTCAAGCTGTCAAAGTTGGTGCTGATCGCGACGTCGAGTTCTCCCGTGGCCAGCCGTTCCGGGTAGTGGTTTGTAACCAGTGGCCGTACTTCTAGGTCGACCGATGGAGCTTCTTCGCCCATTTTCTCCAGCAAGCGCGGCAGCAGGCCGACCACGGAATCAGCCATGGCAACGGTAAAGCGACGCTGTGACTGTGTCGGGTCGAATCCTATATCTCCTTGCAGCAGACGCTGAAGCTCTACCAGGGCCCTTCTGAGAGGCAACGCCAGAGTTTCGGCCTTGGGTGTCAGGGCCATTTCGCCGCCGCTGCGCACGAGTAGCGGATCGTCGAAGAGCTCGCGCAACTGGCGCAAGCTCTGGCTCATAGCCGGCTGACTGACCCCCAGCCTCTGTGCTGCCCGCGACACCCCAACCTCGCTCAAAAGTGCATCTAGCGCGAGAAGGAGATTGAGATTGATGTGCTCGAGTCGCTGAGTTTCCATAATGCGACATTATACATAACTAAACATTATTGATTTGGCTTATTTTGCTTTCTCGTTCACTGTACCGGCGCAACCGCAGAGTACCTATAACCAGGGAAGACAGGCAGTTACAAGGAGACGCTCCATGCGGGTCGCAATCAATACGCCGGGTGGCAATATTGGCCGCCACCTGAGCGAGTTTCTACTCGACGCGGGTCGAGAAATCACCATCATCAGCCGAAATCCCGGTAAGGTAGCCGATCTGGTCGATCGCGGAGCACGTCTGGTCCGAGGTCCTTTTGATGACAGACGCGTTCTCGATCAGGCGTTTGAGGACGCCGAATGTGTGTTTTGGCTGACTCCGCCGGCGTACAGACCGAATTTTCACGAGTGGGTCCGAGCGACCGCTCGCACTGCTGGAGACGCCGCGGCGTGCCGGGGCGTCAAGCGCGCCATTGTTCTATCGAGCGTGGGCGCGCATAACGGTGCCGGTGCCGGTCCGGTGAGTCCACTACTGGATGCCGAAGAAGCTTTCCGCTCCTCGATCGCCAATGTATTGGCTCTGCGGGCGGGTTTCTTCATGGAGAATTTTCTCCACAGCATCGACACCATGGCCGTCCATGGCACCATCGTCGAGCCGGTTCCGGCTGACAAACGGGTACCGATGGTGGCCACTCGCGATATTGCGCGCGTCGCTGCAGACAGCATTCTCGGCGGCTTTAGCGGTCATCGTATCCTCGGTGTACATGGCCCCGCTGACCTGAGCAATCGAGAGGCGAGCCAGATTATCAGCGAAGCGCTGGGCCGCCCGATGCGGTATGTCGCGGTGCCCGTGGAGCGGGCTCGCAGCCTGTTCATCGAACACGGCAGGCCCGATTTTGTCGCCGATCTCTTGGCTGAAATGTACCAGGCGCTCAGTGACGGTCGCATGGACCCGGCCGAGCCGCGCACGCCAGAAACCACGACCAATACCACACTGGCCGAGTTTGCCTGCACTGTCCTCGCACCGGCGCTCGAGCGGGCTGCTTGAGCGGATGTTAACCATCCGACAATTTTATCACGTGGTGCATGACTCACTTCGTCCGGCCGGGTAAACACTCGCGTATTACCGCCAGTGACAGCGGCCGGACGAATCCGGCCACTTGCCCGGGTGGGCTCACTGTCGGGCCTTTGGCTCGCCTGGCAACCCGGTGCGCCCAGTAATGCTGCAGAATCGGCCGAGACACTGGATCGTCAGAAAGTGCATTTCTCGCACTCGACGTCGCCGGCTTGCTGGTGAGTCTGGTCCGGGCGATTCATCACGGCACCGTCGCAAGGCTGCTGCCGGGCAAACAACCGGAGCCACACGCCGCAGGCGTATTACAATACGCGGGTGCCACCGCGATAGCGTCATGTCGAGGGTTCCCGGCAGACGCTATCGGCAGGTCACACGATAAAAAACTACAGTACTGCGGACAAAAAACTACTTGCCGACTACCCATTGTACCGTAGGCTAAAGGTGCGCTCTGCACCCAGCTGTGCGGAATATGATGAGGAGAGTCGTATTGGTGTGCAGGGACGCTGCTGCTAACCAAGCCTGCCAGAATTGCTTCGAGTGAAGTCGATCGAGGAAGCTCGCTCGTCTCGCCAGATCTGGTCTGGCCGATTGGCCCGATACTCGTCAGAAAAAAACTGTTCGTTTTATAGTTTGCGAGATCACAAAACAGACGCCAAGAGAAAGTAAAGAACCTTCTCGGTTAGCCACGTAGACGCCAAATCCAGGTCTAATTCCATCGAGCATACGGGACTCGATCGCAGTGCTCGCAGCAAGGAGAAGGTGCGGGGGCACCTTGTCCACCCTGCGTGTAACAACGTGTTGAATGACTTCGATTGCACCACACTGCTGCAGACAGGCACCACCCAGGGACGTTCGTACTCGAACAGAGTCGCTCGAATGGGCTTACATTTGCCTACATAGCGATTAAACGCACAGCAAGACGCATAATATGCAGCCAGTAGTTTCGACCGGATTTGAAATCAACAGGTATTTCGAAGCCGCTTTGTCGTCAAGTTGTGGAACACGATCCGTTGTTGGTTGCGCGCCATTGGTGGCCGTAGCAGAGCCAAGGTCGATAAACAAGTATTCTGAGTTTCAAATTTAATAAGCTCCGAAAACCTATTTTGCTCTCCCCAAATTTGGTAGCCTCGCCCTCCGAGTTTCTCTGCCACGAGGGAGCTCTTTTGGGACCCTGAATAGGCAGTTTAGATCAAAGTCGAAGTGATATACGCCGGTATAGAGGGAGCGGCTCGATGGCACTCTCGATACTACGAGACCGCATTACAGCTAGTTTCTCTGCCAGGTGCACGATATCGGTGTTTCCTGGCTACTCGCTAATGCGTATTAATTAATATATGACATAAGATCGGTTTCAATATACGGCCCCATGAGAATCATGAGTTTCAACGAAGCATGGGCCCATGGGGACGTGTATTGTGTGTGCTGAGGCGTACGGACATGATGGTAGTGTTGGCCTCGTGAACTACTTAGTGTGTTGTAATCGTAATCGGTATCTCTCTATAACTTATATTTATCTAACGATTACGATTGACCGTTGTGAATAAATATTATAAATTTTGCTCGTTGGGACGATGGTTACTGACTTGAAGGCGATGCCCTAGCCTGGCCTACGCTGGGTATTTTGCGGGCCAGGCGTAAAGCATGCGAGCGTGATAGCGGCCACTTAACGCCCGTTACAGCTGCTCATGCTATTGGTAGGTGTAGTTTTCGGCAAACTGCATCATTGTACGAACGTACCGTGGTGCACGGTGGACAAATTTCGTGGAAACGAAAATGTGGAGTTCGCTCCCGTTTTTCGATTTTTTTGTTTTTAGGTGTCATGGACAACAATTCCTGGAGCCAGGTGATTACATGCCATTGAATCAACCCATTACTGTTGAGAATGCAAAAAGCGCAAGCAATCTACATAACCATGTCTACGACTTGGTTTATCGGGACACGAAAAGCAATACTGCCGATCCGACGGGTGGGCAGTTTTTGGAGGAGATAGAGGATCTCGGCCGCCGCGCATTCATCGAAAAGGATGAAGATGCGCTCCTCGCAGCTCATCGTACTCTTTATGTGATCAATTTGGCTTATCTCTCGGTTCCGTGGCAGCTGTCGGCTACCAATGTCACTCATCCGACAGTGGCTCGCATCAAGTACACGCTGGAGAAGTACTGGGAGGAAGCGGAACGGAAGAAGCATTCCGCTCTGCTCACCGGGCTCCCCGATGTGGACAATTTTCGGGACTGGGTGACCAAGTATGTGCAAGATCACCCTTCGAACGTCATCCATCCTATATTCGAGTTTCTCCGCGATCGGGCGACGTTCGAGCAGATGCGCGAGTTTTTCCTCCAGGAGACCCCTCTCGAGGTGCTCTTTGGCGATATCATCGCGCTCATGATGCCCGGGGTCTACGGTTCCATCAAGGTCGAACTGGTCAAGAACTTCTGGGATGAAGTGGGTCATGCCCGCGATGAGCGAGTGCATCGCAATTTGCGTTTTCGCATGATGGATTTCTTGCAGATTCCCTCGGATATCTATATCAAGGACTTCGAGCTGCTGATCTGCGAAGAGCTTGCACTCATCAATATGTATTTGAGTCTGGCCACAAATCGGGCCAAGCTGACCCAGCTCGTCGGTGCGCTACTCACAACGGAACTGATGATTCCCGGCCGATTCGAGTATCAGATCGAGGGATGGAAGCGTTTCGGCGTCGATGACGAAACCATGGTGTACTTGACCGAACACACCACCGTAGACGTCGAACATGCCGAGGACTGGCTGGATAGCGTCGTGATGCCGATCTTGCGCGATGATCCGGCGACCATGCAGGACATCGTTCTGGGTATGGCGCGTCGCCTCGAGAGAGCCGGCGCGGTATGCGATCGCCTCTACACCCATCTGCAGGCCACCGAGCAAGCGAGTATCGGGTGTTATGAGGGGCCTTTCCACGGCCAATGAGCGATATTTCGTCGAACAGATCATTGTACGTGCCATGAGGATTCCGCTTTCGTATCGCAATAGTGCGTCGTTTCCTCCCCGGAATAGACGCCCTGCAGGCTGTCCGCAGTGTCTGCAGGGCGTCCAGGGTCATCTCATGGTTTGAGCGAATACAACTGGAGTTATCTTGTGCCATATATCAATGTAAGACTCATCGACGATAATATCTCGGCAGAGAAGAAAGCCGAGATCATCAACAGGATAACCACCGTCATGGTCGAAACCCTGGGCAAAGACCCGAATACGACCTTCGTCGTGATCGACGAGGTGCACACCGATAACTGGGGTGTCGGCGGACAGTCGGTCACCGAGCGGCGCGCTGCTCGGGCTCGCGAGGAGCAAAAGACCTCATAAACGCGATATTGCCGGGCTGGATTCAGGACGCTGATCAGTGGCGGTCGTTTCGATCGACTGGTTAGGTTTGCAATGTCAGAGGCAAGCTGGCGCGTTGTCGTCTCTGCCACGGGAACGATACGGATTGGTGACGTATGAATCAAACAGCAATCATGCCAGGCCGAGATTCCGCCACAGGCGGCGATTCCGACACGAGCGGCGGTGATTCCGCCAAAGGCGGCGGCAAGGACACGGGCGAATTCCCACAGCTGGATGAAAGAAATTTCCGCCATCGGTTGTCCGAGCACACGTTGCAGCAGATCCGCGCGCTCCACACAGTGCGGCCCTGGCACAGCGTATTGACCTATGTGGGCGTGTATCTAGCGATCGCCGCGGCCTTCGCGCTCGACGCGCTGGCCAACCATCCTGTGATTACCGGCCTGGCGATCATTTTCATCGCTGGCCGTCAGCACTCTTTGTACATCATAAATCACGACGCGAGCCATCACAGTCTTTTTCGCTCGCGGCGAACAAATAAATTTTTCGGCACCCTCTTTTCCAATCTGGTCATGTTTCATCACCCCGAAGCATGGTCATATATCCAGTGGCGTCGCGTCCATTTGCTTCATCACAAGTATCTGTTTACCGACCGCGATCCCAACTACGTGGGGCGGCGTATGAAGGGTGATACCACCCGCAATTACACGCCGGCACAGCTGGTCTGGGCGTGCGCAAAAGCAGGGATCACCAGTATTACCCAGTTCTTCGTGTCCCGGCAGGACTACGTGCCGGCCAAGTCGAACCAGGCCATCAAGGGAAAGCACAATCATGTCCGGGCGCTATTTTTGCCTTTCCGCGATGATCCGGAGATGGAGACCGAGCGGCGCATCAAACTGGTGTTTTTTGCAGTAGCACTGGCTGTCGTGGCCTACTTCGACCTGTGGCGGCCATTCTTGCTCTTGTGGATACTACCGATGTACACGGTTTACCCCATGATCCTCACCTTGATGGACCTCACCGAACACCGGTGGGACGAGCCCAAAGGGGATCTCAACCGCAACACCCGATCTACCAACGTCGGGGTCGCTGGGAGGCTCTTGATAAGCACATTGCCACGGACTCTTCACCGCGAGCATCACATTTTTCCCCGGGTGGTAGCCCGGCGCCTGCCCCAGTTGAGCCGTTTGGTGTGCGGTGCGGGACTAGCCATGCCGCCGGCGGGCGACGGTCTTACGGGAATACTCCGCGAGCTCGCCGAAACCGCGCGGTCGCCGTGACCACATCAGCAAGTGGTGGCAGGTGCGCGCCGCATAGTAATTGGATACGCATTTCTGACCGAAACCGTTTCGATGGCGATGCCAGGAACCGTATTCCAGTAATCGCGCAGGTCGTTATTGGAAAGGAAGTACACGTTGAATCCAGTGTTATCAAAACCTCGCTATTTCTCCTTCGACAGTGACGAACCGAGCATCGGTGGTGGCGATTTTTCCTTCGAGGTTGAGGGAGCGGGTGACGGTGATACCATCCCGATGGATGGCAGCTCGACCCAGGCGGTACACGCCGGCGAGCGCGAGCACCAGGAATCGAGTGCGATCACCACGCCGATCTATCAGACCTCGACGTACTGGTTTCGCGAATCAAAAGAGCTCATCGCGTACCAGGAAGGTCGCAGCAGACGGGACGAGTACGGTCGCTATGGCAATCCGACCTGGCGAGCGGTAGAGAGAAAGCTCAATCATCTCGAGGGTGCCGAGTCGACCGTGCTCTTCGCCTCGGGTATGTGCGCGGCGGTCACCGTGTTTTTGACCCTGGTTTCCAAGGGCAGTCATCTCATCCTGACCAGTGATTGTTATCGCCGCACCCGGCAGTTTGTCCGCGACCACCTGAGTAAGTTAGATGTTGAAGCGACCGTGATCGATCCCTCCGATCCCGAGGCGTTCGAGGCCGCGATTCGCGACAATACAGCGTTCTTCTTTACCGAGTCACCGACCAACCCATACCTGCGGGTGATCGACCTGGAGAAAATCGTCCGGATCGCCCGCCGCCGTGGAGTCAAGGTCATCGTCGACGCCACCTTTGCTAGCCCGGTCAATTATCGGCCACTCGACCACGGAGCCGATCTGGTCCTACAGAGTGCCACCAAGTACATGAGTGGACACAATGATCTCCTGGCTGGCACGGTAAGTGGCTCGGCGGAAACGATGGAGCCCATTCGGCAGTCTGCCGGCGTCTTTGGTGGGGTTCTCGGTAGCCATTCGGCATGGCTGCTCTTGCGCGGGCTCAAGACTCTTTCTCTGCGCATCCAACGGCACAATGAAAATGGCCTGATCATCGCGCGCTATCTGGAACGGCATCCGCGTGTACGCCGGGTGTGGTACCCGGGGCTGGAGAGTCATCCAGACCACGCGGTCGCCATCCGCGACATGAACGGTTTTGGCGGCGTGGTGACGTTCGAGCTCGACAGCAATCTCGAAGGCGCAATGCGCTTCGTCGATGCGACTCGGCTGGCATATCAGGCGCCCAGCCTGGGCGGTGTGGAAACGCTCATCGAGCTTCCAGTCACCATGTCCTACTGGACGGTTCCCCGCGCAGAGCGGATGCGATTGGGCATCACGGACTCACTGGTGAGGCTGGCCTGTGGCATTGAAGATCATCACGATATCATCGCCGACCTCGACCGCGCGCTATCCGTACTGTAGTTGCAGTTGCACCGTGCTAAGTGAAGGTGTGCATGAGGAGTCCATGGCGCGTATCCGGCCCGTTCTGAACCTGTAAGTGGCGGGTCGTGGCCGGCACATGAAAGTCACAACGACAGGACCGACCAGGACGCAGCTGGCCAGAGTCAGCGCGGTTGTGCTCAGGTGTCGACTTGCGCTCCATCCGGGGCTTCGGTATCAAACATCGTGGAGGAGAATTTGATCATGCCGCAGCAGAATCGAACAGAAACACCCGAGTTTGTCGTGCACGTGAACAGCTCTGGCCCTACTACGCTCCTGACCAACGCCTTCCTGGTCGAGACCTCTCGATCGGTCGTCGTCGTGGATGCGATGATGACGGTGTCAGACGCGCGCGCCCTGCGCGCCCGGGCCGACGCCATCGAAAAACCGCTGGTCGCCGTGATCATTACCCACGGACATCCAGACCACTACAATGGCGTCACAGAACTGATCCGAGGGCGAGATAACGTGCGCATCATTGCTACCAAAGGTGTGGACGAGGTAATTCACCGCATCGATGATGCCAAGGAGATCCAGTGGAAACCCATCTTTGGCGATGATTGGCCGGCCCAGCGAACGTTTCCCAATGAATTCGTCAAACACGGCGATCAATTGTTCTTCGATGGGGTTCCCTTCACAGTTTGCGAGCTGGGGCCAGGAGAATCCCACTGGGATACCTATTGGCTGGTCGGCACCGAGTCCCGTGTCGCGTTTGTCGGCGACCTGGTGTTCAACGGCGTACATTCGTTTATGAACGATGGTCACACAGCGCAGTGGTTGAAGAGTCTCGATGTGCTCGAGACCGAATTGGCCGGAGTAGAGATGGTATATACCGGGCACGGCATGGCTGCTCCCCCGCAGCAATGCCTGGAAGCCCAGCGCCGCTATATCAAGCACTACCGCAAGGTTGTATTCGAGCTGGCGGGGGGAGCATCGTCGTTAAGCGATGACGCCAAGACCGAGCTCAAGCGGGCCATGACCGCGTTTCTTGACACGGATGCGCTCGATGTATTCATCACCGCTGGTGCGGACGCAATCGCTGCCGAGCTCGCGACCGAAACAGCATCGGCCGGTGCCTAGTCGGCCTGAGTTTACCGGCACTCGATAGAGCAGGGAATCAGTGTGGTGTCCCCGGTAGCTGTTTGCCGGCAATGGCTGCCAGGGCTGTAGCGAGAGAAAGTGCGCTGATATAGCGGCGGCCGGGAATGAGCCCAACATCGATACTGAGTGTGCGTTTGGTACGAATTATATGCTAATAAAAAATATCGATATCGGAAATCAGTAGTGAAGCCTGCTTCAGCGAGTATGTGAGTATTGAACATGTGTTTCGGAAAGGAGAAGCAGCAGTGAAGAATGCATCCCATCATATCGCTCAGATAGCGATCTCGCGCGCCAAGGCGCCTCTCGATCAGCCTATCATGCAGCCATTCGTGGAACAGTTGCAGTTCATCAATGAAGTGGCGGATCGGTCGCCGGGATTTATCTGGCGCTTGCAGAGCGATGAAGGCAATGCGACTGCATTTCGCGCCTTCAAGGACCCGCTCATCCTGCTCAATATGTCGGTATGGGAGTCGATCGAGACCTTATTCGACTACGTCTACAAGAGCGCCCACGTGGTTCCGTTTCGCAATCGGCGGCAGTGGTTCGAGAAGGTCGAGGGGTCCCCACTGGTACTGTGGTGGGTACCGGTTGGACACCGGCCGACCATCGAAGAGGCCAAGGAGCGCCTCGATCTTTTGAACGCGGAAGGTCCGTCTCCCACGGCATTCACGTTCCGCAAGCGTTTTCCACCGCCGACTCTGGCCGAGACCGAGGATGGCGAGAGCTATGGTAGCCGTGTCGCGGTGAAGTCATCCTGAGTGCAAGTCGTTCCGAGCGAATAAACGGAAAATCCGTGCCCTCCGAGGGCTGATTGGCGAGGTACCCGATGACCGATATTAGCAAACGCAGCTGGACTGAAATCGTCGAACTGCACCGCTTTCTCGAAGAGTGGTTTCGCGGCGATATGCCCGCCGATACGACCGCGGCGGCTCGAATCGAGAGCACCTTTGCACTGCAATGCGAGCTCATTGCGCCTATCGGTGTCATCGACCGCAGCGCCAGCTTGCAAGAGAGGCTTACCCAGGCGCACGGCTCTTGGCCGGATATGAAGATCTGGGTGGATAAGTTTGTTCCGATCTGGGTGGCGGACAATCTCGCACTCGTCCGCTACGAAGAGTGGCGGCGTTTCGGCGGCCAGACCACAGGGCGGGTAACATCTGCGCTGTTTCAAAATGCTCCCAATGGGCCCAATGGGGTCCAGTGGCTGTACATACACGAGACCTGGCTGGCTGGACATGGTCCCCAGGATGCGCCATCATCCACAGAGCCGCCGACAGAAACATAGGCGGGCAATTCGCCAGGTGTGGCAACCTCGTGATTACAGGGCGTGGGCCGGACGATGGGGCAGGGCTCAGGTGCACGCGCGCCCTTGCGGCCGGACCAGTGACGATGACAAGAACCCATGAAAGACAACGCGAAACACCGCAATCGCACCGCTGAAGCTGCTATTGATCCGGAGAATTTCCGCGCCCTCGGGCACCGGTTAGTAGATCAACTCAGCGATTTTTTTACAGCGCTGCCGGGCCAACCGCTGAGGTCCAGCATCACGGCCGAACAGATCAGGGATCTCATCGGCAACGATGCGATTCCGCAGCGCGGAATGGATGCGGAGCGAGTGCTGGCAAGTGCCAGCGACCTGCTTTGCCGCCATGCGATGTCCACCTCGCACCCGCGGTTCTGGGCCTATATCATGGGCGCTGCCAGCCCCATTGCAGCGCTGGCAGATTTTCTGGCATCGGCCGTGAGTCCGCCGATGACGAGTTATCCCACCTCGGCGTTGACAGTGGCCATGGAAGCGCAAACCGTGCGCTGGGTGGCCGAACTGATCGGGTACTCCACAGATTGCAGTGGATTGTTCCTCAGTGGCGGCTCGGTCGCCAACCTGGTGGCGTTGCGAGCGGCGCTGGCTGCAACAGTAGGCAGCGAAGTCCGCACCCGGGGACTTTCTGGCCCGGCTCTGTGTTTTTACGCCAGTGCCGATGCTCACAGCAGTATCGCTGCTGCGGCAGATATTTGCGGCCTGGGAACCGATGCCGTGCATCCGATCTCCGTGGACCGTCGCGGGCGCATGGACCCAGACGATCTGCATCGGCAAATTCGCGTCGACAGGGGCAACGGCAAGCGGCCGTTCCTGGTCGTGGCCACTGCCGGGACGACGACACTGGGGGCAGTCGATCCACTGCCCGAGATCGCCCGCCTGTGCCGGCAGGAAGATCTCTGGTTTCACGTGGATGGCGCCTATGGCGGATTTGCTGCTGTATCGCCGGAAGCCCCCGGCGAACTCCGCGAGCTCCGCGAGGCCGATTCGATAACCGTCGATCCCCACAAATGGCTGTACATGCCGGCAGATGTCGGCTGCTTGCTGGTGCGCGATCGGCGGGTTCTCTTCGATACATTTCATCAGGGAGCACCGTACTATGCCAACAGCGACGAACAGGCGCTGCTGGGTGGCCCCGAGGTCTTGCAGTTTCGCGACCTCGGGCCGCAAGTGTCGCGCGGTTTTCGGGCTCTGAAAGTACGTCTCGGCCTGCAGCTGGCCGGCTACGAGGGATACCGGAGGATGATCACCGACGATATCTCGCTCGCGCGCCGGGTCCACGAACTCGCCGAGCAAGAGCCCGAGTTGCAGGCGATGACCCACAGTTTGAGCATTGCGACGTTCCGCTATGTTCCTGCCGATATGTCCGACCCGGCAGCGGCCCGGGCCGAATACCTCAACCAGCTCAACAAGGGCATATTGCACGAGTTACACGCCCGCGGTATCGCATACCCGTCTCATACGTCGATCCGGGGTACCTATGTCATCCGGGTCTGCATCGTCAACTACAATACAACCCTGGCCGATGTGGAACAACTGCCCCGCCTCGTGGTCGAGATCGGCAGGGAGATAGACGCGAGACAGCGCCCGAAACCTGGTGGCGAGGCGGGTCAGTAGGCCAAATTGGACGCCAGCCAGCGCTCCACTTCCCGACGGCTCATACCTTTGCGCCGGGTGTAGTCGTCGATTTGATCGCGTCCGAGCCGACCGACGGAAAAGTAACGCGCCTGGGGGTGAGCAAAATAGATTCCGCTCACCGACGCTGCTGGCATCATAGCCATATTTTCGGTGAGAGTTACTCCGGTATGCTCGGATGCATCGAGCAATGAAAACAAGGTGGGTTTTTCGGAGTGATCGGGACAGGCTGGATACCCAAGGGCGGGCCGGATCCCGCGGTAGCGTTCGGCGATCACATCGCTGAGTTCGAGGTCTTCGTCGCTGCCGTAGCCCCATTCGTCGCGCACTCGCTTGTGCAGCATTTCGGCAAAGCCCTCGGCCAGGCGATCGGCCAGGGCTTTGACCATTATGGCGCTGTAGTCGTCGTGATCGCGCTCGAATGCGGCGACCAGTGTGTCGACTCCGAGCCCGGTTGTCACCGCGAAGGCGCCGATGTGGTCGTCGAGCGCCGCCTCCCGCGGGGCCACAAAATCGGCCAGACAGAAGCAGGGCTTGCGGTCGATCTGCTGCCTCAGCATGCACAGGCGAGCCCGCTCGGCGCTGCGCTCGTCGTCGTATATGACGATGTCGTCGCCGTCCGATGCGGCCGGAAAAAAGCCATACACACCGCGGGCGCGCAGCGATCCAGCTTCCGATCCAGCTTCAATGATGCGGTCGAGCATGGCTCGCCCGTCGCGGTACAGTTCGGCGGCCTTGTCGCCGTAGCGGGGATCGTCGATGATGGCCGGATAGCGCCCTTTGAGCTCCCAGGCGTGAAAAAACGGCGACCAGTCGATCCACTGCACGAGCTCGGCGATCGGCACTTCGACGGGCCGCACGCCGACGAACGCCGGCCGGGCGATGTCTTCTCTGCGCCAGTCGATGGCCACGGATCGCGTGCGGGCCTCGGCAAGTGGCAAGAGCGAGCCGTCTTTTTGGCTCCGTTGGTACTGCTCGCGCAGCTTTTGCTGTTTTTCAAGATTTTCGGCCACGAACTGCGCTTTTTTGTTCTGGCTGGAAAGTTGCCCCATGACGCCAACCGCGAGCGACGCGTCTCGTACGTGGACGGTGGCGTTGGAATAGCTCGGCGCGATCTTGACCGCAGTGTGCTTGCTCGAGGTGGTGGCGCCGCCAATGAGGAGCGGGACGTCGAATTCGAGCCTTTCCATCTCCCTGGCCACGTGGATCATCTCGTCGAGCGACGGTGTGATGAGACCGCTCAAGCCGACAAAGCCGGCCTGCTCGTGCCGTGCGGTGTCGAGAATGGTCCGCACTGGGACCATCACGCCCAAGTCGATGACCTCGTAGCCGTTGCAGCGCAAGACCACCGCCACGATGTTTTTGCCGATATCGTGCACGTCGCCCTTGACTGTGGCGATGACCATCTTGCCCTTGGCAGAGCTCTGGCCGCTCTTCTGCTTTTCTTCCTCCATGAGCGGCTCCAAAATGGCCACGGCTTTTTTCATGACCCGGGCGCTCTTGACCACCTGGGGCAAAAACATCTTGCCCGCGCCAAAGAGATCGCCGACCACGTTCATGCCGTCCATGAGCGGGCCCTCGATGATGTGAAGCGGCCTGTCGTACTTGTCCAGCGCTTCTGCGATGTCCGCATCGACGTATTCGGTAATGCCCTGGATGAGCGCGTGGGCCAGCCGCTCTTCCAGCGGTGATCGACGCCAGGCCAGCTCGTCGCCGCGACTTTTTTCCTCGCCCTGATAGCTCGAGGCAAACTCGATCAAGTGTTCGGTGGCATCGGCATCGCGGTTGAACAACACGTCTTCGACGCGTTTGCGCAGGTCGGCCGGGACCTCGTCGTATACCGCGAGCTGGCCCGCGTTGACGATGCCCATGTCGAGGCCGGCGCGAATGGCGTGATACAGAAATGCCGCGTGCATGGCCTCGCGGACCGGATCGTTGCCGCGAAACGAAAACGAGATATTGCTGACTCCGCCCGATACCTTGGCCAGGGGCATGGCTTTCGAGATCTGCCGGGTCGCCTCGATGAAATTCATCGCGTATTCGTTGTGTTCCTCGATACCGGTGGCCACCGTGAGGATGTTGGGATCGAATATGATGTCTTGTGGCGGAAATCCGACCTCTTCGGTCAAGATGCGATAGGCCCGCCTGGCGATGGCCACCTTGTGCTCGACCTCGGTCGCCTGGCCGGTCTCGTCGAACCCCATGACCACCACTGCAGCGCCGTAGCGGCGGACGATGCGGGCCTGCTTGACGAACTCTTCTTCGCCTTCCTTGAGGCTGATCGAATTGACCACGCCCTTGCCCTGGACACATTTGAGCCCGGCCTCGATGACCGAAAACTTGGAACTGTCGATCACGATGGGCACCCGACTGATATCGGGCTCGGCCGCGATCAGGTTCAAAAACCTCGTCATAGCCGCTTCCGAGTCGAGCATGCCCTCGTCCATGCACACGTCGATCAGGTTGGCCCCGCCCACGACCTGCTGGCGTGCGACTTCGAGGGCGTCCTCGTACTGGTCCTCCATGATGAGCCGGCGAAAACGCCGCGACCCGGTCACGTTGGTTCGCTCGCCGATCATGAGAAAGGTGGAATCCGGTGTGATGGTGAGCGGTTCGAGTCCGCTGAGCCGGGTAAACGGCTCGGGCACGACCGGCGTCCGGGGAGCGACGCCGCGCACCGCGTCGGCAATGGCCGCGATGTGCTCGGGCTGAGTGCCGCAACAGCCCCCGGCAAAGTTCAGCCAGCCGGCCTCGGCAAACTCGCCGATCACCGCGGCCATCATCTCTGGGGTCTCGTCGTAGCCGCCAAATTCGTTGGGCAGCCCGGCGTTGGGCACGCATCCGGTGTGCTCGGCCGCGACCCGGGCCAGGTCCTCGACATACGGTCGCATCTCGTCTGCCCCCAGCGCGCAATTCACACCGACGTAGAACAGGTCGGCGTGCGAGACCGAGTGGTAAAATGCCTCGACCGTCTGACCCGACAGAGTTCGGCCGCTGCGATCGGTAATGGTGACCGATGACATCACCGGCACTCGCCGCGCACCATCGTCAAACAGTTTGGCAATGGCAAAGAGTGCGGCTTTCATGTTGAGCGTGTCGTACGACGTCTCGGCCAGCAAGAGGTCCACGCCGCCCTCGACCAGCCCGGCCGCTTGCTCGTAATAGCTGGCGACCAGCTCGTCGAACGTAATAGCGCGAAACGCCGGATTGTTGACGTCAGGTGATAGCGACGCCGTGCGGTTGGTCGGCCCTATCGAACCGGCGACAAAACACAGTCTGTCGGACTGCTCGGCCGCGTAAGCGTGCACAGCACGCCGAGCGGCCCGCGCCGCAGCTACATTCATCGCCTTTACCTGGGACTCCATCTGATAGTCGGCCATGGCGACCGAGGTGGCGTTGAACGTGTTGGTCTCGATGATGTCGGCGCCAGCGCGCAAAAACGCCAGATGAATGCCCTCGATGGCCTCGGACTGGGTCAGCGAAAGAAGGTCGTTGCAGCCCTTGAGAGACACCGGATGATCGACGAACTGCTCGCCGCGAAAGTCCTCTTCAGACAGGCCGAGGCTCTGGATCATGGTTCCCATCGCCCCATCGATCACTACGATGCGCTGGCGCAGCATCTCTTCAAGCTTGATCCTAGCGTCTGGTATCGGTGTCAACATGGGCCAGATGTATCCTACTCGGCGAGCCTGGGAAGCAGATAACTCAGCCAAACCGCCTTGTTCGACGTTTGAGCCGAGAAGAAAAGACCAATCGTACCAGGTTGTTTTATCGAAGCTAGCACGATTATGGGATACCCGAACACAATTCGTTCCTCCCGCAGTCGCAATGCCTGTGCTAATCAATTCGGATCATGACTCCTGTTCAACCCACCATCTACGACTCCATCAGCGACGCGGTAGGAGCTACGCCCATGGTGCGTTTGTCGCGCATCGGCCGCGATTTACCCTGCGAGCTTGTCGGCAAATGCGAGTTCATGAACCCGGGCGGATCGGTAAAAGATCGGATCGGTGTCCGGATGCTGAACGACGCCGAGGCATCGGGGCGGATCAAGCCCGGCGACACCCTGATCGAACCCACTTCTGGCAACACGGGAATCGGTCTGGCCATGGCTGCTGCGGTCAAGGGATACCGTCTCATCATCACGATGCCGGAGAAGATGAGCCAGGAGAAGCAAGTCGTCCTCGAAGCGCTCGGCGCCGAGATCATTCGCACCCCCACCGAAGCGGCCTGGGATGCGCCCGAGAGCCATATCGGCGTGGCCAAGCAGCTCAATGAGATGCTGCCCAACTCGCATATTCTCGACCAGTACTCCAACCCCAGTAACCCGCTTGCCCACGAGCAGGGCACGGGACGGGAAATCATCGAGCAATGCGGTGGCAAGCTGGACGCAGTGGTCATCAGTGCCGGCACAGGCGGCACCATCACCGGTGTGGCCACAGTGATCAAGCGTGAGCTGCCCAACGTCCAGATCATCGGCGTCGACCCCGAAGGATCGATCTTGGCCGGGCCCGGCGAGATCAGGAGCTACAAAGTCGAGGGCATCGGATACGACTTCATTCCCGATGTGCTCGAGCGCGACCTGGTCGATCGCTGGATCAAATCGAACGACCGCGATTCGTTCTTGGTCGCGCGGCAGCTCATCCGCCAGGAAGGTCTCCTCGTCGGTGGTTCGAGCGGTTCCGCGGTGTGGGCGGCGCTGGCCGTGTGCCGCGAGATGAGCGCAGGCCAGCGCGTGGTCGTGATCCTCCCCGACTCCATCCGCAACTATCTAACCAAGTTCGTCGACGACAGCTGGATGCGCCAGCACGGCTTCTTGCAGGCCGAATGGGAAGTCGGCACCATTGCCGACCTGGTCCGCGCCATGCCCCGGCGTGAGATGATCACCATCTCGGCTTCGGTACCGCTGCGCGGCGCCCTCGAGCTGTTCAAGAAACACGGCATCTCACAGATGCCCGTGCTCGACGACTCGGATCAGCTTGCCGGTATCATCACCGAGACCGACTTGCTTCACCACCTCGTGTCAGGTCGGGCCGCCAACGACACTCTGGTCGCCGAAATCATGGAGCGCAAGGTATCGACCGTGCTCATGCACTCTTCTTCGAGCCAGCTGCCGCGCATCTTCGAACGCGGTGAGGTGGCCCTGGTCGTCGATGGCAGCCGCGCAGTCCAGGCCATTATCACCAAGCTCGATTTGATCGAGCTTCTGGCCAACCGGGGCTCGCAACCTCTCTCCAACCCGTAAGCCTGCCACAGCCTCCAGCGCCGTCGCAGATGCACTGGATGCAGAGGCAGTGCAGTCTGCTAGCCAGCAATTTCAACCAATTGCTATCCCTACCTACCTGGTACCGAAGTTGCTCTTCGCAGGGTGCGCCTGGTCTCCGACCAGCGCCACTACCAATTAAATTACAACTAATCGTCAATTAAATAGCAATCAATGGTTTTGGGATCAGAAAACCTTCCGGCCCAACACAATTTTCGTGATCAAAAACAGGCCCCATGCGACTCCTCAAATACTTGATACTGGTTGTGGAAGTTGAGTCCATGCAATCGAGGCAGAACAGCTGCCTGGAGCTCAAATGACCCAGCGCGACGAATTCGCTGAAGCACAGACTCTGTTTAACCTGGCAGATGTGCGTGCTCAGGCGGACGATGCCCTGGCCGAGACGCTGGCTGCCACGGTCGAGAGCGATTCCAGTCGGTTGATGTACACCGATGGGGAGGTGGAGTGGCCGGGTGCGATCGGCCGTTTCGAGCTTCTGGACCGCATTGGTAGCGGGAGTTCGGGCGCGGTTTATGCCGCGTACGACAATCAGCTGGAGCGTCAGGTTGCGCTCAAGCTGGTCAGGCCAGCTCTCGTTGATCAAAAAAACCTCCACGAGGATCTCGAGCCGGGTGAGTCGCCCGGGCCCGGGGCGACCCCGGAGTCTTCCGCCAGTGTAAAGAAAACCGGTCAGCGGCTTTTGCACGAGGCGCAGACCCTGGCGCGCATTTCCCATCCCAATGTCGTGCAGGTCTATGACGCCGATATTTACCGGGGTTGGTTTTTTTTGGTCATGGAGCTAGTTCAGGGCAAGACACTGCGCGAGTGGGTGACAGAGCAGGGCAGCGTTGCTGAAGAGGTTCCCTGGCGCGCCATACTCGACAAGTTCGTGGCTGCCGGGCGCGGTCTGGCGGCCGCTCATGCGGCCGGTTTGGTTCACCGCGATTTCAAGCCAACCAATGTGATCGTGGCCGACGATGGCCGGGTATATGTGGCCGACTTTGGTCTGGCCCGGCAGATCGAGGGAGACGAGTCGACCGAGCTCGGCGAGCCAGTTGCAGTCTCTGGTCGATCAATCGAGTTGACTGCTACCGGCAATCTGGTGGGCACGCCGGCCTATATGTCGCCCGAACAGATGCAGGGCCGGCCTGCCGACAGCCGCAGTGATCAGTACAGCTTTTGCGTGGCTCTATACGAGGCTCTGTACGGCCAGCGACCGGTGGTAGCCAGGGATTTCGAAACGCTGCGAACCCTGGCCACGAGTGGCGAATTCACCCAGCTCTCTCGGAGCAGCGCCATTCCCGTCGCGGTGCGCAACGTGCTGAAGCGCGGGTTGTCTGTGGAGCCCGGCGATCGCTATCCGGATATGGATGCGCTGCTCGGCGACCTGAATCGAAGCTTGCGCCCGCGCCGGCGCGCCTGGATCGGCGCATTGCTTCTCGGCGCCGCTGTCGTGGTGGGCTCTGTCCTGTTCTGGCACGTGGCCTTGCCATCCGACGAGCCGTGCGCTGCATCGGGCCGCTCGGTGGTGGAGTTGTGGAACGACGACATCGCCGAGCGAGCGCATACAGCCTTTCTGTCCACCCGGCTCCCCTATGCCGAGGCCACGTGGCGTCGCCTGCACAAGCGGATGGATCGCTACGCCGCCTCACTACAGGCCGAACACCGGGAGATTTGCGAGGCCACATATGTTCATCAGGTCCAGTCCGCAGAGGACTTCGATTCGCGTACCTTGTGCCTCGCTCGGCGTCGTCGCGAGCTGGGCGCATTGATCTCCGGCCTGGTCCGGGCCGACAATCTCATGGTCGAACGCAGCCTGCAGGCTGTGGCCGCGCTGCCGCGCAGTGGAGCCTGCCGTGATGGTGCAGCTCCGGCGCTCGGGATTCCTGTTCCCGGCGATCCGACCATCGCCAGTCGGGTCACCGAGATCCGCGATCGAATCGCCGAGGCGCGGGTCCTCGCCCTGTCGGGGCGCATTGGCGAAGGGGTCGAGCTGGCCCAGGCTCAGCGTACCGCAGCCGGTGCCCTCGACTACTCTCCACTCGACGCGGAGGTCACGTTTGCGATGGCCAGCATCCTGGCCGAGCGCGATCAACCGGGCGACGCCATCCGGGCCGAGAAGATGATGCTCACAGCGGTCGACATGGCCGACAGTTCCCGCCATGACGAACTCGCTGCCGACATCTGGCTGGCGCTGGTCGATCTGGCCAGGCGTCCCAACAACGAGACTGCCGATGGTCATCGTTGGGTCCGGCGGGCCATGGCGGCCAGCAAACGCCTGCCCGATAGCGGCGAGCGGCGCGGGCGCGCTCTGAGCTTGCTCGGCTCTCTGTACTTCCGCGATGGCGACCTCGCCGAGGCAGAGCGTCAACAGCGGAGCGGTCTCGCCGTGGCCGAGGAAAGTGGCAGCCACCCACTGGTCATCGCCGATCTGTGGCATGCCCTGGCCAATACCCTGGCTGCCGTGCCACACAGAGACGAGGCGCGCGATGCCTTCGAACGCGCCCTGGCCATCTATCGCTCCGAACTGGGCGAGCAGCACCCGCGCATCACCGTATTCAGCTACAACTACGCGCGGTTTTTGCGCCAGGGGGGTGATCTCGAAGAGGCCCGCCAGCTGGTGGAGCAAGTCCGGGCCAGCTGGATCGACCTGCGCGGACCGAGCCACCCCGACGTCGCCGATACGCACATTGTGTCGGGCAACATCGAGCGCGCACTCGGTCGGCTGGACCGGGCCACCGAGCATGCGCTCCAGGCCCGCGACATCTACCAGAGGTCCTTCGAACCGACTCATCCCAACCGGGCGCTGCCGGAAAATCTGCTCGCCTACATCGCCTTCGAGCGCCGACAGTACGACGACATGTTGCGTGCATACCAGCGCGTCCTCGCCATCCGGCTCGCCACTATGGGCGAGGAGCACGTGCACACAGCGATCACCAGGAGCAATATCGGCGAGGCCCTGGTCGCGCTCGAGCGATACCACGAAGCTCTCGACCTATTCGCCGAGGTCGCCCCGGTCTTCGAGCGCCGGACCAGCGAAAACCGTATGTTTCGGGCATTGCCACTGAAGGGACGCGGTCTGGCTCTGCTCGGCCTCGGCGAGGCCGAAGACGCCATCGATGCCCTCGAGCGTGCGCTGGACTTGCTGCGCGACTCTCGCGATCCATCTCTCCACCTCGCCGACGTACAATGGGGGCTCGCGCGTGCTCTGCGCGCAGCCGGACGGAAGTCCCACGCCCGTATGCAACAACTGGCCGAGGCAGCTCACCGGGCCTATGCCGCGCAGGGCCAGGCTCGGACCATCGACTGCCGCGAGATCGAAGAATGGCTACAAACCCTCGCCCCGGTCGACACTACCAGCCGTCAAGACTCGTCGTCAGGGCCTGTTATCAAGGCAAGTAGTAAAGGCACATTGTAGAGGATTCACGAAAAGGATACATAAACAATGCCAAGAGGAGAGGAGAACACCATGTACGAGATGATCAGCAGGGTAATGCCAACCGACGAAGATCCGCCCCCCAAAGAAAAATAGTGCAACCGAGGTCACTGGCCTAGTTAGTTAGGACTCGTCGAAAAATAATCTATCGTTTTGGGCGCCGATCCATCGTGTCTTGATGCCCAACTTGGCAGCTTGTTTTTCGACGGGGCTTGACCGTTTGGTACGTTCCTTCTGCGGTCGCGGCTCCCGTTTGGCGGCCCGCTGCCACGCCGCTTCACCGACCCGTATCAACTGTCTATGTTACCATGATCTCCGCGATGTGTAGGAGTGATACGGATTTGCTCGAGGCGTGGCAGGGTGGTGATCTAGCTGCCGGAGAGGAGCTGTTCGAGCGCTACTACGAGGCCATCTTTCGCTTTTTCGCCAACAAAGTCTCCGACGGGGTTTCCGATCTCGTCCAGCAGACCTTCATGGCGTGCGTCGAAGGGCGCGATCGCCTGCGCCGCACATCGAGCTTCCGATCGTACTTGTTCAGTATCGCTCATAATAAATTTCGCGCCCATTTGCGGGCCCGATATCGCGACGCCGCTGCCGGCGATCTGGACACCGTATCACTTCAGGATCTCGCCCCCGGGCCGCGCTCGTTGTACGTGCGCCGCCGCGAGCAGCGAATTTTGCTCGACGCCCTGCGCACCATTCCCATCGCCCATCAAGTATTGATCGAGCTTCGCTATTGGGAGCAACTCAAGACAGTCGACATTGCCGAGATTTTGAACTTGCCGCACGGCACGGTTCGCAGTCGCCTGCGCATAGCCAATGATCTGCTCAAAAAAGCCATCCAGCGTTTGGCGGCGTCCCCGCACGAATCCGAGAGTACAATAAACGGTCTCGACGAGTGGGCGCGCCTGTGCCGAGATCACGCGTTCCGCGATTGATGCCATTCTCGAGACCCATGAGCCGCTCGGCAACCTTGCGCCTCCACCTCGGTGGATGGCCCATTTCTCAGGGAAACAGATGTTTATGGGACGGCTGCCAGCTACAGCGCATACCAGTAATTGAGCTTGAGCAAGAACACGTGCTCACCGGGTTCATCGGTCAGGGCGTCCAGTTCGTTGCCGAGCTCAAAACGGCCGTGGGTGTCCTCGTTCAATCGTCCGTGACTCCACACCAGGAATAGAGCCGAGCCGGGCAAGTACTCCCATCGCAAGACCAGGTTGGAGTTCAGCTGCCGGAAGTTAAAATCGGGGAGCTCGAAATCGGTTGCCTGAGCGGGGTCGAACATTTCGAATCGATCGTCGTAACGATTGGCGCGCGGGTTGGTCACCGCCTTGTAGTTGCGATAAGCACCTGTGCTGATGAATGGCTGAGCGTAGAGCTGAACCGAAAGAGTCGGCATGAACGTGTAGTTCATGCGCAGCGTAACACCGACCGTGGTCTGCTCCATTCGGGCCAGGATATAGCGCGGGGCTCCGCTTTCGGCATCGGGAGTTTCGTCGACATACTGTTCGTTGGAAACGTATCGCGATATCCTGGGACCAATACGAATGTCCAGATTGCTGCGCGCTTGCACAATGAGCTCGGCACTGGCTCCAGTCCACCAGGTGCCGCTTTCGGGTCTACCGCCAAAATCCATGCCCATGCGACCGCGCAGAGAGCGTCGCGAATCGCTTGCTCCGCCGAGCCAGAAACTCATACTATCGAGTCCGCGCAGGGCCGGACCGCCGCGTAGAATCTTGTGGTTCCAATAACGCTTGTTGGCCGAGAAACCGGCCCACGCGTCCCAGTAGTTGCGCAGAGTCAGGTGGCCGTTCATGTTGCCCCCGATGCCAGCCAGCTCGGGGGATGTATTGCCGAACATCCAGGCATTGAGATTTACGCCATAGTTCTGCAAATATTCGCCAGGGTCGTCGTCTCGATACTGGCCCCACAGCCATTGCTCCATGTTGTCGGCAGTGTTCTGAAAGCCCAGGTCATTGATCTCCAGGCCGGGCGAGCGAATGTTGCCACCCATGGCAAAACGCCAGTGCTCGCCTCCGGACTTTCCCGTTGACCAGACCAGGCCAGCTCCCTTGAGGCTCGTGCGGTCGGGGTCGACTTCGACATGGTCGGCGTCTTCTCGCTGAAAATAGCGCTGAGACGACTCCTGAGTGAGAGTGATGGCCTCAGCACTGCCGTGCACATAGCTGCCCACGAGTCGGAGGTTGAGATCGTAACGATCGCCGGCAAACCGGTGATTGAGTTGAAGCCCGCCCGCGTAGGCCCGATCGTGGAGCTCGCTCTCCAGGCCCGTGCCGTCGAGGTCGCGGTTCACTGCGGTCACGACACCGCCGATCGTGGTACGGCCGCCGTTGAGATCTTTCTTTACCCGCAAGAGTCCGTAATTGGTGAGCGGCTCGATGACTTGGTTTTCTTCGTCGCTCTCCTCGGCAGTGACCGCATCGAGTACGCCGATCGACCAGCCACTCGCAGTCTTGCCACTCAGCTTGGCCGCGCCGTAGATCGTCGCTTCGAGGCCGATACGGCGAGAGTAGAACAACTGCTCGTTACCCCCGTCGCCCTGGCCGAGGCTGAATTTAAAAATGTCGATGCCCTCGAGGAAAAACGGGCGCTTCTCGGCAAAATAACTCTCATCAGCGCTGAGATTGACCTGCGAGGGGTCTGCCTCGACCTGGCCAAAGTCCGGGTTGATGGTTCCCGACAGGGTAAAGTTGTTGCCGAGTCCGTACTCGAAATCGAGCCCTGCATTGCCATCCATCGTCTCATCGCCGTCGGACATGGTTACACCGCTGACCACATAGGGCAAAACCTCCATACGGCGCGGAGGATTGATGTCTTTGATTCCCTTGACCGAGCCGAACAGGCTGACCATCTGTGGTTTCGATTTTGGCCACGGCGACCAAACTGTATATTCATTGCTGTGCGCTACATTGCGTATGACCTGAAATCCCCACTGTTGCTCACTGGCCGGGGAAAATCGCAGCTGACTCAGAGGAATCCTGAACTCTGCGGTCCAGCCGATCTTGTTCACGTCGGCCGAAGCGGTCCACACCGCGTCCCAGCTGTCGTCCTTCTCAGTATCGTTGAATACCAGCGTATCGCGCTGGACACCGGCCGGATTGACCGCAAACATAAATGCTGTCCTCTTGTCGCGATAGGAATCAATACCCACTTCGATCCAGTCCGATGGACTCTCCTCGTCGCGACGCGTCAATGTACGGCGAATCTTGCCGGGCTCACTCTCGTGGCAGAATACGCCGATGTACACCGCTTCATTGTCATAAAGCACACGGAACTCAGTCTCGTGGTTAGGTGGATCTCCCTCTCTGGGATAGCGCTGCCAGAATCCACTCGCGCTGGGCGCCGCCTTCCAGGCGGCCTCATCGAGCCGGCCGTCGATGGTGATCGTACCGACTCTGCGCGCTGCAGACGTACTCCGCACACTGCCCGGACTGGAATTGTCCGAGGTTGCCGCTGCTGTGGTGCCCACAAAAGTGGACAGCACGACGATAGAAAGGCCGCACAAGACCCCGATGATGCCACTCGATTTTGACCAACTCATGGGTTTCCTCTGTAACCAACACTCGCTGATAGATATTCCTAAATGAGCTCGGCTTCACACATCGTGCAATTCGTGTTGCAGTGAGTGCGGCGGGATTTGCAGTAAACGGACAAATAGTGTCCATGACTACAGAAGTAACTGGTCACAGGTGGCCAGTTTCTGGCATTAATGGATGCCTAGCGCGATTGCCGGGCATGTGAGCGTTACAGTCGATCAGTCGATTCGACAGCACCCAGCCGAAACCAATATACCCTACCAACAGAGAAGAAGGATTGTTGGTAGGGTAGTCAATAACTAATCAGATCAAGAAGATTCAGTCTAAGATATTCGACATGGGCTACCAGACATCAGACCAGTACGGCCCGGTCGAGCATCCCCGGCGCGCCTGACGAGCTAGCTCGCCCGGCGTGTTGAGCTCGCGGGGGTATGCTGTCTCGGCTAGCTACTCGGTCATGGAACCGGAACAAAGAGAACCGCGTCGGCGCCCACGTAGCTGTATTCGTCCTGCCCGGCGTTCGAGATCTCCACAAAGCCACTGCTGCCGGCATCGAAGGAGAAGGTACCCAATGGGTTCCATTCTCCATGGCTGCCGGTACTGCAGTCCTGATCGACGTAGACCGTGGTCGATCCGCCGGCATGGGCGATGGTATGGCGCACGTTGGAATCGCGTGGACTGAAGCACGCGTTCCACACCGATACTTCGTAGTTGCCAGCCGAAGCAATGTTGGGGGTGAACCGATAGCGGTCCACGATGTCGTCGCCACCTTGTGCGTAGACCGAGTTGACGCCGTGGTTCTCGGTTGCCGACAGCGCATCGAACCATTCTCCATCGGCAGAGGTGCCCGGCTCACCGTTATCGAGCACGATCACGTCATCCCTGACGAAACGCGCGCCGTCAGCTCCGATGTGGTATCCAGCGGCCAATCCGTCGTCGGAGATCTCCAGATACCCGGCGGTACCGGCATTGAATTGGAATGTTCCCAGCTCCAGCCACTCGCCGTGGCTGCCCGTGTTGCAGTCCTGATCGACGGACAGGGTCGTCGAACCACCCGAATGGACAATCGTGTGGGGCACGTTGTTGGCCCGGGGCGAGAAGCAGTTATTCCACACCATGACGCGGTAGTTGCCAGGTCCGGTGAGGTCGGGCGTAAACCGGTAACTATCCCGGTCACCTCCACTCTCGGCATAGCGGCCGTCGCGGCCAAAGTGCTCGCTCGCCGTGCCCGCCTTGGGCCAGTCACCGGTGAAGCTCACCCCTGCAGGCTCGACGTCGTGTTCGTGATTGTCCATGATGACCTCGGGCTGTCCCAACAGGAAGCGGACGTTGTCGATGATCAAGCCCGAATCGACTACCGTATCGCGCACGTCGACCGTGAAGAAACCGATGGTGTGTGCGCCACTCGAGGTGAATGTGTGGCTGAAGGTGGCAAAGCTGGTCGCGTCCTGGAAACCGAGCGCACCGCCGCCGAGGCCGTCACAGTACTGTACCCGAGACAACACAGTGGCGATACCGTCGATGACCACCCCAGCAAAGTCGTTGTATGGCATGTAGTCATTGCAGACAAAACGCCAGTCGATCTCGATGACAGAACCGGCGCTGGCGTTGATGCTCTGCTTGAGAGCAGTACCCCTTGTCGCATTGCCCGGTCCAGCCAGATTGTCGAGCGCGTTGTAACTCATGCCCAGAAAAGACTCGATCGAGGTGTCGGACGTATTGCCACCAGTGGTGATGATGGCGCCGTACGATCCGTCGGTTCGAGCGAACGACGAGGTGAGAACCTGGCCGTATCCGGTCAGACTCCAGCCGGCAAAATCGCCCGACTCGAAGCTGCCGTTGTCGATTTGTGCGTTCGCAACACCTGCGAAACCGAGAGAAATAAGAGCCGCTGTAACGATGGTTGAATTCTTGTGCATGTGGGACCTCCGTACCTATTCCTGACGAGCAGAAGCGTCCTCGACGATCAGGTTGTCGTCACCGACGAGGTAAGTGATTCCGGGGCGCATCGGATAGCCGACCGTGCTGTTTTCCACGCAGAGATAGTTGGCCTGGCCAGTGGAACGCGCCTTCGACGGGAGGTCCCTGCCCCCGGCGACAGCGATATTGTAGTTCCGGCGGACCTCGGCAGCCTCGATAGTGCTGGACGCGTTGCCGCAATTCTGGCTCTGACTGACTGTCACCTCAACAGGACTCTTGCTATTGTTCACGATGTGAGCGGTCGGTTGATCGTGTTCGATCGCATTGTCGGCGATGTCCCCGGCACAGCCGACGATCAGAAACATCGCAGCCACAAATAGATTCTGCATACAATACCCTCTTCCTTTATCCATTCGATCATTACATATGTATTTCACAATGTTCTTTTTATTTATAGAACAGATAAATAATATAATATTATGAATATATGTTTCTCGATCTCGATCAAGTATCAGTCTGTACTGTCCAACCAGCGATACACTATCCGCCATACACTGTCCGCCATACACTATCCGCCATACACTGTCCGCCATACACTGTCCGCCATACACTGTCCGCCATACACTGTCCGCCATACACTGTCCATGATGATGGATCGCGTCATCCCCTGTGTGCAATTTGTATTCTCGGGTGAACTCTACCTCGACAAAACGACCATTGAACCTTCTGTGTTTTTGGTTGCGTTCAATAGGTAACACATGCCCACGAATATGTCCATTACAGGCCATTACAGGCCATTACAGGCCATTACGCGATCCGGCCTGGCCGTCGCATGGGCCGCTTTGCGGCTTGCGCCACCAACAGCGTGTCCCATCGCGCCCACTCCTCGGCTGCTGTGCCCGGTAAGAGTCGGGATAAACGTCGTGTAGAATCGGACAAATTTTCATGAATCGGCTATCGGGTGGTGTGGTACACGTGCTCGGAGCAGGTGGCATCGTCGCAGATACGGCAAAGGGGGGCGCCGCAGGTGTCGTCTACTTGCTGCTCTAGTCTTGCATTGCGAACAACAATGGGTAGCGCGTATCTGGCAGTTTGTCTATTACAGGCCATTACCACCTATTACGGGCTATTACAGCCTCGCTGGTAGCAACATACCCGAACAACATTACATATTATGCGGAGTCTGGAACCACCAGGGTACGCCAGGTATCTGGTTCAATGGCATAGGTGCGGCGGATCAGGTCGGCGAGGCTGGCCTCGAGTCTGCTTTCACGGCCCTGGCAGGTGTCGCCTTGAATTGTTTGCCTCGCTGCGATGGCCGTACTGATCCGAGTTATCCGGTCGATCAGCTGGTCCGAGTCCGGGTTGATTGGCGGCAAGGGCAGAGTTGTCAGGTACGCGGTTTTGAGCCGGACATAGCCGCCGCGCAGGGGAATGCCGGTTTGCCTCAGCCACCAGCCGACCATCGGCGAGTTGAGAATGGCGACGAGGAGGCGCAGAGAGTAGTAGGCGGCGTTTTGACGCAAGCGGATGGCATAAGCTGAATCCAGGACCATCGCGCCGCTTTTGTCGAGTATGGCGCGGCCGTCTCGAGCTACGTCGGGAACGACGATTTTGGCCTGCTGTGTGCCGAGAAAGGCCATATTCTGCGGTCGGCCGAAGCGGTAGTAGTGATCACCGGCATGGCGCCCGCTCTCGCGTGCTTCGAGGCGGGGGCGAAAACGCTCGAGATGGGCCCGTGCGCGCGGATGTTCCGCCAGACGCTCCGGCGACCACAAGGAGCCATCGAGCTGGTAGGGAACGATACAATACACCTGCGACGTTGCGCTGCGATAGCGTGCTACATCGCGACCGCGCAGGCACGGTCGGCATGCTGCCGACTCGATTTCGATCCATTCACCGGCGCCGGCGGCCTTGCACTGCCCACGCACGATGTGCCCGTGGATTTCGGCGTTGTCGAGGACATAAACCGGATCGGCATTGGTTCCCGCGCCCTTGACGATGCGCGCCACGTCACCCAGAGTCGGGCCGCGTCCACTCACGTGCTCGATCAGTGCGCGTTGCTCGCCCACGGCAAGACGCCAGGGTTGCCCCGACAGCGACGTGGCCGATAGTTGGCCACAGGTCCAACCCGTGTCCGAGTAACGGGCGACTGTGATTTCACGCGATGATTTGTGCGACAGAAAAACCACCGAGGCATACGTCGTGGCTCCGGCAAAGATCTGGCTGTGGCCGAAGTCGATCAATGCGCGGACAGCGCTTTCTCGGGCCAATTTTTCGCGGAGCCGGATGGCGAAAGCGGCAGTGAGCCAACGCGACGGTACGACCAGGCCGATCTCGCCTCCTGGTCGGATCCAATCGAGAGATTGTTCGATGAACGCTGCGTAGAGATCCCACTCGCCGTGGGATGTGGCAGCATATCGACCGCGCAGAGTCTGCCACAGCGAGTGATCGCTGCGTGAGAATCGGATCGAGCGCAGGTACGGCGGATTGCCGACCACTGCGTCGACCTGTGCGGCATCGGCTGGCGCATCGAGCAGGGCTTCACAGCAATAGATCGGAGCGCTGGTGCCGAGCCGGGCCCGGGCCAGAGCGGCAAATTCGGGATCGCGTTCCAGCCCGACGACGCAGCGCCGCGCAATGGCTTCGCGGACGCGAGCCCGGTCGCCGCCACGTTTGATCGCGCGGTCGACGAGCAGCTCGATCGCTGCGGCCAGAAAACGGCCGTCCCCTGCCGAGGGGTCGAGGACACGCAGCGCTGGGCTGCCGTCGGCCCGCCAGCGCAGCCCGGGATCGGCGAGGCGGGTGTTCAGGGTCTCGGCGACCACGAATGCGACCAGTGGCGGTGGAGTGAAATAGGCCCCCTGGACGCGTCGGCAGCGCCGTTCGCGCTCGGTGTCGGCGCTACCGCGCTCGCTGCTGGCCAGTTCGGCCAGTTCACGGCTGAGCTTCTGCAATGCCCGGGGTGCCAACACCGGCCCATCGTACCAGGCATGGCACTGTGGCGGCTCTGATGAGCGGTGCTTTGCGAGGGCTCCATGCCGCACCTGGGGTCGAGCATCGCTATACTCCTGCGATGTCAGATCCGCGGACTGTTTTGGTTGTTAACCCGCAATCGCAGAGCGGCCAGCTGGGCCGCAAATGGCCCGATATTGTCGGGCTTCTCCGCCGCGAGCTGGGCCCTTTCGAAGACCTGCGCACTCGGGGCGTGGGCGATGCTACCCGGCTGACCCGCGAGGCGCTGCAGAGCGGCGCCAGCTGTGTGGTAGCCGTGGGCGGTGACGGGACTATTAGCGAGGTTGCCGGCGGTTTTTTTACCGATGGCCAGTCAGTGGCCCGGGACGCCAGCCTGGGCATCTTGCCCTTTGGCACCGGCGGTGACTTCCGCAGGACTCTGGCGATCCCCAAAAATCTGTCTCATGCAGCGCGGATCATTCGGGCCGGAGCCACCCGTGCCATCGATGTGGGCAAGCTCGAATACACCACGCGGGACGGTGAGAAAGCCCTGCGCATATTCGCCAACATCGCGTCATTTGGCATAAGTGGGCTGGTCGATCGATTGGTCAACGAATCACCCAAGCGCTTGGGCGGGAGGATTTCGTTCCTGACTAGCACTGTGCGCGCTACCCTGCGCTATACCAACCAGCGGGTCCATATTGTTTTTGACGGCGACGAGGCCACCTCGGTGGATATGACCATCAACACAGTAGCCGTGGCCAACGGCCGCTACTTTGGCGGTGGCATGTTCATCGCGCCAGACGCCGAACTCGACGACGGTTACTTCGATGTGGTGGCGCTCGGAGATCTCGGCATCAAAGACCTCGTGCTCCAGGGGCGTCGCCTCTACCGCGGCACCCACCTCACCATGGACAAGGTCAGCCATTGCCGCGCCAAGATGGTCTACGCCGAGCCTGCAGCGCCGGGCGATCGCGTCGAACTCGACGTGGACGGCGAAACCCCGGGCCTGCTGCCAGCTACGTTTACATTGCTGCCCAGGGCCTTATCGGTCATCGTCCCGGGCTAGCTTTTTCGGTCTCGGTCGAAACCCGGTGCAAAGGTGGCGGTCATTTTTTCGATATCGACGATCCCCTGTCGGGTCATCCACTCGTCGGCGGCAGCGATGAGCGCACGTCCCTCGTCGCCGCCGATGAGCTCGCCTCGGCGCCGTCTTGCCAGGGCTGCATGAAAGCGCATCGATTTGCTTTCGGCCAGGGAGGCCGCATCAGCCAGTTGCGCGGCGGCGCGTTCGGGTTGGTCGCGGCGCGCCGCAATGCCCGCCCGGAGGAGCAAGCCCCATGCGCGGGCATAGTCGTGCGGTTCGCGCTCCAGCTGGCGTGCGGCCCGCGCGGCGTCGCGCAGGCCGCGCGGGCGGTGCTCGGGATGATACGACAGGGTTAGGGCAACACGTCCCCGCAGCTCGTGGTAGATCGCCGCGAATCTCGCCATGCGGAACAGCATCGAGCGCTGAAACTGCCGGAACCGGGGCTGGAACTCCTCGACGAATTCCGGCGTCATGCCGGTATAGAGCTGCACTTCTACCCGGGCACGCAGCTCTTGCCAGTGCTGGAAATGATATCGACCTTCGGGGCGTACCCAGCTCGTGCGCCTGAGATCTCGCAGTGCCTCGTCGGGTTGGTCGCGCATGAGGAAAAGCGGGATACACGCCCGTCGCATCGTGGTTTCGAACCACAGATCGCCCCGGTGAGCGGCATCGCGCAGAAATGTCGGAGCACATTCCTGCCACTCGCGAAACTCGCCGAGCTCGCGCAAAGCGAGAACCAGAAACAGCCGCGATGTGGTGAGCCCGTTGAGACGCCCGTCAATGGGACCGCTGCACCTCACGTCGCGACAGGTGACCGCGCACTCTCGAAACGACGAGGCCGCAGCCGCATAATCGCCGGTAACAAGAGCTATGTAGCCTCGTATCAACGAGGCCGTGGTCGCGTGCTCGGTTCCGTCCAGGTTGTCCAGAAGGGCCAGCGCGCGTTTGCTCAATTTTTGGCCGCGCCGGGCCGCGCGCCCGCCGCGAGCGATGAGAAGGACGCATTCCAGACCCAGCGCCCGGGCCACGCGCTGCGGTTCGCCCAGCTGCAAAGCGACAAGCAGGCTGCGCGACGCAAAAACCGCGCTACACAGAGGATCGCTGTTGGCCAGGCCCTCGCCGACTGCACGCAGTAGATCGAGCCGCGCCAGGTCGCTCGCAGCGATCTCGCTCTCGTGGCGTTCTGTCCAGCGGTAGCCGCGCAGCGCCAGCTTGAACCGCTGCCACCAAAGGGATGCGATGGCCTGGCGCGGTTTCTCTGGCAGGGATATGCCGAGATCTGCCAGTAGCGGGCGGACGATGTCGAGGCCCTCGTCGTGGCGGCCGCTGATGAGTAGCTGCAGGGCCGCGCGGCGCTGATAATCGCGCCGGGTAGCCGGGTCGGCGTCCTCGGCCGCGTTCATATGTGCGGCTGCTGCCTCGGGCCCGCGGCCGGCAATGGCCAGTGAATTTCCCAGTTCGAGCTGTGCCTGCTGCAACTTGTCGCCGGTGAGGGTACCGAGTTCGATGGCGCGGCCGTAGAATTCGGCCGCGCGCTCGAAGGCCAGGGTTCGAGCGCTCTGCTGTGCAGCCTCGAGTGCGTAGTTGGCTGCCTTGCACGCATTGCCCGCTGCCGCCCAGTGCCGGAAGAGAAGCTCGACGTATTCTTTGGCGCACTCATCGTTTTCCAGGGCCATTGCCAGACGGCGGTGGCAGTCTGTCCGGGTCGCTGGGTCGAGACGTTCGAGCAAGCTCTCGCGCACGCGGTCGTGATAGGGCTCCACAGGATCGCCATCGCGAAGGCCGCCGGTGCGAACCAGCTGGCTGGCCCGCAAACGCGATACATGGGTGGCGAATTCGGCCGCGTTGCTCCTGGCAGCTGTGCGGATAATACCCTGGGGCAGCCGTGTTCCCGCAGTGGCCACCAGTTGCAAAATCTGCCCGGCCGGGGGTGGCAGCCGGGACACGCGACTCCAGATCACGTCGTCGAGAAGCGGAGAAGCCTGGCTGGGCGTGCCCGACATGGCCGCGTGGTGGACCAGCTCGTTGATATACAGGGGATGGCCGCCAGCCTCGCTCGCGATGATCTCGGCGCTGGCCGTGGCGTCCAGTCCGGCCTGTTCTAACAGGTTCTCGGCCAGAATACGGGCCGATGCCGGGTCGAGCGGGTCGAGGGCCACGATCTCGATCTGGTTCAGCACTTGCATCGATTCGGCAGATGCCTTGTCGGCACAAGGCGAACTGCCGCAACGCTGGGTCAGCCCGGCCTGGAAGGGCTCTCGAGAGCCGAGGAGCCAGAGCAGAGGCGGAGCCTCCGGTGGCCGCATGAGCTGGCACAAAAGCATTAAACTGTCGGTGTCGGACCATTGCCAGTCATCCATGAGGACAATGACCCGGCGGCGCTCGGCGAGAAGAAAAAGAAGCTCGCGCAGAGCGGCAAATGCCCGAGTGCGCAGCTGCCGTGGATCCTTGATTTCGCGCAGTGGACGGGGGGCCCGGGCAATGGCTTCGATCCGGCCGAGGACCGGAAATACCCGGGGCAACAGCGCTGCATGGCGAGGTATCAGTAGTGCTGCTTCGGTCTCGGGTAGGCTCCAGAGGTACCGCGACAACTCGTCCACGACGTGATCAAACGCCTTGTAAGGCACATCCTCGCTCTCGTAGCACCGCCCGGCGAGCACGACCGCGGCCTCGTCTGCGGCGGGAGCCTGTTTCGCAAACGCGTGCAGCAGGGCGCTCTTGCCCACGCCCGAGGCGCCGTGGATGTACACAGCAGCAGGGTTGCCTCGCCGGGTTTTGTCAAACGCATCGCGCAATACAGCGAGTTCGGTCTCGCGCCCAACAAACCGGTCCTGGCTCGAATGCGGCCTGGATTTCCCTACCGTTTGCTCGCTCGAGCTGACCCCGAGTCGTTCGAGGACTTCACGGCCAGATGGCCGAGCATCGGGATCTCTGCGCAGAAGATCGATACACAAAAGGTCCAGGTCGGCCGGAATATTGTCCCTGTATGTCCGCGGTGGTGGCGGCTCCCGGAGCTGCTTGTCGACCAGAATTTGCCAGGGCGAGCCCACGAATGGCCGGCGACCGGCAAGGATCTCGTAGAGCAAGATGCCGACGCTATACCAATCGGTCGCCGGCCCGACCGCTTCGGTGCCGGCCTGCTCTGGAGCCATATATGCCGGGGTCCCCGCAACACGCGAATCGAGCGACTGTTGGTGCCGGGTCACATCGGTAGTCAGGCCAAAGTCGAGCAGAGTCACGTGCCCGTCTGGTGTTACCAATACGTTCGATGGTTTGACGTCGCGGTGAATCTTGCCCGCCTCGTGAAGGGTAAAGAGCCCCAGCGCTAGCTGCTGAAGACACGAGCGCAGCTCGAACTCGTCGAACTCATCGCCCCCATCGCTTTGGCCCGTCGACGCTTCGAGCGCGCCCGGTGTACCCGGGATGGTCTGCACTGTGTCGACCAAAGCCGCATCGGGCGGGCGAGCCTTTTCCGGTTTCTCGGCGACAATATCGTTGAACTGATACGTCTCGGTGGTCGGCCTTGTCGTCACATCTGCCCGAGCATCGAGCCGAACATGGGTAGAGAGATCCCGCCCGCGAATGAGGTCCATGGTAAAGAACCATTCATCGCTATTGTGGAATAGCTCGTGCAGGTGGATCAAGTGTGGGTGCTCTATGCCCTGCAGGGCGCGGAACTCGTTCTTGAGGCGGTACAGAGCCTGGGCATCCAGGTTGAGCAAAGTCTTGAGGGCAACTCGCTCGTCGCGCTCCAGATCATGGACTTCGTAGACCGCTCCCATGCCACCGGTGCCCAGTTGCTGGATCACCCGAAACCGTTCGGTTCCCCGAAATAGCGCCGCGCTGGCCTCTCCCTCGCCCACGCCAGATTGCCGAGCACAGACATCGGCGACTGTGGGTAATTCGGCTACGTCTTGGCCGGAACTGCTCCCCGTGATATCCCATCGAGCTTTGGAACTTTGCTTTTTCACGACTACCTCCTCGACAGGCGCCCGACGAGTTCACCGGGCGAATCTAGTGGGTGCTGGAAGCGGAGCATCAGCTGTATCGAGCTCTCGACCGCTACCTCCTCCAGCCGAACAATATTTCTTGTTCGTGGCGACTCTGTCAAACAAAGTTCCGTGGCGTTATTAAAAGCATATGCTGTGCCATGGCTGCAGTGCAACGCTTTACAGAACGAGCTGCCGGGGTTCCACGCTATAGAGTCACTGACATTGCAGCTGTTACGGCTTAGGGATGCGATTCATCACGAAAAATTGCGAAAAATGCTGCCAAACGGCGCGTGCTTTACTGGTTGCAAGCACGACGCCTTGTCCGCGACGTCCGATTGCGCGGCCGCTGCGCTCGGTATAAACGTGGACGTCTTGCCCACCGGGGTACCTACTTTCGGGCACCGTACTCAGTACCGCGACCCGCAAGTAAGTACCCATTACGGCCGACCAACCCGCCGATGGCTGTGTTGCTCATCGGTCACGTAGGCCCACTATGCTCCCTCTTCGCGCCTTGCCCTCGACGCGCTGGACCGACCCTACTGGGCACTTACTTAGGGTCGCGGTACTCAGTGTCGTGAGCGAGCGCACGTTCCGGTCAATCCGGGCCTTTACCGGCCCGAGATGGACCGGCGGAGGATGGCTGCTCGCAGATGGTCTGCCTCGTCCATCCGGGCGGCTTGCTGGGCTGCGATCGCCCGCGTTACCGACTCTTGATCTCGCAATCGCTCCGCGATTTTTCTCTGCCATCGGATCGGCACAGCCGGGATCTGTATGGCGCGAAGGTTTTCGCTGTTCACGTTGTACTGTCCAGCTGATGTCCGGCGAATGGCCGCGATGGCGTCTCGTCCGTGGGCCGAGGCCAGAAACATCGCAACGAAAGTCGGATCCGCTCTGCCGCGGTCGAGACGAAGGCGAATCAGATACGATGCAAAGGCAAACGGTCGCCTCGCCCCCTCGAATACGGCGCAGCGGCCGACCAGATCGGCGCTGCCGTTGGTCCGCACGACCAACAAATCGCCGGGTTCCAGGGCAAGGCGGACAAGCTCTGTGGGCGCGAGTGCACAGTACTTCAGGTCGGCGAGTTTGACCTCGAGGTCGGCGATATTTGGGATTCGAAGCACTGGAACGGCATCCTCGCCCGCATCGCACTTGCGACTGATTCCGTAGCGCGATTCGCAAACCACACTGCCGAGCGTCATCGTGTCACAGGTTGCCAGAAGTTCACCAAAGACAGAGGCCAGGGACGATGGCAGCAGGGCCTTTGCCTCACGGTCTGCCTCTTGCCGCAGTGCACGGATCTCGTCTACCCGCTGCAAACAAGCATTGATGCGCGCGACGATGCGGCGCTGCTCATCCACTGCAGGGACAGGGATTTCTATGCTCTCTAGCTTGCTCCTGGTGATATGCCGCAGCCCGGCCCCGCCATGGGCCAGGGCTATCATTTCGTCGAGCCTGGAATTGACCGCGTGGACAAAGTAGTCGCGGTCGATCCGCGTCTCGTCGATATGCACCTTGAATATGTGCTGATTGACAATGGCCTGTCCTCGATCCCATACGAAGCAGCCGAAAGAAGTGCCCGGACTGCCCGACCAGGACAGCAGAATATCGCCATCGGCAACCAGAAACCTGTCCTTTACTTCGCCATCGTAGCGGTTGAACGGTTTTTGGCGGTCGTTGAGGTTCTGAATTCGAACGATGGGCAGACCGGTCTCGGTCCAGTCGGCAGGCGTGAATGCACGACCGTTTACCAGCCTGCACAGATCGCGAATGGGCGCCGACGGCCGCGGATTCATTCGCCCACCTCCAGGAGCTCCTCCAGTTCACCCAGGAGCTCGAGGATCCGTTCCTCTTTCACCTTGATCGACTGCACCAACTCGAGCGCGTTGCGATGCTGGTAGTCATTGGTGCGGTTGGGGTTCCTCGCCGACAAGTCGAATCCCTGCTTTGCGACGTCCGCAATCGAAACTCGCCACGAATTCTCTCCCTCGGATCGCCTGGGCCACCCGGCGAGAAAATCGCCGATCTGCGACCCGTCAATCGGGCGGCGGGCCGGCTTCAATTCGAAGCCGTCGTTGCTCAGTTCGTAGAACCAGATGCTCTCGGTGCCCTTGCCGTCCTGGCGGCGGTTGAAGAAGAGCACGTCGGTCTTGACCCCGGTGTAGGGCAGAAAGCAGCCGGCTGGCAACGAAAGGACAGTGTGCACGTCGAACTCGGTGAGCAGGCGCTGTCGGACTCTGGCAGCCGGACCGCCGCGAAAAAGCACACCCTCGGGTACGATCACCGCGGCGCGTCCGCCGGTCTTGAGGTTCGCCATGATGTGCTGCAGGAACAGGATCTCGGTGGCACTGGATCGGACGGTGAAGTTTGTCTGAAGCTCGCGGGCCAGTTTTCCGCCGTAGGGAGGATTGGAGAGGATCACATCGTATCGGTGGGTCTCGTTAACATCGGGCGTGTGTAGCTCGAGGGTATTGGCCTGGGCGAGGTCGGCACCGTCGATACGGTGCAGAAGCATGTTCATGAGGCCGAGCAGATAGGTGAGCGGCTTGTGCTCGACACCGAAGAAGGTGCGCTTGTCGAGGGTACCGAGGTCGCCGCCACCGCGGGCAGAACAGTGGCGGCGAATGTACTCGGCCGACTCGGTGAGAAATCCTGCTGTGCCAAAACACGGGTCGTAGACCCGATCGCCGATCCGCGGTCGTACGACTTCTACCATCGCGCGGATAATGTGGCGTTGGGTATAAAACTCGCCAGCGTAACCCGCCGAGTCGCTGGCAACTCGCTTGAGGAGATCTTCATAGATCTCGGACAGCACGATAACGTCGGTCTCGTCCGAGAAGTGCAGTCGATTGACCTGCTGTACCACGCGGGCGAAGCTGGCACCGCGACGAGAATGGTTGCGCACGGTCGAGAAAATGCGGCGGAAGAGCCCGGCCACGGGATCATCGGCGAACTGTTTTGTGCCGTCACGCTGGCCGAAGCTCTTGAGGTGATGCCAGAGCTTGGCGTCGACGAATTCGAGCATCTCATCGGGCCGATCGATCGTTCTCGACCAGTTGGCGAAGCGGAAGTCGCCCTCTAATCGGCGGGTGTACGGGCGACCGTCGAGCGCGGCTTCTCGCTCACGACGGGTTTCTGCCTCGTCAAAGGCCTTCAAAAAGAACAGCCATGCCAGCTGCTCGGCGTAGTCGCGGGGTGCAACGCCGTCGCTGTTCAGCTGATCGCACGCGTTCTTGACCGCCAGTTGCACTTCCTGGCGACGGCGCCCGGCCGTTTCGTCGCCGCTACCATGAGTCGCCTTCGGCTCTGCCATGGACGAATCCTATCCCGGCCATCATCGCGAGGTGGAGCCAGAACAGCGACTCGATTCGATGGTGAGAACATCACAGTACGCCGGCCCAGCTCATGGCTCGGGTCAGCGGCAGGGGTGGTTTTGTCCGTAGGCCGACAGTTCGGTGTGATGGGCTGTAATGGACGCTCGGATTATCTGGTCCGATGTCGGGCAGTAAAAACACTCGAAAGCTGCGGCCTCGCGGCCGCACCAGCCGCCGCTTCGAGCTGTTTACAACGCCCAGTAATTCGCATCCAGCCATACGAGACTGCAGGTTTGATCGGTCCAGCCGACTATCAGAGACGGGGCCTCTACCGATCGTATCGATGGCTGTGTTGAGCTCTGTCCCTTTCATAGTGCGTTGCGTTGTTCGCATCATTCCGGCGATTGGCGGCCCTGCCCTGGTGAATTGGTGTGAGAGAATACGGTGAGACGCTGTCTGCATTGTGGGCGACGGTGGCGCGGCTTGCATCCTACATGTCCTCCGAACAGCGAGTCGGTGTCGGACAGCGGTCGAGTGAATACAGGGGAGCCCAACCGGGCAGACCGCGGACACGGAGGCGACAGCTGGCCCCGCCTGTCGGAATATCGAATCGACTCCATGCTCGGGTATGGCGGTTTCGCGACGGTGTGGGCGGCGAGGCGGGTCGCCGATGGGCGCGCCGTGGCGCTCAAGGTCGCCGATCCGTATCGGAGGTCGGCTGCTGTCATGCTGCGCCGGGAGATCGCTGTTTTGCGCGCGGTCGCAAATCCATTTGTGCCCGAGGTCTACGATTCGGGCGATCTGGCCGATGGCACGCCGTACGTGGCGTGCGAACTCATCCGTATTCGTTCGCTGGACGCACTGCTGGCCGATCAGGAAGGGCCGTTGGAGGGTCAGACATTTGCTGTTCGGGCCATTGCCCTGGTCGATGCTCTGACTGCCATCCATCAGCGCGGGGTTGTTCACGGCGATCTCAAGCCCGAGAACATATTTCTCCAGGAAAACCACGGCAGCGGGAGCGGACCGGCAATTGCCAAGATCATCGATTTTGGGCTGGCCCGGCAGCTGTCCCGATCACATTTGTCTCAACCCGGGGAATGCGACGGACTGGCCCGGGAAGGAGCCATCCTCGGCACTCCTGATTATATGTCGCCCGAGCAGTGCGAGGGGTGTCACGACATCGACCAGCGCTCGGATATCTACACCATCGGGGTGGTCCTTTACGAAATGCTCACCGCGCGAACGCCGTTTTTTGGCCGCCAGGCGCGGGTACTCGACGCCCATCTCGGGTATCGGCCGCCCCTGCCGTCGACCATCGCTCCGGTTCCGAGTTCTCTCGACCGGGTTCTGATTCGCTGTCTGGCCAAGTCGCCGCAGCGGCGCTTTCAAACCGCCGCTGCGCTCAAGCATGCCCTGACCACTGCTCTGGCCGATGATCGACCGAGCGACAAATCACTGCGCGAGGTTCGCTCGGCGCGGGATTCCCGCGCGGCCAACGGGGCGCGCAAGCGGGTCGGCATGGTGGTATTTGAAAGCGATGCCCCGGCCAGTTTGCTGCAGGAGATCATCATTGGTTACAGCGGCCGGATCGCCAGCCTGGCCGAGCAGCGCTGCGTGGCTGTGTTCGATGCCGCGACCAGCGAAAATCCCGTACGTCGCGCTCAGCGCTGCGCGGAGGAACTGATCGCGCGCAGTGTTACCGAATCGGTTGCGGTGGACTGCGCCCGGGTCCGGGTGCAAAAGCGCGCCGATGGCAGCCAGCGCTTTCTCAGCCCGACGCTGTTTCGCAAGGGCCGCTCCCCGGCCCGAGGAGCGAGAATAAGCGGCCACCGCAATGCGAGGCCGGACTCGGATTGTCCGGCCACTGATTCGGGGCAAGAGGCCGCGCAGCCAGGGGTGAGCTTTACCGAGATGGCCATCGAGGCGCTGGGCGGTGCCTATTCGCAAAATCCTGCCCGATCGGAGCGCTCGACCCTTCCGCCCGGTGTGAACGCCGCTGGGCCTGCCACGCCGGGACGTCCGGGCGTTCGCCCGATTCCGCTCGGCTCGGCCACGCATATCTCGCTGGAGGTCGAAAGCGATGGATCCGGTGATGTGACAGATCTTCCGGTCGACCTCCGCCCGCTGATCGGCCGCGACGCCCAGCGCGGTGAGCTCGTGGCCAGTGCCCACAGGGCTTCACGTGAGCGAATACCGACCATCGCGACAGTCCTTGCCGAAAAGGGTTACGGCAAGAGTCACCTCGCCGAGCAGCTCGTCGCCGATCTGAGCGAGCAGGTGCCCGGTGCGCGGGTGTGGCATATGCACGCCCGCGAAGGTGCGGCAGGCGAATGCCTGCGCCATCTCGTGGCCCTGGTCATGGGGCTGAGCGACTCTGCCGACAGAGCCGACCTGGTGTCTGCCATCCGGTCCGGGCTCGGTCACCCGGGGGACGAGGACGCCGGCCTCGCAGTGGCGGTCGCTGCCGGATGGATGTCCGCCGAACAGGCTGGCTTGCAGCGGCTTGCCGCAGCACCGGGAGCGCTGCGCCTGGCCACCACTCGCTCGGTGGGACAGGCGCTGCGCAGTGAAGCCGGGCGCGAACCGATCTGCCTGGTTGTCGACGACGCTCATCTGACTGATGACATCACTCTCGACATCCTCGAGCACGCCGCACTGGCCGAGGCAAGGGCGCCGCTGTGGATCTGTGTACTGGCCCGACCCGGCTTTGCAACAGCGCGACCGAGCTGGTCTAAACGGGCTGGCCTGTCCACTCGGCTCGAGCTCGGACCGCTCGATCGGGAAAGCACCGAACGGCTGTGCCGCCAGCTGCTCTTGCCAGCCGAGAACGTTGCGGCCAGCGTGGTCGAGCAGCTGGTCCGTCGGGTTCGGGGCAGCCCGTTTCTGCTGGTCGAGCTGGTTCGTGGACTGAAGCGCAGCGGTCTGGTCCATCCCCGGCCGAGCGGTTCGGGCTGGATGGTGGCCACCGATCTGCTAGCCAGTATTCCAGACTTGCCAGTGGTCGAGTGGCTGGCCGACGGCGAGCTCCGATCGCTATCAGTCGACCTGGCCGCACATGCCCGCCTGGTCGCTTTACTCGGCAATGTCGTCGATATCGTCGACGTCGAGGGGGTACTCGGCGAACTCGATGCCGCCGGACTGGGAGTCCTTTTTCCAGTCGATGGCGAGGTCGGCATGCTGCGTCTGGCTGAGGACGGTATTCTGTCCGTTGATCGAGACGGCCGCTATGGGTTTCGCCACACGGTCATCCGCGATCAATTGACCCGATCGCTGCCCGCGGCACTGCGCAAGGGCATCCACGACAGTGCATTTCGCTTTTATCGGCGAGATGACACCCTCGACGACGGCTATCGCCTGGTCAGGCTGGCCCATCACGCAGGGCAGGGGGGGCGCCGCGACGAGGCTGCAGTACTGTACAGCGACCTGGGCGAGCGGGCGCGGCGGCGCCACGATTATCTGGAGGCCGAGCTCATGTTCCATCGAGCCATTGAACTCGGCCAGCTCGACGAGAGCAACGGCGGCCAGCTGGCGCTTGGCTGTCATCAGGGACGCGGTCTGATGCGCGCCCGCCTGGGCCGTTACGATGCCGCGTTGACCGATCTCGACCGGGCCGAACGGATCGCCAACCAGCGGGACGATATCGCGACCGAGGTCGAAATCCTGCTCGACAAGGCGATGATTCGCGATTGGATAGGCGATTATCGCGAAGCCGAAATACTGGTCGAGCGAGCAGAGCTGCGGTCGACCACACTCGATGCGCCGCATCTCGAAGCCCGCCTATTGCTCGGTCGAGCCTGCATTCACTGGCGGCTCAGTCGTCTCAACACAGCTGCCGACCTGCTCATGCGCTCTGTGCGCCGCTCCGAGGCGCTGGGCGACAGGAGTTATGAGACCAACGTGGTCGCCCTGCTCGTTCTGGCCACCATTCGCTCGGCGCAATATTGGCTCGATGAGGCCGAGGATTTGTTCGAGCGGGTCATTGCGCTGTGCAACGAGCACGGCGATATGATTCATCTGGCCGCTGCCCTGAACAATCGCCAGGATCACTGGGCTGCACGCAAGGACATCGAGCGGGCGATCGCCGACGCTCTGCGCACCCGACAGATCGCCCGCGAACTGGGCCAGGCCGAAGCCGAGTACGTGAGCGAGTTCAACCTGGCCGAACTCCATTATTACTACGGCGATCTCGAGGCGGCCCGGCCGCATGTCGACCGGGCGCGCGAACTCGAGGCCATGATATCGCCCAAGCCGCTGGCCACGTTGCTGGCCGCGCGCTGGTTGTTGTTTCAGGGCCGCGCGGCCGAGGCTCACGAGCTGGTATGCGACATCAGGACGCCCGGCAGCAAAGCCGAGTGGGTACCGAGAGAGCAAGTGCAGCTGGATATGGTCGAACTCGCCACCAGCGGGGCCAGCGAGGCCCGGTGGGCCGATCTGCGAGCTCGCGCGGCCAAATACTGTCATCTTCTGTGGGAGCACGTCGAAGTCGTCGAGGCCCAAGCCCTTGCCCACTGGCGCTCTGGCCAGCTCGACCGGGCCGTTGCCGCACTCGAAGAAGCGGCCAAACTGGCCGGACAGCGACCGCATCTAATCCACTATCGCCTCGAGCGCGCGCTGCGACGGGTAAGGGACGAATTGGCACGAGGCAGGCCGGCACAAGACGGCGCGGCCAAAAACCAGCTGTGCTGGTACACCAAAGGGTCGACGGCTGGCACCGGCCAGGCGGCGACGGAGGTGGATTCACCAATAAATAGACATACAGAAATCGATTCGGAGTCAGATTTCAGGGTCAGAACTGACATTCAGAGATAGACCGAGATGTTTACTCCGCGAGAAAGATTCATATCTCGATTTCCTCGTCAGTCTGCCGGGCGACCAGCTCGCTGAACCGGGCTGCTGCTGTTGCGAAACGCCTGGGCAAATACAGCCAGTTGGGCCCGGACACTGGATAGCCAGCCGGGCTCTGGCCCAGCCGATCAATTACCTCTTACCGGGCTGGATTTGCCCTGGTCCCATTCGAGGTGCAGGTGACCATCGTGAAAGACCATGTTGGCCTTGGCCAGTTCGGTCGAACCGTTTTTGATTTGTTTATGAACTCGCACGGCCGGGCTGAGTACGGCATCGCGGCCGCGGCTAAAACTCTGCTCGCGCACCACGGCCAAATAGGCCCGGTTCAAATCGAGCGCCCGCTCCCGCGACGGCGCCAAAAGCCAGGCCAGATCGCGGTCACCACCCACCGATGCCCGCAGCACTTCGGCTTCGTCTAACACACCATTGGGGAAAAATCGGCTCAGCATCTCGCTGTTGGCCCGGATCTCGTCAGCCCCGCCGACCCGTTTGAAGTAGGTCAAGACCTCGGGTTCGGCGTGGCCCAGCTGCGGGCGGTCTTTGAGCCCACGCAGATCGTGATAGCGCCAGCCGTCCTTGCCGGGCACTTTTCGAGCGAACGAAAACGTCTGATCGACCGTGACGCCGATCGCGGTGTGACAGCCCATGCAAAAGCGATGTTCTTCCTCGGTCTGCAGGCGCAGGCGGCCTTTGGCGTCTTCGATGAACGCCTGTAGCTGCCAGCCGAAATCGTTGACCATCCCGTACAGCGGCGAACCTCCGATGATCGGCAAGTTGCCCTCCTCTTTCTCCTCGGCCTCGAGTTCGTAGGTGCGCAAGATGCCCCAGTCACTGAGCTCGCGCACTTTTTTCGAGTAGCGCAACTCCTTCATCCGAACGGCCATGAGCGAGGGTTCGTCGGGATCAATATAACGCACCGAGTGCAGAAATTCGACCCCTTTGGGGTAGAGGCCAGGCCGCACGGGATGGCCCGAAGCGCCGCCCGCATAGTACTTGGGTAGGCGCACGATTCGCGATACTCGCTCACTCACCGCACCGTCGCCGTCGAGGTCGAAGTCGATCAAACGCTCGTCGACCGGCTCGACCTCGCGGTCGAGAATCGATCGATCCGCCGCGCCATTGCTGGCCGCAGTCTGACCGGCAATGGCCGCTTCGAGCAGGGCAAAATTGAGCTTGTAAACCTCGCGCGACGACTCGCCCGCCGCGTTCTGGCGAAATCTCTTGGGCAGGCGGATGAATACGTCGTCAGTGCTGCCGTTGGTCGGCCAAAAGCTGCCCAGAAAGGGATGAAAGCGGATGGCCCGCCAGCCCGAGCCGTCGCTGGCAAATCCGTCATCATCGAAGCCAGCGGCAAAGTCGACATCGGGCCGATAGCCGGGGTAATTGCCGACCGCGTCCAGAGACGGTCCCAGCGCGGCGTAGTTGTCCTGCCGGATATAGTCGAGAATCTCCTCATCCGATATCGATGCGATAAAGTTACTGCGGTCGACAAATAGATTTGTCCAGTGATTGCTCAGCGCCTGATCGGAAAAGGAGTATTCGAGCTGAAGCTCCCCGTCGGACTGAAAATTCTGGCCGGCCGGGTTGGTGTGACAGACCCAACAGGGATTGGACTTTCCACCGGTGGCGGTATAGCACATCGGCGGTACTCCGGCCTCGAGATTCGCGACCCGACCGATGCTGTTAATGGCGGTGCCGAGCGGGTCGTAGCGTTCGATCGCAGCCTGTTCGGAGTCGGGCTGCTCATTGTTATTGCGGTCGGAATTGCCCTCTGGAGCCTCACACGAGCAGCCGGAGGCTACTGCCAACACAATCCCTGCGACTGCCAGACCGACCCGGGCGAGGTGTTGCGAGCGCGAATTTGAGCCGGTGTGCTGTCTCATGGCGTTTACTCCCGCTGCGGCCAAGACGAGAAGATCTTTTCGCCCGGATGCTGCACGCTGAAGAAGAGGGTGCCCATCTGCGAGCTGAACGCCGGCCCGGTGGCCTCGGCATCACTGGGTACCGCTGCCACGCGAAACGGCTGGCCAGAATCGGCCACATCAGGCGTGTAGTCGAGGTAGTAGAGCGCATCCGACTGAATGGGCACGTTCGAGTCCTTGCTGGTGGTCGAAAAGTTTCCGTCGGTGCCAAACCACAACCCGCCATCGGCGTCGATCATGAGGTTGTCGGGGTTGGCCGCACTGAATCTGCCGTCCGCGCTTACGCTGCCGGCAAAGATCCTGGTGTACGTGAAGGTCGTCGAGCTGGCCGGGTCGGCTTCGGTCTCGGTGAGCTCGAAGATGGTACCGTAGTTATCCGTGCGCTTATCCTCGCCATTGAGAGGGCCAGATCGCAGTGTGCCGTCGGCGTTGAGTGCAGTATGCTGGTTGTGCTTGGTAAAAGCGACGTAGATCTTCTGGTTTGCCGGGTTCCACTCCACGTCCTCGGGCCGGTTGAGCTCCTTGACACCGATCTTGGTGGCTGCAGTAAACATCGCCTGACCGACCTGATAGTCGTTTGCGAAGCCGGCCAGTCCGTTCCAGTTATTGTCCTGCAGGGCGGCGCCGACCTTGGTGTCGGGCGTGAGCGCCGCGGCGTTGGGCGCGTTATCGTCGGTATTGTCGACCGACAGAGCGATCCACTGACCGGGCTGAGCGGCCGGTGCATTGCCGCCGACTGTAATACCGGTATCGTTGTCGAGTCCGGTGAAGTGAGCCACGTACACCGTGCCGTTGTCGAGTAGCGCGCGAATTTCGGCCGAGGTCATGCCGGTGGCGTAGGTTCCATCCGATACGAATTTGTAGATCCGGCCGCCATAGCGGTCATTGCCTGCGTAAAGGACGATTTTCTGGCCATTGTCGAGCTGCCACTGATCGTTGGTGACAAACGTGGTGTTCTCCCAGCGGGCCCGGCCAACCGCGCCGAGCTTTCTATGCCCCTGGCCAGCATTGGTCTTGCCGAGATACTCATCGGCTGGCTTGCCGGGATCGATCTCGGACAGATAGCCGTAGAGATTTCGGTCGTGATGGGTATTGGTGTCGGGATCCTGACCAAACTGGCCATCGGTTGCGGCCTGGACTGGAAGGCTGACCGGTGCACCCGGGTCGAATCCCCGTCCGGCAACGAGCCGCAAATCGGTATCCCATCCGGCCTCGAGATCGCCGTAATAGTCCTGCACATTCTCCTCGGCGGTAACTACTGTGCCCCAGGGCGTCTGCGCACCCGAGCAGTCGCCCATGATGCCGGCCACGACATTTTGAGGAAGATTGACATTCGCATCGTCGTGATCCTGCACGGTCATGCCATTGGGAAGGCCGCTCAGCAGGAGCCGGGTCGCGTCGGTCGCATCATAGCGGATATTGTTGGCGCCCAGATCGACTTCCCATTCTCCGCTGGACGGATCCTGAATAATGTGCATCCAGGTGCCGCCGAGCTGCTTTTTGAATAATCTGGTGTAGACCGTGAGTGACGTGTCGTCCCACGCCGATGCAGCGATATCGTTGCTCAGCATGCCGTAAAAACGAAAGTACTGCGCCATGATCATGTGCTGGCCGATCGGCGCTCGCGCGGTTTGCGGCACTTTGCCCGATATGTACTCGTGATTGACCCACATCCAGCCCGCAGTGTCATCGCCCTGGTAGATCGGGCTTGCCGGCGCGTCAGGCCTGTTGTCACCAAAATAGGCAATATAGTCGGCATTGGCGCCAAGCAACGGACCCTCGACCGGGTCGGCGTCGTAGCGAAGCGGGTCGAGCCAGCTGGCCACGACATTGGCTTGCAAACCTTTGATCGCGCGCACTGTGTCGGTAGTACCCGCTGTCAGGGGGAACTGCATGCCAGGAATGCCGGGGGGAGTATTGCTGTTAAACTCGGTTACCAACGCCTTAATATATGCGGCCAGGTTGTCGGGATCGCCAGGCAACTGGGTAGCCAGTTCCTTCCGGTAGCCGAGTGCGACCACACTCGAGAGCGGAGCAGCAGAATCAAGTGGTGCAATGGCGTTCTCACCCGGTTCGCCTTGCTCGCCTTGCTCGCCACGCTCTCCCGCTGCTCCGGGATCTCCGTCGGCGCCGTCACTACCGCCGCAGGCGGCCACAGACGCGCTGAGCAACGTCGCCAGAATTACTCTTCGTAAACCTGATTCGATCATATCATTTCCTCCTGTGATGCTGGCTGGCATCTCACCCCCCCGATTTGCCAACGGCCGGGTTACAGCTCGATGGCGCTTCAGCAATAAACTCGCATAGAACACGTGGCCAGCCGATCGGCCGAGTCTACGAGTTCCAAAAACCACAGGACGTAACAGCGGCCACGAAAAATGCATTCAAATCGGACCGGCCACTGATGCCTCGAAGTAAAGCTGCGTTTCATTTAAAGTGGCTGCGTTCATTTAAATTGGCTGCGTTTTATTGAGTGCGTGTTACAATTACATCGTGTGCAGAATTTCCATTGTCACGCTCGCCGTTGCGATGGTAGTAGCGGTGGCCTGTGGACGGGTGGGATACGACGCGGTCGAGGAGGGTGGCCCCGACAGCAGCGTCGATTCGAGCGGTTGTCCTGCCGAGTGTTCGGGCGGGTGTGACGGCGACACGTGTGTGATCACCTCATCAGATATGGCCGCTTGCCCCGCTGGAAGACCGTGCCGGGTGAAATGCGATGAGGCGGGAGATTGCGCCGGTATGGTCGATTGCACTGCTGCCACGAGCTGTGAGGTGATCTGTGGCCAACATGCGTGCAGTGGCATTATCCAGTGTAGCAAAGGGTCGTGTGACATCGACTGCACCGCGGGCAGCTCGTGCAATGGCCAGTTGCTCGACTGCAGTCGTTCTGAGCATTGCAGAGTCGATTGCGGCGCGAATGCCTGTGCCGCTCCGATCAAGTGCGGCACGGGGTCGTGCGATCTGTCCTGCCGGGGTGACAGTGCGTGTTGTGGGGGAGCGCTTGACTGCAGCCTGTCGGGCAGTTGCCACGTCGATTGTGTGGGCGCCGGTGCGTGCAACGCGCCCATCGCGTGCGCTATTGGCAGTTGCCATGTGAGCTGCACAGGTGTGAATAGCTGCGCCGACACCATCGACTGCCGCAACACCGGTTCGTGCCAAGTAAGCTGTATGAACGCGACCGGCTGCGACATATTGGACTGATAGCCGAGCTGTGGGCGCCGGGACGACACGCCGGTTACCGGGCCGTTGGACCTTTACTTGGGCGGCATGCGCAACGCGGCGTCGAGTCGGATGGTTTCACCATTGAGGTAGGGTGACGACACGATGGCTGCGACCAGATCGGCGTACTCGGACGGTTCGCCCAATCGCTTGGGAAACACCACATCTTTGGCCAGCGCTTGCCGTGCCGACTCGGGCAGTCCGGCCATCATGGGAGTATCGAACACACCGGGTGCGATGGTGACCACGCGAACGCCGACCACCGCAAGGTCGCGGGCAGCGGGCAGAGTCATGGCAGCCACTCCGCCTTTCGAGGCCGAGTACGCGATCTGACCGATCTGGCCGTCGAATGCGGCGACCGACGCGGTGCTGATCACGACTCCGCGCTCGCCCTGGTCGTTTGGCTGGGTTTTGGCCATGGCAGCAGCGGCCAGGCGAAGCACGTTGAACGTGCCGATCAAGTTGACCGCGATGGTCTTCTGGAACACGGCGAGCGGATGTGGCGCTCCGTCTCGATTTAGAGTGCGGCCGACCGAGCCAATACCCGCGCAGTTCACGGCAATGCGCAGGGAGCCGAGACCGCTCGCCGTATCGACAGCTGCCTCTACCTGACCTTCGTCGGTGACGTCGGCCGGGACAAAGCGCGCGGAGTCGCCCAGTTGTCTGGCCAGGGCGTTTCCCCTCGTCTCATCGCGGTCGACGAGGACTGCACTGGCTCCACCGGCGATCAGTTTGCGCGCGGTCGCGGCACCCAAACCCGAAGCGCCACCGGTTATGATTGCAACTGCACCATCGAGTTTCATCAGGTTCTCCTCACGTTACGGCCGGTCAACGTACCACCATGAGGGCCGGTCGAGCTACTTTTCGCCCAGGACAAGCACTGTGAACACGCTCATCCTCACCCGAGACGAGATTCGCCAGCTCATCGCCATGGAGCGGGTGGTCACTGCCGTGGAGTCGGCATTCGCGGCTCATGGCCGCGGCCAGGCTCAGATGCCGGCCAAGGTATATCTTTCACTGCCCGAGTACGACGGCGATTTTCGCGCCATGCCGTCACAACTGGGCGACGCAGTCGGAGTCAAGTGGGTCAACTCGCACCCGCAGAATCCGGCCAGGCACGGGCTGCCTGCAGTCATTGGTGTGTACATATTGAGCGACCCGGACACTGCGCTTCCTCTGGCCATCATGGATGCCACGCTGCTCACTGCGATGCGCACCGGTGCGGCCGGCGCTGTGGCATCCAAATATCTGGCGGTAGAAAAGCCCCGGACCATGGGATTCATCGGCTGCGGCGTCCAGGCCCGGGTATTGCTCGAGGCACACCGAGTGGTCTATCCCGAAATCGCAGGCGATATCGAGCTGCGCATGGCCGATATCCATGATGAAGCGGCGGCGGCATTTGCCCGCGAGGCCGGTGGTAGCGCGGTATCTCTCGAAAGCGCGGCGGCGTGCGATATAGTATGTACCTCGACGCCGTCGCAAAGCCCAGTGGTGAAACAGAGCTGGCTGAGCCCGGGCGCCCATATCAATGCCATGGGCGCTGACGGGCCGGGCAAGCAAGAGCTCGATCCGGACATCTTGCTGGCCGGCAAGCTCGTCATCGACGACCCCGCACAAGCATTTCACTCAGGCGAGGTCAACATTCCTCTGCACAAGGGGATTCTGACCGAGGAGGGGGTCTACGCCATGCTGGGCGAGATCGTCGCAGGCAAGAAAGCCGGCCGCACCGGCGACGAGATCACGATTTTCGACTCGACCGGATTGGCCATCCAGGACGTGGCAGTTGCCAAGGCCATCTACGACCAGGCCAGAGAACGCGGTGTGGGCCAGAACATCGCCCTGGTCGGGTGATTGCAGGGAAGCGGCCCTGAGCTCGGGGGCGGCTCAGCGGAACGGCAGCTGGGATTGAATCAGGACCGGCTGGACGGCCGGGGCCATCTTGGCGTGATCGTGGTCGGCGTCGGGGACATCGAGAAGCTCGACCGGAGTGGTCACGCCGAGGGCGGAGGCGGGTTTTTGCACTTCGTCGAACATGTACTTCGCCCGCTGGTAGCGATTGAGGCCCTGAGCGTGGTCGGGTTCAGCATCTGAAGTTGACGGCCAGGGGGCGACGGGCGCTGGAGGGGGCGGTACCGCGCAGCAGCTATCGATACGACCGCAGCGGATGATGTGGTGAATGATCCGGGCTAGAGTCGGTGGCAATGGCGATGAGATCCCTCGAACTAGCCTTAATCGTGGCTCTCGTGCTCGGCTGCAGTTCCGATCGACAAAAAAAACCACCGGGAGATCAATCAGCGGTCCAGCCACCTGGCCAAACGACAGACGACGGCTTCGCCTCTACTGCAGGTACCCCAGGATCGCGAACTGGCAAATCGGGCCAACAGCCCACTGTACTGGCTGCAGTGCTCGAAAACGACCGGTGGGGCTTCATAAATCGGGATGGAACGTATGCATTCGAAGACCGATGGCCGCTTGTTCGCAATTTTTCGAGCGGTTTGGCGGCGGTCAACGTGGGAGGCCAGCGGCGTCTGGTGCCCGGCGGCTCGTTGGGCGGCCATTATCAGTATGTCGATGCAACCGGCGACGTGGAGGTGGAAGGGCCGTTTCCAAACCCGGGAATTTTCTGGAATGGCTACCTGGCCACCATGCTCAAACCCGGCGAGGCCGGCATCATCGATCAGAAGGGCAGAGTTGTCGCGCGCGGTTTCCGCGATCTGCGCGGCTTCTATGGTGGTCTTTCATACGCCATCAAGGATGACAGGGCTGGCTTTGTGAAGCCCGACGGAACCTGGAAATTCGAACTGCCGAAAACAACCAAAGTCGGCGCGTTTCACGACGGACTGGTCGCGTTTTCGGAAGACGGCAAAACCTGGGGTTTTCTCGATGAAGCCGGCAAGATTGTCATCGCGTCTCGATTCGAACAGGCCAGCCAATTCTGGCAGAAGAGGGCACCGGTTCGGCACAAAGGCAAGTGGGGATTTGTCGACCCTACCGGCAAGTTCGTTGGTCCAGTCGAGTGGGACTCGGCCGGGCCGTGTCTGGAAGAGCGCTGCCCAGTGGCCCGTGGCGACCGATGGGGTTTTGTCGATCTCGCCGGCAAGCTGGTGATCGAGCCAAAATATCGAATTGTTCGCGACTTCCACGAAGGGCTGGCCGCAGTGTTGGCCGACAATGGCAAGGTCGGGTACCTCGATAGCCAGGGTGCATGGGCCATTGAACCTCAGTTCAAGGCGGCTTATGACTTTAGCTTCGGTCGTGCGATATTTGTCAGCAGGCAAAAAATCGGCTTTATCGACCGCTCGGGCAAGCCTGTCATTGCGCCGAGGTTTGACCGGGCAAACCGGTTTGTCGACGTCCATCGTTCCAACGAAGACGACCGCAGCGAGTGAACGCCAGGCACTGTTTCCCGGCCAGCGAGAGGGTACAGCACCCCGGCCCTGGCTGATATCGCGGTGTCGAGTCTCGTGGACAGAGCGGGCAGTGGGCGATACATTGGGACTTCATGCACGAATATCGGTCGGCACAGGCGGACCCGACAGATGAAGTCGAGACCATTGTGACCCGGGGGCATTCTGCTCCGGGTATGTCCAATGCAATCGAATCTACTGCCCCGCGCGAGCGGATGCACGTGCAGAGAAGCAGTCGCTTCCCGACCAGAGCCGACGAGGTGATATACGTCCACGGCGTGCAGCGGTTGCGTTTGTGCGTCGCCTTCTTTGCCATCCTAAGTTTGCTCTCTGCGATCGGCGGATGGACTCTTCCACAGAGCAACACGGCCAAGCTGGTGCTCGGTATAGCGACCGGGCTGACGTTTTTGATCAGCGTGCCGCTGTGGTGGCTCATGCGCGATCCCAACGCCTTGCGCCGCTGGCACAGCACGGTCTTTGCATTTGCCTGTGTTGTCGCGATCATGTCGGCGGCGTACTACTTCGGCCCCCTCTCGGCGGCGGTTTCGCTGATTCCGCTGGGCACATTCGCGTTTGCTCAGAGTGAAGATCATCTGCCGTCCGGCAAGATCTTGATCGGCCTGGTGACCATCTACGTCGCTCTCTCCACTCTGGTCATGTACGGCGTCCTGGCCGACGGTGCGGTCACTCTTTACAGCGGCGTATCCGCGACTGACCGACTCGTATTAGTTGTACCGGTTGTGATTATTTTTATCGGCGCGCACGTCATCGGGCGCCAGATTACAGCTTCTGGTCGCGAACTACTCGATCGCCACGAAGCTGCCCTGCGCGATCTGGCCCGGCGGCAAGCGCTTCTCGACGAGGCCAGGATGGAGCTCGAGGAAGCCCTACAGGCCGGCGGAACGGGACGTTATAGCGGGCTCACCGTGGGTTCGTTCGACCTCGGTAATCTGATCGGCCGCGGTGCCATGGGTGAAGTATACGAAGGCCAGCACAGAGGCACCGGCGAGTCGGCCGCGATCAAACTGCTCCGCCCCGAATCGTCTGCCAATCCCCGCCTGGTGCAACGCTTTTTGCGCGAGGTCGCGATCGCTGCATCGCTCGATTCGCTCCATGTGGTCCGGGTGCTCGAAGTTCCCGCCGAGGATTCTCGCGTGCAATATCTGGCCATGGAGCGACTGCGCGGCCAATCGCTGGCCGAGATACTGCAAATCCGGTCCCGGCTCGATGTCGACGAGGTCGTGGAACTGCTCGGTCAGATCGGCGCCGGCATTGCCGCAGCCCACCGCGCCGGTATCGTGCATCGCGATCTCAAGCCCCAAAATGTCTTTCACCACCGTCAAGAAAAGTCGCAGTACATCTGGAAAGTGCTCGATTTTGGCGTTTCCAAGCTGATGTGGAGCGAAGGGACTCTGACCGGCTCGCGCATTGTCGGCACTCCTGGATTCATGGCGCCCGAACAGGCCCAAGGGGTAGAGGTCGATCACCGCACCGACCTCTACGCCCTGGGAGTCATCGCCTATCGCGCGTTGACCGGCTGCCCTGCCTTCAGTGGGGATAAGCTGGCCAATGTGGTATTTCGGGTCGTCCACGAGATGCCCATACGGCCGTCTTCATTTCCCGGCATCGACGTCGCGATGGACAGCGTCCTCGCCGTGGCGATGGCCAAAAATCCCGATTTGCGCTTCACCCATCCCGATCAGCTGGCCGAAGCGGTCGACGCTGCCGGGAGCGGTCTGGTGAGCGCCGCGGTCGAAAAACGGGTCGAGCAGGTGTACGCGACCCATCGATGGCGGAACCCGCCCAAAGATTTGAACCCTGGCATTCGGCCCAGCGACGCGACCCAAGAGCTGTGATCCGCATGTATCGGGCCTTCGGTCATCGTTTGTGCTCGGCCGCTCCGGCCACCGCCGCGCCCGGGGCCAGCCGCTCGAGTTGGCGCCGCCAGCTTCTGTGCTCGTCGGGCAAAAGATGGCGCGGTGTGCGGGTTTTGCGATCGATGACCACAGGGTGGACGACGACCTCGTTGGCCCGGACGCCGCCGTGGTTGCGTTCGATGACCACTTCGAGGGCGACGGTGAGCCGCTGCACTGGATATGGATTGTCGAATAAAAAATTGCCCAGCGAATAGGCGATCACGCCATGGCGGTAGACTTCGATTTGCTGGATCACGTGTGGGTGATGACCGAGAACCACGTGGGCACCGGCGTCGATCAGGGCGCGCGCGACTCGGCGCTGGCTGTGTCGCGGGCTGGTTTCTTTTTCCCATCCCCAATGCAGCGAGACCACGATGGCATCAGCCAGGCCCTGGCCGTGCAGGCGGCGGATCACAGGTGAAATCGTATCGACTACATCGCGGTACCGCACATAGGCGACAGCGCTGTTTTGGCTCGGCGTCTTTTTGCCCTTTAGCCACACGGTAAAGGCCAACACGGCCACGCGCAATCCGCCGCGTTCGAGCAGAGCCGGACGCAGCGCCTCTTCGATGCCGGCCCCGCCACCGATCGCGGCGATCCCCGCTTTTTCGAGATGCCGGCGACTCTTGACCACTGCGGCCCGGCCGAAGTCATGAGCGTGGTTGTTGGCGATCGACACGACATCGAAGCCAGCCCGGGCCAGGGTCTGCGCATCGGCCGGTTCGGCGCGAAAGGTCAGGCGGCGTGTGGTCTGAAATCGGGCCGGCTCGGCGAGCATAGGGCACTCGAGATTGGCAAAGGCGATGTCGGCGCTGCCGATCAGATGCGCGACTGCGGCGAACGGCGATCGGTCGCTTCTGGCCACGCGAAGATAGCGTTTGGAGCGATCGTAGCGGCCGAACAGTACGTCGCCGACCGCGAGCAAACGCAGCCGTACCTCGCCTTGCTCTGCATCACTCGCCGCGTCGAGCAGCAGCGGTTGCCCGGTGGCTGTATCGCCGGAATGACCTGCCGTCACCACCCGGGGCGCAGCATCTACCGGGAGATCGGACAGTGCCGGATCGGCGACTCGATCGCCCGCGTGGCGCGGAGACGGTGATGCACCCTGGCATGCAAGCGCGACCAGTGCGGCACATGAGACCGAGAGGGGCGGACAGGCCGACCCCCGTCGAATCCCCGACTCGAGCCCGACCATTTCCCGCGAAGGTGCGCTTTTTGGCAGCCGGCTCATAAACGTACAAGTTCGCCGCGGTTACCCCCTGCAGCTTCGCGGACAATGGCCGTCGGCTAGCTCCCCTTGCTATAACGCATTGTTAACACGAAACAGAATCCCCCGGCGTTATTCAATGTATCGAGATTTATGTCCGAACCCAGGAATACTAGGATTTGCTGCGCGGGTTGGGATAACCCCACAGGGCAAAGCGGCCGACCGGCTCGTTGACCAGGGTTGGCTGGCCCTGAGAATCCATATGCGTGTCCACCACCGAGGCCCGGTCGACCTCGATCTTGGCCAGAGCTCGGCGCTCGAGCGGTGCAAGCGCCGCTCTGGAGACCTGAAAGGGATTGCCGCGGTGGGGAAAAACCGTCAAAAGACCGGCTCCGTGACCCAGTGCCCGGGCCAGTACGTCGGGCGCTACCCGCGGAACCAGATCCATGCCCATCGGCACCAGCAAGCCAGCAGCGAGCTCGCACAAGATCTGACCAAGTGGTATCACGTCGATGTTTTCGGCTGCCACCACCAGGATACCGCGATCGGTAACCACGACCTGATGACCGCGCAAACTGCTTCGCGGCAGAAAATAGACCAGGCGTTTGAGCATGGGCCCCTGGGCAAGCGGAATCAGAGTGGCAATTACATGTCTGGGGGGAACCAGCGACGGGGCCAGACGAATCGGCACGCCCACCTGGTCGACATCAGAACCCTCCAGATTCTCCCGCGCACGCGGCTTCTCCACGTCGAGTCGGATTCGAGTCAAATTCTCGATGCCCGAGAACTCGACCGGGCCGTCGAGCACATCAACCCGATCAATCCGGCCCTCGTGAGCCGAATAACCCCAGAATACATAGAAACTCTGCTCACTAAATACGCTGGCACACGAGCTGAGATCGATCAGATGGGTAAAACCGACCTGAACCGCAGCCTGGGGCGTGTTCAGACGGAATACCTCGATACCCGGGGTGGCCATGCACAAATCCAGAATGCGCTCGGGCAACTTGCCGACCCGAAAAAGGAGATAACTCGCGTCAGTGGCATCACCAAACGCACTCTGGCCTCTGGGCTTGACCAGCGCCACCTCGGCCGGCACCCGGTTGCGCCACAAATATCGGATCACTCCCTCGCCCAGGCCGCGCGCGACTACCAATACCAGTTCACTCCGATCGTCGGGCCGCAGCTTATCACCCCCTGGTACCCGTCTTAGCGATAGCCGGAAAAGTAGCTTGTGGAAGGGAATGAGCCGCTCTTTGTGGTAGGTCTGAGTGAAATCCTCGCCGTGCACCATGATATCGGCATTGTGCGGCAAGGCGTGAATCCCCACCGCATCGTAGCCATACGGTGAACGATCGTCGCGGTATTTGACGAAATGTTTGCTCGTCCCGGTATAGATCGTCCCGCCCACAAACTTGGCGCAACGACCGGCACGATCGAGCGTGTAACTCGAAGTCGCCGGGATCCTGACCAACATCTCGCGACTCCTCAGCGGGGTGATGGCCTGGTGAATCTCCATCCCCGACAACAACTCGTCGATCGAGGACTCAGCTGAATACAACCGCAGCCACGAAACCACGCCCTCCAGGGTGGCAAACGACAACATGCCATAGCGCCCGAGCAGCACGCCGCGCGGATCCGGCGCCACACCGGGAGTCATGAACCTCGACTGGCCAAGTGCCACATTTTCGAGCATCGACCGAGCCTAGCACTACTTGGCACTGCTCGGTCAGGACGCAGTAGTGCCTGGAGATGATTGAGCAAACCCCCAGCATCAACCATGGAGACCGCGGCCTGGAGGTCTCTGTAAGCCGCTTCGGACCAATACTGCGATTTGTCTGCGGACATACTCGAGAAGTACCAGCATGCTCTTCGCACAAAACGGCGCGACATCGAGGCCGATCCCGACCATAGACCGATCTACTATGCCGTTGTTCCCACTCGATAGCCGGCCGTGGCAAACTATGTGGCACATGAGATGAGATACGTCAGATTTCGCGCTCCAGCCATCGTCCAGCTGCGCCGGGCGCAACTGATCTTGATGCTCGCCACGTTGGTTCCCACGTTGCTCATCACTGCGCTCGGCATCATTTTACTGGCCGTCAGGTCGAGTTCTGTGGGCATCATCATCGGCCTCTTGGTGCTGGCGTTCTGCACTACATCGATCACCGGTTACATCCTCGGGTCCATGTTCGTGAGCCGCGGCGCGTCGATCGCCCGCGTGCAAAATGACTTTCTATCGGCAGTCTCTCACGAGTTGCGAACACCGCTCACCTCGATCCGCCTATTCATGGAAACTCTGCGCGATGAGCGTCTGACCGATCCGACCGACAAACGACAGTGCCTCGACCTGCTCGAGCAGGAGGTCGGGCGCCTCGAAGGGCTGGTCGAACGGCTCATCGAATTGTCGCGCATGGAGACGGGCAAGCATCATTTCGAACGCCAAAACGTGCTCGTCGCTGACGTCGTGCAAGATGCCATGGCTGCGGTGAATGCGGCGACCCTGCCGGAAAAGATCGCGGTGGAGATCGACATCGAAGACGGTTTGTACGTGACTGGCGACCATGCAGCGCTCACTCAGACCGTGGTCAACCTGCTCACCAATGCATGGAAGTACACCCCGTCAGAGGACAAACAGATCAGCCTGGTCGCCCGATCCATGGGCGAGCGGAGAGTCGAGCTCGTCGTTGCCGACAACGGTCCGGGTATCCCCAAGGGCGAACAGAAACAGATCTTCGACAAATTCGAGCGCGGCAAAGAGGCCATCGATCAGCGCAAAAGCGGCGTCGGCCTCGGACTGGCAACAGTGCGCGCCATCATTCGCGCCCATAAAGGACGGATCGAATTGCAGTCGCGCCCCGGCCAGGGCTCCGAATTTCGTATTATACTGCGCCGGCAACGCGACAAATCCAGCGCAGCGGCGCCGGTTCCAGATATGCGATCGGAAAAACCTGCTGACCGCAGCCGAGTAGAGCTGCCAGATGCCCTAGCGGAACCGAAGCGTTCGCCGCCGACCTAGTCATGCATTCTGGTCAGCGTATTCTGATCGTCGAGGACGACGAGGCCATCGCGGCTGGGCTGGCCTTGAATCTGCGCATTGCCGGATACGAGCCCGAGGTGGTCCACGACGGTGAGCACGCCCTCGCAGCTGTGACCGAAATCCAACCGCATCTCATCTTGCTCGATATCAATCTGCCCAAACAAGACGGCATCTCGCTGCTCGCCGATCTCCGCACTGCGGGACATCAGACTCCGGTTATCATGCTGACAGCGCGTATCGACGAGTACGACAAGGTCGCTGCTCTGCGCCTGGGCGCCGACGACTACGTGACCAAACCGTTTGCCCTGGCCGAGCTCATGGCCCGGGTCGATGCAGTGTTGCGCCGCTCTGGCAACCGCGGGGGCGACCGCCCCGACAATCAGCCGGCCACACTCATACTGTTCGGCGAGATCGCCGTGGATATGGCCACGCGAACCGCTACTCGCGCCGGCGAGCCGATCAAGCTCACCCATCTGGAATTCGAACTACTCAGCTTTTTGGCACGCCAGCCGTCGAAAGTGTTTTCGCGCGATGAACTGCTGCGCCAGGTGTGGGGCCAGACCAGCGGCACGACGCGCACGATCGACAATTTTGTGGGTCAGTTGCGCAGCAAACTGGAGTCAGATCCCGAAAACCCGCGACACTTCATCACAGTACGTGGCAGCGGATACCGCTTTGATCCATGAGTGCGAAGGGTTGAATTCACCGACCGCCAAGACCGTCCCTGAAATGCTCGAAGCGTCCGGACTGGCAAAAACTGGACGCACTGCGATAGAAAAGGCACTCTTTCATGCTGTGCGGAGCCGCCAATGAGTAGAGCCCATCTCGACATTGTCCCATCACCGGGGCCCGATTCTATCAGTGCCGGCCGGCTATTCGAGCAGACCGTGCCACGAGTCGGCATCATTGCAGTGCTGGCCAGTACCATGGTGAGTACGGGCGTGAGCTTGGCCGAGGGGCGCGGCAAGTCCAGGACCCACGTCGTCGAGCACGGCGAAACCCTGTGGGAGATCTCACGCAGCTACGGCTGTAATGTCGACCAGGTCAGGCAGGCCAACGAGATGGGCGGAACCATGATCCGTCCCGGTCAGAAGCTGAGGATTCCGCGCTGTACCGGCCGATCGAGGCGAAAAGCTGGCTATTCTGGCGGACTCAGCTCGGTCCTGACCCACTACGTGATGTCCGGCGAAACCCTGATCCGCATCGCCAGGCGCTACGACACCACGGTCAAGGACATCCGCCGGCGCAATCGCATCCAGGGCAATCTGATCCGGCCCGGCCAAAAACTCCGCGTAGCAGTGGGCAAGGATGGCCGCGGTCGGGCCATCCCGGGCCAAAGCGTGGGTGAGTCCGACAATGGGCAGCTCATCAATGGCATGCAATTGCCCCGCGGTCTGGGCTATTACCGCAGACGCCCCCACCGCGCCTGGGGGGCCAACCACACCATCTTTCACATCCGCCGGGCCATCTCGGTGGTGCGCAGCCGCTTTCCCAAGCTTCACGACCTGGCCATCGGCGATATTTCCGAGCGCAAAGGCGGCAAGGTCGGCCAGCACAAATCGCACCAATCCGGCCGCGACGCCGATATCGGATTTTATTTCAAGAAAAAGCCCAAAGGGTATCCCAAGAGCTTTGTCACCGGCACGAGCGAGAATCTGCATATGGCTGCGACCTGGACCCTGCTCAGGGTTCTGGCCGACACTGCGGGCTCGCCATCGGGGATCGAGAAAATGTTTCTCGACTACGATCTGCAAAAGCTATTCTACCAGTGGGCCAAAAAACGCGGTGTCACCAAAGACGTTCTTGACCGGATTTTTCAATATCCCCACGGCCGGGGCACCGCGCGCGGCGTGATCCGGCATATTGCCGGCCACAGCGGCCACGTGCACATCCGTTTCAAGTGCCCCAACGGCGACAAGGCGTGCAAACCGTAACAGGTCGGGCACAGCCCGGTCAATTTCCGGTGGTAATGCGATAAAAGCGAATCGGATCTCGGGTCACCGGATCGCTCGGCGTGTCCAGCCGGTGCATGACCGCAGAGGAGCCAAAAATACCCTCGCCGTTGGAACCCGGTACCCATTCGGCCAGGTCGAGCAACGCTCCTCCGCGCACTGCATCGCCGTCGAGTCGCGCATCGGCGACGTGCAAGTAGATGCTCACCAGGACCCGATCGTCGCGGTTCGGCCGGGCCGCGATCTCGCCGCGCAATGCCACCGCAGTGCTAATGGCCTGACGGCGACGAGTGAGCTCGTCGACTGGACGCTCGGGCATCGGCTGCACGTAAAGCGCAGAGTTGCCGTTGTCATGGGCGAGTAGATAACCGCGGCTGGTCAAGTAGTGCTCGACCTCGGGGAGTATCGATTCCATATCGTCGAGCATCTCGTCGTCTGGATTGTCGAGACAGCCCGGCTCGGCGTAAACGTGTATATAGAGGCCCAGGGCTGGCGATGGCTGCATTGCGGGTTGGCTGGCCCTGGTCGTTCCATGCGCCTCGTCGTGCGCAGCGCGAAGCGCTGCGATGAAAGCCGATACCGACGAATATCGCGCGGCTCGCTCTTTATTCATGGCCCGGGTAACCACCTCGTCAAATACAGGTGCAACACCACCCGCGCTCGAAGGTGGCGGCGCCGGGGTATTCAGATGCAGATACAACGTGACGATCAGATTCTCGTTCCAAAACGGCTGTTGGCCGGTGAGCATGTGATACGTGAGCGAACCGAGGGCGTATACATCGGTTTGTGCACTCACCGCCTCGCATCGAATCTGCTCGGGAGCCATGCACGACGGCGTGCCGATCATCGCCCGGGAACCGGTCAGGCGCGGCGAGCTGTCCTCGAGTAGCTTGGCGACACCAAAGTCGAGAAGAACTACCCGCAAGCTGCCATCTCGGCGGCCGAGCAAGACGTTCGACGCTTTGAGATCTCGGTGCACGATGCCATGAGCGTGGGTGGTTTCGAGCGCTGATGACAACTGCTCCAGAATGGGCACGACTTCCTGCGGCGAAAGCGTGCCCCGGGCGGTCAGGTAGGAGTCCAGATCGATGCCGTCGACATACTCCATGACAAAATACGGCCGACCATCACGCAATCTGCCGCGCTCGTAGACTTCGGCAATATTCGGATGCTGCAGTCGTGAAGCAGCTTCGGCTTCACGCTCGAAGCGCAGAACGAGCTCGGGCTGTGCTGCGAGCTCGTGGTGGAGAATCTTGACTGCAGCGACCTGTCCAGTGCCACGGTGGGTGGCTCGCCACAGCATGCCGAATCCGCCGCGAGCAATGCGTTGAACGATGAAGTATTCGCCAATACGAGTACCTGGCTCGATTTTTTCGCCTGACACAGAAGGATCGTCTCGCGCGGTGCGCGCAGTGCTCACAGACGCCACTGATGCGTCGCCGAATACCTATTATGTTACAAATTTTTATTCAGTGCATCCTTCGCGATCGCGATGGACGCGCATTACAGACAACAATCGTGCAAAAGTGCAATCAACGTAACTGGGTTTACAGGGGAGACATTGTATATAGGCTTACTGTAACTTGAACAATGGTAATTGTCCGCCAATGAGGGCCGCGAAGCGCCGTTCAAATATGGAATGCTCGGCGAGCATGCGGTGCGCTTCGGCAATGCATTGAAACGAATCGGCCATGCGATTCGCCGCAATGGACGCCCGTACACGAAAGTACAGCACTTCGAGGAACTCCTCGTTGGGCAGTGTCCCCCTGGCTCGTTCGATCAGAGAATCCCATGCACTCGCCGATTGCTCGTCGAATTCATCGCCGATGAAGAGCTCGAGCATGGTCAACACGATCTCGTCGCTCGGCGCCAGGTTGACGGCGGGTATGTTGTCCCTCACCCAGGTAGTCAGCCGTCTTACATCGCCGTGTTCGCCGAGCGATGCGTGAATGCGCGCGAGAAGAAGCGAATCGTCGGGGACCGGATCGGGCGAGACGTGTCGCTGCAGGGCTCGGGCGCGCTGGGCCAGCAGCAGGGCCTGGTTGTCGTCACCGGCCCAATGTAGGATTTCGGCGAGGTTGTGGGTGGTGATGCGCTCGAGTCCTGGTTGGCCGAGTTCACGGGCCAGCCGATTGGACTGGCGCAGATCGGCAATGGCGCGCTCTGGCTGGTTTCGCCACAAGAAAAGACGGTTGGCGTAGGCCGCACACAGGTGTATGCCGTCACCCACGCGCTCGCACAGAGCGATGACTTCGTCAAAGCAAGCATGAGCTTCGGCGGTCCGGCCGGAGAATACCAATGCTGGTCCGAGCAGGATAAGAGCGAGGATCTGCGTCTCGTGATCGTCCAGGTCTTCGGCCTGTCGTGCCGCTTCAGACAGCAGTGCAACAGCCTCGACAAATTGTTCTCGTCGCCAACACGAGCGCCCGCGCGCCATGAGCAGGCGGGCGTCCAGCACCGGATCATACAGGTCTGTGATAATGGCACGGGCTCGATCGACCAGCTGCGCCGACTCCACGTACTGCTCCATCCAATCCAGTACGGTGGCGCTTTCGAGCAATAAATTGGCGTGAAATTCGTCGTCGTTGGCTTGCCGGGCCAGATCGCCTGCGACCCGAAGATCGTCGAGGGCTTCCTGGTTGCGCTGCATTCGATAGCGGACCTTGGCCCGTCCGGCCAGGGCATAAAGTCGGCGAGTGTCGTCGTCATCAGAGAGAAACCTGAGTGCCGACGTGTAGTGGGTGTCGGCCTCGACGTTGTGATGCTTGGTCTGCGCCCGGTCGCCCAGGACCAGATGAGCATCGGCAGCTGCCTTGCGCTCATTGCACGCCCCGGCGTGCCGCGCGATCGAAGAGAGGACCCGCTGCATGTCGAGAGATTCGCCGCGCGAACGCCAGAATGCCAGGGCGTAGCGGTGGATCTGCTCGCAGTCGGCCGGAGCCAGGAGCTGGTACACCGAAGCCTGAAAATTGGCCTGTTTAAACCACCAGACCTGGCCATTAGCATGGTCCAGAATGCCCCGACGCCCGAGCTCGATCAGCCCGACATCGACATCGACCGGGGTACTTGCCGTGTCGGCCAGCTCCGAGGCATGGACCACCGAATGGAGTTCTTCGCGCAAGAATTCGACTCCGAGTACGGAACAGAGCCGGGCGCAGGCCGCCAGTTCGGGCGGAAGGGCGTCGAGGGTGCGGGTCGCCATCCACTGGCCAACCGGGGAAGGGGGCAGTTCATCGAGTTCGGCCGTGGCGATATACCAGTGATCTCGGTCTGGACGGCAGCGCACGATTCCCGTCTGTTTGAGGGTGCGGACCAGGTCTGTCAGCAGCTGGGGGTTGCCTCCGGTCCACAATGCCAGCCGTCGCAAGGTCGCTGCCGGAGGGTATTCGACCGGGCGGAGCAACTCGGCGGTGAGCTTCATGGCGTCGATCTTGGACAGCGGCTCGAGGGTGATGCGGTCGTGGCGATAGGCCCGCTCACCCCACTGCGGACGGCGCTGCTCGAGACGGGGATCGGCCACTGCGGCGATCCACAATCGGGTATCACGGTTGTCCAGGGTTGCGTATTCGAGGGCGTCGAGCATCACGCTGTCGGCGTGGTGGGCATCGTCGATGATGAGAATGAACGGCCGGGCGCGGGCAGCTCGTCGCATGCCATTACCCAGCGAGCGGACCAGCGCCAGCTCGGGCATTTCGGACGATACCGGGCCGATGTCGGGGTCGGTCTCGGTCGCAGTATCGACCGGGATCTCCGACAAAAGGACTTTGCAGGTCGTGTTGGCGTCGCGCAGACCGCGTCGAGATGCTGAGATCTCGACCACTTTGGCCTCGGGCGGGGCTGCCCGCCGGGCCAGCAGGGTGAGTTCGTAAGCCAGGCGCGACTTGCCGATGCCGTGTTCGCCCATGACGGTGAAAAGGCCCGGTGTCCCACTGTCGAGGCATTTGCACAGACTGGCCTCGGCGCGGGTCAGAATATCGGCTCGCCCGGTCAGCGCGGGCATACCCTCGCCCGGGATCGGCTCGCTGGTCAGGGTGCAAAAACCGTCGTGGGATGGGTCTGGCGCGATGCTTTCCGGCGGCAGGAGTTTGGCGATCTTGTTGGTGAGCAAGGTTCCCGTAAACTCGCTGTCGGGGAGCCAGCGCTCGGGATGTTCGACCTCGCTGCCGTAGACCTTGAGGGTGCCTCGCTGCCGACTTCGGCGCAGCTTGAGCGAGGCCAGATGCAGCACCACCCGCGCCTCCAGACGATCACATAGCTCGCGGGCCGCGGCGATGGCCTCGCGCATCGGATCCCGGTCCATGAGCCCGGAAAAGGCGCATATATACCGCTTGCCCCACTGCCTGGCGATGACTCCCTTGTGGCGTGCGACCAGCGCGCCGACATCCTGACCCAGGCTGTCCAGAAGAGCGACCAGGAGAATCACCGGCTGCTGAGCATTGGTGAGCAGTCTGCCCGCGCTGGGTTGTTTGGTGGTCGGGCGTCTGGTCGTTCCGATCGCCGCATCGCAGGCCCGCTCGAGCATCTCGCGCAGCGAGGTGGCATTGGCAGGTCGCCGTTGCCGGGCCTTGGCCAGGCAGGACAGACACACTTCTTCGAGCGGTTGGGGAACATCGGCGAACTGGGATGGTCGCGGCGGGCGCAACGCCTGGTGGCCGTGTTCGATCGACGCGGGTTCGCCGCTAAACGGCACCCGCAGGGTCAAAAACTCGTACAGAATAATGCCGAAAGTGTAAATGTCGGCGCGAAAGTCGATATCGCCGCCAGCCGCGACCTGCTCGGGTGCCATGTATTCGGGGGTGCCCAGGATCGTCCCGGTGCGGGTAATGTCCTCATCGCGCCAGGCCAGGTTCTTGGTGATGCCGAAATCGATCAGCCGGGCGATGCCCGACTGGCCATCGGACAGAAAGATGTTTTCCGGCTTGAGATCTCGGTGGACCACGCCGCAGGCATGAGTCGCCTCCAAACTCTTGAGAATGGACGAACTGGCGCTGCGTACCCATTGCAACGCCGGCGGCTGGGAGAATGACTGCAGACGAGTTGCCAGGGTTTCGTAGCCGAGGTGCTCCATGATGAGGTACGGACGACCGTCATCGAGGATGCCGCGGCGATACAGTTCGGGTACATGGGGTGGCCTGATCCGGGCCAGACTGTTGGCTTCGCGCTGGAATCGAGTACGGGCCAGCTTGTTGGCGCTACGGCCGACCTTGACGATGACCGGAGACGGTCCGCTGTCCTGGGAGCACTCCCACACGCTGGCAAACCCCCCCGCAGCAAGCTGGCGCGCGACGGTGATGGCCTCCAGTACGGGAGGCGGGTCATTGACGGCGTTACTGGCCGGACTGTCCTTGACCGGGACGCGTCCATGCTCCGGACAGACGTCGTCCCGGTTTAGCCGTCGATAACAGGTCGGGCAGCGCGCCAATGGCAGCTCCTCGAATCAATCTACCCGAGTTCGTGCCACGGTATTTCCCATGGTTGGACGCATTGGTTGGATGAATCGGGATTCTTATACGAGTGAAACAACGGGTTCGAACTGAACGCTGTCCCACACAGGCGCGTGAACACCAAAAGACTTTGCGAAATGGCCCCTTCGACTAACCTCATAGGATTAACTAGTGAAAATTACAGCGATTCGAATTGACATACTGATTTTAGCATCAGGCCGCCTCGTCGATTCTATCAGTTGATCGCTCCGGCCCGCTCGGATTGTTCATCGCGGTATTGTCGCGAGGCTGCAGCTGCCGGGAAAATCTGGCAACCCACCGGAGTCGCACGCCCCGGGTGTGCGGTCCGGTGACATCTCGGTGGCTTCTCCGAATCGAATTTGCAGTTTGCGCGGTCCGGAACTCTGAATCCGACTCCGAATCATTCGATCATCGGCCGCGATGGATTTTCACGGGATCGACCATGCGACTCGAGCCGGATTGCCAAAGGCGACGACGCGATCGGGAATGTCTTCGACCACCACCGCACCGGTACCGACGATGGACCAGGCCCCGATATCCACATTGTTCCGCACACTGGTGCCGATCCCGAGTAGCGAGCCCTCGCCCACGCTCACTGTGCCACCCGTGTGTGTACCGGGTGCGATGTGGGCGTGATCTGCCACTGTATTGTCGTGATCCAGGGTTGCGCCCGTGTTGACGATGACGTTGCTACCGACCCGCGCGACCGGGTTGATCACAGCGCCAGCGGCAACCACTGTTCCGGCGCCGAGAGTGGCGGAGGGCGCGAGCACGGAGGTGGGATGGACGACGGTCGCCAACTCGACATCGCTATCGCGGAACGCCTCGAATACGCGCTGGCGGGCCTGATTATCTCCTATGGCGACGACCGCTGCGGCATTGCGGTTGCGGCAGCAGGCGATTGCTGCGGGCAGGCCGATGGCCAGGACCGGGAGGCCGATAACCTCGGTATTGGCTCGATCCGGGTCGTTGTCGCCAAAGCCGAGCACGGTCCAGCCGGCGGCGAGCGCGGCATCGGCGACCACGTTTCCGTGACCGCCCGAACCGTAGATCAAGAGCGTTTGGCTCATTGCGGCTCCATCATACACCCGACGAGCGGCCCACATCGGTGTTGAGGGAGTTGCTGGACGACGACTGGCTGGACCCGGCGGTTTGGGAGGTACCCATGAAAACCGGCATGGTCGCATCGCCGCTGTGCGAGATGCCGCTGCCGGTGAGCACGATAGCCACGGTCTTGGCCAGAATGCGCAGGTCGAGCCATATGGACTGGCGGTCGACGTACCAGATATCGTGGGCAAATTTCTCATCCCAGGTGAGTGCATTGCGGCCATTGACCTGGGCCCAGCCGGTAATGCCGGGCTGGACCGAAAGTCGTCTGGCCTGATCTGGACTGTAGCGCTGCACGTATTCTTCGAGCAGTGGTCGGGGACCGACCAGGCTCATGGTTCCGGCCAGGACATTGAAGAGCTCGGGCAGCTCGTCGATCGAGGATGCGCGCAAGAACCGGCCCAATCCGCTCAGACGCTCTGCGTCGGGCAGAATGGTGCCATCGGGTGCCCGAGCATCGCGCATGGTGCGGAACTTGTAGATGGTGAACGGAGCCCCGTGTTTTCCGGCCCGGCGCTGGCGAAAGAGCACCGGGCGGCCCAGTTGCCAGCCGATCAGGCCGGCCACACCCAGCATGAGAGGCGCAGCCAGGGTCAGGGCGACACTGGCTCCAACCACATCGATGGCCCGCTTGGCGGCGCAGAAAGCGCGGTCGGGCATGGTGACAGGCATGGTGCGATAGTACCGGCAAACTGATCGAGCGGCGTTCGGGAAAATCCCAACCCCGCTGCCATTGTTGGGCCAAGCCCTCCGGCGGAGTCCCGCTGCGAGAACCCAATCAGGTCGCGTTGCGCTGCAGCGGCGTCTGGTCTGCCGGCATTTCGATGATGAACTCGGTCCCCACACCGACGCGGCTGTGGCACCGTATGGTGCCACCGAGTCGCTGGGTGACCAGATTGTACACGATATGCAGGCCCAGGCCGCTGCCGCCCCGCCCGCGTTTGGTGCTGAAGAACGGCTCGAACACGTGTCCGAGATGGTCCTCGGGGATGCCCGAGCCGTCATCCGAGTACTTCACGATGATGCGAGGGTCTCGGCCACTTTCCTGGCTGCGGTGGATGTCGAACACGATGTGGCCCTCGTCGTCGGGTCCGAAGGCGTGGATCAGCGAGTTCATCACCAGATTGGTGACAACCTGTGAAAACGCTCCGGGGTAGCTCTCGAGCATCAAGCTGTCATCGCAGCGAATGTCGATGGTATGTCTGGTCCGCTTGAGCTTGGGATGAAGCGATAGCAGGACTTCCTGCAGGTAACCCTGAATGGCGAATGCGCGCCTTTGCTCGCTCGATTGGTCCACCGCGACCTGCTTGAAGCTGGAGATGAGTTCGGCGGCTCGCTGCAAGTTGGATAGGAGGATCTCACTCGACTGCCGCGCGGCGCGCAGATACCTGGTAAAGTCAGCTCGGCGCATACGGCCGTCTTCGTAGAGCTTCTCGATGCCGCGACTCCTCTCCTCCAGGGTCGATGCGGCGGTCACACCGACTCCGATCGGAGTATTGATCTCGTGGGCCACGCCGGCTACCAGGGCGCCCAGCGCGGCCATTTTTTCCGATTCGACCAGTTGTGCGTGAGCGGTCTTGAGGTTGTCCAGTGTTCTCGACAGTTCCCGGGTCCGCTCGGCGACCCGGCGCTCGAGGTTCTGGTTGTAGTCGGCGAGGAGTTTTTCCGATCGCTTCTGCCTGGTGATGTCGCGGATGATGCTCTGATAGCTGACCAGCTGGCCGGTCCGGTCGCGCTGCGCTGTGGCGGTAAATAGACAGTCGATGACAACGCCGTCCTTGGTTCGGAATCGGGCCTCGAAATCGCGCAACGAGGCGCGCTTGGCGATCTCCTCCTCGAAGCGGTTCCAGTCGGACGGCTCGGCGTACATCTCGCGCGCGTGCAGAATGGCCAGCTGCTCGCGGGGATAACCGAGCAGGTCGAGGGTGGCCTGGTTGGCGTCCACGATATCGCCCGAGGGTCGGGTGATGAGAATGGCATCGCGCGAGTCCTCGAACAAAAGACGGTACTGTTCTTCCCGTTCGAAGAGCGACCGCTGTGAGCGTTTCCGTTCGCTGGCATCGGCGATCAGTTTGCCGGCGAGGGTCTCGACTGCGGCGCCCAGCTGGCCGAGCTCGTCATTTCCGGACAGAGTGATGCGATGGTCGAGATCACCGTCGGCGATGCGCTCGACCTGGCGGCGCAGAGTGCGAAACCGCCCGGCGATACGCCGGCCGGCCAGATAGGCCAGGCCGAGGCCCAGGAAAACAAACGCGAGGCCGGCCGCGATCACCTCGTGGCGCAGTTGGTGCAGCGGAGCCAGTACATCGCGTGCCGCGACTGTCACCACGACATCGCAGTCGCAGGCCGCGATGTAGCGGTATGCGGCAAAGGTCACCGGATCGCGCAACACCGCCCGGCCTCGCGTCTGCGCACTGGCGACCAGGGCGGCGACGCCGGGGTGTACCGGGTCCTCGCCATGTCCCTGGCCGAACTGCTCGATAGAGCTGCCGCGTTTGGCATAGAGCAGGACGCGACCGGTAGTGCCGAGATCGGTGTTCTCGGCGACCGCAGCGGCGATAGCTCCGAGGTCTTGCCCAGCGCGAGCCTGTACATACCCGACCACAGCATTCGCGCTGACTGTGGCCAGAGCGTCGACTGTGGCGAGCGCTCGGTTACTCAGAGCGTCTTTGCTGGCCCGGTACGCGAGCATTCCGACCACCGACACCACCGCGATGATCACCGCGCACAAAAGCGCTGCGAGCTCGATGCCGATGGGAATATTCAGCCTGGCTCTGGCTAGCTGGGTCATTGGGAGCGATGGTACACCGCAACCGCGCGGCGGTTCTGGATCCGGGCTACAGTTGCCTCATGACAGGTACCCAGTGTACGGTCGCCGCTGGCCTGGTGCTCGCATCTTCGCTGTCGATTCCGCGCGTTGCGCGCGCGCAGCCATCTCCATCGACCGGTGCTGCGATCGTAGTCGAGACGCGTTTCGACGTCGACCGCGACGGCATGCTCGACACCATTCGCCTCGAGCGGCCGGCGGCTATATCGGTGGTATTCTCGGCGCCAGGACAGAGCGCCAGAGGCACCGCGTGGAAGCCATTTGCCACCAGCGGCCTCGAGCTGGTCGGCGGAACCATCACCGCTGCCCCGGACCGGAGCCATGGCGGGCGGACGGTCATTGCGGCTGTGGCGCAGTTCGGCCGCGGCGATATCCGGCGGCCCGGGGCCGGACTGGCGGCCGAGGAGGCCATGGTCGTGACCTGGCAAAACAATGCCCTTGCTACTCTGTGGACCGGAATGGTCGGCCGGAAGGGCAGCGACAGCAGCTACCGCGTCATGGTCGAGGCCACGCCGCAAGGGCTTTTCCGCTATCAAACCCGACCCGATGTGCAGCGCTGCGACGGCCGGCCGGCATATCTATTTCCCGAGCGCTACGACGTCGGCCAGAAGCGATTTCGCAGCGTGTACAACGCGCCGCGGGTGGCCAGAAACGCTCCCCTTTTGGTCGCGCAACCGGGCCGATCGCCAGATGCAGGGACAAGGCGGCGGGCCGGTGGCGAGCCGATTCGAGCCATTGCATTTCGCAGTCGAGCAGCCTCGACCCAGGCCGGGGCCGAGCACGCAGGCGACTTGGTCCCACCGCGCGAACTCGACGATGGCGATCTCAGAACCTCCTGGCGAGAGGTTCTCGGCGGCAACGGCCGTGGCGAATTTATCACCTTCACGACACCTGTAGCCGCGCCGGTGATCGCAGCGCTGCGCATCGTGCCCGGCGATACTTCGAGTCGCGAGTCGTTTCGCCGGTCCAATCGACTGCGCCGCGCCGGACTGCTCATCGGCAAAAAATTGGCCTACTGGATCGAGATCAACCGCGATCCCGCACTTGCTCGTGACTTCGACCAGCCGTATTGGGTGACCTTGCCGGCAGGCGTGCGCGCCAGGTGCGTCACCTTGGTCATCGACGCGACCTATCCGGGCAGTGCCGCAGCATCGCCGCGCAGTGGCGATACCGCGCTGAGCGAAGTGGCCGTTTTCACCGAGCTCGAACTCACCCCTGGCGGAGCCGAAGCTGCCCTGGCCGCGCGGGTCGCTGCTGGTGGCGATGGCGGTCGCACTGCGGCACAGTTGCTTTTGGGGCAGGGCGATCGAGCTATCGCGGCCCTTCTCGCCGCGGCCGAGTCGAGTGGCCGGACGTCCCGGCAAGCAATGCGAAGCAGAGTTCATACGGAGCGGAGCGGCCGGCCGGCCGGGGGGTTAGACAAATCTGGCAAAGAACTGGTGCGGATCCGCCGTGCCCTGGCCCAGATCGCGCTTCGCATGACCGGAAACCGGGCGAGCCGGCCACGCTTGCCCCCGGCAACCGAGCGAGATCGAGGCCCGGTTGATTCGGCCGCGGTCGATTCGAGCGGTGATAATCCCGGCCACCAATTGCTCGAGCAACTGGCCGAGCAATTGGCCGAAGGACTGGCCTCGAGTGGGATAACCGAGCCCGATCGGCGGCTCTTTGGCGATGCGCTGATCGGCCTGGGTGGGCCGGCTGTGGCGGTACTTGCGTCGTTTTTTGGCGAGTCGGAAGGGTCGTCCGAGGCCCGTCGACGTGCAGCTGGAGTCTTGGCTCGGATCGCAGACGATCGGGCTCGCGACGCGCTGGTTGCCGCCTGTGGCCGCGGCAACCGCGCAGTGCGCAAGGCGATTTCGATTGCTCTGAGCAGACGCGCTACCCGAGACCTGGCGGTGCTATTGGATGCGGTCGGGCGGGCCAGCCGGGCCGGAGAAACCGCCCGAGAGGCCGACCTCTGGCGTGCGCTCGGCCTCATGGCGCGCCGGGCTCCGGGCGATCGGCGCGCCATGGTGGTAGAGGCGGCTCGACAGCGGCTGCCGGCGGTCAGCGGCTACGAGTTGCACTACCGGCTCGTTGCTGTGGTGGGCACTCTCGGTGGTGCCGACGCCCTCGACGATCTGGCCCGGGCACTGGCCGCGCTCGACCAGACATCTCCGCTGCGACGGGCCCGGGCCCGCGCTCTGCGCCGCGTTGCAGCCCGCGCTGTGGCCGACAATCCCGACGCCCGGGCCCGCGGGCTGCTCGTCGAACTGTCCCGAGATCCGGATCCCGGCGTGCGCGGACGGGCCATCGCCGGGATCGGCCAGCGCGACGATGCCGACAGCACCACCGATCGCGCGATTATCTCCCACATCGACCGCGACCGCTGGCCGCGTATCCGGCGCGCGGCGGCCGCGGCACTGGCGCGTCGCTGCGGTCGTCCCGGTCCGGCTGCATCGGCGCTCTACCGCGCGGTCGCTCGCGATCGCCAGGTCGAGGTGCGGCGCGCCGCGTTGACTGCACTGGTCGAGTGTCGCTCACCCGGCGTCGGCCCCCGTCTCATCGCTGTGGCGCGAGATCGCCAGCAGCCCGCGCCGGTTCGGGAACGAGCCATCGGGCTCGTGGCCACGCTGGGCGATTCCAGCCTGACCGGCGAGCTGATCGCACTTTTTGCCGCGCTTCGCAACGAAGCGTGGTCGAGTCGACCCGCGGTCAGATTGGCTGCGGCAGCAGCCGTGGCCATGGGCCGGCTCGGCGGCAAGGGCGTCCTGGCGCCGCTTCTCGGCGCTGCGCGCGAGGGCTCGTTTCCCGAGATTCAAGCTGCAGCGGTGACCGGACTGGGCGAGATGTGTCCGGCCCAGGCCATGGCACTGCTCGGCCAGTTGATGTCGAGCAGCCAACCCGCTGTTGCTGTGGCCGCGCGCGGAGCACGCAACGGCTGCCGCCGATCGAATCGCCAGCCGCAGGGGGACTGAATCACAACACCCGGGTGGCCAGCTCGGCCAGTTCGGAGCGTTCGCCCTTGGTCAAGGTGATGTGTCCGGCGATGGATTCAAATTTGAATCGCTCGGCCACCGTGGTGAGACCGTTGTTCGACGAGTCGACATAGGGATTGTCGATCTGATACGGATCGCCCGTGAGGATGATCTTGGTGCCGTCGCCGGCCCGGGTGATGATGGTCTTGACCTCGTGAGGGGTGAGATTTTGCGCCTCGTCCACGATCATGTACACATTGGGCAGTGAGCGGCCGCGGATATAGGTGAGCGGCTCGACCTCGACGAAACCGAGTTCGATCAGTTCGTGGTAGCTGCGCCCCTCTTTGCGATCGGCGCGGTTTAGCCCCAAGAGCAGCTCGAGGTTATCGTAGATGGGTTGCATCCACGGGTTGAGCTTTTCCTCGATATCGCCGGGCAGATAGCCGAGGTCGCGGCCGAGGGGAAAGATCGGGCGGGATACGAGGAGTTTCTGAAAGCCCTGTTCTTCCGCGGTCCGCTGCAGGCCAGCGGCGAGGGCGAGCAGGGTTTTACCGGTGCCTGCTTTTCCGACCAGGGTGACCAGGCGGATGTCGTCGTTGAGCAAAAGATCGAGAGCATAGTGCTGTTCTTTGTTGCGCGGGCGAATCCCCCACACTCCGTCGCGCAGTTTGCGGATGGCGACGATGCGTTCCGAGGCGGCATCGTAGCGGCCCAGAGCGGTGTGATTGTGGTTTTCGATGTCGCGCAAGAGCAGGTATTGATGGGGGTGGAGCTTGCCGTTTGGCTGTCCCGAGGCCATCTCGCCGGCACTGCTGTCGGTATCCCCGGGCGCAGTGGCCTCTGCCGCGGCGATGGCGCCGTCGGCGTACATTCGATCGATCAACGGGCCCGACACGGCCAGCTGAGTCTCCCCCGAATAAAGCTCGTCGATTGTGATGTGGTGGGGCTCGTAATCAACGGTGGGCAGCCCCAGGGCGTCGCCGCGGACGCGCATATTGACGTCTTTGGTGACCAGGATGGTCGGGACCTCGGGACTGGTGTCTCTGACTTCGAGTGCGAGCTCGAGAATCTTGTGATCCATCTGTTTGCTGGTCTGCTTGACCAGAAGCGCTTGCTCACTGACCGGGTCGCCCAGGGCCACCCGCAAGGTGCCACCAGTATCGAGGGGAACCGGATGGGACAGACCGCCCTTGGCCCGCAGCGCATCGAGCTGTCGCGCCACATGCCGGGCATTGCGGCCGAGCTCGGACAGGTCTTTCTTGAAGTTGTCGATCTCTTCGATGACGTAGATCGGGATGATCACATCGTTGTCCTCGAACGAGTACATGGCCCTGGGATCGTGGAGGAGTACGTTGGTATCGAGGACGTAATTCTTCTTGCGCATGAGCGTCCATCATCCCGAGTCGGCGCTCGAACAGCAAGGGGCCGGACCCAGCGAGGGATCGTCGAGGTTCGATGATCCCCGACTAGGGTCGGTAGTGCCGGGGTTTGATCCGGGTCGGCGTGGGGCCGGGGTCGGTGGAGCCCGGGGTTGATCCGGGTCGGCAAGGGGAGCCCGACCAGCTTGTCCGGGCTGGTGGTTCAGGGAAGCGGCACCCGATTGTCGAGGTGCTCTCTGACCTGATGTACCGACCGTGGATTTGTCGAAGGTCCGACAACTTGTGCGAGTGGGTTTGATCCTGGCGCTGGCCGCAGAAGTGGTCGACGGGCGCGCCCAAGTATTGGCTTTCGCCTTCCTGACCACTACGCTGCCGAGCTGGCTCGGGTCGCCGAAGCCGGCATCGTAGAGGGCTGTGCTCTCTGGTCAGATTTCCGTCCGATCTACCCATTGATGTCACCGCCAGGGGAGTATCCCGCATGGACGCGACTCACGGCACACCGTAGGCGAATCTCGTTCATGCTCGGCTTTTCCGAAGTGGCCTCATTTCGCCGTGCATTCAGGCGATGGACCGGCATCACGCCACAACAGTTCCGCCAGAACAAGGTCCGGGAGGCCCGATCTCCATCCTAATTAATGTCTGGTCTGGCTGATCGGCTCGACAGGAGTGTTTGTGGTGAGCGCAGTAGTATTGCCCTGGCGGGTTCGTTTGGAAGGTCTATCGGGATCGCGTTTGCTCGCCAGTCTGGCCAGGACCGCCTCGTCGGAGGCACGGCCATTGGAGCCATTTGCATCTGAGCCACGCCCGTTGGAAGCATCCCCGTTGGAGGCATTTGCTCCGGCGGCATTTGCATTCGATCGGGTGTGCAGGCGGCGCGGCGCTGGCGCCCCCTTGCTGCGGCCATTGCCGCTATCACTGTCGCGGCGTTCGTCGGCTGCTTGCTCCTCGCGAGAGGCCTGCTCCTCGCGGCGCCTCTTTTCGCGGAGGCGGCGCAGACCACCTATCATGATCTCGGCCATCAGTTGATCGTAGTCCATGCCGGCCGCCTGGGAGATCAACACCAAATCCGAGTAGTTCGGCGTGAGGCCGGGCAACGGATTGACCTCGAGTACATAGATTCGACCACTGTTGTCCATGCGCAGGTCCACTCGCCCGACATCGCGACAGTCGAGAGCCCAAAACGTGTCGCGTGCGACCTTCTCGATATTCTTGCGCTCGGTCGGGGTCAATTTGGCCGGGCATTCGTAATAGACATGCTGCTCCCACTCTTGCTTGACCACGAAGTCATACACCGGGCGCTGAATGGATTCGTCCTTGAAGCGGATCTCCATGGGTGGGAGGATGCGTGGCCGCTTGTCGCCGAGCAGGCCGACCGTGAACTCGCGACCCGAGACGTACTCTTCAATGATGACTGGCTGGCGATAGCGATCGAGGATGCTGCGGACCGCTGCGCGTAACTCTTCCAGATCGTCGACCACATTGGCGTTGGCAATGCCCTTGGACGAGCCCTCGGCATTGGGCTTGACGATGAGAGGAAACGAAAGGTCCGACGACAAACGCTCCCGCCCGGTCTCCATGACCTGAAACTTGGGCGTGAGGATGTTGTGCTGCATGAGTACTTTTTTGCACAGCGCCTTGTCCAGGGCGATGGCCAGGGTGGCCGAATCCGAGCCGGTGTACGGAATGCCGAGAAGCTCGCATAGAGCGGGCACCTGAGCTTCGCGGTTGCGGCCCTCGACACCCTCGGCGATATTAAAGATGAGATCGACATCGGCCTCGGCGAGTACCCGCGGCAGATCCGGAGTGGCTTCCAGATGCACCACGATGTGACCTTGCCGGGCCAGCGCGTTGGCGATGGCAATAATGGTCTCGGGTGGATCCCACTCCGCCTGATCGTCGTTGTCGACATCTACACCCTCGCGCTTGATGTTGTACGTAAATCCCACCCGGATCGGGGTACAACGACGGCGGCGGCGGCGCAGGCCGAGTTCTCTGGCCGTGGCCACGTTGCTGCGCAGCGCCGCGGCGTTGAGTACAGCGGCGACCGTGGCGTTATAGGTGAGTCCGAGTTGCGAGGTCGCGGCAAAGATCGACGAACTCTGGCTGAGTGCGGGCAAGGCGTTGGCCTCGAGTAGATAGAAGCGACCATCCTCGCCGATGCGATAGTCCAGACGGGCGAGATCTCGGATTCCGAGAGCCTCGAGCACGTTGAGGGATACGCTGCGCAAACGAGCAGCTACATCGCGCGGAATCTGTGCCGGGCAGCGGAATTGCACCCGCCCCGGCTCGATGTTCTTGAGGTGGTAATCGTAGATGTTGAACGGCCGTTCTCCACATGTCTCGACCAGGTGTTCCACCGGAGCGAGCAAACCATCGTCGTGTCCAATGCCGTCGACGTATCCTACCGCCACGTCGACACCATCGATGTATTCCTCGACCAGCACACCGTCCGGATACTCGCGCACAGCAGCTTTGAGTACGGTCATGAGACGTTTGCTGTCGTTGACGACCGAATCGTCGGCAATCCCCTTGGAGGAGCCCTCGTAATTGGGCTTGACGATGACCGGAAACGCCAGGCCGAGCCCGCGTTCGACAATGCGGTCGAGGTTGCCGGCGTTCACCAGAGCGGCGCGCGGCGTGTCCACGCCGTGGCGTGAAGCTACTAGCTTGGTGAGCCACTTGTCGAGGGTGAGCGCCATGGTGTAGGCGTCCGAGCCGGTATACGGGATGCCCAACTCGTCAAAGAGCGCCGGGTAGAATGCTTCACGCATCCGGCCCCCGCTGCCCTCGGCGGTGTTGAAGATGATATCCGGGTCGACGTTCTCGAGCCGCTCGAGAAGATTCGTGGCTGGACCCGATACTTCGATCTTCTCGACCTCGTGCCCTGCTGCCTCGATAGCAGCTGCGATGGCATCGACGGTCTCGGCAGTGTCGAACTCGGCTTCGTGCTCGGAATCGGTGAGGCGTAGATTGTGAGTGAATGCGACCTTCATGCGAGTGTCTATTTCTAACAAACCGGTGTGACACCCAGTTCGTCAAGTAAAACAATGCAACGGCTTTCGCTTTATTGCGAAGTCGACTCGATCGCGAACGCCGATCGCACACAGCAAAGCGCGATCGCCAGCCGCGCTCGCAGCGATCTGGCGCGCCGATCAAAGCGAGCGCCGGCAGTCATGCATGTGCTCGAGCATGCCGACATCGATCACGTCCGTCGATCACAGGCGTCGCTCACTCTCATCGCTCACTCCCGTCGCTCACCCTCATCGCTCACTCTCACATACCGGCACTATCATCGCTCACATCGTTCGCTCGAGCCCATCGCTCACATCGTTCGCTCGAGCCCATCCCGGTGGCAAGAAGGCGATGGTACAGTGCTCTCGGGAGTTGAAGACCCGCGCCATCGATTGGCCGAGCAATTCGACACAAGCGATTCGGAGCGGCAGGGCGGCCGACTATTCGAGCGGATGCAGCGCGATCGACTGCGGCAAGGCCCGTGTGCGAATATAGAACACGGCGTGCGAGCGACTCTTCTCGCAAGTACGTCTCGAATCGTTGCACTGCCATGCTCTCGATCGACGTCGATCGAGCGAACCATAATGTCACGACCCGAAACCGAGTGCGGGCGCGATGCGTCGAATCCTCCTATACTGTTCTCACACGCTGGCTGAGAGTGAATCCCGTGACTCGCGTCGCAACTCCGTCGCTCGCTGCTCAGATGCACAGGCACTCCTCCCCCAGTCGTTCTCGGTTTCACGATGCCTCGATGGTCACTTCTCAGCATCGCTCTGGTCGTCACGGCAAACGGTTGCGGCAATCGCGCTCGACCTCCGCAATCGATTTCGGCTGCACCGACCGCGTCGCAGATCGGCTCGCCCGTCCCGCACTCACAAGCCCGACCGGATCGAACGCATCCCACAACCGGGCGATCAGAAATGCCAGGGACCGGAAAGTACCCCGACAAGAGAGCCGCACTCGACGATACGGAGACGCACACGACCGACCTCGAGTCGATCCATCTCCAGGTCAAGGGACGCAACTCTCGCGGTGAGTTCGAACTCGAGTCGATCGATGCTCGTTCGCTGCTCGACGAAGGCAATTACGCGATGAGCGAAGAGCGCCACGACGACGCCATCCGGCACTACGAAAGGCTGCTCACCGTGTTTCCCGACTCACGGCTTGCTCCAACGGCGCTCTACAATATGGGTTTGGCTCTGGAAGGCAAGGGAGAGTACGACGCAGCGATTGTGAAGTACGGCATACTGGCCCGCGACAAGACCAGAGATCGCGACTCGATCGACGCTCACCTCCGCATCGCTTCGGTGCAGGCAGAGCTCGAACGCTGGAACGAATCTCACCAAACACTGGTGGAGGTACTGGCTCGCAGCGACCTCACTCATTCCGATCGGATCGAAGGACTGGCCCGGCTCGGTTACGCAACCCTCGAACGAGGTGATCAGGCAGCGGCGGAAGCCGTGCTCCACCAGGCCGTCGAGTACTACAAGCATCTCACAACAGGGCTCGACACCAACTACTTCGTCGCCATGAGCTACTACTACCTGGCGCAAATTCCCCATCGGCAGTTTCGAACCCTGCCCATGCGCCCACCCGAGGATCAGCTGAAAATCGATCTCGACGCCAAGGCCGAACTGGTCGCCAGGGCCTACGACCGCTACCTGCAGTCACTCCAAGTCCAGAATGCCTACTGGGCCACGGCTGCTGGCTATCAGATGTCGGAGATCTACAAGGAACTGTGGAACGACGTCGTGCTTGCCCCCTTGCCAGCCGGGCTCTCAGCCCAGGCACGCCAGCTCTACATGGAGGAGATTCACCAGCGGGCGCGAGAATTTCTCGAGCGGGCCATGAACGGACACAGCAGAAACATCCAGCTCGCCGAGGCATACAAAACAACCACAGCATGGAGCAATGCATCGCGCCGTCGCACGATCGAACTGGCTGCCATCCTCGCCCGTGAATCGAGCGGCGAACTCGTGACGCCGGAGCGCAAAAAAATACCTGTACCCCAGTACATCCCTGCCCGTATCGATCTCTAGCCCAAACTGGCCCAGAGGATCCCCATCCCGGGCGCGGAACGCTGGAGACTTCGCGGAAAACGCGCTCGCTTTGTCGCGATTTCCGGTTGACTTGGGCGATACCCGAGCATATACCTTGCTCCTCCCATCAATTCGTGGGGGCTGGAATCGTGAAAGTGCTTAAATTCCGCTGGTGTAGCTCAGTTGGTAGAGCACCTGATTTGTAATCAGGATGTCGCGGGTTCGAGTCCCACCGCCAGCTCCGCGAAAATGACGTGCTCACAAGGGGGCTACAGACAGAACCAAATAACGCAAGTGCGTATCGATAAGGAGGGGTTCCCGAGCGGCCAAAGGGAGCAGACTGTAAATCTGCCGTCAGACGACTACGAAGGTTCGAATCCTTCCCCCTCCACTGGGTGAGCCAGGGGGCTGACTTGTTAGATCGGCGGGTGTAGCTCAGTTGGTAGAGCTCCAGCCTTCCAAGCTGGACGTCGTGGGTTCGAGTCCCATCGCCCGCTCCCGCAAAGAATGCCCTGTAAGCATAAAGGGGACTTCGGTATAGAATCGCTTGATACAAGACAGCTATGTTAATTTCGATTCGTTTGGCCCACGTGGCTCAGTGGTAGAGCACATCCTTGGTAAGGATGGGGTCGCCGGTTCAATCCCGGCCGTGGGCTCCACGTCGCAGATCGAATGTTGAATCCATTCACTTCATGAATCGGCGACAGAAAAACCAAGTACGCGACGCGTAAGGACAACGCTCAGGCGGAGACACTTCCATGGCCAAAGAAAAATTCGTCAGGAACAAGCCGCACGTCAACATCGGAACGATAGGTCACGTCGACCACGGAAAAACCACGCTAACCGCCGCCATCACAAAGGTTCAGGCGTCCCAGGGACTCGCGAATTTCACCGCGTTC
>JAKSDA010000091.1 GCA_022360315.1 Pseudomonadota bacterium
CCGAGCCAGAGCGACGAGGCGCGCCGCCAGTGGGTGCTCGAGGAGTGGAGAATACCCGGTGTATTTGACCGACGAGCAAGCCCGCTGGCGGTGATGGATCGGCGCTCTGGCGACGCGGAGAGTTTTTGGACCGGCTCTTAGTACTCACCGATCGGAGCGGCGGCGCGGCCGGCCATGATTCGGTCGATCGTCCCGCGACCGATGAGTCGCTCCTCATGGCTGCGCAATGCTCATTGACGTCTGGGATTTCGCAAGTTGAGCCGGTTGAGCATTTTGTGGATCGACATCCGGTCGATCCCGGCAGCTCGGGCTGCTTGTGAAATGTTGCCATCGTGCGCGGCCAGAAGCTGGCCGATGTAGCGGCGCTCGAACTCGGTAATGAGATGCTGTTTGGCTGCCTTGAACGGCCGCGAAATATCGATCGCGACCGAAAGAAATCCTTTTCGTTCTTTTTCTGATTCGCTTTCCCGTCGTCCGCGGTCTTGTTCTCCCCGGTTCGGTACACCGCCACTGTCGACATCGCCCGGGTCTGGTCCTGGCTCGCGACCGGGAGCGAGCTGTCCAGGGTGCTCGTCATCGCCGCTGCCCGGTGCAGCTCGGTCCTTCAGAGCCGCCGCGCTCACCGGGGCCTCGGACAGGAGTACGGCCCGTTCGATCACGTTGCGCAATTCGCGCACATTGCCCGGCCAGTCGTGCTTCATCATCAGGTCGATGGTTTCGGGCGCCAGAAAGGCGCTCTCACCGCCGCGTATGCTGGCGAGGATGTGCTCGACCAGGTGCGGGATATCGTCGCGTCGCTCGCGCAGGGGAGGGACCTGGATGCGCGCCACTGCGAGACGGTAGTAGAGGTCTTCGCGGAATCGACCGCGGTTGACCTCGACCCCGAGATCGCGATTGGTTGCTGCCACGACGCGAATATCGATGGGAACGGTCTTGGTCGCGCCGATGCGCCGGACTTCGTGCCGCTCGAGAACCCTGAGCAGTTTGGGCTGCATGGCGAGGGGCAGCTCGCCGATCTCGTCGAGGAATACCGTGCCCTTATCGGCTCGCTCGAAGACCCCGGCAAACGAGTTGGTCGCGCCGGTAAATGCCCCTCGTTCGTGACCAAAGAGCTGGCTTTCGATGAGATTTTGCGGGATCGAGCCACAGTCGAGCACCTCGAATGGCCCGGCGTTTCGATCCGAGTATTCGTGCAGCGACTCGGCGACCAGTTCCTTGCCCACCCCGGTCTCGCCGGTGATCAGCACGGTGGTATCGCTTTTGGCCAGCTTGTCCAGACGGGCGAAAAGCTCGCGCATCTTGACGCTTCGCCCGATCATGCCGCCGAAGCGATCGCGTACCGACAGCGCGATCTCGACCGACTCACCGAGCGGATCGAAGCGCAGTTTGCTGGATCCTGCGCCGATGACAGTGCCCGGGGGAATGTAGATGTCGTTGATGCGATAGCCACCGACAAAGGTTCCATTGGTCGAATCGAGGTCGCGCAGCCGATAGCCGTCCGCGTCGAGGCATACCTCGAAATGCAGGCCCGAGACCTTGGCGTCGGACAGCTGCACATCGTTACTGCGGCGTGCCCCAACCCGGATTTCCAAGGCCTCGATGTCGCGAACCAATCCCTGGTCCGGCCCGGCGATGACCTCGAAGCGGCAACGGCGCACCCGCATGCTCGCTGCCCGTCCACCGGCGTAAGTCACCCAGGTTCCCGAACGTAGATCGTCCACCGGCATCGATCTCAGCGTACCACAGCAAGCTCGATGTTCCGTGCCAAGCCACTCGGCGACTGCTAGATAGGATCAGTAGATTGCCCGGTATATTCGAAGATGCGTACTGAGCTCGCTTGCCCGGACAGTCGGCAAGAGCCAATAGTAAGTAGCGGCTCATCGCTTGATGGATCACTTCTTGGAACCGAAGGACAAAATCGGGTAGAGGAGCTGGCTTGCCACGATGTCTAACCTGCCATCGCCGTCTAGCTGACGGAGTCCGGTGCCCGAGTCACCCCCGGGCCGCACCGGCGCGGTCGCCAGCGCTCGAGCTGGAACCAGCCCCGAGCTTGCCCGGGTACTGTCTCGGTCCATGTCTGGGCGCCGGTGGCTTTGCCAGTGTGTGGGCAGCCGGTCACAGTGACGGCGACCTTTCGGTGGCCGTAAAGGTAGCCCGCGTGGCGACGAAAGCGGCGCAACAACGCTTTGCTGGCGAGGCCGAGGCTCTCGCCCGGGTCGGCCCGGGCAGCATTCCCGAACTCTACGAATACGGCACTCTCAAAAATGGACGACCCTACATTGCCATGGAACTGCTCGACGGCAGCCCGCTGAGCGATCATCTGGGCCGGCTTTCAGCACCGCCCACTCTGCGCCGGGTTCGGAGTCTAGCCGATGCCGTGCTCGCCAACCTGGCAGCGATACACGCGGTCGGCCTGGTTCACAGCGATATCAAGCCCGATAACGTCATGCTCTGTTCCGGCGACTCTGCGGCAACCTCCTCCGGTGGGAGAGCCGGAGCGGCGCGCGTGATCACCAAGATCCTGGATCTCGGCAGTGCTAGGCGGGGCGACGAGCCCGGCCAGGGCTGCCCGGAAAAAAGCCCGGCCGACCAGCTGGCAGACCGCTCCACTGCCAGTCTTACCGGCAGCGAGGAATCACTCGCCGTGGTCGGCTCGATCGAATACATGGCGCCTGAGCAGTTTCTATCGCCGCAGATCGATCACCGCGCCGACATCTACGCATTTGGGATCTTGCTCTACGAGCTACTCACCCTGCGAGTGCCATTTATCGGCGACCGCGGTGCGATCGAGCGCGGTCATCAATCGCTGCGACCGCCGAGGCCCAGTTCCATTGCAGAGGTGGCCGAGCCGGTCGAGGAGCTGTGTCTGGCTTGTCTGTCCAAGGAGCCCACAAAGAGACCGCACGACGTGGCCGAGCTGCGGCATTTGCTCGCATTGGCCTGCGATCGGGCAAAATCGGCCGATTCGAGCGGAGCCAAACCGCTGACGCGCACAGCCCCGCTGCTCACCGACGCACGGCAGCCGGTCGTGCTCCTGGTGATCGACGTCGAGGATACTGCGCCCGACGACAACTACCAGTCTGTGGTCAGCGGCGTCGAGCGGCGAAAAGGCGTGATCGCACGCCAACAGGGCAAGCGCTATATCTGCGGTTTCTCGGTGCTCGAGGACGAAGCACCGGCCGAGACTGCCCTGGCCGCAGCCCGTGAGGTCGTCGCCGAATACGGAGCCGAGTACGGCGTGCGAGTTGCCCTTCACCTCGCTCAGCTCAAGGTCAGAAGGCGGAGAAAACGAATTGGATCGGCGTTCTACGGCTCTGCACTGGACAATGCCGAGAGCTGGCTGCCGGGCGAGCCGTGGAGTGGAATTCTCGTCACCGACAAGCTGGCAGCGGTTTTGCCTCGCTCTCAGACCAAGCCCGCGCCGGCTCATCCGGGATTTTGCGAGATCGGGCCCGATGCTGCGGCGCCCTCCGAGGCACAGGCCGAACAGCGCGAGCCCGCCCGGGAGAGAAATCGCCTCGCGACTGTAGACTCTGGTGACGTCGCACTGGTCGGCCGCGATGATATCTTGGCGCAAGCTCGGGCCGATCTCCGCCGGGTTCTGGATAGCGCCAACCCCGGCCTGTTCACCCTGTACGGCGAAAGTGGCCTCGGCAAATCGCGTCTGGCCGACGAGTTGGCCGAACTCGCCCGCCGCGAGTGTGCCCAGGCCGATGTTTTGTTGGTCCGCGCAACCCGCCGCGTGGTCGGGGCCAGAGATAGCGCGATGAGCGACCTCACGGAGCATCTGGACGAGCGTCTCTCGCATCTGCAGGCCGCTCAGACCGCAGACTCCGGGCTGGGAGATATCATACGTCAGGTAGCGGTGGCACGGCCGTTCATCATGGTGTTCGACGACGCCCACTACGCTGACAGCCTGCTCCTCGACGCGGTCGAGTACGCCACACTCGACGGCGATGAGATGCCGCTGTGGATCGCCACGGTGGCTCATCCCCAGCTGCTGCGGAGGCGTCCGCAGTGGGGTGAGCGGGCGCATCAACACCGCGTTGTCGAGTTGCAACCACTGGACGAAGGCGAGACCATGAAGCTCGCCGCGGAACTGCTGCGGCCTGCCGAATATCCGCCGGCCGATGTATTGAGACAGCTCGCCCGGTGGACCGCGGGCAGCCCTCACTCGCTCGCCGAGCTGGTGCGAATCCTCAAGCGCGAGGGCTTCGTGCGCAAGAGGCCGCAGGTCGAAAGCTGGTACATCGCCACCGCAGAACTCGACCGTCTGCCGCCGTCTCCGGCCGAGCAGTGGCTCGCCGCGCGGCGACTGGATGCCCTTCCCGCCGAGCTGGCCGCCTGTTTGCGGCTGTGTGCAGTACTGGGCGTCGAGTTCTTGCGCGATGAGCTCGAATGGGTTCAAGACGCTGCCGGGCACAGCGGCGCCGCGAGCACCTCGATGGATACCGATGTTGGATTGTCCGAACTGAAGCATCTCGATTTTGTCGAGGAACACGAGCCCGGAGTGTGGTCGTTTCGGCAGGCCGCTTTTCAGGACGCGGTGTACAAACTGGTCGGTGAACGAGAGCGCAGGTTGATTCACGGCGACGCCCTGGTCTTCTGGCGCACCCATTGCTCTCCCGAGCACGGCGATCGCTCCCCGGTAATCCCCGGCCGATCCGCTCCCTGCGATTCCCTTTTGGACCGAGTGCTGGCAGCCCGAGCGCGTCACGCCGGGGCCTCCGGCGCTGCCAGCGAAGCCGCCGATGCCTATCTAGCCCTGGCAGACCGCGCCCGCGACAACTATCGCGATGTGGACGCCGACCACTACTACACATCCGCGCTCGCCTTCATCGGCGAGAGCGAGCATGGGCGCCGGGCTCGCGCGCTGGGAGCACGCGGGCGCGTCCGCTATCGGATCCAGCGCAATCGCGAATCGCTTGCCGATCTGCGCGCGGCCCAGGAGCACGCAGTCCACGACGGCGACCGCATGATGTTGGCAACCCTGATCCTCGAGGAAGCGACCGCATTGGATTGGGCCTGGTTGTACGACGAATCGGCCAATCGTGTGGAAGCGGTCGAGCGTTTGATTTCCGATTCAGACGAAGTCGAGCTCAGCGGACGATACCTCAATGCCCTGGCCCGCTCTCATTACCGCAAAGAACAGATGCATCGGGCCATAGAACTGTACGTGCGCTCGACCGAGCGCTCGGCAGCCTGCGGCGACCACGAAACCGAAATCGTCGCGCTCTTGCTGCTCGCACTCGCGCTCGTCGCGGTCGGAGAGTTCGACGATGCCGAGAAGCGCTTTGGCGAGGTCATCGCATTGTGCGAGCGAACAGGCGACCGATTTCACCTCTGCACCGCGTACTGCAATCGCGTGATCCTCAGTTCCGTAAAAAAAGCGGTGCAAGACATCGCGCAGGATCTGCGCCGGGCGGTGAAATTGGCGCGCGAGATCGGACAGCCGACGCTCGAACGCATCGCCACGCACAATCTGGCCGAGTTTCTTCACTGGAGTGGCTGTCATTCCGAAGCGCTGCGATTGGCCCGCCGGGCCTACGCACTGCAGCGTTTCTTGCCCGAGCCAACCCCACCAGATGCACTGTTGCTGGCGCGAATTCACGCAGCGCTGGACCATGTCGATGAGGCGCGCCAAATGCTCGAAGAGGTGCGCTCGCTGGCGTACTCGAAACGTCTCACCAGATTCGAGCAAATCGCCACTGCAGTGCTCGACTTGACCCTGAGCGAGCAGAGTAGTTCCAGCGCGTGGGACGAGTTACTCCGAATCGCCCGGCGTAACCTTCCCGGCGAGGAGTTTCTCGAGATGTTGTTTTTCTGCGCCCGCACCGCCTGGAAGTCACGCCGCTGGCAACAAGCCGCCGATGCAATCGCCGAGGCCCAGACAAAACTCGATGAGCAGCCGACCTGGCGTCAGTCGTTTGCTGAGCTAGCAGAAAAACTCCCACCTGGCCTGTCCTCGGCTTTGTAATCACCCAAACCTGCCCCTCCGGTCTAATTCGTTCAGACCAACTCAACTGATCCATTCTATGCGGACCAGCTTACCTGGTCCAACTTTGCACCAAAACCTCCCTAGAGAAATAGGAAATTTGGCCACGCAGTGGGAAGGTGTGTATGCTTCGTTTACAATTTTGGCAAAAAAATACATAAGTGGAAAAATTTAGTTTTACCGAATTCAGAAAATTTGATATCGGTAGAAAAGTCCATTTCAGTTGTAAACACAGCAAAAGGGGATATGTCGTGCGTTGTAAGAATCTCGTTCTCACCGTCGTCTTCGCTTTCTCTCAAGTTGGCTGCATTGACACTGATAATGATGAAGTTACAGTAGGTTACGAGAGGAAATCTCTGGTCAGCCTAAATGCCCTGGCGTTTAATAAACTCTCGGGCAACAAGCTTTCGGGCAACAGCCTTGCCACCCACAAGCTGGCGATCAACCGATTGACAGACGGTACCCTGGTAGCCGGTGATCTGGAGGACCTGGAAACGACCGAGGGTGGACGAGAACTATTGACCTACATCGCACAGTGTGCGCTGAATGAAGGTGATACGCTTGAAGCGACCCATAGTAGTACTACCTATCAATTCCCCGGCTTACTGGGTCTGGCGCCGAACTGGGAAACTACTGGAATCAGTGCGAACGAGCAGGAGCTTGTCTCTGCCTGTCTGGTCGGACATGTCAATGCATTTGGCATTTCGGTTACGATTTCCGCTCGGGTGATCGACGAACTCCTTGCCGATGCGACAGAGTTGTCTACGTACCAGGTTTACGAGGGGACGTTTTTCGGCCAGGTATTTGTGGCCGATCAGGAGAGCGACCCGATTTACACGTACTCGTGTCAGGGTGACGACTACGACATCGCCAGTGCCCATAGCCCCGCCGCTCGCGCGGATCGAGTCTGCACGGACGGCGACACGGGATGTGGCGACATTGTGTCGCTCGGCCGATGTCGAGACGTCTGCGACGATTATTCTGACCGGTACGGCTGGAAGAACTGCTGGGGGGGCGGTGTAAAGTACACGTACACCATGAGCGTGTTCCTGGTCGACGCCAACCCTGACAACGAAGACGAGACCTGCGGCAGTGGCTCGAATTGCACCAGTCCGGCATTGGCCACCGAGGCTGCCAACACCGGGACGCGAGCGATCCTGAGCTGTCGCGATTCGAACCACTGCACCGCGACCTGTGAGGACGACGATCTATGCACGCTCGACGGCGCCGACTCGACCGGTGATTTCACCGCCAACGTGAACTCGGGGGCCAAGGCCAAGGTCGACGCCTTCAATGCGAATAACGCGAAAGTGTACTGCGATGATATCGACAACGCGGGAACCGAGTGCGAGGCCGACTGCAAGTCGGCAGGCACCTGCGACCTCGAATGCACGAACGGCGCGTCGTGCCTTCTGGAATGCAGTGGAGCGACGACCTGCAGTATCTCCAGCTGCCACGAAATCGGAGGTGCGACGAGTTGCGGTGGTGGTGTATGGGTGTGCGGCCGCACTTGCCCATAGTTGTACGACTCGAGGTCACTTATACAGTCTCAACTGGTCCGAGATCGCCGGTGCGATACTGCACTTGCATGCTGTAGTGTCTGTTCGCCTATGCCGTGTACGCTCCGCGGGATTCTTCTCATCGGCCCTATCTCACCCGGGCCTCTCGGACCATGTGGGATTGTATAGCAAGTCCATCCGGCGTCTGTCTTTGAGAGAGGCGCCTGCGAGTCGAATCTATCCTTCCCCTTCGCTGTTCCGCAGTCATTAATGATATCATCAAATGACCACGTGAGGCCCGGCGAGCGGATCGGTGATTACTCGATCAAGGAACAAATCGCTATTGGCGGCTTTGGGACCGTATGGCGTGCGATCCATGTCGAATCAGAGCGGGTGGCGGCGATCAAGGTGCTGCACGCTCATCTGGTCAGTTCCGAGATTTTGGTCCTGCGGCTCGAGCGTGAGGCCCGGGCCATTGCGCTCATGCGCCACCCCAACATCGTCGATCTCTACGACCACGGCAGGCTGCCCGACGGTCGGCCCTATCTCGTCATGGAGTACCTCACGGGACAGGATCTCGGCACGCATATCGCCCTGCGCGGCACCCTCTCGCCCGAAAAGGTAATGCCCATACTCGACCAGCTGGGTTCCGCGTTGACGGCTGCTCACGCCCACGGGATCGTCCATCGCGATTTGAAGGCGTCCAACGTGTTCTTGAGCGGCACAGACCGCGAGTTGCGGGTGGTTCTCTTCGACTTTGGCATCGCCAAGCTTTTGGGCAATCAGGGTCCCAAGCTCACCCTATCGAGTTCACTGCTCGGCAGCCCGGCATGTATATCGCCCGAACAGATCCTCGGTCAGGCGGTCGATGCTCGCACTGATGTCTATGCACTGGGCTCGCTCACCTACCAGATGCTGGTGGGACACCCGCCGTTCTCCGGGGCCAGTCCGACCTCCATCTTGACCATGCATCTCGAAGAATATCCGCCTCATCCGTCGCATTACGGCGACGTTTTGCCGATTTTTGACAGTGTTGTCATGAAGGCGATGAGCAAAGAGCCCGACGCCCGCTATCAATCGGTAGCCGATTTTGTTGCGGCGTTTTGGGCTGCCAAGAACGAGAGCGAATCGGCCCCGAGCAAGAGTGCTGGTCTCGATGCAGCCACGCTGGCCCTCGGTCTTTTTGTGGATGTGCAAGCCGAGGCCGATGCGCTCGACGAGCCCGACGACGCCTTGCTCGACGACCTCGAATCACTGGTCCCCGAGGCTGCTCGGGTGCTCGAAGCGCGCGGTTTTCTGCTCGCCTACGAACGGGGCAACTCCGCCCTATTCGTCACCTCCCTGCCCAGCGATCCAGCTGCCGAGGCCGCCCTGCGCGAGCAAGAGGTCAATACTGCGCTATCTCTGCTCGACGTCATGCGAGTGCGGCCAACCTGCGATCCGCGCGTTCGGGTGAACCTCTATCTTCACGTCGACGAAGCGGTCATACAGGGCCAGCAGGTCAAGAGCGGACGACTCCTCGATTGCTCGTCCTGGACTCCCGCGGTTGCGGGCGATCATGTGGTCGCCGGTGGCGCGGTCTTCGCCTCGGGTGACGTATTGCGCGGTCTCGGCCTCAAGAGCCAGCTTCTGTCGCCGTCCTCGCCGATCCACCGGGTCGAGGATCCGCTGTCTGAACTCTAGCGGCGTTCGGGAAAAATCCCGAACGCCGCTACCACTATTGGGCAAAGCCCTCCGGCGGACTCTCGCCGGGTGCCCCATGCGTCCGAAATCGGCTGATCGCCGCTCTCGGCCGGGACGCACGCAGATTCGGGAAAAACGATTTTTCCCGAATGCTGTTAGAACAAAAAGCCGACGCCACCACCTGCGGTGTAGCGCAGTTCGGTGCGGGTAGCAGAGCTGCCGCGTCCGGCAAAACGGTGAAGGCTCGCCCCGCCTTCGAGAAAGATCGCCATGGATGGTAAGAGGGAGAACTGAAGCCCGGTCTGAACGCCGCCGTTCCAGCCCAGCTGCTCATTGCTGTCGCCATCTTCATTGGTCGCGTGCACGGTCGGGCCAAACGGGATCTGCACGTACAGTTCGGCTTGCTGGTAAAGGACCGGAAAACGCAGCCGAAGCAGGGCATCAGTGTCGATATGAGTCGAGTCGACGGCGAGGCCGCGAAGCAGTGCGCCCAGCATGACGTGATTGCCAAGCGGGTAGAGCACCGCCACCTCGCCACCCACAGAAAAACCGAGATCATCGGATGGGCTGGTCCGCTGAGCCAGGCCGAGACTGGCTGCCAGGCGCAGCTGGATACGCTCGAGCGGGGCAAATCCGCCACTGAGCCCGGCCACTGTCGCCCTGGTCCCGATATCGGATGAAAATCGATCGACGACCTCGAGCAAATCCCCGGCATAGACGCGATCGCCGGGAGCTCCGCCGACTTGCCGAAACACGACCTTCCGCACCGGGGCGACGACCACGACTCCAGGCAGTGCATACCCGTCGCTGTCGATGCCGACATAGATTCGAGATAACTGGTTATCCGGGTCGGAGATCAGGGGAAACGGTAGGCTGTAGGTCGCGGCGAACTCGCGCGTCTCTTCTATCGAGTCGGCGCTGATGCCGATGATACGGACATTGCGCGACTCGAAGGCGGCTCGCTCGTGGGCCAACTCACCGAGTTGACGGCGACACCAGGGTCACCAATGGCCGCGGTAGAAGACCAAGACCACAACCGCGTCACGAGACTCTTCGCCGAGCGCAATGGTGCGACCGCGGTAATCGGTCACTACAAAATCTGACGCCTCGACCCCCTCGGCTCGTTTCACCTCGGCTGGCTGCGCGACCTCGATGGTCGGCCCGGCACAGGATAGGACCGCGATCGCCATGACCACGGCCACTGTGGCCAGGACTGCGGGACCGGACGCGGTCCTCGAAGCCGGTAGGTTGTACATGTGTCGAGAAGACGCGACTACAGACTCGTTTGTCACAACGTTTACCACCGTTCGATCCAGGTTAGTCGTGGCGCAGTCCCTCGACCGGTCGCAGGGACGACGCCTTGGTCGAGGGAAAGAGGGTGGCCACAGCACTGATCACCACGGCGACCACGGCAAAGATGGCGAGTTCGATCGGATTGATGGCGATCGGCAGTTGATCGATCAAATAGACTTTGGGGTCGAGCTGATAACCATACTCGGATACCACGTAGCAGAGAACCAGACCCATGGCCAGACCGATCGCTGTGCCGATTCCGCCGATGGTGATGCCGACGACGAGAAACATCTGTGCCACACTGCTCGAACTCGACCCCATCGATTTGAATATGGCAATCTCGCGGGTCTTCTTGATAACCATCATGGTCAGGGACGACACCATGTTGAAGGTCGCGACGATGATGATGAGAGTCAAGATGATCACCAGGACAATTTTTTGCAGCGTCAGTGCGGTAAATAGATTTCGGTTGAGCTCGTACCAATCTTGAATCACATACTTGGACGCGCCGAGCGCGGCTTCGAGCTTGTCGGCGATCGCTCGGGCCCGGTCGACGTTTTCTACCTTCAACTCCACACCCATGACCTGGTCGCCCTGACCCAACAGCTCCTGGACCTGGCGCAACGAAGCGTACATGAGCCGGCGGTCGTACTCGTCAAAGCCGCTGTAGAAGATGCCGGCAACCGAAAATTTGCGCGTCTTGGGAGCATCGCCCGTGACCGACCAGGTCTCGAAGTCGACGTTGGATAATGGCGCGACCACGGTGAGATGGTCGCCGGTCTTGGCCTTGAGCTTGTGAGCCAGTTCGCGACCCAATATGATAGGAGCGGGATTGCCGTCCTTGGGCTCGCGGCCGAGAACTTCGACCGACCCCTCGACCATGTGTTTCTGCAGGTCCAATACCGAGGCCACTCGCTCGGGATCGACGCCCTTGATGGCGACCCCGCCCGATAATTCGGGCTTGCCGCGGGTGACCAGCATCTCGGCAAAAATAAATGGCTGCACCGACCGAACCTCGGCATCGATGCCCCGGGCGACCTCTTCGACGTCGCGGTATTCGTCAAAATCGTTGCTCGTCTTCATGATGATGACATGGGCGTTGACACCCAGGATCTTTTCGCGAAACTCGCTCTGAAAGCCCGTGGTCACGGCCAACACCACGGTCAAGGCCGCCACGCCGAGGACCACGCCGAGGACCGCCACCGCGGTGAACACCGAAAACAAGCTGAGTAGAGCAAATACCACTGTGGCAAACATGCCCGATGCAGTGGTGATCACCCCGGCCGGAGAACTGCCGTTGGAAGCCAGAAGAAGATAAATGCCCAGTACCATGACCGCGACACTGGCAAACGCTCCGTACAAAGGATGCCGCGATCGGGTGCCGCGGTACAGATAACGCCAGCCGACTTGAAGTTCGTAGGACATGGTTGCTCGCTCTCGACCATAGAATCAACTGTCGGACATCAACTGTCGGAAATCGACTCCGCATCCGTGGCATCGGATCCGCGTTTTTGTCGACGCTCCCATAACGCGATTCCGACCGTGATGATCGTGATGGATATCAGTGCAACCAGCCACCCCATGACCTGCTCGCGCTGCGCGGCCTCCAGCTTGCGGCCCAAGACGTACTGAGCCCGGCCAATGGCGAGCGCAATACGACCCTGCACGGTAAACCCAAAACTGGCACCAAATCCGATCATCAATATCCATACTCCAAAACGCGACACGACGCCGATGGCTCCGCGATGGGCGATCGAGAAGTAAAAATATACCAGCGCTGCGATGAGCCCGAGCAATAAAAGCAGATTGGAAAAAATGCCAAACCAGTATTTGCCGGCCCCGGCGACCGTGGCCTGAGCGTCCAGCCCGGTGACACTGCCCCGCGCCCCGGCCAGCAAGTCGCGCTCGGCCGCGCTCAATGTCTCGATGTGGGCAATCTGGTCGATGCTGGTGAACGGCTCTTTGGCTCGCTCCGTGACGATGGCCTCGGCCACCATAGGCGATACACCGGGCAAACGGGCCAATTCTTCTCGATCGGCTGTATTGATGTCGATCTTTGACGCGTCGAGGCTCCTGGTCGCGCGCTTGATCTGCTGGCCGAGGTCGGCTTGGGTCACGCCGACGATCTGCAGCCCAGCATATAGAGCGATGATAAAGGCCAGCGGATAGCGGCCGACCCACGACCACCGGGCAGAGATGGTCTTGACGAACATGCACATGGTCAGGGCCAGGGCGATGAGATCCCAGTTGGCATACCAATAGTCGGCCGCACCAATACGCTCGATCAGCTTGGGTCGGAGTACGTTGTAGTACTGCTGGGTGGACACGTAGCCGATCGATACGCCGATGAATAGATGCTCGGCAAACTTGTAGAACGGGTTGTCCTTGTACAAAAAGGACAGGATACAGAAGGTCAGGAAAATGGCCAACCAGTGGCCCATAACCTCGATCCACGGCAGCTCGATCACGCCAATCCCCTCCGCCTGCGGCTGCGGTCGATGAAATAGATGATATTGCCAAAGATGATGGCCAATATGATGACCAGATGGCCGATATTGAGCACGTCGGCGCCCTCGGTGGCCTGGGCCGGTCGGCCGACCAGCTTTTCGTACTCGGCGCTGGCTGCCATGCCGCCAGCCAGGCCCAAAAGCTGGCCTGCATCGTAATACGGTGTGAGATCGGTGGTCGATACGGCAGTGCAAGAGCCGACCATGCGCACACCGTAGCGGGTTTGAACCTGCTGGACCCACTCCTTGATGCCGGGAAAGCCGGCTGAAACCATGACCATGAGGTCGAAATCGGATATTCGCTTGATGCCCTGCATCATGGCGATTTGGTCGAGTGCGGTGCCGTCGGCAGCGCGGCCGTCAAAGGTATTGTGCAGGTCCTTGCCCATGGCTTGCATGACTGCTAGCTTGCCCTCGCGAAAACCCAGCCATACATAATCGACGTTGTTCTTGTAGGGTCGGTCGGGCGGGCCGTCGTAGCCGGGTACCCCGCCGGGCGGAATGAGCGCCTGGTCGAGGGACTGTCGGATCCATTTCTCGACCAGAGGCGGTGCCTGGTACCAGGTGGTGGCCAGGACCAGCTTGATGTTCTTGCGCTTGAGGTGCAGGACCACTGCCCGGTAAAAGGGCTCGAGTTCGGGGGTGGACGCGGGGTCGAGATCGACCGACAAAAACACCACGTCGTCGTCGTCGAGCTGTTCGACTACGTTGTAGATGGAGCGCACCATGGGCGAGACCTTGATCGGCAACTCGAGCGGCAGGAGCAGGGGAATGACGATGGCCAGACCCATGGCCAGAAAAATCCACCGGCGATCGAAGGTCTGCAGTTTTTCGGTCCAATGGACCTGTTGTGCACTGGGCATCGCTATTCTCCCGCCCCCAGATGGGACCGCTCCAGGCCGAGGATGACCCGCAAACCGGTGACAATGGCACCGAGCGCGGCCCCGATCATGATGGCCCGACGGCCGGCATTGTTGGGAATGTCGACAATCCAGTCCGACAACTCGGGCAAGAAATCGGAAATGGCCCGGCCGATGGGCACCCGGCCGAGCATGATGAGAATGGCCGCGCCGAGCAGCAGGGCGGCCTCGACATTGCGGGCCCGGAACGCACGAAATGCCGCCGACGCGATAAAAAAGGCCAGTAGGGCAAACATGGTCGAGTTGCACGGGTCGAAAATATAGCGATATACCCACTGGTAGGCGCGCCCAGTCGGCCCCCATAGAGTGACCAGATCGGTGGTCACGGTGGCCACTTGTCCGGCTTTTACCGCGATTTCTTCGCTGAATTCGCCGTAGCCGTAATCGGGATTGTCGACTCGCACCTTGACCACATGGCTACCCGGAGCGAGGGCAAACTCGACCGGGCGAGGCCGCGGATCGCGGCCATCGACCTGCTGGCCGGACACGGTGATGACCGCGTCGTCGCGGGCGGTCACCACCCGGATGACCGCTTGCTCGCCCGCGGCCTCGGCCGCGGCGATGTGGACCTGGCCGTTTTGGCGCTCGCCGCCGAATGTGTGCCACTTGATGCCGACAAGAGCCATGATCACCGTGCTGGCAAGGAGTAGAACCTTGTACTGCCAATCGGGCTCGCGCCGGCGGATCTTGGGCCAGTTGACCTGAATGACGTTGACTCCACCGAGTACAAAAGCAAATGCCGCCAACACCTGGCCCCAGCGCAGAAGCATCTCCATGGGTCCGCTCAGGCCATGCCAGGGAATGAAGAACTCGGCAATGGCATAAAGCCCCACGGCCATGCCGATGAGCAGCGGCAGTTGCTTCTTCATGACATCGTCCTCACGGCCCCAAACCTCATGGCACCAGCCAGGGACCGACCTCGAACCAGCCGAGCGTGGCGGCCACGGCTCCGATGACGATCACGCCCATAATGAGCAGTTTGAGCGCGTCGGCCGCCTTGAGCATAGCCAGAAGCGACGGCTCGCGGGATAGGTACGCCGATACGGCATAGAGCTCTTCGCCGATGATAGTGTAATCGCAGGCGGCGATAAAAAACGGCAGCTGGGTGAGCTCGGCCGTACCCGCGATCTGAATCGTCCGGGTTACATACCCGGTTTCGGCCAGGATGAGTGACTCGGCAAAAAACCGGCCCAGATAGATGTTGGTGGCCGGCCGGTCGCGCAATATCAAGCCGTTGACCCCGGCGGCAAAAGCGAACTGCTCGGCTGAAATGAACATGACGTTCTCGGGCTTGTGGGCGTCGATGCGGCCGGCATTGGCAAACCCTTGCTTGACGATCTCCTCGGCCACCACCATAGTGAGCGGGAAATAGTTGGCCACTTTGAGCTCGGTGTCGTACTCGGCGGTCATCTCGGCGACATGGCCGAGAATCAACAGAGACGCGATGGTCTGGATATCCTGGATCTCCTCGACACCGGTGACATAGAGCACGGGCCGGCCCATCTCGGTCGACCGACCGACCGCCTCTTCAATGGCGTCGACGCCGGGAATACGGCGGATGAATGCCCGCTCGGGGCGCCTGCGAACCAGCCAGATATAAAGCCCTAGCACAGCGGCCATGAGTCCGATGATGACCAGGAAAAACCACCTGTCGACATCGAAGAAAGCCGCTCGGGGCGCGATCACCTGGCTCGGCGCGGGCTCGGACAGAAGACCGACCCGCTCGGGATCCGATAGCGACGGCCGCGCTGTGACGACGAGATAGCGGTAACTCGAGCCCGGCTCGACCTCGTCGGTGTACGCGGATTGGTCGGTCACCGCGACCAGAGTCCATCGACCAACTGCAGTTGCAACCTCGGCCACGCTGCCGACGAGACTGCCGATGAGTTTTTTTTCGGCCGAAATATCAGCCTTATCGCTGTGGTCGACCCGGGTGCGGAAGACCAGCGATCGGTCGCCGGTATGGCCCGGCGCCCGCCAGGACACGACGAGGTGCTTGCCATTGTCGTTGCCGATGTTCTCGTTCAGTTTGGCGCCGGGAATGGAAACCCGGACCGGGCCCGGGTACAGTGCCGAAACGTCGGCCGGTGCCGCTGCGACCGGCACGCTCCACAGAAGAGCGCAGGCAAACCCGCTGATCGCCCGAATTGGTGCGATGCTCATTGTTCGATCACCTCGACATTGGCCCGGGGCACGATGGCCGGCTCGGGGTCGCCGAGATCGACCGCCAATACCCGGACCTGGCTCTCGGATGGCATGGTGTGCAGTGCCACGGGAAGGTCGATAACCTGTCCGATGCGACCGAAGTACGGGGCGCGGATGCAGCGGACCTCGACGCCGACTTCCAGCCCTTTTTTGTCGGCCCGGTCGCCGTTGTCGGGACCGACGGCCCGGGCCTCGAGAGGGATCACCACTTCGGGCCGAATGACGCCGGCGCGGATCTGGGTCGAGCCATTGATCGATGCGTCCTTGCCGGCATGGCCGGACAGGAGCTCGAAGGTCTCTCGGGCCATGGCAATGTCGCCAAAGCCCTCGGTGATCACCAGGGTGGTGGCCAGCCGTTCGGTCCCGGTCACGGCCACGCCGACGTCGTAGCCGAGCAGTTCCTTGACGTCGTGATAGGCAATGCCGCCGGTGATCACTGCGCTCACGCCGAGTTCGAGCGCGCGTCGCATGGCTTGGAGAGTGATTCGACCGCCGCCGATGACCGCCTTTCGCGCGTGACCCTTGTCGAGGTCGTCGACAGTGAGCGGCATGTCGGGACGGCCGGCCACTGCGACCAGTGGTGCCTGAACTTCGCCGGCCAGGCCAAAGATTCCCTGCACCATAGCTGCCCGGGTCTCGACCACCACTCCTTCGCTGGCGATTTCTTCGACCACGACGCCGTCGATGTACGCGTTGACCTCGACCGGATCAGGCGGCTGGCGCAACACGGCCTGCCCGGTCACCGTGGACACCGATTCGAATACGCCGTCGATCGGCGACTCGACCGACGACTGCAGCAGGCCAAAGAAGCTCTTGTGCTGGGCCAAAAGCTGGCCTTTTTCGATGTCCTGGCCGGGATCGACGCGTAGGGTCGGGGCCAGTTCATCGGGCAGAACGCCGAGGCGATTGGCCAGATTGACCAGGTGGACTTTGCCGGGCAATTCGGTGCGGGCGACCACCGTGCCGGCGCTGACCCGCTGGCCCACGGCCGCGACGACCTTGCCGGCGAGCGGCAAGCGGCGGCTTTTGCGCACGACCGCTGACGCCGTGACGGTCAGGCCTGGCGTGTAGGCATCTCCCATGGGCCGCGGCAGAATACACGAGTCGGCCGGGCCCGCCAATGCGTTCAGGCCGACAGGGCCATCGACGGGCCGCTATCGTCACTGACCGGCCCGTCGGCAGTGAGGTAGATGTCGCCCTCTGACCAGCCGCGCTGCTCGAGCCAGCGCGACCGCCAGCGGGCGATCTCGCGGCCCATCTCGGTGCTCGGCGCCTCGCCGAACAAAAACTCGCGCTGGATGCGATGCCAGTTGCCGGCCGCGCCCAGGGTGCTCAGAATCGAGATCACACCCCAGTGGATGCGGTTGACGAACACGAAGTCGGGCGGCATGTTGAGTTCTTTGTGAAACCCCTCGAATGGGCCGTCTGGCCGCAATACCATGCGAAACGACTTTTTGTTGTACTCTCGGGTAAACTGAAATTTCCGGTCGAAGCGGAATGACTCGTAGAAATAACTGAAATAGTCGTAGAGGTCCTCGGCCGACAGGTCGCTGTCGTCGGCCACGAACGACAGCGAGACCAGGAGCTGGCGAAACCGATCCCGGTCGCCGCGCAGGTGGGCGGTGATGAGAGATCGCCAGTTGTGGTGCATTTCGCGGGGAAAGTACTTGGTACAGCCAAAGTCGAGAAACACCATGCGACCGGCCGGGTCGAACAGGTAGTTGCCCGGATGGGGATCGCCGTTGAACACCCGAAACCGCACGATCGAGCCGAACACAAAGCGAAACAAGATCTCGCCCCAGCGCTGGCGCTCGCTCTCGTCCGTGGCCACGATGTCGTCGAAGGTGCGGCCGCTGACGTATTCCGAGGTGATGATCTTGTGAGTCGAGTGGTCGGCGAATACCCCGGGCACCCTTATGAACGGATGATCGCGGTAGAGCTCGGCAAATGCGGCCTGATTCTTGGCCTCGCGCCGGTAATCGAGCTCCTCGGAGATGCGGGCGCGCAATTCGGCGACCACCGGCTTGGGATCGAACCTGGGATACATGAGGCCGATCGCCCGGGTCAGGACATCGGCGTTTTCGAGATCACTGCGGATGGCCCGGTCGACCCCCGGGTACTGCACCTTGACCACCACCTCGTCCCCACTGGGCAGCTGGGCCCGGTGGACTTGACCTATCGACGCCGCGGCCAGCGGCTCTTCGTCGAATCGGGCAAACGCGCGCTCGAGCGGGCGCTCGAGCTCGCTCTCGATGACATCGCGGATCACAGTGAAATCCATGGCTGGAGCCTGGGTTTGCAGCGATTGCAGCATGACCCGGTATTCCTCGGGCACGTCGTCCGAGACGAAGCTGACCATCTGGCCCAGTTTCATGAAGGCGCCTTTCATGTTGCCCATGGTCTCGGCCAGGCGCCGGGCATTGGCCTCGCGCTGGGCTGCATCCAGCCGCTGCCGCCGGGCCTTGCTGGCGCCCAGTCGGCGGATGTGAGCGCCCAGCCATGAAGCCCAAAAACGAGCCGCCAGACGGGACAGCCGGAACAGCCGAGCCCCGCGCCAGCTGGGCAGGTAGTCGCCCCGGCCGAGCAGTGTGGCGCCGGTAAAAAGCACCACGGCGAGGACCGAGGCGGCAACAGCCAGCCAACCCCACGCGCTCATATCGCTCTCACTCGCCGCGCAGCCATGGAGTTGCCGGCCGGCCGGTCAGCCGTTTGATGGCTCGAGCTGGGACAGGCATGGGAGGTTTCCGGTTCGGATTCATCAGAATAGAATCAAATTCGATGCTGGGCGAGCCCTGTGCACTTCGGCGATTGGTGTCGGCGACTTCGGTTGCGCTGGGACCTGGCGAGGACGCGTGCCATACGTGTTGCGCTGGGAGGGGCCAGTTGTTACGGTCCCTTCGCCCTTTTGCTGTGCTCGGGCCGAGCACATGCCAGACCGAAAATCGCGTCCCCGATGAGCCACGATCTCTTCGACCATCCGAGCCTTGTTCACCAGCGTGGGCGTTTGCTCGAACTGCTCCGCGAGCTGTCGTATCAGGAACGTGAAGTAATACTTTCATCGGGCCAGCGGTCCAATTTTTATATCGACTGCAAGCAGGTCAGCCTGAGTGCTGAGGGGCATTTTTTGATCGGCCAGTTGTTCGGGCGAGTGATTGCGGCTGTGGCGCCCCGTGCCGAGGCTGTGGGTGGGCTGACCCTGGGCGCCGACCCGTTGGCCAGTGCGGTGTCGCTGGTGAGCTTTCTGGCTGGGCGTCCGCTCCACGCATTCATTGTGCGTAAAGAACCCAAGGGACACGGCACCGGGCAGTGGATCGAGGGGGCGCAAAATCTCCGCCCCGGCATGCCGGTGGTGATCGTGGAGGATGTGATAACCACTGGAGCCTCGACTCTGCGGGCCGTCGAGCGGGCGCGCGGCGCCGAACTCGATGTTGTTCATGTGGTCGCCCTGGTCGATCGCGAGGAAGGCGGCCGCCAGGCTGTCACGGCCCGGGCACCGCTCACTGCGCTTTTTGTCAAACGCGACTTCACGACCCAGTCATGACTGATCAGCACGATAGAAAAACCATCTCGTCCGGGCGCTGCATTGCTGGCGTTGCGCCGTTCACTGCTCTGGTTCTCGCCCTTTCGATCGCCATTGCCTGCGGTTCTTCTCCGCCACCGCAGGTCGCCCTGAGCGAGGCCTGGCCCGACAAGCCGGGACAGTATCGGGAGGTTCACCGCGAATGGACCCGGCGTGCCGTATTGCGCACCCATGACCAGCAGGTTGTCGAGGCCTATGCGACCTACAAGTCTCCGGCCTGGCGGGCAGCGTACGTGGCCCACAGCGCTCGAACCCACAAGCTGTCGCCCGATTCGCAAAAAGCGCTGCAGGAGGAGCAGAGCAAGGCAGCGGCCGCGAGTCACGAAGTCCACCTTCTCGTGACCACCTGGGATCGCAACGAAAACGACCTGCACAAGGGTGAAAAATCGGTCTGGCGTCTGGTTCTTGCCGACGACCGTGGCGGCGAGGTCGCGCCTGTGTCCATCGAACGCGACCGCCGACCCTTTTATGTCGTGCGGGCCGAGTATCCCGATCTGGGCGACTTTGCCGTACCGTACGTTGCGCGCTTTCCGCGCCAGATCAGCCTTTTGCGCGGCGACGCCAGACAATTTTCGCTGACCATGGCCAGCACTCGCGGCGCGATCGAATTCGTCTGGCAGGGGGCTGACAACCCGGGCACTGGGCAAGACTGAGGCCCACATCGCCGGGTCGAGCGACTCCTCTCGGTCGACCGCCCGGCTCATGTACCAGTATGGCCAGGGTGGTTGCATCTGCCGCTCATCGGTAGTGGCCGATATCGATCTCGTACATCTCGAGGTAGCGGTAGATCTGCCGGCGCGAGCGATTCAGCGCTCGACTGACCTTCGAGATATTGCCCTTATGCGTTTTGATGATCTCGATCAGTTCGTCACGGGAAGGGACTGGTTCTCGCGGGCCCGAGGGGTAATCCGAGCTTTCGCGTTGATCTGGCGATCCTTCGCCGGGCGCAGAGGGGTCTGGCACATCGGGTGGTGGTGCGCTCGGGTTGGCCATTTCGACCAGCCGATCGGCGACCAGAGATAGCTCCAGCTGTTGTTCTCCGGCGCTGTAGATCTGCATATGCTTGGCCAGCTTGAGAAGCTCGCGGACATTAAATGGCCACGAGTAGAGCAGGAGCGCTCCGGCCAGCTTGGGCGAAAGTGGAGGTGCTTTCCCGCCCAGGCCGCGCACGAGCAGAGGCAATATGTCCTCTCGCCGCTCGCGCAGGGGTGGAGTCGACAGTGTGATCTCGGCGATGCGGGCATAGAGGTCGCCGCGGAATCGCCTGGCCTGCATTGCACCGCCCAGGTTGACGTTGGTCGCCGCGATGACCCGCACATCGACTGGATGGGCTTGCGAGGAGCCGAGTGGAGTTACCACGTGTTCCTCGAGTACTCGCAAAAGCTTGGGTTGCAAGCTCGCGGACAGCTCGCCGAGTTCGTCGAGAAACAACGTGCCCCGGTGGGCGGCCTCGAAATAGCCTTTTTGCGACCCACTGGCGCCGGTGAAGGCACCCGCGACGTGACCGAAGAGTTGACTTTCGGCCAGCGACTCCGGGATGGCACTGCAGTTGACCGCGATGAATGAGCCGTTTCGGCCGCTCGCGTCGTGAAGTGCACGAGCGACCAGTTCCTTGCCAGTGCCGCTCTCACCCGAGATCAGCACAGTGGCGTCGGTTGGTGCCACGGTCACAATCGCCCTGCGCAGCTGTCGCATGGACGGAGCATCGCCGACGAGAGAGTCGATCGTCGCGTCGTTGCGCATGTCGGGTTCGAACCGGAAGAGCAAAAACGAGTTTCCCACCTGGATGATACTGTTATCTCGCAACGTGATGCGCCTGATTCGCGCACCTTCGAGGAAGGTTCCGTTGCTGCTGGTATCGACCAGCTCGATCTGGTTGCCGCCAAAAGCGGTGTGCACGGTCGCGTGCTGGCGCGAGGCCCTGGTATCGTCGAGTCTCAGACCGTCGTCGCCAACCGCCCGCCCGATCGGCAGCACGGCCTGGTCGATGTAGTGCAGCGGGCGATCCACCACACCCCGGCCGCCTTCGAACAAGACCCGCAAACTCGGCCTGGTGTTCGGCCGGCCGCTCTCGGCCGCATAAGCCAGCGTGGGATCCTGGTTGGTCTTGTCGTCCATGGCCGAGCTCAACGGCCCTTGATGCGGTCGAACAGGCCTTTCCGTTTTTCTCCGGCCCGGCTCATACGGCTCTCGATCAACCGGATGTGAGTATGGGCTTCTCTGTGCTGGGGCTCAAACTCGAGCACTTTGCGGAAACAGTCGAGAGCCAGGGCGTGATCACCGAGTTCGCCAGCGACCCGACCGCGGTACAGATAGGCGGCCACGTTGCGCGGCGACAGGGCGATGGCGCGCTTGAATCTCTGCTTCACTGCAGCCAGAACCGACTGCTTGTCCGGGGCGTTGCGCCACGTCGCCCAGGCGAACAGAGCGTGATGCTCCGCGTCGTCGGGATTGAGCTCGACCGCTTGCTGAAATGACGCCAGAGCATCGCCCCACTGACTGCGCCGCGCCGCCATCTCACCGCGCTGAAAATACTTTTCCGCCTCGATGGCGCGCAGTGCAAATTCCTCGACCTCGGCCTGATGGCCCGGCTGTCCCGGCTGTCCCGGCTGTCCGCCGGTCCGCAACTCGGCCTCGTACTCCGCGCGCTTTTTCTTGTTGGACAGGACAGAAAATGCCAGGTTGATCTGCGCGAAGAGTCGATGAGAGTTGTTGGTGTCGTCCTTTATACCGGTGGCGCGCAGGCGATCGGGATGCAGCCGTTTGGCCAGCTCGTGGAACGCATTGCGCACAGCCTGACCCGAGGCACCGCGCGGTACGCCGAGCAACTGGAAGTGATCGACGCCGGCGTCGACCTCTTTGAGCTTGCTGGCCATGAGTGTGCAGATCTGTTCGACCTGCCTGGGATCCGGAGCCCGTTTTCTGGCTGTAGAACGGCGGGTGCGGATCTTGAACTTGCGCGACCCGTCCTCTTCCGGGATGGCCTCGGGCACGGGATCGGAGGTGACCGGCCGGGCACGGCGCACTGCCGCGTGTTGCCCCGACTGTCTGTGGGCCGGCGCGGTTTGCGGGGCCGGTCGAGTTGCTGCCCGGGGACCGGCCGGTGCCGCCGGCGGTTGGGCGGCCAGAGCATCTGTGGCCAGAAGCGCATAGATCAGGACCTGGATCGCCTTGCGGGTCATGCGGGGAAATGCGGCTGCGATCTCGTCCAAGGTCAAGGCGCGCTGTTCCAGCTCGGCCACGCAGCCCTTGGCATCGGCGCCCAGTCCGTACTCGCCGAGCCAGCGGCGACTCTGTGCCGCGAGTTGAAATGCCGCGCCCAGCGCGCTGGCCAGTTCCCCCTCGAGCCGCTCTTCGCTGTAGTGAGTGCGCAGGCCGTGGTAGATGAGCCAGCGCGGGCTGAGCGGTGCTACGTCGCGATCCCGGGCCAGGGTGGGCCGGTCGTCGAGGACAAACGTTGCCTCGCCCAGGGCAAACACGCGCACAGCCCGATGGGCCAGAGCCCGTCGTTTGACAGTGAGGACCTGCTGTGGGCTGAGGTGAGCGACCTCGACCAGCGCCTGCAGATGGCTCACTTCCGGCCTGGTTCTGGCGATCCGCACAGCGTCGCCCAGCTGAGTCGAGGTCACCAGGCCCGCGGTGAGCGCCACTCGCTCCAGCGAATCTGCCGGAGATGGACTCTCGGCCCCGATGATCGCGCCGCGTTCCCAGGTGATCCGGTAGGAACGCCCGCCCTGAGTCATGATCAGATCGCCGGTGAACTGCTTGGCGCCGATCGCGTAAATCGTCCGGGCGAACGGTCGGTCGCGGACGTGTCCTCGAGCTACGACCGGCACTGTCAGCCTCGCGATTCTCCGTCAGACCGTCCCGGCAGAGAATGTGACGCGGACTTGCGACCGAGCGGAGCGGCTGGGCGGCCGGTGTTTCGACGGTCGCGATCCCGCGGCATATTGCGCCTCACGCGACCGATTACATGCACCACTGCGAGCACTGCGATGGCCAGGACGAGGACGCCCACGATGGTCGGATCGGCCTCGGCATAGCCCCACCAGTTGTCGGCTGCTGCGCTGCTCGCTGGCATGGAATCCACGGTCCAAGCATGCGCAGGGATGGGCGCCGGTGTCAATTCGAGCCGCACTCGCACCGGGCGACCCGGGCCCGGGCCCGGCAAGGACCGCGGCGGAACGACTCAAGATCTCGTTCTCACTGCACATTGCTGTGGAACTTGGGTGTAGAATTTGCGCTGTGAGTTCGTCATTTCCGCTAGATGGAATGCGCGTCCGTTTCGCCGGCGCGACAGATATCGGCCGTAAGCGAACCCACAACGAGGATTATATCTTTCTGCCCACTGATACCCGACTGGCCATTGTGGCCGACGGCATGGGTGGACACGCTTTCGGTGAGGTGGCCAGCAAGCTCGCGGTGGAGACCGTGGTCGGCTACTACCACGACACGGCCGACGAGCAGGTCATCACCTGGCCGTACAAGGTGGATCGGGGAATCCGCGGCGATGTCAACCGCATGATCACTTCGATCATGCTGGCCAACTTACAGATCTATGAGAAAGCCCAGCGCGATACCAACTGCAAGGGCATGGGCACGACCTGCGTGGCCATCTACTTTCTCGACAACACAGTGATCATCGGCCACGTCGGCGACAGCCGGGCCTATCGCTTGCGGTCCAACGACATCTGTCAGCTCACCGAGGATCACTCGCTCATCAACGACTACATCAAGATGAAGCGGGTGACTGCCGAGGAGGCGGAGAACTGGCCCCACAAGAACGTGATCGTGCGGGCGCTGGGCATGAAAGAGACCGTGCAGGTCGATATCATCACCGAGGTGCCCAGAGTGGGCGATTATTATCTTCTGTGTTCCGATGGATTGTGCGGCATGTTATCCGACGACAAGCTGATGCAGATCACCAGGGAGGAGCCCGAACTCGACAGCGCTGTCGACCGGATGATTTCAGAGGCCAACGAGGCGGGAGGCGTGGACAACATTTCAGTGGTGCTCGCGCGCCTCGAGCCAGCATGAGACTGCATGACCGGAGATACGAAGGCCACTGCGTGGTCGCCAGAGCGCCTCGTCATCGGGCCTGGTTTCTGGTCTGGGTCGGAATTGTCGTGCTGTCTACAGGGTGTAGCAAGCGGGACAGTGAGTCGTCTGGCCAGGCCATGCCCGAGCCGCTCGATCCAGCCGAGGCCCGGCGCGGCACAGAGGCGTGTGACGCCTATATCGAGCAGGTGTGCAACTGCGCCAAGACCAGGCCAGACGACCGAGAGATCGGCGATCTATGCCATATGGCTCCGGCCAAACAGTCCTCGCTCGCAGCTGTTGTCGAGGTAAATCGCACCACCAGCGATGCCAGGGAGCGTTATTCCACCACGCGAGTGGCCCGGCGCATCATCAAGTCGTGCATCGAGGAGCAGTCCAGACTGCTGGCCAGTGGCTGCCGGCCCGGTGGCTCCCGAGCCAGTCCGGGCGGGCGGCAAAATACCAGCGATCGCTGAGTACCGCTCCCGCAATCCAGTGCCTTGCCAATCGCAGTATTGCAGTTGCTGCAGCAACTAATTCTTTTTGCACGCCGCTATGCCGTGGATTCGAGATGGCGCTCGATGAGTCGACTCAGCGGCGGTACGGCTTCGACGACGTTCTTTTTGGCCGAGCCGCGCAGCTTGTGATAGGCCTTTTTGGCGGTGGTGTGTCGGGTGTTTTCGACCCTTGCGTCGGTAACTGAGAGCAGGGCTTCTGCCACGTCCTCGGAGCGTGCGGACAGATACTCGGCCAGGGGACGAGTGCCCGAATTAGACGACCAATCGTCGTAAAACGGCTGGAGTTTGTCCAGCCAGTCGTCGAGCAGCCTATCGACGACATCGGTAACAAAGCCCTTCTTGATGCGCTTGACCGTCGCGTACGCGCCCTTGAGGGCGACTCCGGTCAATCCAGACTTCTGCTTGACCTGATCGTCGACCAGGCTGACACAATCGGCCACCACCTGGGTGCGGGGCGGATCCGCGCCAAGACGTTCTCTCAGATTCACTTGCGACATGGTCGCTGCAATGTACTCGCCAGGGAAAGACCTGTCGATACCCGCTGCCAGCGAAGCATCAAAACTCGATGCCGTAGCGGGCACAGCGAATGCGCATGACTCGCTGGTCGCGCTCGGGAAGCTTCGGGTAGTACTGTCGGGCCAGATCGTCATCGCCCATCAGGCAGCCCGAGGACACCATCACCCGCAACATGCGCACATTGTCGGGATAGTCTTCGAGAACCGACCGGGCCTGCTCGACGGCGGCCTCGTAATCCCCTGCATCGTAGCGGCGATTGCCTTCGTTCATGCGCGCCTCGAGAGTACCCTGCCGAACGGCTGTGCCGGTCGATGGGGCGACCGGTGGTCGATCGCCCGGCCCGGTCCTGACCAGGTCGCGACCACGTGCACTGCGCGAGGTGTCTGACATGGTCCTGGTCGCATTCGACTCGTTGTTGGCCGGACGTCCCGGTGTGGAATGCGTGGCGGAGGAGGCACCGGCCGGGCGCGCAGAATTCCCCTGGCTGGAGCCAGGCGTCCTTGACCGGGTCGGGGCGACCGGTGCGATCGCGCGTTGGTTCCCGGTGGGGGAAGCAATCGACCGGTGGTAGCGCTGCCGCGCCTCGGCCAGATCCCGCTCGGAAACCTCGAGCACCGGGCTTTCAGTGACTTTGACCAGCAGGACTGCAATGGCCAGAAGAACCAACAAAGACACTACTGACAGAGCAATATAGCGGAGTTGCACGGGTCGGCCCCGGGGACGGTACAACAGGTTGGCACACGGCGGGCCGCCGGTCAAAGCGGCGTCGCGGTCAGCTCGACCGGTCGGGCACTTCAGCGTCACAGCGACGAGCCGAACTCATAGACGCGAAACCATAAGGACCATGGCGTGAGGGACGCGGCATGACGAGAAACAGCGCACATAGTATTGTTACCGGGCTCATCATCACTGGCCTGCTCGGTGTGCTGGCGGACTGCACGAGTGGTGGTACCACGTGCGGCGAGGGCACCTCGCTCGCCAATGGCCAATGTATACCGGTCGTGGACAGCATTACGTGCGGTCCGGGCACTGTTCTGGCAGGCGCGCAATGCGTGCCCGACGACAGCGTGATCTGCGAGTCTGGAACCGTACTGAATCCAGACACGGCAACCTGCGTTGTCGATCCGGCAACTTGTGGCTCGGACGCCGTACTGGTCGGCAATCGATGTCGCGATCCGGCCGACGTGGTGGCCGATGTCGACGAATGTGGCGAGCCCAACGCCGGTCCTGGATCATGTTCACTGAATCTCCCCGCGACCGACGCGGACACCACTCTGTCGGGATGTATCCAGCCTCTGGTCGATGAGCTCACTGGGCTGGATGTGCCGGACTACGACAGCTATCTATTCGAAATCGCCAACCCCACGCTGCTCGAGGTCACTGTGGATGGCCATGGTGGGTTGGTCGGTGGTTTCACGGTGCAGTCCCTCGACGACCAGCTCCAGCGCCATCACTGGACGCGTATTGGAACAACGCTGATCGGCGACCTCGCGCAACGCCAGGTCTACTTGCCCAGGGCCGGACACTATCGTTTGACCATCACCGATAGCCGTACGCTCATGGGGCCAGATTTTGCTGCAGGCAGCGCCGATGCGTGCTATCTGGCCACGATCCGGACCATCGATATCCCGCTGGCCACCGAGATTACCGATGAGCGAATCGCCGGCCATACCGGCGATGGTCTCTACCAGTACGACGGCTTGCTCGACGGCACCGCTGGTTTCTACCGATTTACCGCTGTGACAGAGGGTACAGTTCTGATCAGCCGGGCCACTGCCAACAGCCAGCTGGCCCATATCGACATCGTCGTGCTCGAAAATGGCGAGTACGTCGCCAGTAGTGCCTCGGCCGAGCGCCCCATGGGCGAGCCGGCCAGCATCAGCGTGGCTGGCCTGAAACGCAGCGATCAGCTCATCTTCGTGGTTGAGCCGGTCCACACCCATACCATCACGCCACTGCCTTACCACCTGACCTTCACCGCGCCCGCGGTGGTCGCGCTGCCGACTCGGGCGGGCGTCGCGGTTTCTCTCGATGTGCCGCAAACTCCCCAGATTAATCCGTACCGCCTGGCCTATTTTGATGTCGGAGCCGGAGACGTGGTCGGTTTCGACCTCGACCTCGATGCCGGAGCAACCCGCGCCCTCGTGCATATTCTCGATTCTGCGCTCCAGGTGGTCAGCCTTCCCTGTTCGGAGGAGTGCTCGAGTTACCGCGGTTTTGTGTACTTTCTCGCCGCCGGGCGCTACTACCTCGCCGTGGCAGATGCCCAAGATGCATCGGGCAATTCGCTCGAGCTGAACGTGAATGCATATGATCGCATGCAACCGGAAGCGATCGCGGTCAATACGCCGAGAAGCGGCATTTCGCTCGGCAAGGCGGGGGCCGACTTTTTCCGCCTCGACCCCCATGGAATCGAGTGGTGGTTGTTTACCGGCTCGGCTCGGGAGGGCTTTGAGGGCGACATATTGCTCACTCTATTTGCCACCGATCGCGCCGGACAGCTCGGCAGCGAGGTCGAGAGCATCGACTCCATGACTCTCACTGCCGACAAGGACACGGGCCGAATTGTCGACGAAAACCGGTCCATACTGGTCATGGTGCAAGACAAGGACTCGGACAGCGGAAGCGGTACTTCGGGCCGTGCAAGCGGTATCTACGACCTGAGCATCACCGATCGCGACCATATCGATGCAGGTGTGATCGACCACGGCACATCGTACCACCGGGACGAAATCTCTCTTGGCGCCGATCAGACCAGGCGGTTTTTGGTCCGCGCCGAGCCGTTTCACGAGGTCACCATCTCGGCCCGGGCAGACGGGCTCGATCTGACCATCGACCAGCTCGACCGCGTGGAGCTCGCAACCTTGAGCAAAGGTGCCGGGCTGGCGACACCGGGGACTGCAACTGCCCGGACATCGCTATTCGAACAGTGGGTCGCGTTTCGCGTTGGCGCGTCGGACCGCGCCGCCGGCTCGTTCGACGTCAGCATCACAGCAGAAAAACTGCCCTACCGCGTTGCCGCCGACAGTCTGCCCTACCGCGACGTGTGCAGTCAGGGCCAGATCCATCAGCTCGACCCGGTGAACGGAAACCAGGGGTTCGAGGGCGACGAGGCGTTTTCTGCCCAGCCAATCGCATTGCCGTTTGCCTTCGACTTTTTTGCCAGCTCCATTCCAATGGCGCAGCTCACCGTGTCCACCAATGGCTGGCTTACCCTGGCAGAGCCGAGGCGAAAGTCGACCATGTTCAACGACCCCATTCCAGATGACCAGGAGCCCGACTCGCTGATCGCGCCGCTGTGGGATGATCTCAACAACGTCGAAGTGTGTGTTCTGGTCGAGCCCGAGCGGGTCACTGTGCAGTGGACAGGGTGCCACTACGATTACAGCGACCTGTCGATCGAACTCCAGGCGGTGCTCCACGAAAACGGCTCGATCGACTTCATCTACGGCCCGGACCACAAACTCGATGGCGCCGGTGCAACCATCGGGGTGGAGAACAGTACCGGTACGGACGGGGTCGAGATCGCCTACGAGAAAAGCGACATCGCATTGCCGGGCACGTCACTCACGTTGATCCCCACCGATCGATAATTGCCGGCCGGGGTCCCGACGGGAACTGTACTCAGCCTGCCTTGGCCCGGGCGTTGGTGGTGATGAACTCGGCGATGCCGGTTTTTTTGCTCACCGGGTCGGGAACCGGGGCCGGTCCGGGCTGAATTGCTGGTGATACAACCTGAAATTCGGCGGTAAATGGGCTTCCCTTGATCAGAATGGGACTGCCGTTTTTGGTCTTCATTGTGGTATTGGTGGGAGTCAGTGTGAGGGACAGAGTACCTGTGCCGGGAGTGACGTATGGCGGGGACATATAGGTCAGCGGCGCCTGCAGCGATGGCGGCAGTTCGTCGCCTTCGAGACAGACCAGCATCATATTGGCCTTCATATCAGAGCTCGACGCGACCAGCGGCACCGGGGCCATGAGTGCTGGCACCACGGTCGGAGGCATGATGGTAATTCTTATCATGTCGCCATGAGTAATGATGAAATCAGCGGGCATCAGTCGATCCTTTCTGCATTGCGGAGCGCAAGAGGCCGCTCCACGCTCGCCGATAGAGCGCTACATCGGACGAGGCAATCGCCACAGTGGGCGAGGCAATTTGTCCGGAGCGGCGTGATTTATGCGCTTGTAACACCACGCGCAACGCGGCAAACTACTGAAAATCAGGTGTGACCTGCTGGCTGAAACGGTGTTTTTCTTCGAGGGGCAATCATGAGACGGGTTTATCGACTGGCGCGCAGGCCGGCGCCTTACCGCTCTGTGTTCGTGCCGCGCTCGGCGTCCGAGTTTGAATTCGAAGCTGGTGTGCAGAGTGCTGGCCATACAGCGATGAGGAAGGTGGCGAAACCCGTCCGTATGGACGAGCCGCGAGACCATGAGCTATCTCCTGCCGCGCTCTACCACGATGCCCACCTCGCCTTGCAGCGACGCCCCGATGCCCACGAGCCGGGCTGGACAGGAGCCGCGTCTGTCTACGACAGCATCATTGCCATGGCACATGGGCCGAGTGCAGGCGGTGTGCAGGCCAAGCTCGAGGTCAGCGAGCCAGACGACGAGTACGAGCGCGAGGCAGACCAGGTGGCCGATACGGTCATGCGAATGCCGGCCCCCGAACTCGCCGAAGAAGAGGAAGAAGAGGAGGAAGAGGCAGTTGCGCCAGCCGATACGGTCATGCGAATGCCGGCCCCCGAACTCGCCGAAGAAGAGGAAGAAGAGGAAGAGCTCGAGCTGAGCGCCGGCGCGGGCCATGAGATACAGGCCGAGGCGGCTCCCGGTGGAATTCATGCACCCTCGGCCGGGGCCGGCGAGGCGATTGCGGGGCTAAAGGGACATGGACAGCCGTTGCCCACGTCCGAGCGGCGATTCTTCGAGCCGCGGTTTGGCACCGACTTTGGCCAGGTACGCGTGCACGCTGATCACCGGGGTGATCGCGCGGCGCAGTCGATCAATGCGAGGGCCTTTACCCTGGGCAACGATGTGGCGTTTCGGGCCGGACAGTACCGGCCCGGAGCTCGAGCAGGGCGAGAGCTCCTGGCCCATGAGCTGACCCATGTCGTTCAGCAGGGTGGCGGCGGTAGGCTGGCGTCGCACCAGCCGCTCACTGCCATTGGTAGAAAGGTGCAACGTGCAACCGACAATGACAAGCTGTGGAAGAGCATCCAGGACCTGGCGGCAAAGGGAAAACACAAGCAGGCGATCTGGAAGTTGATACGGCACTACAATATGCCGACCGCCAACCTGATCAGCATCTGCTACGACGCCTCGCTGACCTCCAACGCGCAGACATCGGGAAAAATCCCCGGCAAGTCGACGGTCAAGATCGGCCCCAAGCCATTCCAGCGGGGTCTGGCCGACCTCGTCCACACCATTCGACACGAGCTCGAGCACGTCGAGCAGCGCGCCGCTGGCATGACCAACAAAAATCAGCGCGAATTCGAGGCCGAAGCGGTCGAGATCATCAGCAAGGACATGCCCGAAGAGGATTTCAAGTGGTTCATGTCGGACGCCAGGCGGTGTCTCAAGTACTGGAACAAGATGAGCGCGAACGACCACAAGACGCTGTGGAACAAGTTCGAAGAAGTTCGCAACAAAGTGAAGCAGCGCTACGGCAGCGCATCGAAGGACGAACGGCTCCTCTACAAACCCATCATGGACGGCTTTAATGCGGTCACCAAGCCGAAGTGACCCGAGCAGCCGGTCCTGTCTGCGGCTTTGCCTGGTCATCGTGGCGTCGCTTTTGTGCTGTCATTCCGGCGAGCCCGTCCGATCGTCCGCGCACAGAAAGAAGAGCATGCCCTCCTCGCAACCGACCCATGAAGCACCGGGGCAACAACTGCGCGGCAAACGCGGGCTTGCTCTCATCGTCGAATTGCCCGGGCGACCCATCCGCCTCGGCGAGCCGTGCTCCATTGCGGTGACTCTGCGCAATCATGGCGACTCCGCTGTGGTTATCAACCGCCGGATGTCGGTCGGCTACCGCGACAGCTTATCCCGCGAGCTGTTCGCGGAGATCGTCGACGCGTCGACCGGCAAGGCGGCGCCCTATCCTCCCGTCGACTACGATCGCGATTTTTCCGAAGCCGAGGATTACGTCGCGCTGGCGCCGGGGGACACCATTTCGGGCGGATTTGACCTGTTTGAGTGGTACCCGCTGGAGCACGCCGGGACCTATCGCCTGACCGTGTTCTACCAGGCGACTGAAGAACTCGCCACGCCGCCGGCCGGAACCTATGCCGGCACTGTGTCCAGCCGGACTGTCACAGTGATCATCGAGGACCCTTTGGCCCGGCGATGAACTCACCGGGCCAGCCATTTCTGGTTCTGGCGTGGTGTTGCGATCAGCGCATTCGCGCCACAGCCTCGGCTGCTTCATCGATCGCCACGCTTTCTTGAGTTCGTTTGGCCAGGTGCTTGAGAGTGATCCGACCTGCGTCCAGTTCGGATTGGCCGAGGATGGCAGCGATGGACGCCCCGGTGGTATCCGCGTATTGCAGTTGTTTGCCCAGCTTGGCCTGGTCGGGAAACGTCTCGACCCGCAGACCTTGCCCGCGCAAACGGGCAGCAACGCCCAGCGCCCGGCCCATATCCACGTCCAGCCAGCACAGCATCACTTCGGCGCCAACTCCCAGTTCGGGGTACATATCCCGCTCTTGCATCACGACCAGGATGCGTTCTAGGCCCAGCGAGAATCCGACCGCGGGAATCTGCCGGCGACCGAACATACCGATCAGCCCGTCGTAGCGTCCTCCGCCACCCAAACTTCCGGCCAGATCGGGTACTGCGATCTCGAAGATCGGCCCGGTGTAGTAACTCAGCCCGCGGGCCAGTTCGGGTGCTACCGAGAGATGGCTGCCTGCCGGAGTTTCGGCGGCCAGCGAGAGCAGTTCTTCCAGCCCGGCCAGAGCGCGCTGACCCGACTCGTCGAGGCCGCATTTGCGCAGGTGAGCGAGAACTGTTTGACTGTCCGGACTGGCATCGCCGGGATCGCCCGGGGTGATGAGCTCGATGAGCCGGGCCGCCGAGGTTTCGGCAATGCCTCGATCGACCAGCTCGGCAGTCACTCCGTCGCGACCGATCTTGTCGAGTTTGTCCACGGCCACGAGCGCTTTGCTCTCCAGACTGTCGGTGATGTCGGCGGCCCGGATCAGTGCCCGCAGAAGCTCGCGGTGATTGAGCCGAATGGTGAAATCGGCAAAGCCCAATCGCTCGAGGACCGCAGCCACGGCGCTGCATACCTCGACCTCGGCAACCGGCGACGTGGTGCCTGCGACGTCGACGTCGCACTGATAGAACTCGCGAAATCGACCGCGGGCCGGCCGGTCGGCACGCCACACCGGCTGGATCTGGTAGCGGCGAAAGAATCGCGGCAGCTGGCCGTATTGGGCCATGACGCGGGCGAGCGGCACGGTCAAGTCGTAACGCAGCCCCTGGTCGGCGAGTTCGGCCTCGGCGACCGGCCGGCCGTCGGTCGCCGCCGTTTGTACTGCCCGCTTGAGCGCATCGCGCCGGTGCAAAAGACGGTAGAGCAATTGATCCCCCTCGTCGCCGTACTTGCCGAGTAGGGTGCTCAAATTCTCGATCGCAGGGGTTTCGAGTGGGACGAACCCGTGCCTCTCGTAGACCTCGCGAATAACGTCGATGACATATTGCCGGCGCGCGATATCGAGCGGCAGAAAATCGCGGGTTCCGCTGGGTGGTTTGGTGCTGACCTTGTTGCTCATGATGGCCTCGAAGCAAGGTGATACGCCCAAAACGCCGGGTTGCGCAACGTCACCGGGTATCGTTCCCCACAAATAGACCGAAGTCAGTGCAGCGCGCCTCTGGTCAGGGTCGAGGGAGGGAGCGCGGTGGACCCACGCGACCGGCACAAGCGCGGCCATCGGCGGGTTCAGCGGGGCAGAACCGCGCAGCACTGCGTTGGCGTGGCTGGCCAGGGCACCGGCCACGCTGCCCCCGGTCAGGTCGCCCGGACTGAGTCGCCCGTGCAGTGGGTATCACAGCAACCGGAGTGCCAACCGCGCCAGGCCAGCTATGTAGCCGCTCGCATGGGCCTGCCGCTGCTGGGCGAAATTCGGCTCGTGTTCAAATCATGTTTAGTGACATGTCGCTGGTCATGTATTGGACACAGCGAGCACACGCGGGCGACATGGACGCTCCCCGCGGGAAAGCACATTTCAGTCGCCCAATATCTTTGTTCCCGGTTCACTCCGCGGCCCGCTGCTCGAGCAGGTGGGGCACTCCCGCGGTCAAGGCGTCCGCCGGGGTGGCCTCGCGCAGTGGCAAGCCGGCAGCCAGACGAAACGAGCGGTAGCCGACAATCGCCGCTGCCACCGCCGCCGATAGGTCCAGTTTTTCGTCCTCAGACCAGGAAACCAGCTCCGCTGGCGAGACCAGAGCATCGCCGAGGTGAGCCAGGTAACGCAGAAACACCGCGCGCAACTGAGTGACTCGCTTGTCGGTCAGGTGGAGCAGGCCGCGGGATTGATGGAATAACACTTCGTAATGGGGATATGCAGCAAAGAACTCACCGTGTAGCCGGACCAGCGCCTCGATGCGCTCACCCGGCGTGCCGTGGTCGCCGAGCGTGTCGAAATAGTCCCGCTTGAGTGTGTCGATGCCGTCAGCGACGAGCTGCGCGAGCAAGGCGTCCTTGGAGTCGAAATAGTTGTAGAATGCACCCTTGCCGAGATCGATCCGCTCGGTGATGTCTTCGATCCGAGTGCCGTAAATGCCGCGCTCGGCAAATAGCGCGGCTGCAGCTCGAAGAAGCGCAATTCGGGTTTGCTGCTTTTTCCGCTCGCGTCGCGTCTCCATGTGAAAACTCCAGTCGTCAATGACCTGGTTTTTCTATCCAGGACCATGATTACACTCGGAGTCACTCCGTACAACCCGTTGACTGTCAACAAATAACTGTGTTACTGACTCTTGGTCGTGCACGGTTTTGGGTCGTAATATGACCGAGGATAATCAATAATGGCGCAGACAAAACCGATTGAGGAAAGCCACGTCGCAGTGGAGAAAAGCTCGCGTCCCCTGCCGGCTGGCGACGACTCCATGCCATTGGCCGACCGGCCGCCGCGCTTGCGCGGCAATACGTACATTGATGACGAGGTAGTATCGGTCATCGCCCGCATCGCTGCCGAGCAGGTGCCGGGCGTGTACCAGATCGGCGAGTCGAGTCTCCGCAACGTATTGTCTCGATTTCGCAGACAGCACGGAGTAGAGGCGGAGGTTGGCCTACACGAAGCCGCGGCCGACATCGAACTCACCGTGGAATTCGGTTACTCGATGCGCGATGTGGCCCAGGACGTGCGCGAGCGCATCATCGAGGCGGTCGAGTCGATGACCGGCCGGCGGGTCACCGAGGTCAATGTGTACATCATCGACGTGTACGTGCCCAAATCGGCTGGCGGCAGCCGGCGGCGACGAGAACTGGAGTGAAAGGCAATCCGGCACAGGAGTCTCGACTATGTCGCCCTCAGCCAAGAACGACGCGAGAACCGGATACGCGGTGTACAAGTTCATCGTCAGCCTGCTCTTACTAGGGCTGGCCGCCATGGCCGCGATCGGATTCCTCGTCGGCTTGCGCATCTTCGAGCCGGACGAGGTGATCGGCAACTGGGCTACAGGGCATCAGGTCTTTGGGGTTTTCGACGAGTTCAACGAGTTGGGTCGAGTGCTGGCGGCCCTGTTCGCCGCAGTCATGGGCCTCTTGTTTCTGGCCATCCTGCAACGTATGTGGAGTTCACCAGGTCAGCTGCGGACCGCGACCCTACATATCCTCGACGCCGACGATCATGGGCGGGTGTGGGTGGACTCGCACAGCGTGGCCGTGGTCGCACGGCAAGCAGCCCTGTCGGTACGCGGCGTGATCGACGCCCAGGTTCGAGTAAGTGGATACGTCGTGGCCCCGGTGGAAGTCAATGTAGAGGTGGAGTACTATCCGGGAACCAAGCTGAAGGATTCCGGTGTCGAGGTACGCACCGCAGTTCGCAGCGCAGTGGAGGATCTGGTCGGACTGCAGGTGCGCAATGTCGAGGTGCGGGAGACGGTGGTGCAACCCGAAGAGCTGACCAGGATGCTGAGCTGATGCGGCGACCACGCAAGATGTACATCCCGGAGCGGCCCGCCGAGGGACGCATCCTGGCCGGGGTTTGCGCGGGTATCAGCCGAGCCCTCGCGGTTGATGTAACTCTGGTCCGGCTGGCGTTCATGATCCTGGGCTTCGCCTGGGGCCTGGGCGTCATGCTCTACGGCGCGCTGTGGCTGTTTATGCCCGATCCCTCTCGCGGTGCCACACCCGACGGCGGCTGGCGGGCCATGGTTCGACACAGGGTCGGTGACATGAGAGTAGAACTGCGCAACTCGGCGCGTTCGGTCCAGGTCGGCTGGCAGCGGGCCGGCCAGAGTTCCTGGCCCCGACCGATCGGCCGGCGCTGGCTGGCCGTGGGTTTCATCTCTGCAGGCCTGCTGGCATTTTTGACCTCGATTGGACTGTTTTCGTGGATCACTCCGATGCGCGCAATCAGTCTGGCACTGATTCTGTTCGGTCTGGCCGCGCTCCTGTCGCTGCGCGGCCCGGGGAGATGAACGGACCGGCCATGCAATCTCGACCAAGACAGAACAGGACCGCAACCGGCCTGATCGCGCTGGTGGCCATGTTCGCCATCCTGTGCGGCGTCATCGGGCTGCTGATAAGTACGTTCGGACCGGCCGCGGGCCGCGATTCACCCGGTATCCAGGACAGCGTCGGCGCGCTCGACAGCACCGGCCGGTTGTCCGAACGGGAGGCCATCGAACGCGCTCTCGAGCGTATCGACCGGGCCGCTGCTGCGCTGTCGCGGCAGAACTACGACGAAAGTGTGGATTACATCGAGCAGGCGCGAAACATCCTGCGCCGGGCCGACAAGACGGGAAGCGCCGATAAAAAAGGAGATACCATATGAGTGAAGATCAGAAGAAGCGGCTCACCATCGACGACAATCCGAGTGGTGTTCGCGGCATCATCACGATCGACGAGAACGTGGTGAGCACCATCGCCGGTCTCGCAGCCCGCGAAGTGGACGGCATCCACATGGTAGGCAAATCGCGACTGGTCCAGTTTGGCGACGATCCGACCCGCGGCGTTCACGCGGAAGTCGGCGAGAGACAGGCCGCTTTCGACCTCGACGTGATCATCGAATACGGCAAAGACATCAAGAAGGTGGCGCAGGAGCTGCGCCAAAAAACCGCCCGTGAGGTGCAGAGAATGGCCGGCCGCGAGGTAGTCGAGATCAACATCAACGTGGTCGACATCAAACTGCCTGGGGAAGAGACCCCAAAAGGGTCTCGCGTTCGGTAGGCGGCGGAGGCATTTACCGCGTAGGCTGAGCAAATTCCAAGGACGTGAAAGCGATGAGCGAACAGGACACCAAGAATCCCAGCGGGATCGCAGGCTCGATCCGACTCGATCCTACTGTCGTCGCCAGGATCGCGAGTCTGGCTGCCAAGGACATCAAGGGCATCTACTCTGTCGGCAAAACGTCGCTGTTGTCGTTCGGCGACGATCCGACCCGCGGCGTGGCCGCCGAAATCGGCGAGAAGCAGGTCGCCGTGGACCTCGACGTGGTGATCGAATACGGCTACGACCTGCGCCAGGTGGCGACCGAGCTGCGAAGCCGCACCGCAAATGAACTGGAGAAAATGACCGGCCGCGAGGTGGTCGAGATCAACATCCACGTGGTCGATATCAGGTTGCCCGAAGAACTCCAAGACAAGAAAAAGCCGCGGGTCATATGAGTTCGCGGCCGGCCGGGACTTGTGCTAGCACCACGGGGAAACACCGGATCCTGGCTGGACAGACGTAGTCAGCGCATCCAGTGCAGCCTCCGCGCCAGAAGATGATACGGCGAGGCGGGATCTCTGAAGCCGGGGTAGTTCATCTTCAGGCGCTGGCCACCGCGTCGGGTGAGATGAATGAACTCGTACTCCGAGCCTTGTCCCAGGACATCGGAGTTGAGCGGGGGCAGCTCCAGAATGCGCTTCTCGCGCAAAAATGTCTCCCACTCGTGCCGCTCGGCGTCTGCCAGGAGGCGCTTACTGTCGCCGCGGATGAGCGTTGCCCGGTCTCCGCGGACCTCGATGATGACCTCGATGCTGCCACCATCGCGGTCCGAATAGCTCACCAGGCCCCATAGCTCATCCATGGTCTCATCGGTGCGAATGCGCTCCACCAGCTCCTTCTCCAGCACGTGAAATCCGTCCATGGGATCCTCGATGCCAGGGAAATCCTGGCGGGCGCCCAGGATGAGGAACTCGCCGGGATGACGCTCGTACAGGGCTTCTCTGGCCTCGCCAGTGTCGAGCGATTTCAGGTAGCGTTCTGCTGCCATGGTCAGTCTGCGGCCCCGACCGGCGAGCAGTGGTTTGACGTCGGCCACCGAGATGGGATGGCGGACCAGACGAGCCGCGGCGAGAAGGGCGATCTGCGCCCGCTCATCTCGTCCCCTCAGGATGGTTTTGATCGGCGCCGCTCGGCCCAGCATCACCGCTGCCAGGCCGGCAAGTTCACGGCCGTCGGGCAACAAAGCACGCAATTCGCCGCGCAACGCGTCGGCGAATATACCGCGGTGCTCGAGCACGCTGTGCAGCTCTGTGCCGTTGACAAACCCTCGCTTCCAGTCCTCGATGGCATGGCGCGCCACCACAATGCTCGGCCACGACATGGCGGTCTGGTGCATTGCGAAGGCCGTGTCCGGCTCGCGAAAGGCGAGCTGGAGGCTCCGGCGCAAGGTCTCCGAGGCCAGCTCATCGGACACCCGGGGCTGCTCAGTGGCCAGGAACATTCCAATGCTGACCCCCGGCGGTATCGCGGCTTGAGCGCTCCAGTCGTCGATCATGCCCTGCAGGATCTTTCGGGTCTTCTCCTCTGTCATCACCCGGGCGTACCACTCGAGATTGTCCAGACCCCGTTCGGCGGTGATCGGCTCGAGCACGGTGATGGCCTCCAGCATCATAGTGCGATCACGGACGTAATGAGCTTCTGCCACGGCTTCGTAGATGTCGGGAACGGCCTCCTTGACGCTGTATTGCCGGGCCAGCGCTATGGCCGCCTCGACGCGATAATCGCGGCGGCCTGTGGCCAGGTAGTGGCGCAGACCCGGTATGGCCTCGGCAATATGGACCGTGGCGAGATTCTTGACCAGTTTGGCTCGCGACCACACGTCGGTGAAGCCGCGCAATGTCGTTCCGCGCGACCAGTCCGGGTCCATGAGCCACGGCAAAAGCGGCCGCATGGCCTCGGGCCGGTCCACCCGGGCCAGGCAGCGAACCGCGAGGTTGTGAGTGTGATCGGTCCCGTGCCCGATCAGTTTCACCACGAGCGGCACCAGACGCTCGGCTTGTTCCTTGACCACGGCCTCGATCGGCAGCCAGTAAGACTGGCCATCGCCGAGCAAATTGACTGTCGGATCGGCAAACAGAGACATAAACCACTGGTCCCGGCCGTCCCAGTCGTGATTCATCAGGGACAAGATGGTCTGGGCGCGGACAACCGGCCGCATTGTTGTGTCGGCCACAACCGCTCGAAGTCGAACTCGGAACTGGTCTGCCCGGGCCGTCTTACCTCGGGTCAATGCATGGTGGAGAAGGTGCGTCACCGCCCAGGCAGCCAAAATCGGGTCCGGGTTTTCAGCGTGTTCTTCGAGAAGGCGCACTGCCTCGCCGGGACGGCGCTCCATGAGATCGTCGAGCGCACCGTTGTCGGAGACGTGAGATTCCCCCTCGGGAACCCGGGCCTGTGCTACCGAACGGCGTAGTTCGTCGAGATCGCGGGGGGCATTTTTCGCCAACCAGTTCTCGAGTCGTTCCCGGTCGTCGGGCGGGATCGAACTGTGCTGCTTTTTGCCATCCCTGGCCAGGATGCTGGCGATCAATGCGCGGGCATCACTGTCCTTACCGATCTCGTGCCGGAGCGCCAGCGCAGAGGTCGGATCGCGGGGCAATGCGTCGATCAGACGGCGGCGCACATACTCGCTGGGCGAGTGTGCCACGGTCACAAACGCCGGCGAATTCCACCAGGCCAGCAAGATTTCTTCGTCCACATCGGCTGGAGGAGGCTGCGACGCGTACTTCACAAACGGCTTCCAGTCGGCAGCGGGCGCCGGCATATCCAGGAGCTCCTTGATCGCCTCGCGCCAGGCCTGGGCGGGCACGGTGAACGGCCAGTGCGGAGGTTGGTGCTCCCACTCGACAACAGGGATCTTGGACAGGTCGATGACAAAAGTCGCGATGGGAGGGCGCCTCTGGCGTTTGGCGGTACACGACAACAGAGGGAGCGCGAGTCCGAAGACGAGGAGGCAGACAACAGCTCGACAGCGAGTCATGGCAGGTTCCGGGTCACGTGACGGTTTTTCGGCGGAGCGACGAGTCGAGGTGAGCCGAGTACCAGAAAACAGGCTCGGTCAGCAAACGAAATCGAGCTCTTCGGGCCGGGCTAGACACGCTCGCCGGCAATCTCGCCAATACACTGGACAAACGCGTCCCAGCTCGGAAGATCGCCGAGCGGCTCTTCCCTGTACCGACCGGTGAGCTCGGCAAGCACGATGAGGCCGTGGCGTGGCGCCGTGCGCTGGGCGATCTGGCGGGCCAGATCGCCGCCCGCCGCATCGACCCTGGCAGCCAGGGCCCGGCTGCCCGCGCGGATCAACGCACTGCGATCAGCGCCGATGGCCAGGTCGGCGAAACGGCGAAATACAGCTCTGGCCGGGCCCATCGCCGGCATGGAACGCAATGCCGAATTACCGCGCAAAAACTGGCCCGCTCGAAGAATCACGGCGGCGCCGTCCGGCTCGCCGAGCGCCGCGGCAACCCCGGCAAGCCGAGCTGGCTCGGTCCGGCAAAGAGCCCAGGCCAGCTGAAGCCGGCCAAACCGATGCAACGCCTCGACCACAACACCTGCAGGCAACACCGGTAGATCGGTAACTGCCAACTCGCCTGCCGGCACCTGTCCAGTCGGCATGGCCACAAACTCGGCGGTAATCCGGCGAATCAGCCACGCGCGAATCGCCGGATCGAGGCCGTGGCGATCCCCTTCACCCCCCGGCCCGGCCGGGCCGTGGCCGGCCGCTCGCAGTACGTGGCGGCGCACCAGCTCCCCCGCGCCGTCGAGTGCCCGCTCGATCCACTCTGGATGGATCCGCTCGATGCCGGGTGGAGCTGGCGACTGCGCTCCGATCACCAGTACGCGGATCGCGCGCCCGCGCTGGTCGCGCGAAGCGGTCTGTATCCGAGCCGCGACCTCTGCGCACCTGGGTCCCCGAGAGCCGGCCATTCGAGCCAAGATCTCGGGCCCGCGATCGCCCGCACGGAGCAGTGCTGCAAGCACAGCGCCGCGCTCGAGGGCCGAAATTCGCACCTTCGCACCTCAATCGCGCTCGGAGTCTGCCGCGGTCTCGGCCCGCCGGGGCCCGACGGTCGGCCTGAGCTTGTAGCGCAAAAGCTTGCCACCCGGGCCCCGCGGCAACTTGTCGCGAAACTCGAACCAGCGGGGATACTTGTACGGCGCGAGCTGGGTCTTGACAGACTCGCGCAGCTTCATCTCCAGCTGCTCGCTCGGCGAATGGCCTATGTTGGGCACCACAAAGGCAAATGGCTTGATCAGTCCGTCCTCGTCGTCAGCGCCGATCACCGCGCAATCCCATACTTCTTCACGGGCGAGAAGGGCACGCTCGACCTCGATGGGCGAGACCCACTTGCCGCCCACCTTGAACAGATCATCGACCCGGCCACAGTGGTAGTAGTAGCCGTGCTCGTCCATCATGAAGCGGTCACGAGTGGTGAACCATTCGCCGTCGAACTGGTCAGCCGTCGCTTTTTCGCCCCAATAGGACGATAATACCGTGGGACCGCGGATCTGTAGAATGCCGATGGCGTCGGGACCCATCGGCGCTCCCTGGCCGTCCACAATGCGCGCCTCGAAGCCGGGTACAGGCCGGCCCACATTGCCCAGCGGACCCTCGCCAGCAGTGCCGGCAAACACAAACTGAAACGCCTCGGTGAGGCCGTAGCCAACGGTCACGCCGGCCCCGAGCGTGTCGCGAATCCTCGGCACCAATTTGGGCGGCATGCCCTCGGCACCCGAGATACAGGCACGACAGCGCGATAGCGGTTTCTCGCGACCCTGGTCCTCGGCGTCGCGGGCGAGCTGACCGTAGACCGATGGGGTGGCCAAAAAAATAGTCGGATCGAATGACTCGAGGGCCGCAAAAATCGCCGCGCTATGCGGCTGCTCGGGCAATAACAGTGTCTCGGCCCCGGCCATGAGAGGAAAAAACAACCCCGCGCCCAGGCCGTAGATCGTCGATAGACGAGCGCTGGCGAAAACCCGGTCGTCGGCGTCGAGTCCGATGACGCCGCGGGCAAACGAACTATATGCCGCGAGCGGGGTGCCGTGCGCGTGGGGAACCCCCCGAACGGCGCTCTCGGCTCCCATCACAGAGTAGAGGATGAGCGCGGTCTGCGAGGACTTGACTGCAGCAGCAGTACTGGCCGGCACAGCGTCGGCAATCAGCTGGCCAAACTCGTGTACACCGGCACTGTCGACCTCGCCAACGCAGATGATCTGGCGCAGTGAATCGACCTCCGTGCGAATCTCGTCGATGACCGGCTCGAGTTCGGGCTCGGTGATCGCCGCCGTGGCTCCGCAGTGCAGCAAATACGCTCGGATGTCCAGCGGACGGGCGAGCTCGCTGAGCGGTACCGCAACAGCCCCCATGTGCACGATGCCCAGGATCGAGAAAACCGCCTCCACAGAGTCGCGCATCAGGACAGCCACCCGCTCTCCGCGCTCGATGCCCACAGAGCGCAGCCCGGTGGACACCCGAGCGACTTGGTCGGCCAGCTCGCGGTAGGTGACCTCGCGGGCTCCTTGACGCACAGCAACCCGGTCAGCCCTGTCGTCGTGCTGCAACGCCGACTCCACAAGCCGAACGGCCAGGTTCTCGTATGGCATGGGCATGAAACTGCTATCCTACTCAGCCGCCCCAATCGCAGCAAGGATTGCACCCGGCCTATGGAAGCTCCGGCCAACCGTCCGGCCGCCTGCCTATCCGTGACCGCGATTCCTTTGACAATCACGAGATAGCTCGATATACGGGCCTGAGCATGCGCATCACTGGTGGACGACTCTGCGGCAGGCGTCTCAAAGCGCCGCCTGGAGCGACCACCAGGCCTACCTCGGCTCGTGTGCGCGAGGCGATCTTCAATATTTTGGGCCCACCTGCCCGGTCCACCCGGGTACTGGATGCGTTTGCCGGCTCCGGCACCCTCGGCCTCGAGGCCATCTCGCGTGGTGCCGGGATCGCCTATTTCGTCGACAACTCGCGCACTGCGCTGCGCTGCCTGCGCGAAAACATCGCCGCACTCGCCACCGAGGAACACTGTCACGTCTTTCGCGGCGACGCTTCCAGCCTGGTCAGGCAGTGGAGCACAGCATGGGCTACCCGGGACTACATCACCGGCCCGTCCAGTGGGCCCGAGGCTGCATCACCCGATCAAATCGTCGACCGCCCGGCCGCTCCACTCCGCATGAAATCCACTTCACATTGCACGCCGGGACCTCTGGCCGCAGCGCGGGCGATTGATCGAACAATTCGAACACTATTTGACTGGATTTTCGTCGATCCCCCGTACCAAACTGGCCTCGCCCAGCAGATACTGCACGTATTCGCAAATGGTGCTCTTCTGGCCCCGGCCGCAGTACTGGTTGTAGAACACGATCGCCGCAATCGACCCGATCCCAATCATGGCTGCCTGGTAAGAACCGATCTCCGGCGGTACGGCGACACCGAGGTTTCATTCTACCGAACAGCGCCTGGCGCAGAGCCCTTGTCATGAACCAGAATGACAAACAAAATAATACAGCCATCTACCCCGGAACATTCGACCCCGTCACCAATGGGCATCTGGATATCTTGGCGCGCAGCCTGCGCATTTTCGATCAGGTGATCGTCGCCATCGCAACCAACCCGCGCAAGACGCCGCTGTTCAGCGTAGACGAACGGTTCGAGTTCATAAAAAGCGCCGTGGCCGATGATTCGGAAAAACTGGTTTTTGATTCGTTTGACGGACTTCTCGTCGATTATTGCAAAAGGCGCGGAGCCAGCTGTATCGTGCGCGGATTGCGAGCCCTGGCCGATTTCGAATACGAATTCCAGTTTGCTCACATGAACCGGCGCCTGGCCCCTAACGTAGACACCGTGTTCTTCATGACTGACGAGCGAAACCATTATGTGAGCTCGTCCCTCGTCAAAGAGGTCGCCAGCTTCGGCGGCGATGTCTCGGGATTGGTTCCACCCGCGGTGGCCACCGCCCTGGCTGCCCGATTTGTCACAAAGCAGGGAGATACATCGCCATGACCAAATCCGTCCCCATCTCGGCGCGCGCCCACAGCATCGTACCGTCTATTACCCTGGCGGTCACGGCCAAGGCGGCACAGCTCAAGGCAGAGGGCGTCGACATCATCAGCTTCGGCGCCGGGCAGCCAGATTTTGGCACCCCGGCGCACATTCGAGAAGCCGCCAAGCGCGCCCTCGATTCGAATCCCAACGTCAGCAAATATACCAATGTGCGGGGTGTCCCCGAGCTGCGCGAGGCGGTTGCTGCAACCATGAGCACAGCCCACGACATGACCCTCTCGGCCAACCAGGTGCTGGTCAGCTGCGGAGCCAAACACAGCATCTTCAACATTTTCATGGCCACTCTCGACCCGGGCGACGAAGTGATCATCCCGGCGCCGTACTGGGTCTCATATCCAGATATGGTCACAGTGGCCGGCGGAACACCGGTTGTCGTACCCACGACAGCAGACGAGGGATTCCTGCTCGAACCCGAGGCACTGCGCGAGGCGATCACCGACCGCACTCGTATCCTGCTCCTGAACTCGCCATCAAACCCGACTGGCTCCCTGTACGACCGAGCCCGACTCGAGGTCATCGCGTCGATCGTCATGGAACACAACCTCTTTGTGATCTCGGACGATATCTACCGCCTGCTGGTCTACGGTGACGCGTGCTACACGTCGTTTGCATCCCTGGCACCCCAGGTCGCCGAGCGGACCATTCTGGTCGATGGGGTGTCAAAGACCTATGCCATGACTGGGTGGCGAATTGGATTCACTGCCGGCCCGATCGAACTCATCGAATCAATGGCCAAGATCCAGGGCCAGTCGACGTCCAACGCGGCCCATGTCTCCCAGGTGGCAGCACTGGCGGCGCTCACCGGGCCCCAGGATTGTGTGGACGAGATGCGCGTGACCTTTGACAAGCGGCGCAGGGAGATGCTGGGGCTGCTCGCCAAGATTCCCCACGTCACCTGCGCCGAGCCCTTCGGTGCATTCTACGCATTTCCAGACTTGTCGGCGTATGTCGGCAAGAAGACGCCAGACGGCCAGGTGATCGCGGACGATGTGGCGCTCTGCGATCATCTTCTCGGCGTGGGAAAAATCGCCATCGTGCCCGGTTCGGGGTTTGGCGCGCCCGGCTGTGCCCGCCTCTCGTACGCGTGTTCCATGGATGACATACGGCGAGGGTTGGCCCGATTGGCCGAGACGCTGGGTTCACTCGTCTAGTCCCCCGGATCGATTTCTCGATTTTTTCCGACCGACTGCCGATGACTGCGTTTTTCGCAATTCCTCGCAACTCCTCGCAACTCTTATGGGATCGCCGAACGACGCCGGTCGCGACCCGGGCCCGACGCGCGCAACTGCCGCAAGTGGTCTGGGTTTCGCTGTGCTTGTGGTGGCCCCTTGCGGAAGGTCATGAGAGCCAGCGACAATGCCCGCGGTGACATCACCCGAGCGCTACGAAATCGTCGACCGAATAGGCGCGGGTGGTCTCGGCATTGTCTACAAGGTCGAGGACCGGGCCACGGGCAAGATGCTCGCGATGAAGGTCATGCCCCGCGATCGCGGCACGGCCAATCTGCGCAGTGAGTTCCTGGCCCTCGCCCGGCTTCGTCACGACAACATCGTCTCGGTCTCCGACTACGGCTTGACTCCGGTCGGCCATGACTACTTCACCATGGAGTACGTCGAGGGACCGCCGCTTCTGGAAGCCATCGACAGGGTACCGTCCAAGCAGTTCTATCAGGTCATCGGCAGCGTTCTGCGCGCTCTTGCCTTCATCCACGGCCGCGGCATGGTACACGCCGACATCAAACCGTCGAACATCCTCATCGACGCCAAGCTGCTCAAAGAGGATCCGACCCGGGCGGCGCGACTGGTCGACTTCGGTCTCGCCTCCCGGCTCGACGATCCCAACGCCAGCACTGGGCGGGGGACATTTCCATATGCAGCGCCGGAGGTATATGCCGGGCGCCTCGACGCCCGTTCGGATCTGTACTCGCTGGGTGTCGTGATTTACGAGATGGTCACCGGAGAGCAGCCCTATGTGGGACGCAACGTGCGCGAGGTCCTGGCTGCACAGCGCCGCGCTCCGCCCGAAGATCCGCGGGCGCACCGTCCAGAGCTGCCCATCGACCTGGCCGAACTGACCTGTGCTCTGCTCGACCCGGCCCCCGGTGCCAGACCGCAAACCGCCGACGAGGTCCTGTCGGCCATCAACGATATTGCCGGCACCGACTTTCCAATTTTCGACTACCAACCCCTGGTCGATCTATCGGGTGTTCTGGTCGGACGCGAGCGCGATCTGTCGCTCTTGCAGCGATGCTGGCGGGAAGCCAAAGATGGCAAGGGAATGGCCATTCTTTTGTGCGGCGAGGAGGGCATCGGCAAGACTCGACTCATGGCCGAACTGAAGCTCTCGGTGCAGCTCGAGGGCGGGCACACATTCACGGCCGAGGTCGCTGCGCGCAGTCAAACTCCGTATGCCGGCATTGCCAAGCTGGTTCATGGTTTATTGGCCTCTGCCGGCGCCGGCGCCAGTGACCTGAGCGAGTGGCGGCGCACCCTAGCCCCTCTGCTCGGCGGACCTGTCGAACCGTCCCCGTCCGACCGCGTATCCCGGTTCGCCCTGGCCGAGGCGGTCACCGGGGTTCTCTTGCAGATCGCGTCGAACCATCCTCTCCTTCTTCTCATCGACGATGTTCATCTGGCCGACCCGGCCACTGTGGAGCTGCTGTCGTATCTGGTCCGCTCAGTGCCCGATTCCTCGATTCTACTCGTTCTGGCCGCACGCCACAGCGCATTCTCCGACAAAACCGATCCGTCGGCCCGCAGCGGAGAGATGACAGTCGCTCAGATCGAAAACGCGCTGAGTCACGCCGAACGGGGCCAGCGCCTCGATTTGCCGCCGATCGACCGGGGCAGCGTGTTCCGGCTGGCCGAGCAGGCATTTGGCGCCGATCTGGCCAGGACCCTGGGCGATGACCTGTATCGTCTGTCTGGAGGCAATCCGGCCCACGCCACCCGAGCTCTCGAGATGCTGGTTCACAATGGCACAGTTGGCCGCGAGAGCGGGGCCTGGGTACTCAAGGTAGATACGGCCAATGTCCCTTTGCCAGCCGATGTGCGCATCTCGGCACTGGCACGCATCTCCCAGCTGCCCCGGCGCACGCGCCGCGTATTGCACGCAGCAGCCGTGCTCGGCGAGAGTTTTACCCGCGACGTCTTGAGCGCACTGGTCGGCGACGACGACGACGACGCCGGCATTGGAGTGGAGACCGGAGTCGATCCCGCTCTGGCCGAGGCCGTGCGGGCCCGTCTGGTCTTTGCCGATGCCACCTCGGGCTCCTTTCACTTCACCCACAGTCGCGTGGTCAACCTGCTCTACCAGCAGCTTCCCGAGGAAGAGCGCATCGCCTTGCATCGCCGCGCGGCTGGTATCCTGGCCGAGTACGCACGCCAGCACAAGAATGTCCCACCCGGTGCCCTGGCCCATCACTATCTCGCCATTGGCGATCGCGATCTGGCGGTGAAATGGGGCACCGTCGCTGCCGAAGAACACGCGCAGAGTTACGACCATCACGGCGCCATGGCCTGGTACCACCGGCTGCGCCCCATCGTGTCCGGCCCCCTGGCCATTCAAGTCGACGAGCGGCTGGGCGACATTTACTCGATCCTCGGCAAGATCGACGAGGCCTGCGCCAGCTATCAGCGAGCCTACGACGAGAGCAATGCGCAGAGGGACCACCATATCGAGCTGGCTCGCAAGCTGGGTGAACTGCTGCGCCGGCGGGGCGATGGGGATACCGCGCTCAACCTGCTCATGACTGCCCTGGCCGATGCGCGCGAGCACAAGCTGCCCGCCGAGGAAGCGCATTGCCATCTCAGCATCGGCTGGGTCCTCATGTACCGGGCCGATTACACCGCAGCCATGGAGCACGCGGTCGCGGGCCATCTCACTGCGCGGTCGATCGGCGACCGCAAAACCTCCGCCGAACTCGGCCGCCTGCGCGGTGCCATCGTCATCTATCAGGGCGAGACCAAGACCGCCCTCATCCACCTGGAAGCGGCTCTCGAAGACGCCGAATCGACCGGTGATGACGCTCTGATCGCCGGTGTATTGCTCGAGATCGGGCGCGCGGCCATCCACAACGGCGACTACACCCGGTCCATCGACGCGCTCAAGAAAGCCATCGAGTCGACCGAGCCCATCGGCCACCTGGAACTCGCCGCGCGCTGTCACAACAACCTGGGCGTGGCCTGTTACTTCCAGGGGGACTGGGAGCGCGCGCGCACCTCGTGGGAGCGTTTTCGCCGCCTCTGCGACCGCTTCGACGAGCAGAGCGAACTGGTCAGTGCCCTCAACAACCTGGGCTTGCTCTACCGCGAGCTGGGTCAGTTCAACGAAGCTCTGAGCGCCCTCGACCGGGCCGCTCAACTGGCCGCGCTGACCCGCCATGCCCACGCTGCCGCCACCATCCAGGGCAATCGCGGCGAGACCCTGTTTCGCCGCGGCGACCTGGTCGGCGCCCGCGAATGCTACGAGCAGGCGCTGGCCGAGTTCCAGCGCATCGGCGCCCGCCAGGCGATCATCGAGAACCGCCGCCGGCTGTGCGAACTCGACATCGCAGCGGGACGGCTCAACCAGGCCCTCGACCGCGCCATCGACACTGCACGCGAGGCGCGCGACGCCGGAACCCGCCTCGAGGAGGGTATCCTGCACCGAGTGGCTGCCAACGCCCTCCGCCTGCAGGGCGACTACGAGTCGGCAACCTGGTTTCTCGAACGCGCGCGCGAGATCTTGACCACCCTGGGCGCCCGCTACGAGCGAGCCAAGGTCGATCTGGCAGCGGCTGAACTCGCCGCCGCACAGGACGGCACCGAAGATGCCCGGCGCTATCTCAGCGCCGCCATCGAGTCCTTTGCCGGGCTCGGCGCGCGCTGGGACCTCAGCGTCGCCCGGGCCAGACAGCGGGCTCTGTTGCCGCCACAAACCTCGCCCGGCCTGTCCGAGGAACTGTCCACCGCCGAATCCACCGCCGCCAAGGTCGGTCTCGACCTTTTCCTCGATTTCACCCAGGCCCTCGCCAACGTCGAGATCGAGCGTTTGATCGAGATAGCACTCGACAAAATCCTGGCCATAACGCGATTCGAGCGCAGTTTCATTTTGCTGCTCGACCACGAGGGTCGACCGCGCGAGCGCATGCGGCGCGTGCGGCCCGGTGCCCGGGGCTTCGCCCGCGACGAGGCCGAATTTTCCGGCACCATCGTGCGCCGGGTTGCGGCCAGCGGGCAGGCGGTGGCAGTGACCGATATCGATCAGGAGGACGATCTGCGCCAGCAAAAGAGCGTCGTGGCGCTCGGACTCAGACAGATCATGTGTGCGCCCATGCGCGCGCACGGCCGGGTCATCGGCATCATCTACATCGATAGTCGCCGGCTGGCGTTCGAGGAGCACGGCATCGACCTCGGCCTGCTCGAATCGTTTGCGGCGCAGATCGCCCTGGCCGTGGAGAATTCGCGCCTCAATGCCGAAGAGCGGCGAAAGAGCGAGCTCATGGCAATTCTGGCCCACGAGATCCGCAACCCATTGGCCGGTATCCTGGGCTATTCCGACATCGGCGAGGCCGGTGAGATGGACGAAGTTGGCCTCGACACGGCAGAGATATTTCGCCGGGTTCGGCTCGACGCCGAACGCCTGCGCCGCCTGGTCGACAACGTACTCGAACTCGCCCGTCACGAGCGCGGCAATGTCGAGTGGTCGATGAAGCCATTCGACCTCGCCGAGTTGATTCGCGGAGTGGTCGACTCGAATCACCCCATATGCGAACAAAAGGGCGTCCACGTCAAAGTCGAGACCTCGGGCCTCGACCAAAAAACCCTGGGCAATCCCGACCGCATCACCCAAGTGTTGGCCAATCTGGTCGGCAACGCGATCAAATTCACGCCCAAGGACGGCATCATCCGCATTACCGCCCGGATCGAAGCGGTGGCGGCCACCGATCCCGAAGCCCCGCCCATGCCGGCCAGCGAGATCGGCGCCTGGCTGCCCACCGAGCCGTCGGACGACCTCATCCAGGAATTTGTCCGGGTCGACGTACGAGACACTGGCCCGGGAATGAGCGAAGAGTTGCGCACTCGCCTGTTCCAGAAATTCTCTCAGGGAGGTGGCCGCCGGCGCACCTCGGGTGTCGGTCTCGGCCTGTACATCAGCCGCGAGATCATACTGCGCCATGGCGGCACCATATGGGTTACCAGCGAGCTCGGCGAGGGTTCGACGTTCTCGTTCCGCATCCCGGTAGCGCGATAGTTCCGACCTGGTGAATAATCCGGGCCTGGGAGAAACAATGATTGCCAAGCGCTATCGCACCAAACCGAAACTGCGACTCTTTCTGCTCACGCTTTTGTGCCCGGTCACGCCGAGTTGCGGTGCAGCCAGCCAACCGGCCGCCGCTTCCTCGCCACCCCGGGCAAATACCGGTCAGGCCAGCCCCGACAGGGCATCGTCCCCTGTCCACGGCGCAGGTCACGGTCACGCACACGGCCATCGAGGCGATCACCATCAGGCAGCTGCACCACTCGGTCACCGTTTCGAGCGCGCCGAGCAGTGGGCAGCCAGGTTCGACGCCCCGGGCCGAAGTAAATGGCAAAAGCCCGCCGACGTCGTTGCTCTCATGGATATCCAGCCGGGCATGACAGTCGCCGATATCGGGGCCGGAACCGGTTATTTTTTGCCGTATCTGGCCCCCGCCGTGGGCCCACGGGGCAAGCTGCTCGCTCTCGATATTGAGCCCGATATGGTGCGATACATGAAGGAACGCGCGGCCCGCGCAGGCCTGTCCAATGTCGAACCCCGCACTGTCAAAGTGGACGATCCGCAGCTGCCCGCCGCATCGGTCGATCGCATTCTCATCGTCAACACCTGGCACCATATTCCCAATCGCGAACAATACGCGGCCAGGCTGGCCGCAGCACTCCGTCCGGGTGGAGCGATCTATGTCGTGGACTACACCATGGAAAGCCCTCGTGGTCCACCCAGGGCGCACCGCATCGCTGCCCGGGTTGTGTTGCGCGAATTGACGACGGCCGGCCTCGACGTCGCGGTTCGAAGCGACGTCTTGCCCGATCAGTTCATCGCCATCGCGCGCCTGCCCTAGCCCGCCCTATTCACCACACCATCTGCTGCGGTCATATCTGCCGGAAAGATTCGGCAATGCCGCCCCCGCCGTGGCATCCGCATGCTGCCATAAGACCTTCTCTGTACCAAAATCGGCACAATATACCGACTACTCTTCGGTACCAAAAGATAGTTATCCGATGATAGATAAATATTAGGGGCAATTTGTGGCCGCTATTTACTGCTGCCACAACAAAATCCGCCAACGATATTATTACCAAACCCTGTCCAAAATAAGCCAGGATAAGCGAATTGTTGATAACAATTGTCTGTGGCCCAGGAGCCGAGCATGATCCGATGTTCCTGGATCGCACACGGTTACGACAGTCGCCCACTGGCCACGTTCGTCATCCAGCTCCCTCCGCTGATCCGCCCCGTCTCAAAGACCATCCAGGTGAGACATGCCTGACATAGTGGCTATTTAGACAACTGCTATCTATTTGAAATTACTAAGAATCTGCCAACACGTATCATTGGAAAGGAGTATTCACCACGACATCCGCTGCGGTTGGGGGCTAAAGAATCAAATACAGAACAACTAATTTTACCCAGCGAATCATCAAAATTATGTACCACAACTCACTATTTGCAACTATCAGCCGGCCATAACTGCTGGAAGAGATCCCGGCAGTGATTGCTCATAGTGATTGTTGAATCTGATGCCCGGCGATGATCGCCCAACCGATTGGTGAAAGAGAGCCCGCCCAGCGATCGGCGACGACAGCGGCTGACGGGATCTTTTGCATTCGGGCGAATCTGTCGCCGTTATCGCGTCGCAGCGCGTCGTATCGTGTAGTAGTATCGGCACGTCGATCCGAAGCAATACTCGCGGTCGAGGTGCTTGCTGTCGACTAAATCCTCAAGCATACTCCGCCGATCTGCCGGTCCGTATCTCAATGCCTCTGCCGTGTGCGGATATCGAGTTTATGAATTTACAGGAGAATGGATGATGAAACTGTGTATACCCGTCATGACCATCTTGATGGCAGCGCTGCTGCCGGCCTCTGTGTGGGCACAGGAGCCAGTGCAACCATCGGACCCGCCAACGACGGATCCGCCAGCGACTCCGCCGACGGCTGCACCAACGGATCCGCCAACGGCTGCGCCGGCGACTCCGCCAACGGCTGCGCCGGCGACTCCGCCAGCAGCTGCGCCGGCGACTCCGCCAGCAGCTGCGCCGGCGACTCCGCCAGCAGCTGCGCCGGCGACTCCGCCAGCAGCTGCGCCGGCGACTCCGCCAGCAGCTGCGCCGGCGACTCCGCCAGCAGC